>NZ_SZYH01000001.1:2846618-3558273 GCF_005298175.1 Marinobacter panjinensis
AAGCGCGGAACGGTCATAGCCCGCCGCGTGAGAAAACTGGGGCAACTGGTACTGGAAGAAACCGCCTTGCCGGCCCCATCCCCGGAATTGGTGCAGCAGGGCCTGCTGGCGGCGGTGCGTAAAAAAGGACTCAAAAGCCTGCCCTGGACGCCAATTGCTGAACAGTGGCTTGCCCGGGTTTCCCTGCTGGCCCGTTGCTTTCCCGGTGACTGGCCAGACGTCAGCGAGCGCTGGCTGACAGATCATCTGGAAACCTGGCTCGGGCCCTTCCTGGCAGGAATGGATCGCTGGCGCGACCTGGAGAAGCTCAACCTGAACCAGGCACTTGCCAGCCTGCTGGACTACCGGCAACTACAGTCACTGGAAGAACTGGTACCAACCCGCCTGACGATTCCCAGTGGCCAGTCGGTGACACTGGATTACACGGTGGAAAACGGGCCGGTACTGGCCGCCAAGCTCCAGGCGCTGTTCGGCTGGACCAGAACCCCGACCGTCGCCGGCGGCCGGGTGCCAGTGGTTATCCACCTGCTCTCCCCGGCCCAGCGCCCCCTCGCCGTCACGGCGGACTTGGCCAGCTTCTGGTGCAACGCCTACCCGGAGGTGCGCAAGGACATGCGCGGGCGCTATCCCAAACACCCCTGGCCGGAAGACCCGTTCACTGCCGAGGCGAGCCAGGGAACGAAAAAACGCCCTGCTCGTTGATTCTGCCGGTAATCAGCGATTCCGGAATGGTTTCGAAATAGACATTCCGGGGCGTAATCCACTCACCCGCTGGGGCGAGCAATTCGCTGGTTGGCATTTCTTCCAGGGTGACTTGCTCGCTGGTCTGATCACTGTGTCTGAAGCTGTCCCCCAGCACCCAGAAAGGTTTGTTATGAGCACGGGCTGCCAGGGCAAGCAGGCGGGTTCCACTTTTATTGATGAAATGCCCATCCACAAGCCAGGTATCACAACCAGTGACCACCACATCCGCCTGGGGAACAAACAAGGCCATCTGGGCATCGGTAATCAGGGTGACCGGTACGCCCATGTCATTCAGCGACCGGGCGAGCTGATGTCCCTCGAAGCCGGGGCTGCTCTGGGTACAGATGACAGAAAAGGTGTGTTGCTCCCGTACCAGAAGGCGAAACAGCTGCAGCACCACCGAGCTGGCACTGTGGGTCATAATCACGGCATTGGCGGGAATTTTCTGGCGGGCATGCTGGGCTATGGCGGCACTGGCGTTTTCCAGCTCGTGGGTAACCCGGTTAACCGCCACCAGTGGCGTCTCCCCGCTTGCCAGTCGTGACTCCACCCTCGCCATGGCGTTGCCAATCACGATCATGCTGGGGCGGGCATTGCGAAGTTCTGTGAGTAACGTTGCCAGGTCGCTGGAAGCAGGCTCGGTCGCCTCCACATACGATTCCAGGCCCTTGAGTGTTTCCAGCGCCAGCGCTGTGGCTCCGGACTCGTAATCCTCCCGGATCCTGTTCAGTAGTTCGTTTGCTCTGTCATCAAAACCGGGCATCGCTGCTTTCCCTTGCCGTTAAGGTTCAAGGGTAGCAGCGAGAGTACCGGTTGTCCGCGAGGTTTACTCGATGACTGTGCGGCTGGTTTCCAGATAGCTTTCGCCATTGCTCGCAACGGCTTCAGTATCGGCGCTTTCGGAGGCAAGGTGTATTTCTTCCAGTGTTTCCGCCAGTCCGTCGAACTGCTCGTTGATCTTGCCGAGGGCGTTTTCCAGGGTATAGGTAAGCTGATGGATCTCGTTCATGGCCTCCGGAGTCAGTTCTCCTTCCAGTATCTTCTCGAGTTTTTCGTTGTACTCAGAAAAGTTCTCTACGGCTTCCTTCAGGTTGGCGGATTCTTTACCTTCATAGTGTTCAACCTCGCCAGCAAACGAAGTTACCGGAAACGTCAGGGCAGCACAGGTCAGCAGAGCCAGGGTCTGTTTTCTCATATCGTTTTCTCCTTGTCGATATCAATAATGATAATAGTTCGCGTTCAAGGTTAAGGTATGTTTGTTGTTCTGGCAATGATTTCTGTCAGTTTTGGCTTTGGCTTTGGCTTTGGCTTTGGCTTTGGCTTTGGCTTTGGCTTTAGCTTTGGCTTTGGCTTTGGTAAGACGGATGATTTTGGTGGGGATCGGGGTGGTGGGGGTATTTTTCCTTGGGAATGGAACTCGCTTCGCTCAGACACCCATTCCTGGCGGAAAAATACCCCCACCACCCCGCTCTTACTGAAAATGGTGATGTCGTTACGGAAAGCTTTGGTTGGGCTGTGGTTTGACTTCAAGTCTTTTTGGACGGACACAGTTTCAGGTGTAGAGATAACAGACTTCCAGGCAAAACCGGGCAAAACCTTGGTAAATCGCCACGACAACTGGCGTTAACTAAGGGTATGGGGGTGTTTTATTTTTCAATAAAGAAAATGGTGTCTGAGCGCAGCGAGTTCATTTTCATTTGAAAAATAAAACACCCCCATACCCCTCCTCCAACCCCAACAGTCCTACCAAGCAAATAACCATTGCACCCAACCAAAACCTGTATAAAATGCGACCAACTCAACCACGCACCCACCCACATGAAACTGGTTTCCTTCGACATATTCCGCACCCTGGGCTTCCCGGATACCAAAGTACTCAAGCCCGAACAGTTCCTGGCCCACAAGGAACTGCTTAAAAGCGCAGACTGGGTTCTGTTCCCGGAATACTGGCAGTTGAATGCCCTGGTTTATGGCTTGAAATGCCGGGTGTTTCCCAGCGTTGCCAGTTATCGGATTGGCCACGACAAGGTTGAGATGACCCGTGCCTTCCAGGTGGTGGCTCCGGAGCACACTCCATGGACATTGATAGAGGCCAACGGCCCTGAGGAACAACAGGTGGTGTGGGATGCCATGGTGCTGCCGTTTGTAGCCAAGTTACCGAAGGCGAGCATGGGCGAAGGGGTATGGCTGATCGAGAACCGGGCCGACTGGCAGCGTTACTGTGAGAGGACCAGTGTTTTATATGCTCAGGAATATTTGCCGATCGACCGGGATGTGCGGGTGGTGATTGTCGGGGACCGGGTGGTATCCGCTTACTGGCGGACCCAGGCGGATCAGGGGTTCTATAACAACGTGTCGCAGGGTGGACGTATTGATAACAGCCCGGTTCCGCCCGTGGTAACGAACCTGGCGCTGCGGCTGGCGAGAGAGCTGGGCGTGGACCATGCGGGTTTTGATATTGCGCTGGTGGAAGGTTACCCCTACGTGCTGGAGTTCAACCGGTTGTTCGGAAATAAAGGGCTGGGTCAGCCCGGTGACCTGAAGTCTGCCATTCTGGACTACCTGCAGCAACAGGCCGAGCCGGAAGACCCAGATGGACCCACCGGGCCTGCGCCGGTATGGCCGGTTGCGGTGTAATTCCGGATCAGATTCCCGTTTTTGCAGAGCGGCTGATACTTATGGGTAGATATGCTCATATCCGGGGTTCCGAAAAAGCCCGATGATCGCGTCATTACCGGGTGCCGCAGCGTCGCTGTGGTGCCCTTTTTTATGCCTGTTTACCCCGTGGAGGGAAACACTATCCATGACCGAGTCTGCCAACGCCATCATCGCTGATTACTACACCGCCGAGACCTTTGCCCGTATCAAGGCATTTGCCGATACAAAGGAAACGCCCTGCGTCGTTATCGATACCGCCACCATCGACCGTCAGTACGACGAACTGGTGGAAGGCTTTCCCTATGCCAACGTCTACTACGCGGTAAAGGCCAACCCGGCGCCGCAGGTTCTGACCATGTTGCGGGACAAGGGTGCGAGCTTTGATATTGCGTCTGTGTATGAACTCGAGAAGGTCATGGGTCTGGGTGTAACCGGCGATCGTATCAGTTACGGCAACACCATCAAGAAGGCCAGGGACATCCGCACTTTCTATGAGAAAGGCGTGCGCCTCTATGCCACCGACTCGGAAGCGGACCTGCGCAACATCGCCAAGGCAGCCCCCGGCTCCAATGTGTATGTACGCATTCTTACCGAAGGCACCCTGACTGCCGACTGGCCCCTGTCCCGCAAGTTCGGCTGCCAGACCGACATGGCCATGGACCTGCTGATCCTGGCCCGCGACCTGGGCTTGGTGCCTTACGGTGTTTCTTTCCACGTGGGTTCCCAGCAACGGGAAATTGGCGCGTGGGACGCAGCGCTGGGCAAGGTGAAGGTGATCTTCGAGCGCCTGAAGGAAGAAGACGGCATTGAGCTGAAGATGATCAACATGGGCGGCGGCTTTCCGGCCAACTACATCACCCGTACCAACGACCTGAAAACCTACGCCGAAGAGATCAAGCGGTTTCTTGACGAGGACTTTGGCGACGAGTTGCCCGAGATCATTATTGAGCCTGGTCGTTCACTGATCTCCAATGCCGGTGTTCTGGTGAGTGAAGTAGTGTTGATTTCACGGAAGTCCCGCACTGCCCTGCATCGCTGGGTATTCACCGATGTCGGTAAGTTTGGTGGCCTGATCGAAACGCTTGATGAATCCATCAAGTTTCCGATCTATACCGAGAAATCGGGTGAAGGCGAAGACTGTGTTATTGCGGGTCCGACATGCGACAGTGCCGACATCATGTACGAGCACCACAAATACCCGTTGCCGCTGAACCTGGCCATTGGCGACCGAATGTACTGGCTGTCCACGGGTGCCTACACCACAACCTACAGCGCAATAGAATTCAACGGTTTCCCCCCGTTAAAAGACTACTATATCTAAGCCATCGGTAAGGACGTGGGGTGGGGGTAAATTTTCCGCCAGAAATGGGTGTTTGAGCGAAGCGAGTTCCATTTCCAAGGAAAAATTACCCCCGCCCCGCGGCCAGGCAAAGCGCTGACCAATAGCACCAGATAAAGGGTCAACCCTCGGGTTGGCCCTTCTGTCGTTTGAGGTCCAGGGTAAAGGTCAAAGGAAGTACAAGCACGCAATAAGCGATGATAAAACCTATCGCATAGCGGGCGTCATCGCCCCAGTCAGCCAGTAGCCCGCCGATCATGGGGACCGAAAACGCCAGGGTGTAACCGACCAGGAAGTTTCCTGCAGACAATCTTCCGGTTTCTTTGGATTCCACCAGTACTGGCGGTAACGCCACCAACAAGATCAGCAGAATGCCCGCAGTTAAACTCATAAAGGTCGCACTGGCGATGGCCCACCAGCCGGCTAGCAGCAGCGTGCCAATGGTACCGATGATGCTGCAGCTAGCTGCTACTATGATGGGGAGTTTCCGGCCCACCCAGTATCTGGCCATTTTCAGCATTACCAGCGACGCGATCACCTGAGCGAAGTTGTACCAGAACAGGGCATCCGCCAGCATTTCAAAGTTGCCCTGCTGTTCCAGCAGGTTGCCCATATAAGCGTTCAAGCCGAAGAACAGGGAGCCGGACAAGCCCAGTAGCAGGCCGATTCTCAGGGTGAGAGGGTTTTTCCAGTCAGGCAGCCAGGAGGGTTTTCGTACCGGTCGGGCCATGTCTCGGCGCGGGAGGAACAGGGCTGCAGCTACCAGTAAACCGGGCAGTGACCAGGCCAGCAGGGTGGCTCGCCAGCTGTTATCCAGCAATGGCATCAATACCGGCAGGGTGATGCCGGCGCCGATGAACTCGCCCATCAGCATGCCGTTCATGTAGATGGCAGAGCCGATGGCCAGGTGGCGGGGCTCTAGCCATCGGGGCAACAATGCCGGCAGGGAGGGTTGCATCATGGCGACGCCGAGGCCCATAACGGCGCTGGCGAGCATGAGTGTGACGGTATCCGGGGAGAGGCCGCGGCCGGCAGAACCTATGACCATGATTACCATGGCCAGCGCCAGGGTGTTCCGTGGCCCTAGTCTGGCGATCGCAAGTGAGCCGGGCATGGAGCCGATCGCCAGCATCAGTATGGGCAGGGTGGTGAGTGCCCCGGTCAGGGCCTGGGACAGGCCGAGGTCGTCGCTGATAAACGGGGCCAGGGGCGGTGCCACCAGCACCGGTATGCGCAGGTAAACACCTGCAAGCCAAAGCAACACCGCCACCGGAAGCAGCTTTGCTGCCGGTGGCGGTGTTGTGATCTCTGAAGCGTCAGCCACTGAGGCCAGGCTTAAACGTCGCTGGTATCCAAAGTGTAAGCACCGTCTTCGTCATGGACTTCACGGCCGGTGACAGGTGGGTTGAAGGCGCAGATCAGGCGCATGTCTTCGGTACCACCGCGGAGGGTGTGGGGGTCGTTCTTGTCCAGTGCGTAAAGGGTTCCGTCAGAAATTTCGTGGGTTTCACCCGTCGCCTTGTCGAGGATGGTGCCGTTGCCAGCGACGCAATAGACCGCCTCCAGGTGATTCTTGTACCAGAGATTCAGTTCAGCCCCGGCAGGGATAATGGTCTCGTGGAATGAAAAGCCCATGCCATCCTTTTTGAGCAGCATGCGGCGGCTGGTCCAGCCCGGTCCGGTTACTTCGCGCTCGGTGCCGATGATGTCCTCAACTCGTACAATTTTCATACTTATCCCTCGTTATTTGATGGAGCAGTCCTACAGTATACACATCCCGGTTATGTTCGGTTCAACAGCCAATCGTCGTAGGCGCTCATGGCCTGCTCAATGGCAGCGGCCAAGGCAAACCGGGTTTTGTCATCCAGGGCTCCCTGTTTACGACAGCGTTCAAGGGCCCTATGAATGACCTGACGATTGACCCGGTCAAGATGCTCCAGCCAGTGGTTGTCCGCCGGTGCCAGGTCGAGCAGTTCGCGACCGGCGTGATTACGATGGCTGATATGCCACCAGTGATTTATTGCCCTTCCTAATACAACATAGCCGAACTGACTGTCCTGTACAGGACCAAAAACAGCGGTTCTGAGCCCGTTGGTCAGTACCCCGGTATTGAGCACCGGTAAAGTCAGGCGGTCGCCGTAAAAATAGCTGCCCGCAGCACCAATCAATCCACCGACCAGGGCACCGGCTCCCAATGAGTGGCCCAGGGTCAGTGCATCCACGCCGGCGCCGCCTACAGCACCGGCCCCGAATCCGGCCGTTGCCAGGTAACGGCGGTTGACGCCCCAGGCCTTGCGGCTGTCCTCGCTGAACAGGTCGTGTTCACTGTGCCATTCAAGTTCGGCTTCCTGGCGCTCTATACGGTGATGCTCGTAAAGCTTTTCGATGGCGATTCGCAGCTGTTGCTCCCGTTTTCGCTGGTTGTGATACCAGCTGGTTCGCAATTGTCGGGCCAGCTCCTCGTCGGACATTTCGCTGGTCTGGAGCGTGGTCAGCGTGCGTTTCTCCCGAAACGACATCATCTCTTCCAGAGTGCGTGCAATCTTCGCGGCCGCTTCGGTCCGACGTTGACGGCGCTGGGCAAGGAGAAAGTCCGTAGCCTGCTCCAGTGGTCGCTCCCAGTCGGGCTCGAGCTGGCCAAACGCTCGCAAGAGGCTGAGATGTTGTTCGAATGGAGCGCTAACCGCATCGAACTTGCGGACAACCTGGAAGAACTGGCCAAGCGCCTGTGCCCAGGTATCGCTGTAATCGTCTTCGCCAATACTGTTGATCAGCGCCAGGCTCGGTCGTCCGGTCCAGCGCAGGATGGTCATTTCAGCCTCATGTTGTGCGCTGTAGGGTACAGAGCCGTCCACCACGTAAATGATTCCTGCACCTTCGGTCAGGGGTGTCAGCAACTCACATTCATCGGTGAATCCGCCGTCGTCACGGTGCTGGATAATAAACGCCTTCACGGTTTCTGCCCGATCCGAGGCGGAAATGCTATGGGCTTCCAGCCATTCCAGCACCCGCCGGGGGCGCTGGAAACCCGGAGTATCTACCAGTGTATACAGGGTTTTGCCGTCCACGGTCAGGGGGTATTCCTGGCGCTGGCGGGTCGTCCCGGGTTCCAGGGCAATGGCGATGGCATCGTTCTGGGACAGGGTGGCCACAACGCTGGACTTTCCCTTGTTGGGATGGCCAACCACGGCGAATACGGGGGCGGTCATTGTCGGTGCTCATGCTGAAGTGCGCGGTGAATGCGGGCCTCCTGGGAGGCCAGGTCCGGAGTGCTGACAACGATATGGCTGTCTCCGCATCTGTCGGCAAACCGCAGCCACTGGCTCACCTGATGCTCCGGTGGGGGCTGATCCGGTTCCGCCGCCAGAGGCACCAGCGCAATGAGGGTCGTTGCCGGCCAGGCCTTGCGGGCTTCGCCCAGGAAATCCGCCAGTTCTCCGGTCGGCGGCTCCCAACTGCGGGTCACCACCAGGACAGCAGGGTTGGGGGTGGCCGCAAGAACCTGCCCGGCCTGCCGGATAATTCGATGGTCATCCTCAAGGGAAGCATTGCCCCCCGCTGCAAGAATGTCGCGGTAGCCGGCTGACAGGGCGTCCGGGAGTTCGGGTTCACCGGCACCTGCCCAGCGGATAAGAACCTGCCCGGCTGGCAGCGAATGCAGTTGCCCCGAGGTGTTGGTATCCGGCTGGTCACCGGCGTCATTGTGTCGGTTGCCGGTATCCAGTGCCGGGGTTTCCATGCGGTACTGCAGCGCGATCATGCCGGGGTGGCTGGCCAGTTCCCTGCGGGCCCGCAGGCCCGGATGGACTACCGCCAGTGCCAGTAGCACCAGCCTGGGCAGAATGACATAGGTGCTCCACACCATGGCAACGAAAGGCCACCAGCGCCCCCAGAGCGCGGGATCAGCGTTGCCCCTGTCGTTGCTGCGGAAGAAACGGGTAGCGTCCACCAGGTCCCTGTCGGGCACTGCGGCCGGCCAGAGGTTCTGCCAGGGCGTGGCCAGGGTCGCCAGCAGTCTGTAATAGCTGTCGGAGCCGGTGTCGAGGGTCGTACTCCAGCCAAAGGCGAGATCCTGAATCACCACAAGCACCAGCAGGGTGAGCAATCCGGCCAGACCAAACATCAGTCCGCCGGCGTGGGCAGCGCGGGCCATCAGCATGGGTTGCAACGGCCGCAACGCGCTGGAGGAGCCCGTCAACGAGAACTTTCGTAACAGCCAGCGCCAGGGCTGCCAGCCGGCGAAGGCCTGCACAGTGGTGATTGCGGCCAGCAGGCATTGGAGCAATACGAACGCGAGGATAACCGTGAGGTTGATTCTCTGGCCCCCGTCGTAGAACAACAGCCCCAGCATGGCCATAACGCCCGTGACCAGGCCCACAAGTGCAAAACCCGTAGTCAGGTGCCGCCACTGACGCAAAGGGTCGTCGGTGGGTAGTGGCGGGCGCAATCTGCGGATGTGCTGAAGCCACAGTTCCGGGCCCGGTGACAGACCCTTCTCACGGGATTCCAGGGCAAAACGGCGGTCCCGCCGGTGCAGGAAAGCCGCGCTTTGGTCGCGGTCTCGCTGAACCTGGTGGTCAAACTCCAATAATCGTCGAATCGCGCTGTCTGGCATTGATTATCCTGGTGAACTGGGCGGTGAGAACCATCCCGGAATGCTAGGATAAGGGTATCCCATAACCCGGTGCCAGACATACCATGACCAACCACCTCATGAACCTCCGTCATGTTCCCGACGACGAAGCGGACGAAATCCGTGAGCTGTTTGAAGCCCACGATATCCCCTATTACGAAACTCCGCCCAGCCGCTGGGGCATCAGCATGGGTGGTTTCTGGGTCCATGATAACGACGAGGCCCGGCGTGCCAGGAAACTGCTGGAAGACTATCAGAGAGAGCGTTTGCAGCATCAGCGCGAAGCATACCGGCGGGACCTGGCGGAAGGGCGAACCGGTGGATTCTGGTATCGGCTGCGCCAGAAGCCGGTCACCACAGTTGCGGCTTGCCTTGCCATTTTGATTATTCTGGCACTGACCGTGGCCCCGTTTGTGACACTTTGACCTTCGCTGTGTTCAGTTTGTGCCCTGGCTGACCGGCGGAGCCTTGACCGTGTGCCGCACCAGAAATTCCGTCGCTTTACCGACGGCATTACCTGCAGTCAGGAAACTGGTTATATGGCCTCGCAGATACATCAGGTAAAGCTCGGTCTCAACGCCATGGTCTGCCAGGCGGGCACGGAACTCCTTTGCCTGGCTGACAGGAACCAGCATGTCCTGGGCGCCATGGAACAGAAAGAACGGCGGGGCGCCGGTGGTGATGTGGGTGATTGGTGAAGCGGCCTGGTAGACGGCGGGCATGCTTTCCTGCTCGCCGCCAAGGAACTGGCGGATCAGTTTCCCGGAGCCGAAGGCCCGCAGGTCGCTCGGCAGACCACCGGCAACAACGGCCGCTGGTCTGGCATGCATGCCTCCGTGGGGCTGGTTTAACGGATGGCGGGATTCAGCGACGAGGGCCATCAGGCTGACCAAGTGGGCGCCGGAGGAAAACCCGAACGCACTGATGGCTTCCCGGTCCAGGTGGTAGGTGTCGGCCTTGTGGTCAAGCCAGTTCATGGCGACCTGCAAATCGTACAGCTGGGCGGGGAAGGTGTGTTCCGGGGCAAAGCGATAGTCAATGTTCATCACTGCAAAACCCCGGCTGGCAAGGCGCTCGGCAATCCACGCCATATCCGCCCGTGAGCGCCGCTCCCAGCCGCCGCCGTGAACCAGCAGTACGGTCGGCCGGAGTTGGCTGCTTTCAGGCAGGTAAAGGTCAGCCTGCAGGGCCTGGGGCCAGCCGGCAGGCGAGAAGGTGATGCCTGTCTCGGTGGTGAAGTCGGTTTCCGGCACTGGCACTGCCTGCTTCGGTGCGTTCTGGTGAGACGCGCAGGCACTCAGCAAAATACTGGCAAACAGGACCAGTAGGTGTGAAGGGATCATCAGTTTTCCGTCAGTTGTCTGATAACAGGAACAGATACGGCTGAAGCGCGCTGGCGGATGTCCTTCCGTGGTCAGACGCGGGAGGTGTCCGGAAAACAAGACGGCGTCCGGATATCACTACACCCTTCCCAATGTTGCACTGAGCGCAACCAAATCCTATCTCTCGCCTTTTTGCAGGCTTACGACTGTCCGGTTATCCGGAAACTCCCCCCCACGGATATTCGAAGTATTTTGATAATGTCTTAATTATCAAAGACCTGGTGTATTGGCACAGGATACGCATGGCCACAAAGGTGGTGCCTGGCTTCTCTCTTGTGCGCCCGGCTCCGATGTCTAACAAAAACAACAGGGAAAATTATGAAAACATTACTGCAATGCATATTAATCGGTGCGGTCGCGTTAATCGTGTCCGGCTTTAAAGAAGGCAACTCGCCTTTCAACCAACTTCCTGATTTCATTCAGGGCGATATACAGTCTAGTCAATATGATGGCACCACCAATGACCTGCTGACCGGTGGGCTCGGTGCCAGCGGCCTTGCCAGTGGAACGGCGCCGGTATTTGACGATCCGCTCAATCCCACTCCGGAGGAGCTGCGAACGCTGGCCATTTACAACAACTATCGCGCTCTCGTAGATACGGTCCCCGGTGGTGGTTATGGCGAGTTTTTCGGACCCCAGGTTGGTAATGGGGGTGAAGGTCTGGTTGCGGGAGAAGAGCACCTGGCGTACATGTCGGTCGAGGGCAGTGATGTACCCGTTACCGTCATGGTCCAGGTGCCGGACAGTTTCAACCCTCACCAGGCCTGCATGATTACGGCGCCGTCGTCGGGTTCCAGAGGTATCTACGGTGCCATTGGTACGGCCGGGGAATGGGGGCTGAAAAAAGGTTGTGCGGTGGTCTACACCGATAAGGGTACCGGTACCGGTTCCCACAACCTGGCCACCAATGCGGCCCAGCGTATTGATGGCACCCTGACCCGGGCCGATGAGCCGGTGCAGTTCCGGGCTGACCTGAGCGACCAGGAACGTGCTGATTTTAATGTTGCCTGGCCCGACCGCTTTGCCTATAAGCATGCCCATTCACAGGTCAATCCCGAAGCGGATTGGGGCCGTCATGTGCTCCAGTCCATCGAATTTGGCTTTTATGTGCTTAACGAGAAATTCGGACAGGAAACCGGTAATGGTCGCAAAGTGATCAAGGTGCGGCCGAAGAACACCCTGGTGATTGCATCCAGTGTGTCCAACGGCGGTGGCGCCTCCGTCCGGGCTGCAGAGCTGGACGATCGCGGGCTGATCGACGGTGTGGCGGTGTCGGAGCCCAACGTCAATCCTCAGGTGGACACCAGTTTCACCATTCGTCAGGGCAGCGGCCCCGAAATTACTGAACACAGTCGCAGCCTGCTGGATTACACCACAGCGCTGGCGGTGTATCAGGGCTGTGCCAATATCGCACCGGAAGTCCGCGATGTGGCGCCCCTGAACGCCGTATTCAACAACTTCACGGTTGCGGAGAACATCTGTAACTCCCTTGCCAACAAGGGACTGGTGACGGGCGCCACTACCGATGACCGTGCGACCGACGCGCTGCGCATCCTGGAGGAGGACCTGGGCATTCAGCCCGAGCAGAACCTGCTGGCACCCATCCATTTCGGACTGGCGGTGGCCCAGAGTATTTCGGTGACCTATGCCAACGCCTACGCTGAAGCGGGTGTGGCAGACAGGCTCTGTGACATCAGCCTGGCCGCTACCGATGCCACGGGAGCAGTGACGCCACTCAGTGGTGCCCGGGAGGCGGCCCTGTTCTCCGCGAGCAACGGGATTCCACCCAGCGCCGGGGTGAACCTGGTGTATGACAACGCCGAAGGCCAGCCCACTAACCTTGCAGCCAGTGCCTCGCCGAGTTCCAGTCAGCTGGATTATGGTCTGGATGCCTTGCTATGCCTGAGAAGTCTTGCGGTGGGAACCGATGTTACCTCCGGAGCGGCGCTTTCTGGCACTGCAGCGGAGATGGCAGACCGTATTGCCGATGGCATTGAACAGGTTCGCGCCTCCGGGAACCTGCAAGGCAAGCCGGCAGTCTTCGTCACTGGCCGTGCCGATGCCATCCTGCCGATCAACCACACGTCACGGCCCTATTTCGGCCTCAACCAGCGGGTTGAAGGTAGCGACAGTAACTTGCGGTACTACGAAATCCTCAATGCCCACCATCTGGATGTGCTCAACGGAATCCAGGTCCCGGGACTGGCGGACACCTATGTACCCCTGCATCACTACTACTTCCAGGCGCTGGACCTGGTGTGGGCGAACCTTACCGAAAAGCAGGCACTGCCACCCAGCCAGGTGGTCAGAACAGTGCCGCGAGGTAATATTGCGACACCCCTGTCCGAAGCCAACCTGACCCCGATCGCGGCAAATCCGGATGCCGGCGATCGCATCGTGTTCAGCGATGACCAGGTGCAGATCCCCGATTGACGCGCCTCATAGCCGGCCCATCCGAATTCCGGGCCGGCTCGTTTGCCCCCATACCGGGGGCGCCATATACTTCCGACACTGCACCCGGTTCGCCGGGTGTCATGGGTATTGCCATGAATAACTTCCAACCCGGTGGTACAGGGTACATGACAGAGCTGTTTACAGATAACAACAAGAGCGGCCTCACCAGGGACCTGATCGAGGCCCTGTTTCCCATGTTCGAGGAAGCCAGCGCCGGCGCCATTGCCGTTGACCACGAAAGCCGTATTACCTGGATCAACAGCAGCTACTCTCACCTGCTGGGGCTGGGCGATCCCAAGGCGGTCATAGGCAAACTGGTGCGTCAGGTGATTCCCCATACCCGGATGCCGGAGGTGGTGGAGTCCGGCAAACCTCTGCTGCTCGATATCATGGAACACAACCAGCAACAGCTGGTGGTTACCCGTTTGCCTTTTTACGACGACGAGGGACGGATCATGGGGGCAGTGGCGTTTGTTCTTTATGACGACCTGCAACCACTGACGCCGCTGGTAGCCAAGTACCGCCGTCTGCATCAGGACCTGGCGGCTGCCCGCAAGGCCCTGGCCAAAAAAACCCGTGGCACACGCTATAACCTCGCCGACTTTGTTGGTGCCAGCCCGGCAGCGCTGGAGGTCAAACGACGAGCGCGGCTGGCAGCCGGCCGCGACATGCCAGTGCTGCTGTTGGGTGAGACGGGCACTGGCAAGGAAGTGCTGGCTCAGGCAATTCATTCCGTCTCCATACGTGCCGAAAAGCCGTTTGTGGGGGTGAACGTTGCTGCCATTCCGGACAACCTCCTGGAGGCCGAGTTTTTCGGTGTTGCGCCCGGTGCTTACACGGGTGCCGATCGCCGTACCCGTGAGGGTAAGTTCCAGTTGGCTAACGGTGGCACGCTGTTCCTGGATGAAGTCGGGGATATGCCATTGCCGCTGCAGGCAAAGCTCCTGAGGGCGTTGCAGGAAGGTGAAATTGAGCCGCTTGGTTCCAACAAGGTGGCATCAGTGGATGTCCGTGTCATTGCAGCCACCAGCCGAAACCTGGAGGCAATGATCGCAGAGGGTGAATTCCGCTCGGACCTGTATTACCGGCTGAACGTGCTGGAAATACCCATACCGCCGCTTCGGGACCGATTGGCGGATCTGGGGGTGTTGTGTGAGGCCCTTTTGGGAGAGATCTGTGATGGTCTGGAGATAAGGGGCGAAATCACCGACGCGGGTGTGGCTGCCTTGGGAGGTTATGACTGGCCAGGCAACATACGCGAACTTCGCAATGTCCTGGAGCGGGCCCTGACCATGGGCGAGGATGGCGGTTTGCTGGATGCGGACGCCATTTTCAAGGTCTTGCCCCGCAGTGGTAACCGGTCGGCTTCTTCATTGGTGCCACAGCCAGTGCGCCCTCTTGCCAAAACCCTGGCCAATGCGGAGGCGCAGGCGATCGAAGAAGCCCTGGTCGCAAGCCGCGGCAATCGGACCCGCGCCGCCAAAATGCTGGGAATCTCGCGCTCAGTGCTCTATGAAAAACTGGCAAAAATGTCCTGAATTCGGGACAGCTGTCCTGACATCCGCACAAACCCCTACGACTGATGGCTACATTTGTCCTGAAATCCGGACAATGTGTAGTCTTTTTTTCTCTATCTAAATTTTTAACGTGCTGATAAATATAATAAAAAAATGGTTGGCATAGTGTCTGCTATATCCTGTTCGCAGGACGTCAGAACAACGCAGAAAACAAGACTGACGCTTTCGTTGGACCCGAAATATTTTATTTGTCCGTCTCGTTTCCTGCGATGTCTGACTACACTTGGATCAGGCCTGTCGGAATGTTCCCGTCCGGCCGAATACAACAACAATGTTAGGAGACTTGCCAATGAAACTCTTCAAGGCCCTTACCGGTATCGCCGGTGCGATCGCCCTTACTACAGCAGGATCGGCTTTCGCGGATGACCTGCGCTGGAAAATGCCGGTCGCCTTCGCGACCAACCTGCCCGGCCTGGGTTCCCCGGGTGCCTGGGTTGCCGAAAACCTCACCACCGCTTCCGATGGCAGCCTTCAGGTTCGCGTCTATGAGCCCGGCAAGCTGGTTCCGCCTTTCGATATCCTGCAGTCGGTTTCCGATGGCAAGGTTGAAGCAGGTTACACCTGGATCGGATACGACCAGGGCAAGGTACCTGCGATTCCCCTGTTTGCGGCTGTTCCCTTTGGCATGAAGCCCTGGGCCTACACAGCCTGGTATTACTATGGTGGCGGCCATGAGATGTTGCAGGAAGTCTATGCCAACAAGGGCTTCGACGTGCACGCTCAGCTGTGTGGCATTATCGGGCCAGAAACTGCGGGCTGGTATTCGCAACCAATTGAAACACTGGAAGACTACAGGGGTCTGAAGATTCGCTTTGCAGGTCTGGGCGGCAAGGTTCTGGAAGAACTGGGCGCCTCCGTGACCATGATGCCTGGTGGTGAGCTTTACCAGGCACTGGAGAAAGGCACCATTGATGCGACTGAATTTTCCATGCCCGCTATTGACCAGCTTCTCGGCTTTGATCAGGTGGTCAAGTACAACCTGTTCCCGGGCTGGCACCAGCAGTTTACCGCCCAGTACATGTTGATTAACAAGGACCAGTGGAACAAAACCACTGATGCACAGAAAGCGTTGGTTGAGGCTTCCTGTACCGCTGCAACCACCCTTGGCCTGGCCGAAGGTGAGTACAAGAACGGTAAGGTTCTGGCGGGCTTCCAGGAAAAGGGCGTCCAGGCTGATCAGATCCCCCGCGAGGTTTTGCAGCAGTTGAAAGAGGTTACTGACAAAGTAATGAAACAGGAATCTGCCAAAGATGCTGACTTCAAACGCGTCTATGAAAGCCAGAACGAGTTCCTGGAAACCTATAAAATATGGGACGAGCGTGCCTATGTTCCGACCGACCTCTAAGGTCCGGGGCTGATCCAGAGGCACCGGGCAGAGTTCCGGTGTTTTCTAACCAAGTCTGGATGGCCCTTCGGGGCCATCCTTTTTTCACTATCGGCTTTTTGAGCGAGGAACCGTTGTATGACGGTGTCAGATAAAGGCTCACCGCAGAGTAAGCGGGCATCGGTTTCCGACGCCCAGGAATTTCTTCATCATCACACCGAATTACCTACCACCCGGCTCAGTCAGGGTGTGGATGTTGTGATTTCCGGGATTGGCAAAACCGCCTCCTGGATGTGGCTGATTGTCACAGGTGTGATCATTTATGCCGTGGTTGGCCGCTATGCCTTTGGCCTTGGTTCGGTAACGCTGGAAGAAGTTCAGTGGCACCTGGCCGGCGCAGGCTGGTTGTTGGGGCTGTCGTACACGCTGGTGACTGATGGTCATGTAAGAGTGGACGTGATCCATGAACGCTTGTCCCTCAGGGGCCAGGCCTGGATCGAGCTTTTCGGTCTATTGCTTCTGTTGCTGCCCTTCCTGGGGCTGGCAGTCTACGAAATGGTTCCTTATGCCTTCAGTTCCTGGCAGCAGGGTGAAACCAGTCAGGCACCGGCAGGACTTCCTCACCGCTGGGTTCTGAAGGGGGTTCTGGCATTGTCGTTTATCTTGCTTATTGTGGCGGCGCTGTCCCGCTTGCTGAAGGTCACCGCACTGCTTTTCGGCTTTCCAAAGCCGATCCGGGTCGAATCCGAAAGTAACAAGAAAGAGGAAGCGTCCTGATGGAGCTTGAAACCCTGTTTGTAATCGGCATGTTCCTGACATTCGGGGCGCTGCTGATGACCGGCTATCCTGTCGCCTGGGTGCTTGGCGGCACCGCGGTAATCTGGACTGTAATTGGTGTAATTGCCGTCGATAACTTCGGCGCGAACCTCTGGTTCGATTACCCGTCTTCCATGGGGCTGGTTCCCGAGCGAATATGGGATGTCGTAAACAGCGAGACCCTTGTTGCTCTGCCCATGTTCATCTTCATGGGCATCATGCTTGATCAATCCGGCGTTGCCGAGAAACTGATGAATAGCATGGTAAAGCTCTTTGGTGCAGTCCGCGGTGGCTATGCTGTGACGGTGGTTGTCATTGGCGTATTGCTGGCAGCTACCACTGGTATCATCGGGGCGTCGGTGGTACTGCTGGGTATGCTCTCCTTGCCGGTAATGATGGAGAACAAGTACGACAAGGGTTTTGCCGTAGGCACTGCCTGTGCAACCGGTACCCTGGGAATCCTGATTCCGCCGTCCATCATGCTGGTGCTGATGGCAGACAGGCTGGCGGTTCCGGAGGCATCCGTGGGTGATCTGTTCATGGGGGCGTTCCTGCCCGGGCTGCTTCTGGGCGCCATGTACATCGCCTATGTAATGATCCGCCCCCTGCTTCAGCCACATATTGCGCCGGTGCCTGAAGGGACAGAGAAGGTTACCTGGAGTATTGTCTGGGAGGTGGCCAAGGCAGTCGTGCCCACGGCCGCGTTGATACTCGGTGTGCTTGGTTCCATTTTTGCCGGTATAGCCACGCCTACGGAGGCTTCCGGTGTTGGTGCCCTTGGCGCCCTGCTGCTGGCCTTGATGGCGGGCCGCCTGAACCTGAAAGTGCTGAACGCTTCGATGCAGCAGACCACCCGCACAGCGGCTTTCATTTTTGCCATTTTCCTCGGTGCAACGGCGTTCTCCGTGGTGCTGCGAGGTCTGGGTGGCGACCAGGTGATCGAAGACGCGCTGCTGGGGCTGCCGTTCGGGCCCTATGGCGTGGTACTGACCATTCTGTTTGCGGTATTCCTGCTGGGCTTCTTCCTTGACTGGGTTGAAATCACCCTCATTATCCTTCCGCTGGTGGCACCCGTTGTCCAATCCCTGGGTTTTGACCTGGTGTGGTTTACCATCCTCTTTGCCATGTGCCTGCAGACGTCGTTCCTGACGCCGCCGGTGGGATTTGCCCTGTTCTACATCAAGGGTGTCGCGCCGCCTGAAATCGACGTGATGGACATCTACAGGGGCGTCATACCCTTCATCATTATTCAGCTGATAGCCCTGGCCATCGTATTCCTGGTGCCCGAAATTGCGACCTGGCTGCCCGGCATAGCTTACGACTAAGGAGAGAACACTAATGCGTCTAGAAAACCGGATAGCTTTGATCACCGGAGCGGGGCGGGGCATCGGCCGTGCCATTGCCGAACATTATGGCCGTGAAGGCGCCCGGGTTGCTGTCGCCGATCTAACGCTGGAGAGCGCCGGCGACACCGTTGATGCCATCGAACGGGCTGGCGGCACTGCCATGGCCCTGGCTATGGATGTTACCGACGAGCACGCTGTCGACCGCGGTGTGGCCGCCATCGTGGAGAAGTGGGGTGGGCTTGATATTGCCTTGGCCAACGCTGGTGTCCAGCACATTGACCCGGTGCACAAACTGGCCTTTGCCGACTGGAGCAAGGTGATGAGTGTTCATCTTGACGGTGCGTTCCTGGTCACCCGTGCGGCACTGAAACAGATGTACGCCAGTGGCGGCGGTACCATGCTCTACATGGGGTCGGTCCACTCCCTGGAAGCTTCCCCGCTGAAGGCGCCGTACGTGGCGGCCAAGCACGGCATGCTGGGCCTGTGTCGGGCGGTGGCCAAAGAAGGAGCAGAGTACGGTGTTCGCAGCAACATCATCTGCCCGGGCTTTGTCCGCACCCCGCTGGTGGACAAACAGATCCCCGAACAGGCAAAAGAGCTGGGCATTTCCGAGGAAGAAGTGATCAGTAAGGTCATGCTGAAAAACACAGTGGATGGGCAGTTCACCACTCTGGAAGATGTATCCGAGCTGGCGGTGCATCTGGCGGCCTTCCCCTCGGCTGCCCTGACTGGCCAGTCCATCGTGGTCAGCCATGGCTGGCATATGCAGTGAACAACAGGAGAGACGGATGAGTAACACAGAACAATCACCGGTGGTCTGGTCTCCCTCGGACGACACACTGAAAAATTGCCAGATGGGCCGGTTCCAGGGCTGGCTGGAGCAACAGGGCTTCGGTCCGTTTGCCGATTACCACGCCCTGCATCAGTGGTCGATTGATAACCTGGAGACGTTCTGGCAGAAGGTCTGGGACTACTGCGGCCTGGTCTGTGAGACCCCGGCCGACAAGGTGCTGGGTAAGCGGGACATGCCAGGGGCGGAATGGTTCCCGGGCATGAAACTGAACTTTGCCGCTAACCAGCTACGACTGGCGGATGGCGAGCATGCTGATCGCGAAGCCGTGGTGGCCTACTGCGAAACCCGCCCGGTGCTGCGCCGCACCTACGCCCAGTTGAAAGCCGATACCGGTGCCCTGGAAGCCTTCCTGCGCAACAAGGGAATACAGCAGGGTGACCGGGTAGCCGGTGTTGTCACCAATGGCTACGAAGCCCTGGTAGGCATGCTGGCGGCCACCAGCCTTGGGGCTATATGGAGTTCCGCTTCCCCGGATTTCGGCGTTGGTGCGATTCTCGACCGTTTCGGACAGATCGAGCCGGCGGCGCTGATTGTGGTCAATGGCTACGGTTATGGCGGCAAGGTGTTCAAGCGCCAGGACGACTTTGCCGGCCTGATAGACGGCCTGCCCACCCTGCGCTGTGTGGTCAGCATCGAACAATTGCCAGGAGAGCCTGCCATTGCCGGCGACAAGGTCACCCACTGGAACGATGCCCTCGCTGAGGGACAGGGCCAGCCGCCTTCGTTTACGCCGCTGCCGCCGGATCATCCTGTGTATATCCTCTATTCTTCCGGCACCACCGGCAAGCCCAAGTGCATCGTTCATGGCAATGCCGGCCTGCTGGTGAACCACGCCAAGGAACTGATGCTCCACGGTGACGTGGGCCCGGAGGACCGCTTCCTCTACTTCACCACCTGTGGCTGGATGATGTGGAACTGGCAGGCTTCTGCCCTGCTGACCGGTGCTGCCGTGATCACCGTCGACGGTTCCCCCGGCTACCCGGACCTGAACTACTTGTGGCAGGTCGTCGCTGATGAGAAAGTCACCCACTATGGTACCAGCGCCCGCTTCATTGCTGGCTGCCGCAAGGCCGAACTGGCTCCGGCGAAAAGCCTGGATCTGGACGCCCTGCGAGTGGTCTTCTCTACCGGCTCACCCCTGTTGCCGGAAGATTACGACTGGGTCTACAGCGACGGTGCGCCGGATGTACTGCTGGGCTCCATCGCCGGTGGCACCGACATCTGCGGCTGTTTCGTGGGCTCCACACCCCTGCTGCCGGTTCGCCGTGGCGAAATCCAGTGCCGCTTTCTGGGCGTGGACGCCGTGGCCTACGGCGACGATGGCAAACCCGTCAGCTCAGGTCGTGGCGAGCTGGTGTGCCGCCAGCCGCTGCCGTCCATGCCCGTCAGCTTCTGGGATGACCCCGACGACGAGCGTTACAAAGACGCCTACTTCAACACTTTCCCGGGTGTCTGGGCCCATGGTGATTTCATCGAATTCACCGAACACGGAGGTGCCATCATCTACGGACGTTCCGACGCCACCCTTAACCCGGGTGGTGTAAGAATCGGCACCGCCGAAATCTACCGCCAGGTGGAAACCATCGCTGAGGTCAAAGATAGTCTGGTGGTAGGTCGTCAGATCGACGGTGACGTGGAAGTGGTGCTGTTGGTGGTGCCGGCAGATGGGCAAGCACTGACCGACGACCTCCGGAACAACCTCAAAATCCGCATCCGCCAGGGTGCCAGCCCCCGCCATGTGCCAAAGCACATTATCGAGGTGCCGGATATTCCCTACACGCGCAGTGGCAAGAAGGTTGAGCTGGCGGTTGCCCGGCTGATCAATGGCTCGGCCAAGGCAGACAATCGGGACGCCCTGGCCAACCCTGAGGCGCTGGACCAGATCCGCGACCGGTGTCGGGATGCCGGTTTGCTGGAGGGAGGCTCATGAACCACGGAATCATGGACGCGGGCGGCAGGCTCTGTAATGTTTTGACTCTGTAAGACCGCGATTGGTGGGTGACCAGCGAGACAGAGAGGTAATGGCATGATATCAGGACGATACGGCAAGGGATTTACCGCACTGATACTGGTACTGTTGCTGACGGGCTGCGCGCTGCCGGTGGTTGATCACGGCAGCCCGCTGCGGCGCCTGTCGCCGGACGAGGCCAGGGATACACGTGTTGGCCAGGCGGTGATGACCCTTGAGGCCGGCAGTTCCGGGAAAACTGGCGTATACACACTGACGGACCCGCTGGCAGCCTTCGCCGCACGGGTACTGCTGATATCCTCCGCGGAGCGTACCCTCGATCTCCAGTATTACATCTGGCAAGAGGACACCACCGGCATGCTCCTGCTGGGTCAAGTGCTGGATGCCGCCGAACGTGGCGTACGAGTGCGGATGCTGCTGGACGACAATGGCATTGGTGGTCTGGACCCGTTGCTGGCGGCCATGGCCACTCATCCCAATGTCCATATCCGCCTCTTCAACCCTTTCTCCGTCCGCAGCGCCAAGTGGCTGAACTTCTTCACCAGCTTCAGCCGCGTCAACCGCCGGATGCACAATAAGTCGCTGACGGCGGATAATATGCTCACCATTCTTGGTGGCCGTAATATCGGTGACGAGTACTTCGGCGCCACGCCTGGGGCCCTGTTTGTGGATCTGGACGTGCTGGCACTGGGGCCTGCCGTGGACAGCGTGTCTGAGCAGTTCGACCATTACTGGACCAGCCAATCCGCGTATCCGTTGTCCTCCCTGGTCGGTCCGGTGGGCACGCCTGAACGGTTGGACTTCCGCGCTCGAGTAAAGGCGGTCAGGAACAGTGACGAAGCGGAGGTCTATCTGGAGGCCGTGCGGCAGGAAAGGTTCCTTGACCAGTTACTGGATGGCGAGCTGGAGATTATCTGGTCCGAGGGGGTTCTGGTCAGCGACGACCCGGACAAGGTTCTGGGTAAGGTGACGGACGACCGGCTGCTGCTCGCAGAGGTTGGCGAGAATATGTGGCCGCCGGGGTACTCCCTGGACCTGGTGTCGCCCTATTTCGTGCCCACGGAAGCCGGCGTGGCCCTGTTCAGGCGTCTGGAAGAGCAGGGTATAGAGGTACGGATACTTACCAACTCCGCCGCTGCCACTGACGTCCTTGCCGTGCACAGTGGTTACGCCCGCCATCGGGAGGAACTGCTGGAGGCGGGAGTTGAACTGTATGAGATGAAGCCCGTGGGGCCGCGGCAGCGACGCCGTGGGTCAGGTCCGGGCAGCAGTCTCAGCAGCTCCTCAAGCTTGCACGCCAAGACGTTTGCCATGGACGGTGACCGGGTGTTTATCGGTTCCTTCAATTTTGATCCACGATCCCACCGACTGAATACCGAGATGGGGTTGATCCTGAACAGCCCGGAATTGGCGCAACGGCTGGCCAACGTGTTTGGCCCGGAGCTGACCCTACGCGCCTATCGGGTGGAGCTGGATGAGGACGGCGATCTGGTCTGGACGGACAGCACCGGAGAGGTGATGACCGACGAACCGGGCACCGATGCCCTGGACCGCGGTATGCTGTGGTTCTTTTCTGTGATGCCGATTGAAGGGCTTCTCTGATACCGCATGACCATTGGCGAACCTTGGCACGAGCAAAAGGACTGGGTGTGGCAAGGCGACTGATCCGCCTCCAGGTTAATGCCGTAAAGGTTTACGATACATCCACATTCTTGACTACAGTTTAAAAGTGGAGTCAGGCCGTGTGCATCGGCCTGGGCAGTCTCCGGAGCAATAACTCTGTTCTGATAAGGAGACCAAGGCGTGCCCACTGTAAACGTTAAGCCTTCCCCCCTGATGACATTGACGGCGCTGGTGGTTCCGGTTAGCCATGCCACCCCGATTCTGGCCGATCAGGCCAAGCAGTTGGCCAACCCTGTGGCCAATCTCGTATCGGTGCCGTTCCAGTTGAACCTTGGCGATAATACCGGTCCGCGCGGGCCAGTTTCGTACTGCTGTTTCCCCCAAGTAACGTCCGCTCAGGTCCTGGCGGGCGCCACTGCATTTCGGAAAGCAATCGATGGAACCAAACAACGTTGCCCCGTAATTGGGTGACGGCTAGATACCTCAAAAGGAGCTGAAAGACCATGAAACCGTTGAGATCGGCCCATCTGGCCGCCATGATATTTGCCGCAGCGTTTATGTTACCGATGGCCCAGGCACAGGAAAAGCCCAACGTCCTCGCCATCATGGTGGATGACGTGGCCCCGAATTCCCTGAGCGCCTATACCTTTGGCATGCAGTACCCCACTCCCAACATTGACCGCATCGCCAATGAGGGCGCGCTGTTTACCGACCACTACGCCCAGCCCAGCTGTACCGCCGGCCGGGCGGCTTTCCTGATGGGTCAACTGCCGATCCGCACCGGTCTTACCACAGTCGGCCAGCCGGGCAACCCCCTGGGCATCCGGGAAGAGGACCCAACCCTCGCGGAGGTCCTTAAGGCAGAGGGCTACATGACTGCCCAGTATGGCAAGAACCACCTGGGGGACCTGGACCGCCACCTGCCTACCCTGCACGGATTTGACGAGTTCTATGGCAACCTCTATCACCTCAATGTGTCCGAGGAACCGGAGCAGGCGGATTACCCGAAAAGTGAGGAGTTCCGCGAGAAGTTCTTTCCCCGGGGCGTCATAGAATCCTATGCCACGGAAGACGGCCAGGACGTGACCGACACCGGCCAACTGACCGTTGAGCGGATGAAGACTTTCGATGAGGAGATTCTGGGGCGCAGTATTGACTTCATGAAGCGGGCAGTGGAGTCGGATACGCCGTTCTTTATCTGGCACGCCACCAGCCGCATGCATGTGTACACCCACCTCAAGGAGGAAAGTCGCAACCTGGCGACTCCCATTTCCTCGGCGGAGGATGTCTTCGGTTCAGGGCTGATGGAGCATGATGGCCATGTCGGCCAGCTGCTGGATACCCTCGATGAGCTGGGCATTGCCGATAACACCATTGTGATCTATACCACCGACAACGGCCCGGAGCAGAGCAGCTGGCCGGATGCCGGCACCACCATGTTCCGGGGCGAGAAGATGACCACCTGGGAAGGAGGGGTGCGCGCGCCATTCTTGGTGCGCTGGCCGGAGAGGATTCCTGCGGGTCTGAAGCTCAATGGGATCTCCGCCCACGAAGATGTATTGCCCACCATTGCTGCCGCGGTCGGTCGGCCCAATATCAGTGAAGAGCTGAAGGACGAATTCAAGGTCAAGATTGATGGCGTGAACAATCTGGCCTACTGGACCGGCGAGGCGGAAACGTCCGCGCGCAACCATTTCTTCTACTACTATGAGTCGAACCTGACCGCCACCCGGGTCGGCCCCTGGAAAATCCACTTTGCCACCAAACCGGGGGGGCGCTATTACGAGGACCTGGTGTTCCACACCATGCCCAAGCTTTTCAACCTGCGTAAAGATCCGTTCGAAACCTACGACGGCGTTACCGGTTTCCACCAGATTATGCGCAAGAGCTGGGTGATCCAGCCCATGATCGCCTTGCTGACGGAGCACCTGAAAACCTTTGACGAATTTCCGCCTCGCCAGGAGGCGGCTTCGCTGAATATTAACGAGGCGATTGATCGGGCGCGAAAGTCCGTGCACGGCCAATAGGACCTATCATCGATAGCGACGCTTTCGGGGGCAGGGTGCAATGGTAATCCTGTCCCCTCCGCCCTCGCTAGGTCCAGAACGCAGCGACCCGCTCAAACATCCAGAAGGACGCCAGCGACCCGATGGCATAGGCCGACAGGCGAAGCCCCCAGGCCGGGAAGCGACCGGTGATCGAGGTGACGGTTTGCCACAGCAAAACCATGGCCCCGACAAACAGCAATTGGCCGGCCTCTACGCCGAGGTTGAACACCACCAGGGCGGTGGCGATGGCGCTCTGGGGCAGCCCGATCTCCCCCAGCGCCGCGGCAAACCCCAACCCGTGCAGCAGACCAAACGAGAAGGCGACGATCCAGGGCGCGCGGGCAGTGATGCCCGGCTTGCCCTGCTGGCCACGGATGATCTCGGTGGCCACGAACACGATGCTAAGGGCAATGCAGGCCTCCACCGGCGGCACGGGGATTCTGACCAGACCGACCGCAGCCAGGATCAGGGTAATGCTGTGGGCCACGGTAAAGGCGGTAATCGTGGCGACCAGCTTGCGCAGGTTCGGGATCAGCATCAGCAGGACCAGGACAAACAGCAGATGGTCCAGCCCGAACAGGATGTGCTCAACACCCAGCACGAAGTAGGTGATGGCGGTGTCCAGCCAGCTGGGTTTGGGGGTAATCCGGTGGTCCGTATCGCCGGGGGTGAACCGGTGGGTGCTGGCGGTGCCATCCTGGTATTCGATGCGCATCAGCGCCTCGGTGGTGGTCTTCTCCAGGCCATCAATGACGACGCGGGTGTTGGCCAGGTCATCGTTCGCTGAGACCCGCCACTGCTGGATGTGCGCACTGTTGACAAAGCCTCCGCGTCGCTCGGTTACCTCCTGTACAGAGTCATCGAACACGACGTTCAACGACAGTCTGGCATAGCTGCCCCGGGCGGGCACTTTCCAGAACACGTCGAACAGGCCGTCAGGGGTTTCCGTCAACTGGAGGTAGGCCGGGCGCAGATTGTCCGCCTGCACGGGGGTGACCAGCAGCGCCAACAGCAACAGCAGGCTGTATCGCAGGCTCATGAACTAGGCTCCCGGTCCTCCGGCCAGCGGACCACCACATCGTAGTCTTCCCGCAGGCGTTCGTGCACCTGACGGCGCAGGGTCTGGGTGTGCTCGTTACGCCAGTCCCGCTCTACCTCGGCCATCACATCTTCCAGTGCCGGGGTCCGTGCCGGCTGGAAGTCCCGGATCCGCACAAAATGTACGCCCAGGCCCGAGGTGACCGGGCCCTGCCAGTCACCGACCGGCAGATCAGCCAGCGAGCGGGTGAAGCCACCACCAAAGGTGCGGTCCAGCTCCCGGCCGGATACGGACTCGAAGTGTCGGGGAATCATGGCCGAATCACTTTCCACCGCCTCGTCCGCGGCGAGCTGGGCGGTGACCTCGTCAATCCGCTGGTCCAGTTGCTCCCGGGGCATGTCGTTACGAAGGTAAACCTGCTCCAGCGAGACCCTGGCCGGTTGCCGGTAGCGTTCAGTGTTGTCCGCCAGGTACTGGGCCAGCCGCTCCCGATCCGGGGAAACCCGGTCTGCGACATCATCGGTGTAGAACTCCATTTTTTGGCGCAGGCGTCGGCGGATCACCGTATCGTTCTTGTCGATGCCCATGGCCAGGGCCTGGCGATAGAGGATTTCCTCTACCACGAAGTCATTCACCAGTGCATCCAGTTCGTCCCTGGTGGGCGGTCGCTGCCAGGTCTGACGGAAATTGCCAGCCAGCTGCTCGATGCGTTCCGGGCTGACGACAATGCGGTCATCCGCGCTCATCTCACCCGGGTTCAGATAGAGGTAGAGAGCAAAGAAGGCGGCGCCGATGGTCAGGAAATGCAGCAGCGGTTCTTTCAGTAGCGATTTCATAGTGCCTGTCATGACTCCGGGGTGTACCAGATGGGTGAGGTGTAGGCTCTTTCCCGGGTCACCATCGGCACTTCCCCGGGCATTTCGATCTGGAAGCGTTTCGCTTCATAGGCGGTCCAGCGGGGCGTGGGGATTTCGATCACCCGGGCGTAGTAGAACGCCGGCTGGTCGGGGTTGAAATCCGGGTCCGTCCATACGGTCACCAGTTCCGGCGCGCCGATGCTGTTGGTCCAGCTGGCCTCTTCCACATTGACGGTGTTACCCACCGCGGGCAGGGTGCCGTCGTCGCCGATATCCCGATCACCGGCCCAGACCACATCGTGGACCACCTCGTGGGTGTTACCGTCCGCGTCCAGCCAGCCCTTGATGATCTGGATGCGATCCAGGTTGGCGCCGATGGGATCCCGCAGCGCCGCCACCAGGAAGGTGGGGGCGCCCTCACCATCGGATGGCTCCAGGTCCGCGCCCATGGGCACGCCCTTGTCGTAGCCAACCCAGCCTGGCTCCCGGGACTGGGCGTCTTCCTCGGTAAAGTTCCAGCCTCCGAAGAACCGCACGGTCATCCGGGGGCCGGTGCTGGCGTAGACTTCCCGGCGCTTCATGGCGTCCCAGATGGATTCGCGGGTATTTTCCTCGGCCCAGACGGCGGTATAACCGGCGGCGCTCATTTGCCAGCCCAGCACGGAACGGCCATCAAACGACAGGGTGACGTGCTCCCAGCGAGCGGCACTGGGTTCGACCCCGGAATGCTTGCCGAAGAAGTTGTCCTCCTCGGCGGTGCTCAGGCCGGTGTGGGTGTCGGTGCCGGAAACCAGGCCGAACTTGAACGGATTGGTGCCCAGTTCGCGCTCCAGTTTCAGCCCGTTCTTGAAGGCTTCCCGGGCGTATTCGTACTGGATCATGCCCGGTTCCTTGGGGGTCAGGTTGAGGTTGCCGGCATCCCAGGTTTCGAAGTCTGCAAATTCATCGGTCGGTGACAGGGTCGGGTGGGTTTCCCCGTCGCCCTTGATCTGGGTGACTTCGTACACGGGCTCCCACTTCATGCGGGCTTCGGCATACTGCCGGGTCAGCGGGTCGCCGCTATAGGTTTCCTCGGCATTGAACATCAGTCCATTGGACAGGTTGCCATTATGGGGAATGGCGAGTATCCGTCCTCCGGTGGTGTCCTCATAGTCCGCCATCCAGTTCCAGAGATCCTCAGGGTCCACGCTCTCGAAGGTGGTGTAGGGGGTCACCTGATCCGCCAGGGACTTGCCATCCCGGTAAACGAGGTTGCGGTGCATGTTGTTGCCAGGGCCGGGGTTGGGGGTCCACTCGTAGCCAATGAAGGCGGAGAACCGGCCGGGCTCGTTGTACTCCTCGACGATGGCCGTGTATTTCTCCCAGGTGCTCTGCAGGAATTCCTTGGACTGGGCCACCTCCGGCAGCTCACCGTTGCCCTGCATCTGGATGGCCTGCATGGCGGCGTCGGTAATCTGGTCAAGGTCGCCGCTGTTCATGGCTTCGTTCCAGCCCTTAAGCAGCTCGTCGTCCATCAGGTCTTCACGGCCGGAGCGCAGTTCGGCGGTAAAACCAAGGGAGTCAGAGTGGTCAGTCATCACGATCCAGTCCAGGGGCCGGGAGAGCCGGACCGGCACGCCGAAGGTGGACTCGACCTCTTCGCCGCGGGCAAACTGCAGGGCTTCTTCCGGTCCGACCGTGGCAATGAAGCCGGCATCAAACGACCATTCGGTATGCACATGCTGGTCGCCCCAGAGCGGTCGCATCGGGAAGGGGCGGCTGGCGTAGGGGGAATAGCTCCGGTCGCCTAGCCGTTCGGTGGCGCTAATGGCAGCCGGATCAATAGTGCCACCATCGCCGGAATGGGCGGTTTCCTGTGCGGCGGAGGTGGAGGCTGCAGTGGCCAGTATCAGGGTGGCGAGGGAGATGGGCGCAAAAGCAGCGGGAATGCCAATCGCGTGCAGGGAGTTCCTTTCCATGACGGGGCCTCGTGGGACTGTCTTGTGAAACCGTCGCCTGCAGGGCACGCAGACGCCCGGGTCTGGTATCAGCTGGGCTACAGCACAATAAAACAGCCGCTCTCTATTTTTTAGTACAGGATGAGGGGCAAGTAAAGGGCAACGGAAAGGGGAACGAGCGGCTGTCAGACAGCCGCTCCGACGCCACTCATAATCCGGGTGGTGCAAGAAGCGGCACCGCCGAAATCTACCGGCAGGTGGATATCATCGCTGAGGTCAAAGCCAGCCAATTCACCACGATTCCCCTCATGTCCGTTCATGCTCTGAAATTCTCAAAATGTCCGAAAGTTTCGTAAATTCCTTCCCTTTTCATTGTCCTGTAACGGGTTTTAGCGCATTTTTAGACGGTTCTTATACTAAGATCGTAACCAGAATTGGCAAAAAAATGGTATCTTAGTAGGCCTATCAAAAGTTCCCAATCAGTCATTGCTCAGGTCGGGCGTTCACAAGACACCTGACCCCGCCATGACCGTCCTGAACTCACCCATTAGCCTGAGGACGAAAATGACATCATCCAAAGCAAAGATCATTTACACCCTGACCGACGAGGCGCCAGCACTGGCGACCCGGTCGCTGCTACCGATTCTTGAAACCTACGCCAAGCCGGCGGGCATCGAATTTGAAACCAGTGATATTTCCCTGGCGGCGCGTATTCTGGCGTTGTTTCCAGATTACCTTGAGGAGGGCCAGCAGGTCCCCGACGACCTGAAAGCACTGGGTGATTACACCAAGGATCCGGAAGCCAACATCATCAAGCTTCCCAACATCAGCGCGTCCATTCCCCAGCTGCGGGCAGCCATCAACGAGCTCAATGAGCAGGGCTACAAGCTGCCCGAGTACAAGGAAAACCCGCAAACCGACGAAGAAAACGAAATCCACGCCCGTTATTCCAAAGTACTGGGCAGTGCCGTCAATCCAGTACTGCGGGAAGGCAACTCCGACCGTCGTGCTCCGACGGCCGTAAAAGCCTTTGCCCGCAAGCATCCCCACACCATGGGCGAGTGGAGCCCGGCGTCACGCACTCACGTGGCTCACATGCGTGGTGGCGACTTCTATTCCAACGAGCAGTCGCTGACTCTGGACAAGGCCACCAACGCCCGTATCGTGTTCGAAAATGCAAAGGGCGAGCAGACCGTACTGAAGAGCGAGCTGCCGCTGCAGGAAGGCGAAGTGCTGGATGGCATGTTCATGAGCTGCAAGGCTTTGCGCAAGTTCTTCGAAGACTGCATCGAGGATTGCGATAAAACCGGCGTAATGTTCTCCCTCCACGTCAAAGCGACCATGATGAAGATCTCCCACCCGATCGTGTTTGGTCACGCGGTGAAGATTTTCTACAAGGAGCTGTTCGACAAGTACGGAGAGCTGTTTGATGAGCTGGGCGTCAACCCCAACAACGGCTTGTCCAGCGTTACCGAGAAGATCAAACAGCTGCCGGAATCCAAGCAGGAGCAGATCCTCGAAGACCTGCACGCCTGCTATGAGCACCGCCCGGAAATTGCCATGGTGGACTCGGTGAAGGGTATCACCAACCTGCATGTGCCCAGTGACGTCATTGTAGACGCTTCCATGCCGGCAATGATCCGTAACTCTGGCAAGATGTGGGCGCGGGACAACAAGCTCAAGGACACCAAGGCGGTGATGCCGGAAAGCACCTACGCCACCATCTACCAGGAAGTGATCAACTTCTGTAAGACCCATGGCGCCTTTGATCCCACCACCATGGGCACCGTGCCGAACGTCGGCCTGATGGCCCAGAAGGCGGAGGAGTACGGCTCCCACGACAAGACCTTTGAAATCAAGGAAGACGGTGTTGTTCGCGTTGTCGCTGAAGATGGCACGGTACTGACCGAGCACAAGGTCGAGAAGGGCGATATCTGGCGCGCCTGCCAGACCAAGGACCTGCCGATCCGTGACTGGGTCAAGCTGGCGGTAAACCGCGCCCGTGCCACCGGCATGCCGGCCCTGTTCTGGCTGGACGATGAACGTCCTCACGATGCCGAGCTGATCAAGAAAGTGGAGATGTATCTCAAGGAGCATGACACCGAAGGTCTGGAAATTCTGATCAAGTCCCCGGTGCGTGCCATCCGCTGGACCATGGAGCGTCTGATCCGTGGCCTGGATACCATTTCTGTCACCGGCAACGTACTGAGGGACTATCTCACTGACCTGTTCCCGATTCTGGAGCTGGGTACCAGTGCCAAGATGCTCTCCATCGTACCGTTGCTTAACGGCGGTGGCCTGTATGAAACCGGCGCCGGCGGTTCGGCACCCAAGCACGTCCAGCAGCTGCTGCAGGAGAACCACCTGCGCTGGGATTCACTGGGTGAGTTCCTGGCAACCGCGGTTTCCCTGGAAGAGCTGGGCGAAAAGCAGGGCAACGAGCGTGCCCGCCTGCTTGGCCTGACTCTGGACAAGGCCACTGAGCGCCTGCTGGAAAACAACCAGTCGCCGTCACGCAACACCGGTGAGCTGGATAACCGCGGCAGCCACTTCCATCTGGCCCGTTACTGGGCAGAAGCGTTGTCGAAGCAGGATGACGACAAGGATCTGAAAGCCTTTTTTGAGAAGCTGTCAAAGCAACTTGAGGACAACAAGGACAAGATTCTGGAAGAAATGAGCGTGATCCAGGGTCACCCGGCAGACATCGGTGGTTATTATCACCCGCCTGCCGAAAAAGTCTGCAAGATCATGCAGCCAAGCGAGACCTTCAACAAGATCCTGGCCGATGCCCGGGCGTCTGTGAAGTAAACCAGAAGCAGGCAGGCGGGTCTGTTACCCGACTGCCTGAAAAAACCGGACAGCCTGCGAAGGCTCTCCGGTTTTTCTGGTTCCGGGGCCAGTGTTATTGCTTCGGGACGGTTCTTCCCAGTGCACCGGCAAAGGTCCGGAGATCTGCCAGTGGCAGCGCACGGGAGTACCAGAAGCCCTGATAGCCGCTGCACCCGAATTGCTGCAGTAATCTGAATTGTTCTTCGGTTTCCACCCCCTCAGCTACCACACTCATTCCCAACTCCCGGGCCATGGACAGGGTTCCGCGGGTGATCGCCGCATCACTGGCGTTGGAGGTAATGCCATTAACAAACGAACGGTCGATCTTGATCCTGTTAACCGGCATGTCACGCATGTAGCTGAGGCTTGAGAACCCGGTGCCGAAGTCGTCGATCGCCACTTCGATACCCATGTTCCGGATTTCCCGCAACTGTCTGATGACATCCTTGGGGTCCGTGAGAAACACGTTCTCGGTAATTTCAACACAGAGCTGTCCTGGTGCCAGCTGGTATTGATCATTAAGGCGAGCCAGCTGTTCAACCAGGTTGTGGCGATGAAACTGCAGCGGTGAAAGGTTGATGGAGATGCTTGGCACACCGATTTCAGCCAGTTCCGCTGCCCTGGCAAAGGCCTCCTGCATGACCCACTCACTGATGGGCAGGATCTGCCCCGTGCGCTCCGACAGAGCTATGTACTCCGCGGGCGAGATATAGCCGCGGTCAGGGTGATTCCAGCGAATCAGTGCCTCAACACCGACAATGGCAAGCTCGTTATTGAACAGCGGTTGGTAGAACAGCTCAAACTGGTTCGTGGCCAGTGCCTGCTGAAGTTGCTGGCGCAACGCGACTTCGTGTTGCACGCGACGATCGAGGGTCTTGTTGAACCATTGCCAGGTGTTACCGCCGAGCTTTTTGGCCTCGTACATCGCCATGTCGGATTGCTGTATCAACAGCATGGAGTTATCCAGCGTACCCTTTGCTGTCGCGATGCCTATGGCGGCAGACAGGGTGATCTCCACGTCCTCATTGAGAAAAGGCCTGGAGAACTGCTCCAGGACGACGTCGGCCACCCGGTTTATAGCCTGGCGTTCTTCCAGGGCGGGTACGAGAGCGACAAACTCATCACCACCAAACCGCACCAGAGTGGAATCAACTGGAAGAACGGCTTCCAGCCGCCTGGCAGTCTGGGCCAGTATCTCATCGCCAAAGGCATGGCCAAGGCTGTCGTTGATGGGTTTGAAGCCGTCCAGGTCGATGAACAGGGCATGGATGGCCAGTTGCCGGGCCCGGGCCCGGCGACAGATCCCTTGCAGGTGGGATTCCAGGTATATGCGGTTGGGGAGCCCGGTCAGGGAGTCATGGCTGGCCTGGAAAGTCAGAACCTCTTCCTGCCGTATGCGGTCGCTGATGTCGGTCTGGATGCCGATGAAGTGCGTCACCTCTTCGTCAGAGTCCCGCACCGGTGCGATGTAAAGGTCGTTCCAGAAGCTGCTGCCGTCTTTACGATAATTCAGCAATGAGGTATGGACTTCGCGCATGCCGGCAAGGCCTGCGCGAATACTGGCGACGGCAGTTTTGCTGGTATCACGTCCCTGGAGGAAACGGCAATTCGCACCAATTATGTCGGCGGCACGGTAGCCGGTCATCCGTTCAAAGGCCGGGTTCACATAAATAAGCGGGAACCCGGGCGCCCTGGCATCGGCAATGGTTACCCCGCTTGAGGATGCTTCCACGCTGCGCTCCAGAATGCGAAGGCGAGCCTCGGTCTGGCGTTCACGGGTCCGGTCTCTGGCCTGCCCGTGGACACCGGTAATCTGACCGTTCACGATGATGGGAATATTGAGTATGTCCAGCTGCAGAATCTCACCGCGCATATTCTCGATCCGGATCTCATAGCGCTGATGGTTGCCGGCCAGGGTTGCCTCGAAATAGCGGCGTGTGCGTTCCCTGTCTTCTGCCAGGATGATCGTTTCATAATGCTGGCAGAGAATATCCTCTTCCTTCGCCCCGATCAGGTCGCAACCCGCCTGGTTGATCTGCACGAACTCGCCTGCGGGATTCAGGGTGAAAACCGCATCGGGGTTATAGGTAAACAACGATCGGTAATGCTGCTCGTTGTATTCGTGCGAAGACGGATCGGGCAAGGTTTACCTCTCGGGTGGCTGTCGGCTAAAACGGACGGTTTTTCCTGCGCCCCTACACTAGGCCAGAAAATCACAAATAGCACCCCCACTGTGTTCCGCTTCGTTGCTCGATCGTAATCAATTGCAAATCGCTCTCGACGCTTCAGCGCTCAGTGACTAAGTTCAAGGCATACTGTCATATTTTATATTCCTTCGATGGATGCGCTATCGAGGGCACTGTTGGCTTTACGGAGGCAGGGTCTGAATGGACAAACTTAAAGGCCGCCATACGCCACTGCGCAGAGCCTTGTGGGTGGTGAGCCTCTATCTGCTGGCGGGATGGATATGGATAACCTTTTCCGACTACCTTGCCGAACAGTGGTTTCCGGATCCTGAGGCCCTGAGCCGTGTGCAGACCTACAAGGGAATCCTGTTTGTTCTGGCGACGGCACTGGTGTTGTTTCTGGCCTTGATGCGACAGCTCGGCAGCGACCGGACCATGTTGTCCCTTCATCACCACCAGCGCGAGGAAATACGAAACCTGAATCAGTTTCGTGAAAGTGTGATTGAGCGGGCGAATGTCTGGATTAACGTGCTCGACCCGATGGGGCGGGTCGTGCTCTGGAACAAGGCGGCCGAGGAAATAAGCGGTTATCGGCGGGATGAGGTTCTGGGCTCCGACGAAATCTGGCCATGGCTTTACCCGGACGACGATGAGCGCGCAAGAATTCGTGCCCGCGCTGAAGAAATTCTTCGGGATGAAGGCGAAGTGGTCGGTTACGAGACCCGTATCATCACCCGAGATGGCAGCCGGAGATTGATATCCTGGAATTCCCGCAGCCTCAGGAATGATGATGGCGAAATCGTCGGTTCTATTGCTATTGGCCAGGATATTACTGATATACGCGAGGCGGAAACCACCATTCGTCAGCGCGAACGGCAGTTATCGACGCTTATGGATAACCTGCCTGGTATGGCTTATCGCTGTCGATACGATGAGCACTGGACCATGCTGTTCGTGTCCAGCGGATGTCGCGAACTGACCGGCTACGAACCGGATGATCTGGTAAACAACAAGCGGGTCAGTTTTGCCGAGCTGATCTCTGATGACGGTGAAGAAAGCAACTTGAGGACGGTTGAGTCAGCCATCGGGAATGCCGAACCCTATTCCCTCGAGTACGCTATTGTTCGCAAAGACGGCCAGTGTATTTGGGTCTGGGAGCGGGGTAGAGCCGTCGAGGACAATGGCGACCTGGTGCTGGAAGGCATCATCCTCGACATTTCCGATCGCAAGGCGCTTGAGGTTGAGTTGTCCGAACTGGCCACCCGGGATCCACTGACCGGCCTGTTTAACCGTCGTGAAATGGCCCGGTTACTGGATGAAGAGATCGTCCGGGCCAAACGCTATGGCCGCGCCTTGTCGCTACTGTGGATCGATTTTGACCATTTCAAGCATATCAACGATGACTACGGCCATGCGGCCGGGGATTCGGTGCTGAAAGCGACCAGTGGATTATTGGCGGACAGCGTTCGCAGTGTCGACGTGATCGGTCGTTTCGGAGGAGAAGAGTTTGTTATTCTTTTGCCAGAGATGAATCGCTCCGAGGCAAGCGAAACCGCCGAACGCCTGCGCGGGCTGATCAGTGACACACCGCAACCCCTGGGTGACGGCAGAACGGTGCCGCTGACCATCAGTATCGGGGTGTCAGTGTTTCCGGACAATGGTGCCGATGCCAGTGCCCTTTGTGCCGCGGCCGACAAGGCGATGTATCAGGCCAAATCGAACGGACGCAACCAGGTGGTTCTGGCGCCACTGGTCGAACAAGCCCATAATTCGTGAATAACCACCGACAACAAAGGTCAAGTGATGAACCGAATTGCCCGCCGTGCCCTTCATACCTGTGCCGTCCCCGATGATCTGGCGTCTGTAACCTGTCGCGACGTGGATGGAGAAAGGCCGGAACGGGCGGGTGTGTCCCTGGAGGTTGTGGAAGATATCTGGCGCTGCGTGGAAAAACTTTACCGTACCGGTGTGCATCCCGGGCTACAGCTGTCGGTCAGACACCGGGGCGAGCACATTCTGCATCGAGCCATAGGCCATGCTACGGGCAATGGCCCCGGTGATGGACCTGGCGCCATAAAAGTACCCATGACCACTGATACCCCTATTTGCTATTTTTCCGCATCGAAGGCGGTTACCGCGTTGCTGATGCATATCCTGGCGGAGCAGGGACTGGTGAACCTGATGGACCCGGTGTCCTATTACTGCCCGGAGTTTGCCGCTGGCGGCAAGCGCACGATCACCGTTCACCAGATTCTTTCCCATCGTGGGGGTATACCGGCAATTCCGCGGGAAACACCCATTGATGTGCTCTGGGACAGGGATGAAATCTGGCGGTTATTGTGTGAAGCAAAACCGGTGGAGGTGGATGGCGCCAAGGTGGCCTACCATGCCATCACCGGTGGCTTTGTGTTGCAGCGGGTGCTGGAGAAAGTTACCGGCGACACCATAGAAGCGTTTATTGACCGTTACATTCGAAAGCCGATGGGCATGCGCTGGTTTACCTACGGCATTGCTCCGGAGCATGTCCCGGAACTGGCCAGCAATTACGCTACCGGGCCAACCCCGCGTTTTCCGGTGTCCTGGATAGTTAATCGTGCCCTCGGCGGTGATATCCGCACCGTGGAGCGAGTGGTGAATGATCCACGCTTCCAGGAGGCGGTAATTCCGGCCGGCAACCTGTGTGGAACGGCGGAAGAAATGGGCCGGTTTTTCCAGATGATGCTTAATGGTGGCGTCTGGAATGGCAAGCGCATTTGCAGTGAAATGACCGTCAGGCGTTCCATTCAGCAGTTTGGTTCATTGCAGATTGACCGCACCATGATGATTCCCATGCGCTTCAGCGCCGGCATGATGCTTGGTGGTAATCCCATGGGGCTATGGGGTCAGAACAGCCGTTATGCCTTTGGCCATGTCGGGCTGATCAACAAATTGTGCTGGGCGGATGCGGCGCGGGATATTTCCGTCAGCCTGCTCAATACCGGCATACCGATAGTCGGCCACCACATTCCCGCCCTTGCGCGCTTCATCTATACCGTGTGTGACCGTTTCCCTCTGATCCCCGAAAGCCAGCGGCCACTGGTTGCGGCCTGAGCGGCTTGCCCCCGGCGGGCCTTACATAGTGGCCAGCTGGGCCTCGAGTATACCCAGCACTGATGACAGGATGTCCCGGAAGTCTGTCAGTGTCTGGGTTCTCTGAATCACATCTTCCCGGTTTTCATCCAGCCGCTCCAGCTTCGGCACCACACGCCGTATACCTTCGGTTATGACTTCATAGGGATAGTGGTGATCCATGATGCTGAGCTTGTTCATCTCCGCCACTTCCTGGCTGAAGATACTGATGATGTCGTACAGCATGTCCTTGTGAACAATAGAGCTGGCTTCCCAGTAGGCGTCATCAAGCAGTTCCAGTAGCGATAGATATTCCCGCAGTGTATCGGCGACGGATGTCTGGCTCATAAGTAAGGTTCCCGGTCCCTGAATGGATATAGACACTGAATGGAACTATAGCAGGGGTTTTTGCGTGTGGTTTTATGAGTGGCACTGTTGCACAGTGCAAATATGAAACTCTATTCATTTTTATTGAAGTTTGTCTGACAGTTGTGCAGTATTGCAACGAACCTCGCAATAAAGTAGGGAACCTGAGGTGTCGGCGTATTGATCACAAATACTCAGTGGAAGAGGACGATCATGGATAAATACACCCGGTCTCAGGCCATGACTGACCAGCCAAGGACCGTAAAGCTTGACCACCACGACAGTGTTCGCACCCATGTCTGCCAGCAGATCAGCACGGAAGTGGAACGTCTCGAGCGCCGTATCGAAACCCTGCGACTGACCAACGCCCCCCATACCGCGATCATGATTTCCACCTATGAGCGGATGATCGACCGCAAGAAAGGCTTTCTCAGGAACTGGAACCTGTAGGTCAGCGCCAACTACTGACGCTGCTCAATGGGAACGGTATTGTAAACAATGGGTTCGTTCTCTCCTTTAAGACACTCAACGGGGTTCGGGTTTGTATCTGTCCCGGTTTCCTCAGACGAACCCTCTGGAGTGCCCGAAAAGTAGAACACACTGACGGTGCTCTGTTGATAGTCCAGTTCCGCACAAATATAGCTTGGTTCCTGCCCGTTTAAAGTGATTCCTGACGTCTGTTTTAATACCAGGGTACCTGATTGTTCGCCGGTGAAGACCTGGAAAAACTCGATGTTTCCCAGCTCCCGTCCGGTCATGCTGGTCGCTGCGAACTCCGGTTGATTATAACCGCTGGCCGAAAAACCTTTGTTCGCATACTGGGCGCTCCACCCCAGACTCAGGAGTTCTGGTGGATTGGGCTCATCGTCGTTGGGTGCTCTTGCAATAAACTGTATAGCGCTGAAAATCCTGTCGCTCTGGGGAACACTGGTCCAGTCAAGCAGCGGATAAATCCAGCGCTGGTCGGGTTCAGGGTCCGCTCCGTTATTGCCGCCGGTTTCGGTGAACCGGATAAGGGCGTTGTTGCTACGCGTGTTGTAAGTGGCGGGCTCACCTCTGTCCATGCTGTCCCGCATCAGCTGACGGCCCACGTCAAAGTTGTTTACCTGGTTGCTTGCGATGACATGGCGCAGGAAATCCAGGGGATTGCGTGCACTGGTGTAGCTGGTGCCGTCGTCACTGGGCGTGAGGCCCATGAGCAGGTCCAGACGTCCACGCAGCTGGGCTGTCACATCCGCACTCTCGTCGCTCTCCCCGTCAGCCGGTTCCAGCCCGCGGTAGAAGTCATGGAAAAGGGTTTGTGGCAGTACCTCCGGCAGGCCTTCTTCATTGCTGAGTTCGAAGCTCTCGAAAGACAGGGAGACACTCTCGGCCGGGTTATGAAAATTGCTGCCAGACGATGAGTCCGGTCCGCAGCCGGCCAGAAACACGGCAAGCAGCGGTACAGCGGCGAAAATGCAGGAATGTCTCATTTCGTGTGACCCCGAGATGCGTAATCGCAAGTAAAACGCTAAAGTGTTTGGCGGTGGTGCCGCTGAAACCCGCGGCCCGTGCATGACAGCTGACAATAAATCAAAAAGCAGGCATCTGCCCTCGCGGAGATCACATTTTGCAGCAATGGGAATGTCACGTCCGATGGCTCAGGATTCTGGTGCTTGCGGTACTGGCTGTTGTCATCCCGGCTTCGGCCATGGCGCAGGAACGCTGCCAGGACGGTGAAATCCGGCTGAACGACGCCACTGCCAGTGTGCGTGACCTCGGTAGTTGTATCTGGTACCTGGAAGACCCTGAGCACACCCTGGGCTTCAACGATATCCAGGACGGCAGCGCCGGGCCTTTTAACCGTCACGAAGGCGGCGTGCTGAATTTCGGCTATACCGAGTCTGCCTACTGGACCCGGTTTGACCTGCAGGTAGGTGCCGGTGCGGCCCTGACCGACTGGATACTGGAGCTTGCGCTGCCACTAGTGGATGAAGTGGTGCTCTACGTAGTGCAGGACGGTGAACTGGTGGAGCAGCGCCGGGCAGGTTACGAGGGCGACTGGTCAGGACGTGACCTGGCAGTGCCTAACCCCACGTTCAGGCTGTCGCTGGAGCCGGGCACCTCTACACGCATCTATCTGCGAATCACCAATACCAACACCTTCCGTCTGCCGATCACGCTCTGGCATCCGGATGCCTACATAGAAAAGGTGTCCGTGGACGAAGCCGTGCGCGGCATCCTGCTGGGCAGTATTCTGGCCATTCTCGCCTATAACCTGTTTGTGGCGGTTGCCGTGCGGGAGCGCAGCAACATCTATTATGTGCTCTACCTGGTGTCGGCCACGGTGTTTATTGCCACTGAACAGGTGCACGGCATCCAGCTGCTGGAAGAGCGCCCCGCTCTGTTGAACAAGGAGTACCTGCACTACCAGATCATTATGACCTGGTTCTGGGGCCTGTTAATGGCCCGTTCCCTGCTGGAAACCCGGGAGCGATCGGCAGATCTGGACAAGGTTATCCAGCTTTGCCTGTACTCCATCGTCGCGACGTTTGTGCTGTCCCTGTTTCTGCCCTATCACACCGCGATGGAATGGATCGTACTGGCTTCGATTCTGCTCAGCGTGATCCTGATTGTGGTCAGTTATCTGTCATGGCGTTACTACAACCCGGCAGCACGTTCCTACTTCTTCGCCTGGACGCTGGCGCTGGTGGGCTTCGGCATCTACGGCCTCACCGTAATGGGCTATCTGCCGCTGAATATGTTCACGACCTATGCCCCGCAGTTCGGGCTGACCGCCCAGATTATCCTGTTCTCGTTTGCCCTCGCCGACCGCATCAAGCAGGTCCAGGGTGAGGCGCTGGGCTGGAGTCAGCGGGCACTGGCCAACCTGCGCCGCTACCAGTCGCTGTTTGACAACGCCATCGAGGGGGTGTTCCAGATGTCCCTGGACCGGCGTTTTGTCACCGCCAATCCGGCTATGGCCAGATTGATGGGATACAGCAGCAGCCGTGAGCTGCTTGACCGGAACCCGGACGCCCTGGAGACCTGTTTTGCGGACCAACGGGTTCGCCGCTGGGTGATCGGGCAGTTGGAGTCCCGGGGTACCGTCAAAGGCATTGAGGCGAGGTATTACACCCGCTCCGGAGAAGAGCGCTGGGCCACCATTTCCCTTCACACCGTGTATGACAACGACGGCGAGCCCGCGCATCTTGAAGGTACCTGTATCGATGCCACCGAACGGCACCAGCGCCAGCGCATCGAGCGCGAGCGGGAACAGGAGCGCCTGGAGAAGGAGCTGGCCCGTAACTCGGCAGAGGCCAAAAGCCAGTTCCTGGCCAACATGAGCCATGAAATCCGCACGCCGCTGGCGGCTATCATCGGTTATGGTGAAACCCTGCTCGACCCGGATCTCACCGAGAAGGAAAAGCACAGCAGCGCGGAAACGGTCGTCCGCAGCGGCCGACACCTGCTGGACCTGATCAACGATATCCTGGACCACTCGAAAATTGATGCCAACAAGCTGGACGTGGACGTGGTTTCGGTCAATCTGCCGGAACTGCTGGATGAAATCCGCGCCTTCTTTGCCCCGAGGGCGCGGGAGAAAGGGCTGGAGTTCCATGTTGTCTGTGAGTTTCCTTTGCCCGAGCAGATCGCCACGGACCCGACCCGCTTCCGTCAGATCATCATCAATCTGTGTGGAAATGCGCTTAAATTTACGGAAAAAGGGTCTATCTCCCTGAATATCCGCTGTGACCGGCAGCATCACAGGCTGGTCGCCAGAGTTGTGGACACCGGTATAGGTATGAAGCCGGAGCAACTGGGCCGGTTGTTTGATCCGTTTGCCCAGGGCAGCGCGGCTATTGCACGGCAGTACGGGGGCACCGGCCTGGGGTTGAGCATTTCCAGGCGGCTCGCGGAATTGCTGGGTGGCGAAATCTCGGTGACCAGCACCTATGGTGAGGGCAGCGAATTCGAGCTTTCCATTGATACCGGCCCACTGGAAAGTGTTCACTTCCTGCGCGATGGGTCGGAACTGTCCCAGCGCCGGCGCAGTATTCCCATGGTGGTGGCACCCCGGTTGTCCGGGCGAATTCTGTTGGCGGAAGACAACGATGTGAACCGTCGCCTGGTATCCCTGTTGGTAAGCCGCACCGGCGCAACGCTGGTCAATGTCAGCAACGGTGCTGAAGCACTGGACCTGGCATTACGGGAGTCGTTCGACCTGATTCTGATGGATATCCAGATGCCGGTCATGAACGGGCGCGACGCCACGGCTGCCATCCGGGAGGCGGGCCTGAATACCCCGGTGATTGCCCTCACCGCCAATGTCATGGCCGAGGATATTGCCGACTATCGCATGGCTGGCTGTAACGATCACCTGGCCAAGCCTATCGACAAGCAGCGGTTCTACGAGGTGCTGGCGCGTTATCTGGTGGTAAGGCCGGAAAGTGAGCAGGCAGGAGCCCGACGTTACTCCGGCACCGTACTGGTGGCCGAGGACAACGAAGACAATTGTCGGCTGGTGGAGCGAATGCTGCGTGCCCAGGGCCTTGAGGTTATTACCGTTGCCAGTGGTGATCAGGCGGTACGCAGGGCGCTGTCAGACTCCGTACAACTGGTACTGATGGACCGCCACATGCCTGAACTGGATGGGGTGGAAGCGACGCGATTACTGCGCCAGACCGGTTTCCGGCGTCCGGTGATCGCTTTTACCGCCGGCGACCAGTCCGAGAACGAAGCGCTGCTGGAAGCGGGGTGCGATGGTGTGCTGAACAAGCCCATCGACCGTGACCATCTGCTGGCCACCCTGAATCGTTTTCTTGGCGATGCAGGTAGCGCAGAAAATTCGGCCATCAGTGAAGCCGATATTGCCCATCTGGTTGAGCGCTTTCTGGAAGGGCTTGGCAACAGAAAGGACGTAATGAGTGAGGCGGCAAGCGCTCATCATCGTGAGCGCTTGCAGACCGAGGCTCACCAGATCAAGGGCACCGCTGGGGCAATGGGGTATCCCGAGATGACTCGGCAAGCAGGTATACTGGAATTCTGTATGAAAGCCGAACCGCCGGATTGGGACCGGGTTCACAGAGAACTGCAAACCCTGAATGACATGATCGACCTGGCATTACAGGCCCGGGAGACGCAATCATGAAAACGGCCGCCACCGCCAACAAAACAGGAAGTCCGAGTAATGAGCGAAAACCAGCTGCCTGATGAACAGTATTCGTTGAGCATGATGTACGGCACCTATGCCGATATCCTGTTTGTCCTGTTCCCGTTTCTGGTCATCAGTATGCAACGGTTATGGGATGGCCAGCTCTACGAGACGCTGCTGCGACCGGACCTGAGCATTGCCGCCGCGATACTGGCGGGCCTGGCCATCGGCAAGTTCGTACTGGGCCTGGTCACTAATCGGGATCTTGGCCGCTACAAGGAACGCATTGTTTTCTTTATTGCGCTGACGCTGTTTCTGGTGCTGGGGCCCGCCATCATCCTGATGCTGAGCATTACCGGGAACCGTGACGTGCCCGGATTTGTGGCGTTTGTTCAGCCCATTCTGCTGATCATTGCCATTTCCCTCTACACGACGGCGGTGGGTATCAGTAATATCCTTACCCGGTCCGCACCGGATGCGGCAGGTCATGGCGGTAGTCACCCGGATAGTGGTCAGGACCCGGAACCGGCGACCACGAGACATGAGCCGCTGGCGATACCAAGGCGCACCGGCAACGATCCCCTTTGAGGCACAGGGTAGTGCCCGGGTATTACACAGAATCAGGAGGCAGGGTATGAGTGATCTCAGAATACTGGTGGTGGAAGACGAACCGGTCATAAGGGAGAGGCTGGTCGAGATGCTGTACAACGCCGGTGCGACCGCTGTGATTGAGAGGGAAGACATAGCCGGCGCCCGGGCGGCGTTCGAGGAGGCTGAGTTTCAGATCATACTGCTGGACCTGGGGTTGCCGGATGGCAACGGTCATGAACTGATGAAAGAGTTCAAGGCAGCGAAGAAAAACCAGCATATCGTGCTGGTGACTGCGGACGATTCCATTGACAGTATTCAGAAAGCCATCAGTGCCGGAGCCAACGGCTATGTGGTCAAGCCCTACTCCCAGGAAAAGATCCACGACGTGGTCAATAACTACGCAATGGTGCATGGCAGCGATGCCGCCATGCTTCAGGGCCTGAACCGCCAGCACTGACGGTTCGGCCCGCAGGTGCCCGGTTACGCGACCTGCCGCGCGATCCAGGAGTTGTAACGGTTGGCAAGCGCCCTCACGTACCGCGCTTCAGCCTCATTCGTGTTACCCAGAACGCCCTTGAAGATCCAGCCACGTTCGTACACTCCCAACACCCGCTGTTCGTCGTCCAGGTTGACACGCTGGTTCAGCTTCTTGCAGATCGCATCCAGCAGCGGCAGCTTTTCGGGGCGTTTGATCGGCCCGATGCGGCTGCTTGCCGGCTGATTTGCTGCTTTTGTTGGATGTCTCTTCATGATCTTCTCCTTGTGGTTTTGCGGCTGCAAAAACAAAACCCCGGCGCCTTGGGCAACCGGGGTTCAGCGGAGAAGCTCGCCCGGTCGCTCCAATGGCTCCCGGGACTGGACCGAAAGCCGTCAGATAGTTTTCACCATGGTGTGAGTGCACATCCCGCTGTTACGGCGTGCAATGGTTTCAATCACTGAATTTTCCTGACTCTTCGACATATCTTCTGGCTCTTTGCCGGTAGAACACACCGGACATTTCTGCTTCGGTACTAATACCAGTGTATCGCTTGCCTGAGGCTTTGCAATAGGCAACGTGCTTCGGCAAACCCCTACAGACGCCGCCCGGGAAACTGCTCATAATTTGTTCTGTTACGTGTTTTACGTTGTGCAATCCTCCGGTGCTCACCCTTTATCTGTGGCGCACTGAATGGATCTCTCCTTTATACGCAGCCCAATGGGCTGCGTTTTTTTATGCCTTTCGGCGGCCTATGGTGGAAACTCCGTAGCCACTAACTCGTACAGACCTTCCGGTGCTTTTCGGCGATAATTCGCACACTAATTAATTATCATTGTTGCCGAAGCCAGAGGTTGAAAACTAAGTAAATGTCCGAAGAAAACGGATCAGCACAAGCCAGATTCCAGACCCATGCCATTGTAGAAGTCGTGTTGCTGCTGGTGTTGCTTGCCTATATGGCGCTTGCCCAGAGCAGGATCGTGGGAGAGGATTTTTCTTTCACCCTGGTGGGAGCCGCGCTGATGGCGCTGGTTACCTACTGGACGCTGAATACCCTGCGGGACGGGCTGGAAGTGATTGCTGACAGGTTCGCTCGCTCAAAGCACTGAACCGGAAGCCAGCAGCTGAACATTTTCCCAGGTCTTGTGCAGGATCAGGGCATCATTGGCGGCCCGGTGCACGGGTAATCCCAACCGGTTGATCACCTGCTGGCGTGACGACGCCCAATGCCTTACCTGGTCAGCATCCAGCAGCATGGAAACGGACTCAAGCTGAAAATCTGCCCGGATATTGGCCGCGCGAAACAGGCGATGGAGCCAGAAGCTGTCGAACGTCCAGGCGTCACAGAATACCGGCCCCGAAAGCAGGCGATTAAGGCTGGCGGCTACCTCGGAAACCGGCAGGCCCTCCTGTTCCAGGGTTTGCCGGGTAATACCGTGAATCTTTTCTGCACTCTCCGACCAGTCCTGCCACAGCACGTGGGGTCGAATAAGCCAGCTGTGCAGCGTGCCGTCGGGTAAGCAGATACCGACTTCAATGGGGTAACTTGCGATCAGGTCAAGACTGGAGGCCTCGAAGTCAATAAACGCTGGGCTGGCTTGGATTGTCATTCCGTCTGATTTTTGTTGGTGAGCCGTTTTGAGAGTTTACCCGCCCACTCTCGCAGACGCGAACCCATGATGGCATTCCACTGTTACAATATGTCCACGGATGTTAGTCCGCTCATGTTAAAAATGCCTTAAAGGCCCTGTTGCCTCTGGGGCAAGGACCGGAATTCCCTGATGACCGATACCGTTGTTGTGATTTACTCCGGGGGAATGGACTCATTCACCCTACTCCATCTTGCCCGTGCCCGCGGGTATAACGTTCATGCGCTGTCGTTTGACTATGGCCAGCGCCATGTTCGCGAACTGGCGTGCGCGCGCCAGGTATGTGATGAGTTGGCAATGCCCCACAAGGTGATCGATATCCGCGCCCTTTCGGAGGTTATGGCCGGATCCGCATTAACCGATAATGTCGCTGTGCCCGAGGGACACTACGAACAAGAGAGCATGAAGGCCACCGTGGTGCCCAATCGCAACATGATCCTGCTGTCACTGGCTACCGGCTATGCGGTGACCGCCGGGGCTGTGGCCGTCTGGTACGGCGCTCATGGTGGAGACCACGCGATTTATCCCGACTGCCGGCCCGAGTTCGTGGAAAAAATGGATGCGGTTTGCCGTGTGGCCAACTATGAGCCTATTGGTATTGAAGCGCCATTTATGGGGTTCGACAAGCGCGACATCCTTGCCGAAGGTGTGAAGCTGGGTCTCGATTACAGCAACACCTGGACTTGCTACAACGGTCGTGAAAAAGCCTGTGGCCTCTGCGGCTCCTGCGTGGAACGTCTGGAAGCCTTTGCCGCAAACGGCCTGCCAGACCCTCTGCCTTACGAGGTGGCACGCTGATGTATCGCGTCAAGGAAGCCTTCTACACCCTGCAGGGGGAAGGTGCACAGGCAGGGAGGGCGGCCGTGTTCTGCCGCTTCAGCAAATGCAATCTCTGGACCGGCCGGGAAAAGGATCGGGCCAGTGCGGTGTGCAATTTCTGTGATACGGATTTTGTCGGAACCGACGGCCAGAACGGTGGCCGCTTCGAGACCGCGGACGCGCTGGCTGCGCATATTCGTAGCCTCTGGCCTGATGCGCCGGGGCGGCCGTATGTGGTCTGTACCGGCGGCGAGCCGTTGCTGCAGCTGGATGAAAAACTGATCGATGCGTTCCACCGGGCCGGCTTCGAAGTGGGGGTGGAGACCAACGGCACTCTGGCTGCGCCGGCCGGCATTGACTGGCTGTGTGTCAGCCCTAAGGCGGATGCGCCGGTGGTGCTGCGCCAGTGTGATGAACTGAAACTGGTCTATCCCCAGCCATTGGCTATGCCTGAACGTTTTACCGATATCCGGGCCAGCCACTATTTTCTCTCTCCCATGGCGTCGCCAACACTTCCAGATGGTGAGTCAGATCCCGTCAAGCAGAGCAATACCCGCAAGGCGACCGATTACTGCCTGGCCCATCCACAGTGGCGGCTGACCCTGCAAATGCACAAAATTATCGGCATCGACTGACCGGATCAGGCCGTTGCCCTGATGGAGCCCCGGCCTGTCGGCGCTGCCTGTGGCGGGGGTTCCCGATGACGGTACTGGCTGGGGCTTTGGCCGGTCCAGCGCTTGAAGGCGCGGGTGAAATTGGCGGCATCGGCGTAACCCAGCGCATCGGCAATCTGGCTCAGGTTCATCGACGTTTTTTCCAGCAGCTCGCCAGCCCGCTCGAGCCTTACCTGATCCACCAGATTCTGAAAGCTTGCCTCTTCCGCCTGCAGGCGACGCTTGAGAGTGCGCTCGGAGACAAACAGCGTTGCGGCAACCCGCGCAAGTTTTGGCGGGAACGGGTGACTGGTTTCAATCACCCGCCGCACGCGGCAGGCGAAGCCCGCATCCTCGGTAAGCAGCCGAAGTGCCTCCTCACATTGTGCTTTTGAAGACGCCGCCAGCTGGTCGTCGGTAAAACAGATCGGTAATGCCAGCTGTTGGCGCGGAATGACAATGGCGTCTTCGGTGGCGCCGTAGACCACCGGAACCGGAATCTGCTGGCGGAACCGGTAGAAATAGGCGGGCTCCGGACCGCGACGGTGAATGGAGGAGCCGGCCACCGGCGCACCTGTCAGCTGGGCACCCATGGATGCGCACCCGAACAGCATGGCGTCCATGATAAAACCCTGCAGTGGTCCCAGGTCGATGTCGCAGGTGATAGTAAAGACAGCCTGATCTTCCTGCTGGCGGCGGGTGACCTGAAAATGTGGAGCCCTGAGGGTCAGGTAACGGGTCATCAGCTCAAGGGCTTCTTCCAGGGTCCGGCTGCTCATCACGGCCGTTCCCAGTGCACCGTGCAGGGGTAACTTCAGTTCCCGCGCCAGCATAATGCCCAGCCCCGGTTCGCCACTCTCGATAATGGCCCGGGTGACAAACTCGCTGGCCTGGGACTGGCTTACCCGCAGATCCGTGGATTTCAACCGCACTGGGTCGAGGCCAACACGCTTGAGCAGCGCTTTCTCATCAACACCGATGGTGCGTAACAACTCCGCCAGCAAATGCAGGTAAATGGCCGGCATGCCCAGATCCTGAGTTGTCGATACTGAGGCGCGCATGGGGTTTCCTCACGTTTCCTGTTGTTGTTATGTCAGGGATGAAACATCTTTCATGATTATGAACCGAACCGCCTCCGCACCCCATGACTTCAGTGACGGGTCAACGGGATATGTAGGCCAATTAGTCACCAGCCCTGGTTCAATGGCGGCCGGAATGGCGCTCTACAAATCCGGCCAGTGTCCGGGCCGAGAGGCCAGGGCTCTCCAGCATCGGAAGGTGTCCGACATTGCGGAACAGCCGGATATCGGCATCGGGGGTCGCGTTGCGGAACCAGTCAACACAACGTGTGGGGGTAATCACGTCACGGTCGCCCCACTGCACCTGTAATGGCGGGGTATCCGCTCCCAGATAGCGTGCCGGCGCGAGGGCATCGGCCAGCATGTCATCGAAAATATGCCGCAAGGCGTCGCTGCGGCTCAGCAGGTCTGGCCCCAGCAGCCCGGTCATGGCTACACCCATGGCCGTGGGTTTGCCGTTACCCACGCTGTTGAACATGCGGTAGACGCCGGCCCAGTCGCGGGGAATCAACAGTTGGTCCCGGTCTGATTTGAAAGGCGCGTTGATGTCCACATCCGGATATTCGGGAATGCCGGCGCTATTGAGCAGGGTAAGCGACGCCGGTGCCATTTTATGGGCAAGGACAGCGGCTATGGCGCCACCCATGGAACTGCCGGCAATGTGGACATCGCTGACAGCCAGGGAGGCGAGCCAGCCCTTCAGCCGCAGAGCCTGGTCTTCGTAACGGTATCGGGCAGATGATTGATAATCGCTTTCCCCGAATCCCGGCAGGTCGGGGACCAGGATATGCCAATGGCCAGGGAGCCGTTGCAGCCACAATGCCCAGTTTTCTTTCATCGCCGCGAAGCCATGGAGCAGCAGTACGGTGGGGCCACCGGCAGTCGGTGATCCCTTTTCCAGGTACACCATGCGGTGCCCGTCGATAATGGTTTCCCGCCGTTTTGCCTGAACCAGCCAGCGCTGGCCGGTTCTGGCAGCTGGCCAAAAATTGGGGGTGGGTATTTTCACAGGTTATATCCGCTCTGATTCGATCAACCCAGTGTACCCGTTCTCCCGATTCGGGCTTTGGCCTGTCCGCCCCTGTCCAACGGCAGCGGGGCAAGGTCGGGGTTAAGGTAAGAACAATCAGAGGGAGAAGTCGGTAATGACCGGGTCATGGTCTGACGATCGCCAGGGCTGGCTTTCAGCGGCCGGGATCGGACCCTTGTAACCCAGTGCCGGCGGTTCATCGGCATTGATTGACCAGGTGGTGGCGCCAACGAGTCGACCGGCCAGCCCTTTCGACACCAGGCTGTAATCAAGAGTGCCGCTACGCCCGTGGTAGCGGTAGCTGGTCTTGTTGCAGCCCGCTTCATTACAGGCATGGAACTGCCGGACGGCATTGGTGTAGCCCGCGTCTGTTATCAGCTGCAGGGGTACTTCCCGGGCGTAGCTGTTCATGTCGCCGGTGATCAGGGTGCCTGCCAGATTGTCGGGTTGTGGTAGTGAATCCGCCCAGCGAAGGATGGCCCGGGTGGCCTGTTCACGGCTGAAGCTGTAGCAGCCCTGGCCGTCATTCTGGTCGCGGTCCGGGCCCTTGGCGCCGCGACAGGCTTTGGACTTCAGATGGGGCACGATTATTCTCAGGACGCGGTCATTGCCCAGGTGCCGGAACGCCTGGGCAACCGGTGGCCGGCCCCGCCGGCTGAAAGGCGCTGAAGTCAGGCGGCTGGCCTCACCCTCGGTTGCTACCCGGTCACTGCGGTACAGCAGGTCGGTGCGAATGGCATCACTGCCGGTGCCACTGTCGGCTTTTACGTAACGCCATTGCTCCCCTAAGGCGTTGGCCAGATCAGCGATCGCGCTGTGGCTGCCATAGCCATCGTTCTCCACCTCCGTCACCGCGATGATGTCAGGCTCCGGAGCCCTCAATGCGGTTACCAGCATGGCCAACTGCTGATCGAACTGTTTGCGGGATTTTGCGCCCCGTGGGGCGGGGAAACCGCCGCCCCGGCCATCGCCATTAAAAAGATTTCCCAGGTTCAGGGTGACTACCCTGAGCGTTGAGGTGTCTGGGCGCGTCGGTGGATCGGGCCGGGGATTTGCACTCTGGAATGCCGGCGGGGACAGGGGTTGCACCCGCCAGGCGTCGAAGCGGAAGTCGAGGATTCCCGAAAGCCGGTTTACGCGATCACCGGCTCGAACCGTATTGTCGGCGGAGAGTTCCCCCGTCGGCCAGGGCACTGGCCGTGGATCCCGAACCCCTCGGGCGTCATCAAGTAGCAGCCGGTTTCCCTGCTGGGACTGGAAAAGTGCCGCGGCAGACGGTCCGGGTTCCATGAATTCGGTGGGGATGGTCTGGTCACCGGCAGCCAGCGTCAGCTCACCGTAGCGGGCAAGATTGTAGTGATCAATCACGGTCAGCTCGCCCGCTATAGTCACCAGCATGTTCTCGAGATGTTCCGGGCGCTGGTGGTCTGGCCAGGGCAGCGTGACAGGGACAGGTGCCGGCAGAGGTCCGGTACCGCACACCGTGAAGGTATCAACATCGGTGAGTTCGGTCAGGCCGTGAAATTCCTTGACCCGTCCGGATACCCGAACCCTTTGCCCCCGGCTGCCCGCAGAGCGGCCGGTATAGACAAACAGGGCTTCGGAGGTGTTCGGGCTGCCGTCGGTTTCGTCATCGGTCTGCTGCAGGTAAAAACCACGGAATCCACCCTTATGACGGGCATCCATGGTAATGACGCCTTCCACCGTGACGGTCTGGCCTGCGAGCGGTGAGCGGGCATCCTCGCCCTGGACCTTTGAGATCGCCGTAGCAAACGCACCGCAGCCCTCTGCTGAGGCAACAACGGGCAGCCAGAGCAGCAGGACAGTGGCAAGGAGATTTTGAATGGGAGCGCGGAGTGTGGTCACCCGCGCAGTCTAGCAGAGCCCGGCCACCGCTTTAATAGCTCTCTCACGGTCGGACTCGGCAATGCCAAGCTGTTCCTCGTTGGCCAGCTCCAATTGCTGCACCATCGGGTCCGGATGCCGGCTGTCGGCGCTCAGTCCGAAGCGTGACAGCATATAAGGAGCCAGCGCAGCCCGGGTGGTCAGCTCCAGGCAGTTGTCACTCATGCCGTAATCGGCAGCAATGATTTCCTGCTGTGCCTGGTTCAACCGGCTGTCAGGTACCATCACCAGGGCAATGCGGCGGTTCCAGTCATCATCCTGATGGCTGGTATGGCGGCTGCGCTGGCGAATGGTTTCCGGCTTGCCACGGAAACGGCTGAGCGCAAAATCACGGAACTCCCGATTGGAGTCGCACCAGGCGCGCAGGTGCCAGCTCTGGCCAACACAGACCAGGGTGTGGGGCTCCAGCGTGCGCTGAGACACGCCCGCCGGGCTGAGGGAAGCATACTCTGCCTTCATGACCCTACCGTGACGGGTGGCGGTCACAGCCGCCCTCATGACTTCCGGTTTAACAATGCGCTGCGGGCCCCGGACAATGGTGCTGTGCGGAAAGCTGATGTTCAGCGATTCGAACGTATCACTGAGGCTGTCCTGTCGTGCCAGAAGATCCTGATATTCGCTGGCATGACCGGTAGTGACAACGGGGCTGAAGTCTGGTGAAGGTACATAACCTTTCAGGTGGCGATCATAAACCAGATTGTCTGGCGCCAGTTCCCGCAGGTAGGTGTTAATGTCCTTGGAAGCCTGCTGACGCCCAATGCCAAAACTGTGGCAGATGTGATTGGTGGTGAGCCGTCCTTCCCAGAGGGCGATGATTTCAATCAGCCGGTAGCGAAGCAACAGATCCCACCGAATGGGCCAGTCCGTTTTTTTCATAACCAGGCGCTCATGGTTAGTGTGGATTGCATGAGTTAAGAGACTCGTGGTTTAAAATGGCCAGTAATGATACCTGTCTCATGTTAACCCCTTGGGCCGTCTGCGTGTGTTACGTCACCTTAATGTAAAATAATGTCAAATCCGGTAACTGCAGCGCTACAAGCCGTATCAAAAATTCGGCAAATGCGTAGTGGTGTCGTTGGCGGAGCCCTGTTGTAATTCGTTTTCAGCAAAGTTCCGGCGTTGCTGCTACTTTTTACACACCTCTGTTTACATCCTTTTCCAATACGCCGGAGCCCGTCTGATGACCCGCATGGTCACCTCACTGTCAGCCCTTATTCTCAGTATAGTACTGCTGGTCAGCGGCAATGCCTTTCTGATGACCCTTTTGGGTATTCGACTGAGTATCGAGGCGGTATCCCCGGACATCATCGGCTGGATTCTGGTGTGCTATTCCATTGGTTTTGTACTGGGCACTCTATACGTGCACCACATCATTGGCCGTGTCGGGCACATTCGGGCGTTTGCGGTGTTCGCTGCCATGGCGGCGGTGTGTGCACTGCTGTATCCCATGGCGGTATCGGAACTGTTCTGGGCCCTGCTGCGCGCGCTTTCCGGTTTCAGCGTGGCCGGTGTTCTGGTGGTCATCGAAAGCTGGTTCAGTAGCCGCGCCACCAATGCCAATCGTGGTGCCTTATTCGCGGTCTACCAGATTGTTTTCTATCTTTCCGCGGCCGGTGGCCAACTGCTGATCAATGTGGGTGAGCCTGCGTCATTTGTTCCGTTCTCGCTGGCAGCCGTGTTACTGACGCTGGCGCTGGTGCCATTGTCGCTGACACGCATGGATGCCCCGGTGATTGAGCAGCATGAGCGCCTGTCTTTTTTCACTCTCGCGCGGGAGTCTTTTACCGGAGTGTCCGGGGCGCTGATCTGTGGTGTGATGATCGGTTCCTTCTATGCGCTGGGGCCGGTTTACGCCACTCTGGTTGGCCTGGAGGTCAGTCGGGTGTCCACCTTCATGGCCAGTGCCATTGTTGCTGCCATGATTCTGGCCTGGCCACTGGGGCTGGTGTGTGACCGCTTTGACCGCCGCCTTGTGATGTTCTGGGTGGCCGTGATGGCGGGCCTGTCGGCGGTGACTGTCGGTGTATTCGGCGCCGAGAAAATGTGGCTGTTGACCCTGATGGTGGGGCTGTTTACCGGCCTGTCTGCCACGCTTTACCCGATTGCCGTGGCGATTACCAACGATCGGATGGAAAGCAACCGTATTGTCTCAGCCAGCGCAACGCTGCTGCTGAGTTACGGTGTCGGCAGTGTTATTGGCCCTGTTGTGATGGCGGAACTGGTGGCCGTACTGGGTCCCAAGGGCCTGTTCTTCGGCAATGCCGGATTCCTGGCTGTACTGGCGGTCATTACCAGTTATCGCATTACTCATACGGAAGGCGTGCTGGTGGCCGATCAGGAGCACTTTATCCCGACCATGCCTGAAACCTCTGCGGTACTGGCAGAAATGGATCCGCGGAACGAGGAGTTCCAGGAATCGCGGGAGGTGGTCGAGATGCAGGAAGAGCAACTGCGCTAGACTGTGTGATTATCGCAACCTCTCGGTTTTCCCCAATTCTGTTTTGCCTTGCGTATCTGTATTTATGTCAATGGTTAGCTTACTATTGGTGACGATTTTCATTGCTGCGTTTTTCAGCATTTGCATTCGTTATAACTGTAAGCCGTTGATATTATTTACCGGAGTTCCAGATCATGAGAGATCAGTTTCCCTTCGCCGTTGCCAGGGTAACCCGGCGCTGGCGCAAGCTGCTGGACGAGCGCCTCAAGGACCTGGGCGTTACCCAGGCTCGCTGGACCACCATGGTCTATTTGCAGAAAGGCGGCGAAGGCCTGACCCAGCGTGAACTTGCTCGCCTGATGGCGATAGAAAACCCGACTCTGGTACGGCTGCTGGACAGCCTTGAGCAGCAGGGTCTGATTGAACGCCGCCCCTGCCCGAACGACCGCCGTGCCCGCCGTCTCCACCTGACACCGGACGGCACTGAATTCATGGAAGTGTTGACGGAACGGGCTGCAAAGCTGCGTGAGGAAATGCTGGAAGGCATCAGTGACGAAGACATCGAGGGCGCAGTGAAGGTCTTTCACAAGATCATGGAGAACGCAGAGCGCCAGCGATAACCGTGTTCGTCCGGTTGGGGGGTTGTTGGTCTGAGTGATAACTCGGTTGAGGGGCTGAAAGCCCGTTACGGTGAACGCTGGCGTTGGCTCGCCTTGGCCACAGTGGTGCTGGGTACCATGGCCACTGTACTTAGCGCGACTGTGGTCAACGTTGCCCTCCACGACATCATGCTGGAATTCGGCATCCGCCAGGGCCAGGTCCATTGGCTGGCTACCGGATTCATTGCCGCCATGACTACCACCATGCTGGCCTCTTCATGGCTGCTGGATCATTTTGGGGTGCGCAAAACCCTGGCCACGGCCATGTTTTTCTTCACCCTGATCTCCCTGCTGGGCGGTTTTGCCACCTCTCCGGAACAGCTGATTGCTGCCCGTATCGGGCAGGGTGCCATGGCCGGATTGATGCAGCCCATGGGTATGTACCTGGTGTTCCGGATCTTCCCCCGTAACCGGCGCGGCCAGGCCATGGGTATCTACGGCATGGGCGTTATCCTCGCGCCGGCTCTGGGGCCGGTGTTGGGCGGTTTCCTGGTAGACCAGCTGGATTGGCGTTTCGTCATGTTTGCGCCGGTGCCGGTTACCCTGGCGGGCGTGTTCATGGCCTGGCGCTTTTTGCCGGTTCCGGTTTCCCGCCCGGCGCCCTACCGGTTCGATCTGCCCGGGCTGGTATTGCTTGGCGCCACTATCGGGTTGTCTCTGGATACCCTTAACCGCTTACAACAGCTTGCCGGACAGGAAGCGAGAATCCTGCTGGAAGGCGCACTCGCTGTGCTCATGCTGATGTTGTTTGTGGTGCGCGAGCGTAAGGCCCGTCACCCACTGGTCAATGTTGATCTTTTGCGTAAACCGAGCTTTGTTTACGCCAACCTGGGTGCCATGGCCCTGGGGCTTGCGCTGTTTGGCTCCACCTACCTGGTGCCGTTGTTTGTGCAGACGTCTCTCGGTTTTTCTGCAACCCAGGCCGGCCTGCTGATGCTGCCGGCGGGCATTGTTCTGGGTATGACCTTTCCTCTGGCTGGCCGGCTGGCGGACCGTATGAGTGCCCGCAAGCTGGTTATTTTCGGCATTGTACTGTTTGCCACGTCGGCAGTGCTGTTTGCCCTGTCTGATCTGCAGCTGGCTTTTGGCTGGCTTGCCCTCTGGACGGTGCTGGGGCGTATCGGTATCGGCTTCATGCTGCCTGCGCTGTCCACCGGCGCGCTGAATCCGCTGGCACCGGAACAGCTCGGCGCCGGCTCCAGCACCATCAACTTTACCCGCCAGCTCGGGGGCGCCTTTGGCGTGAACATTGTGGCGCTGACCATTGAGTTTGGTGACCACAATGGCGGAATACCCACTATCGATGCTTTCCATACTGCCTGGTGGCTGGTGGCTGTCTTTGTGGCCGTGGCGGCGGTTCCGGTATGGAAAATGCGAGTATAGTTGTCATTCCCGCGCCAATTGATTAACATTTCCGCTCTCTTCAGGGGAGTAGCCTCCGTGCCAGAACAGTTTTCATGGCAAGGATGGTAGTCAACATGCTTGGAGCTCAATCTCCGTGGCTATCATGTTTCACCCATTCAGTGGTGGAACTGGCAAGACCTGAGGCAGCTTCACCTCCATAGGGCGGACGGTGGACTGCCTCATGTCTGAATGTCCGCCCCGGAGTTGTTCATGGACGCTTTCCTCGCCTCAACTGTTGCAGTCGCCATTGCTGAAATCGGCGACAAGACCCAACTACTCTCCCTTTTCCTGGTTGCCCGCTACGCCAGCCGCCTGCCCATAATCCTGGGTATTTTCGTGGCCACGATACTGAACCATGCCCTCTCGGCGCTGTTAGGCGCCTGGATAGCGGAGTTGATACCGGAAGCATGGTTACCCTGGATCCTGGCTGTAAGCTTTGTCGCCATCGCCCTGTGGTTGCTGGTACCGGACAAGGATGACAGTGGGGATTCTGCTTTTCTTGGCATGGGCGCGTTCATGGCGACGACGGTGATGTTCTTCCTGGCGGAAATTGGTGATAAAACCCAGATAGCGACCGTGGTTCTGGCAGCCCGGTATACCGAGACCTTCTGGGTAATCATGGGGACCACCGTTGGTATGCTTTTGGCCAATATACCGGTTATCATGGCTGGTAAATGGCTTATGGACCGGCTGCCACTATCGACGGCCCGGATCGGGGCAAGCATTCTGTTCCTGATTCTGGCAGTTGTTACCCTTTGGGCAGCCCTGATGTCGCTTTGAACCGGCGTGTCAGTAACCTGAAATGCCGGCTACCGGATTTGAAACTTATGTATTGTAAACAGTTCACTGGCTTTTTTGTTTTCTGGCTGGCGTTGGTGCTGGCCGCCCCTTTGCAGGCAGAAGCCGAGCGACAGGCCAGCGGCAAGGAGCTCAGTGCCGAACAGTCCGGGGGTGAGGTTTCCAACAAGCCGCGTGTGCCGACCTTTGATATTGAAGGCGACCTGGCCGGCGAGTTGTCGGTTATCTCGACCCGCTATGAAGATACCTTCGCAGCGATCGGTAATCGCGACAGCCTCGGCTATCTTGAACTGGTGAAAGCCAATCCGGGAGTGGATCCCTGGCTTCCCGGTGAAGGTACCCGTATCACCGTACCCCGTCACTACGTGTTGCCGGATGTGAAGCGCGAGGGCATTGTCATTAACCTGGCTGAGTACCGGTTGTACTATTTCACCGAGAAAGGCGTTCAGGTGTACCCGGTGGGCGTGGGGACGGAAGACAATCCCTCGCCGCTTACGGACGCTGAGGTGACCATGCCGCTGGAGTCGCCGGCCTGGTACCCGCCTGCGAGCATCCGGGCCGAGTATGAGGCGAATGGAGACTACCTTCCACGAATGATTCCTCCCGGCCCGGACAACCCCCTTGGAAGCCACGCCTTGATGCTGAGCGAGAAAGGCTACCTGATTCACGGCACCAACAAGCTGTTCGGGGTCGGTATGCAGGTCAGCCATGGGTGCTTCCGCATGTATAACGAGGACATATCCCGGTTCGTTTACCAGGTCAGCAAGGGCACGCCGGTGCGGGTGATCAGGGAGCCGGTAAAGATCGGCCTGAAAGGCAACGAGGTCTGGATGGAAGTGCATCGTCCGCACGAGGAATACAGTGAGCAGGACCGGACTAAGGTCTGGCGTGAAGTCTCAACAGCGCTTGAAGAATTCCGTCGCAAAAGGCCCGGCGTGGAAGTCCAGCGTATGGCCATTGAGCTGGCAGTGGACCAGGCTGACGGCCTTCCGCGGATGATTGGCGAGCGGGTTACCCGGGTTGCCAATGAAACCAGTGAGACGCTGCGGAATACCCCTGATGGTGAGGAAGGCAAGGAACAACGCCTCTGGTTCTGAACATGACCTGCAGCTGACAGCACTAAGGGGCATGCCGAAAAACATCACCACCTATGCTGCCACCAAAGCCGGCCTGGCTTCATTGGCTGAGGGACTGCGGGTGGAACTGGTCAGGGCGCGCTCGCCAATACGTGTATCAACTCTTTATCCCGGCTATATTCGTACTGAGATAAATGAGAAAGTAAGAAATGCGCCGTTTATTGTGGACGCAGCGACCGGGTGCAAGGCCATGGTACGTGCCATTGAGTCCGGAAAAGCGGAATGTTTTGTTCCCTCATGGCCATGGCGCCCCATCGGCTTTCTGATGAGGAGGTTGCCGGTCGCGGTACTGGCCCGTATGTTCTGATCCGTCAACGGGATTCGGGGAGGAGTGATGAACGCGAACCGAGCCACCAGATCAACACCCTCCGGCCGCCTGCAATGGTGGCTGGCTACCTTCCTGCTCGGCCTTGCACTTGCACTGGGTTCGCTGACCCACACCGTCCTCGCACAACAGGATGATGACTCTCCCACCGGACTTGTACTTACTGTCGAAGGAGCCATTGGCCCTGCCACCATGGATTACGTGGTGCGTGGTATTCGCCGTGCCGAATCTGAAGGGGCTGAGCTGTTGATTATCCGGATGGACACTCCGGGTGGCCTGATGAGCTCCATGCGGGAAATGATCAAGGAAATCCTGGCCTCTCAGGTTCCTGTGGTGACCTGGGTATCCCCTGCCGGGGCACGTGCAGCCAGTGCCGGCACCTATATACTCTATGGCAGTCATGTGGCCGCTATGGCATCAGCCACTCACCTGGGTTCTGCCACCCCGGTTCAGATGGGGGGCCTGCCCGGCTCCGAAGAACCTCCGCAGCAACAGGAGGATGCCGGATCGGGCAGTGATCAGACTCAGCAGAGTGAAGAATCGTCCTCCGGCAGTGAGTCTGAGCCCGCGAAAAGGCGGGGCGGCTCAGCGATGGAACGCAAGGTACTTGAAGATGCAGTCAGTTATATTCGCGGGTTGGCCGAACGCCACGGCCGCAACGCCGACTGGGCAGAAGAGGCGGTGAGAGAGGCAGTCAACCTCGGCGCCACAGAAGCCCTGGAGAAGAATGTGGTGGATGTGGTTGCCGATAACATGGCCAGTCTCCTGGAACAGCTGGACGGTCATACGGTGAAAATGGCCGACGGGGAACGCACCCTGGCCACCGCCGGTATAGAGCTGACCCGGGCCGATCCGGACTGGCGTACCCGGTTGCTGTCGGTGATTACCGACCCCAACGTCGCCTACTTCCTGATGATCATCGGGTTCTACGGCATCATCTTTGAGCTGTCCAATCCGGGTGCTGGCTTCCCGGGTGTGATTGGCGCCATCTGTCTTGTTCTCGCGCTGTTTGCCTTCCAGGTGCTCTCCGTCAACTATGCCGGCCTGGCGCTGATCCTGTTGGGGCTGGCCTTTATTGTGGGTGAGGCCTTCATGCCCAGCTTTGGCATATTGGGGGTGGGAGGTATCGTTGCTTTCGTGACGGGTTCCATCATTCTGATGGATGGCAGCCACCAGGACATTTCCCTGCCCACTATCGGGGGCACGGCACTGGTTGCCGCCGGGTTCACTCTCTGGACCGTTATCCGCTTTATTGGCTTGCGCCGCAAACATCCGGTCAGCGGCAGTGAGCAGATCGTCCATGAGCATGCGACTGCGCTGGATGAGTTCCAGGAGCAGGACGGGCGGTACAGAGGCCATGTCCGCCTGACTGGCGAACGCTGGAACGCGGTAAGCCAGACCGCTGTTAAAGCGGGAGACCGGCTGCACGTAGCAAGTATCGAGGGGTTGACTGTCCATGTTGAACCCGACCCAACCAAGGAGACGTTATGAATATTACCGATCTGGTTCCCTATATTGCACCTGCGGTAGTGTTGCTGCTCATTCTCGGATCGGCGATCAAGATCCTGCCGGAATACGAACGTGGGGTGGTGTTCTTTCTGGGCCGCTTTCAGGGGGTAAAAGGTCCGGGCCTGATCATCATCATTCCCGGCATCCAGCAAATGACCCGGGTGGATCTGAGGGTTATCACGCTGGATGTGCCCAGCCAGGATGTGATCTCCAAGGACAACGTCACGGTGAGGGTGAATGCTGTGCTTTATTTCCGCGTGGTTGATCCGGAGCGTGCGATCATACGGGTGGAGGACTTCGCCTCGGCAACCAGTCAGCTGGCCCAGACCACATTGCGCTCAGTGCTGGGTAAACACGATCTCGATGAGATGCTGTCAGAGCGTGACAAGCTCAATTCCGACATCCAGGAGATTATTGATTCCCAGACCGAAGAATGGGGCATCAAGGTTGCCAATGTTGAAATCAAACATGTTGATCTGAATGAGTCGATGATTCGTGCCATAGCACGACAGGCTGAAGCGGAGCGTGAGCGTCGCGCCAAGGTCATTCACGCCGAGGGCGAATTGCAGGCGTCAAAGAAACTGGTAGAGGCTGCGGAAGTCATGTCCGTTAATGCTGGTGCCATGCAGTTGCGCTACATGCAGACTCTGGCAGATATGAGCAATACCAACAGCTCGACGATCGTCTTCCCGCTGCCGATGGAAATGATGTCGACCTTTATGAGCAAGCCCTCCCCCAAGGCCCCAAAGAACGATAGCGAGGATGCTTGACCGGTCGGGTTTTCAGGCACAAAAAAGGCCGGGGTTTCCCGGCCTTTTTATTACGCAACAGCCTTACTTCTGGCTGGCACGCTCGAGCATGCGCTTGGCGCGCTCGTTGGCTTCGTCAGCAGCTTTCTGTGCAGCTTTGGCAGCGGCCAGAGCTTCATCAGCTGTGCGCTGAGCGGAGCGTGCTGCACTGGAAGCGCTGTTAGCGGTGTTAAGTGCATTCTCAGCAGTTTGCTCGGCAGAAGCAGCGTTCGCATTTGCTTCATCGAGAGCGCCCTGGTCAGAAGTCGCACAACCTGCGGTCAGTGCGGTGGCCAGTGCAAACCCTGCGATCGTAAGTTTACGCATTCTAAATCCCCTTATTGGTCGTTTTATTTCCTGCATTCCAGAAGTCTTTGGAGCAGACATTCTGTCAAATCCGGGCCGATAGCAATAACTGCTAACGGCGTCGTTAAACAGTGTAAAACACTATAGACAGAAATGTTAACCAAGGATACGTAAAAGTTCGTGGGTTATGACAACAACTTAATTATGCAGTAAGAGTTTACGGAACAGAGAGGGTGGTGGATCTGAGCATCAGGGAACGATTCTGATGGGGGTGCCGTCGGCGACCAGCTGCCAGATTTCGTCCATTTCTTCATTGCTGACCGCGATGCAGCCATCCGTCCAGTCCAGCCCCAGGAACGCAAATGCCATATCGCCAGCTTCATTGGGCAGGCCATGAATCATGATGCTGCCGCCGGGATCGAGTCCCCAGGATGAAGCCATTTCACGATCCTGCTTGTTCGGATAGGAAATGTGGATGGACTTGTAGAAGTCGCTGTTGGGATTGCGCCAGTCCAGCACATATTCGCCTTCAGGTGTGCGTTTGTCACCTTCAAAGAGCTTGTGGCCAGAGGGGTTATCACCAAGGCCGATGCGATAGCTGCGCACGACCTGCTCGCCGGAAAGCAGGTAGAGACGGCGTTCTTCTTTGCGAACCAGCACCTCGCTGACCTCCGGTGCTTCTGCCATGGCTCCCATGGGCAATTCTGACGCTGTCGCCGGGTTGCCGGCAAGGGCGAGCAGGCAGGCCAGGGCCGTTATATTTGCCGCTGTCACATTCCTGATCAGCGTGGCGATGGTCAGCAATAACGTCTTCAATGGCATGCTCAAATCAATCATTAATGTTTGTACACTTTATAACACGTTATAGCACAGGAATTTTGTTAATCGAACCAATGTTTTGACGTGATTTTGTTAAAGAACTTTATTCGTTGTCCATTTTCAGGCCAACCTTTGTCACCCTGTCCGCCTCTGTCGCCCTGGCCACCAGCGTAACCGGCCCCAGTTTTACCTTGTCACCAACGACCGGGTGCCCCTTGGTGCGGCGGGCAAAGCACTCGGCAAGCGACAGCTCCGGCGGCAGTTCGTCGAACTCGATACCATAGACCTGCTCTACATCACCCAGCAGGGCATCGCCGTTAAGCACGAAATCGCCGAAGAATGCCCGCTCTGCGAGATAGCGCGGCGCATGCCGACCACTTAGGGCTTTGCCCAGCTCCGGTAACACGGCCGGGGTGGCAAACATGGCCAGTACGTCACCGGTGGACACTTCCATGTCCGGAGTAGGTTGATGACAGGTGCGCTTGCGGAAAACACCGGCAATGGCGGTATTGTCAGGAAGGCGTAACTGGCCCAGGGGCTTGGGCGTTTCCCAGCTGTCTCCTTTCAGCGGGAAAAGCATCAGTTCGTGGTCACCGGCGGCCGGCACATCCAGGGGCAGGCGACGATAGGGGGCTTCGCCCGTCGGAACCTCAAGCCGCAGTTTTCTGGCCAGTGGCGCCATGGTGGTGCCCTGAACCACCAGTGATACCAGCACGATGAAAAACGCCACATGGAAAATCAGCTGGGCCTGGGGGATGTCTGCGATGATCGGGAACAGCGCCAGTACAATGGGTACGGCACCCCTCAAACCGACCCAGCTGATAAATCCCAGTTCCCGTCGGTTAAAGCCGAAGGGCCAGAGTGTGGCCATTATGGTGATTGGCCGGATCAGGAAGATCAATGCAAACGCGAGAATGAGCCCGCCGCCCGCCAGCGGTAGAAGCTCAGACGGCGTCACCAGCAAACCGAGCATCAGGAACAGACACAGCTGAGCCAGCCAGGCGAGGCCGTCGTGAACCTGGAGTATCATTGGCATCATGCGTACCGGCCGGTTGCCAATAATCACGCCGGTCAGGTAAATCGCCAGGAAGCCACTTCCACCCAGGGCGTTGGTGCCGGAAAACACCATGATGCCAGCCGCCACGACCAGTAGTGGGTACAGTGACGGCGTGAGCCTGATGCGGTTGGCCATTTCCACCACAATGAAGCCACCGGCCACACCGACTACACTGCCGATGCCGAACTGTTTTACCAGCATCACCAGGGCCATCCAGCCTTCGGACGCACCACCGGCTTCGATCATGGTGACCAGCATCAGGGTGAGAAAAATGGCCATCGGGTCGTTGCTGCCAGACTCGATTTCCAGGGTGGCGCTGACCCGTTCATTCAGGTGAAGACCGCGGCCCTGTAGCAGGGAAAATACCGCTGCCGCGTCTGTGGAAGATATAATGGCACCGATCAGCAGCGCTGTGAGCCAGTGCAGGTCAAACACCCACCAGGCCACCAGCCCCGCTCCGGCGGCGGTCAGGAACACGCCAAAGCTCGCCAGGATCAGTGCCGGGCGTAATCCTACCCGGAAGGTTTCCGCCCGGGTACGCATGCCGCCATCCAGCAGAATGACGCCCAGGGCGAGGTTGGCGATCAGGAAAGCCAGTTCGAAATCATCAAACAGAAGGCCGCCCGGGCCGTCCTCCCCCATCATCATGCCGACAACGAGAAAAATCAGCAGTACCGGCATGCCCAGCCTGCTGGACAGCGGGCTGAGCATGATGCTGATCACCAGCATCAATGCACCGATCAGGGTGAGAATCGGGTCCATTCCGGCTCCGGGTTGGGAATACAGTTCGATAGTAACAGGTTCACGTTTTCGTCAGTGCAGTTTCAGGCGCGGGTGCATGGCGCGTGAGATTCGGTCGAGTAACCATATTATCCCGGTGCGCAGGAAACCGTGCAGGGCCACCTGGTGCATACGGTACAGGGAAACGTAGAACAGGCGCGCTACCTTGCCTTCGATGTACATGCTGCGGCCGGACAGGTTACCCATCAGGTTGCCCACGGTGGTATAGCGGCTGAAGTTGATCAGCGACCCGTGGTCATTATAGGCGAAGGGCACGGCTTCCTCCCCTACCAGGCGATTGCGCAGCGTCTTGAACAGTACATCCGCCTGCTGGTGAGCCGCCTGTGCGCGGGGTGGCACCGGGCGATCCGAATCCGGTTGTGGGCATTCTGCACAGTCACCAAAGGCGAAAATGTCCGGATCGGTGGTGGATTCGAGGGTTTGTTTGACCTTTATCTGGTTGCCGCGATTGGTCTCAAGCCCCTGAAGCTCTGACAGGAAAGCCGGAGCCTTGATACCTGCCGCCCATATGGTCATCTCGGAGGCAAGCTCGGTGCCGTCCTTCATGATCAGGGTGCCATCACGGATTTCACTGACGGGCTGGCCTGTCATCACCCTGACGTTCTGGTGCTCAAGCTCTCGGGTTGCCGCGGCCGACAGCCGCGCCGGAAGCGCCGGCAGAATTCGCTCCGCCGCTTCAATAACAGTGATGGAGACGTCCTCCGGTCGCAGGTAATTCATGCCGTAAACCGGCAGTTCCCGGGAAGCCAGGCGTAACTCTGCGGCCAGCTCTACACCGGTGGCGCCGGCACCAATGATGGTAATCGGCAGTTCATGGCCATTGCCTGAAGTGGCTTCATGGTTCTTACGCAAAAAGGCGTTGAGCATCAGGTTGTGAAAGCGCCGTGCCTGGTTCAGGCTGTCCAGGAACAGGCAGTGCTCCTGGGCACCAGGGGTTCCGAAATCATTAGCGTTACTCCCCACCGCAATCACCAATGTGTCGTAGCCAATATGTCGTTCCGGAACCACTTCCTTGCCTTCCTCATCGTGGAAAGCCGCAATGACGACCTCTTTGGCAGCACGATCAAGCCCGTTCATCCGGCCCAGCTGGAATTCGTAGTGATGCTTGCGGGCATGGGCGCGGTAGTTGATTTCGTTGGCGCTGGCGTCCAGGGAGCCAGAGGCCACCTCATGGAGCAAGGGTTTCCAGACATGGGTCAGGCCGGCGTCCACCAGGGTAATACGGGCCTTGTGCTTTTTTCCGAGTTTGTTGCCAAGGCGGGTGACCAGTTCAAGGCCGCCCGCGCCACCGCCTACGACAACGATATGGTGCAGGTTTTCCATAACATGGGGGTTCCTGAAGTGAAAAAAGACTCAGTGGCGGGCGCGAAAGGTATCCAGAATAGCGGCCATATCGTCCGCAAGCTCGGTGACCTTGTCAGGGCTGATCTCCCGCTGTGCAAATGAGCGCAGACCGATAAGCTGCGCCTGGAGAAACCGTGCCAGCCGGGCACAATCGGTATCCGGCTTCAGTTCGCCCTGGATTTTTGCCTGCTCAAGAAGCTCCGTCAGCGACTGTTCGATGGCACCCAGAATTGCATTTGCCTGGTCTGCGATTGCTGAGTTGGTATTGCTCGCTTCCAGCAGGGTTTTCACAACCATGCATGCCCGGGAAGGTGATACTTCCTCTGGGCTCGACTGACGGGCAATATAACGAAGGTAACCCTGAAGCCCGTCCAGCACCGACGAATACCCGGCCAGGTGCTCACGGAGCTCAGCGCCTCCTTGCCGGGCGTAAGCAGCCAGGGCTTCACCAAACAGCCCGTCCTTGTTTCCGAACGTGGCGTAGATACTGCCCGGGCGCATGTCCAGCGCCTGTTCGATCTGCTTCATGGAAGCGCCGCTGTAGCCGCGCTCCCAAAACAGGTTCATGGCTTTTTCCAGGGCGACTTGTCGATCATAGCGAGCATTTCTGGCCATTGTGCCTACCAACATCTGGTGGTTGAAATCATCCTCAATCATAACTTGAGTGATCACTCAATAACAGTTACGGTGGAGGCGTAAATGAGTAATCACTCAAGAATCGATTTCCGAGGAGAACGTTATGTCAGATTTCCCTGTTCACGATGTGGAGTCCGCACCGGAAAAATCCAGGCCATTGCTCGAAAAATCCCTGAAGGGGTTCGGCATGATCCCCGGGCTGCACGCAGTGATGGCAGAAGCCCCAGGCGTTCTGGAAGCGTATCAGAAACTGCATCAGCTGGTACTGGACAGCAGTTTCGACAACGACGAAAAGACCGTGGTCTGGCAGACCATCAATGTCGAGAATGCCTGTCACTACTGTGTGCCCGCGCATACCGGTATTGCCAAGATGATGGAAGTGTCAGACGACATCATCAACCCATTGCGGGATGAAAAACCCCTGCCCAGCGACAAGCTGGAAGCCCTGAGAACCTTCACCCTTGCGGTGATGAACAAGAATGGCAATGTCAGCAAGGAAGACCTGGATGCCTTCTACAGAGCCGGCTACAAACACCGCCAGGTACTGGAGGTTATTCTGGTGTTGTCCCAGAAGACCATGAGCAACTACATCAACCACATTGCCGAAACCCCGGTTGATGAGCCGTTCAAGAAGTTTGCCTGGGAAAAGAAAAAGTAACGGGACTGTTCATTCCCGGCCTCACGGGTGCGGCTCAGCCCGCATCCGTAGCCAGTATATGGGCCTGCCGCTGGCGTTTTTTCTGTAGCACTTTGTCCACGCACTGGTCCTCGTCTTTCAGAATCACCACGCACTCAAGACACTGGATGCATTCGTCATAGTCAATGCGTCCGTCCTTGTGGATGGCATTGATGCCGCAACTGTTCTTGCAGTGCTGGCAGGGCTTGCCACAAAGCTCGACCCGGTCCAGCCAGCTGAACAGGCGCAGCTTGCCGAGGACTGCCAGGCCAGCCCCCAGCGGGCACAGGTAACGACAGTAGAACTTGTGAATGAACATGCCGATCACCAGCAGGCCGAGTGCGTACACCACGAAGGGCCAGTAGCGCACGAAATACAGCGTGATGCCGGTTTTGAACGGCTCCACTTCCACCAGCTTTTCCGCCAGCTCCAGCGAATAGAAGGCGGTGCCCACCAGTACCAGAAGAATCGGGTACTTCAGCAGAATTAACCGACGATGCCAGTTCTCCGGCACTTTAACCTGCCGGAATTTCAGCTTTTCGCCCAGCCAGGCAGACATCTCCTGCAGCGCACCAAACGGGCACAGCCAGCCACAGAAAAGCCCCCGGCCCCAGATAAACAGGCTGATGAAGGTGTAGGTCCAGAGAATGAACAGCACCGGGTCCATCAGGAAAACATTCAGGGAAAAGCCGTCCCAGATGGACAGGAACAGGGTGTAGATGTTCACCACCGAAAGCTGACCCTGGGCATAAAAGCCGATAAAGAAAAGGGTGAAGAACAGGAAGCCCCAGCGGAAACGGTGCACCAGCCTGGGGTGCCGGCTCAGAGTGCGCTGGCGGGCAAAAAACACGGTAAGTAGGGTGAGACTCGCCACCAGTATTGAAATTGTCAGCCAGCGTTCTTTCCAGAGCCCGATCCACACGGGCGGGCGATTGTCCTCCGGCCGCGGCGCAACCTCGACGGTTTCGAACAGCTCGCTGGCAAAGGTCACCGGAATGTCGAGCTCAGTGCTATCGGCCACCAGATGGTTCTTGCGCAGGGTAACGCTCATTTTCAGAGTAGCGTCGGCGCCGGGATTGAAACCGGCGTTACCACCCACCCGGAACAGGGAGGCCATTGCCACATCGGGCATGCCATCGGCACGGAGCTGGATGTTCTGGTCAAACACATTGATGTCACGAATCTCAACCGCCAGGTTGTTCTGCTGTAAGCCAAGCCTGCCTGGTGAGCTGCCCGGCGTGAAGTCGTCGGACAGGTGAGGATAAAGGCCGCGTGACAGGACCGCCAGAATCTGGGCATCCGGCCCGATGCGTTCCTTCAGTCTGGCAAAGCCGTCATCGCCCAGCAGGTTGCGGCCCACCATGGGGGCGTTGATGTAGCCAAAGAACAGTTCCGTGAAGGGCTCTCCGGGCTCCGGTTCCGGCATTTCCGGGTAATCGGAAAGCGTGTGTCCGGTTTTTTGTTGGAAACCATCAGGGCCAAGACGGAAGTGGCCAATGTAGCCACGGTCGAGCAGTTCCGGCCAGGACAGAGGCTCGTAAAAGTCTGGCCTGGCCCTGGTAGGTGCCTCCTGGGAGAAGCCTTCCAGTTTTTCCCGGGCTACCTTGAGGGCAGAAGAGAGAATGGTGTCGTTGATGATCAGCACCGAGACGGTGGCTTTGCTCACCCCGTCGAAGCGCACCACATTACCGTCGGAATCCTTGCCGGTGCGATTGCCGGAAGTACTGACAATAATCTGCTCCGTCAGCGAGCGGTCCTTGTACTGGCTGATAAACTCGAACAGGGGTTCTTCACCCAACCCATGGAGGAACACTGGCTCGTGGTAGTTGAGGATACGGACACCGGTAAAGCGTCCGCGGGTGTCCAGCCCGATCAGCATACTGATGGGCTTCCCGGCGAAGCCCTGAAGCCGACTCAGATCCAGGGACTCGTAGGCGTACCCCAGCAGTTCCTGCAGCTGGTACACGGGGTAAACGGGATAATCCGGCAACTTGTCACGGATTTCCGTGGCTTTGGGAAACAGCTCCTGGATCATTGCCCGCTGTTCATCGGCCGGCGCGCCATGAGCCGCTTGCAAAAAACTGACAGTAACCAAAAGCAGCAACAGCCGCCCCAGCATGGCAATTCTCCAGAGATTTCTTTTTGTTGGTTATGCCAATGCTAGAGGTTTGCCAACCCCGCACAATGCTACCTGAGAGCCGTGGGCGTGCTACTTTGTGAGGAGAAATGGGGGAGTGAAGTGGATGGTCCGGCCGGCTCAGGTGAGCCGGCTTACCCGAGCCATCAGCCGGCGCCAGTCAATGGGCAGGCGCTTTTCCAGACTCACCAGCGCCGGGTCTTTGGTGTGCAATGCTTCGAAAGGCTGCTTGCTGGCAAACAGGACGGTGTTGTTGGTTTTGCTCTTGAACAGCAACAGCACTGCGAATTCCCCGCGGAGCTGGCGGAACAGTGGACTGTTGAGGTCTGGTGTGCGGTGATAGTTGATGGTGAGCCAGCCGCTGTCGCTGAGAACCCGGCTGCATTGTCTGATAAACTCCCGCTGTGCCTGCGTGGGACTCATGCGGTCCGAGTTGTACATGTCTGCCAGGATCAGGTCGGTGCTGCTGTCCGGCGCCTTGCCGATGGCATCCCGTGCATCTCCGAGGGTGACAGTGAGGTTGGCGGAGTGGGGCAGGCTGAAATACTCCCGGGCCACTTGCAGTACGCTGGGCCGCAACTCCACGGCACGGACCTGGCAGTCGGGCAGCAGATGCAGCAGCGCACTGGCCATCACCCCGCCACCCAGGCCCAGAACGGTCACATGGGCTGGTTGCGAAAATGCCACGGGCAACAGCATTGCACGGCTGTATTCGTGAACGGGAAGGTGGGGCTTGCGGCGATCTATCTTGCTCTGTTCGAATACCGAATCAAAGGTCATCACCCTATGTTTGCGATAGTCGATCACCAGAATGCCACCGAGTGCGTCCCGTGTGTAATGGATAATTTCGCCCTTCAAGGTGGCTGTCCTCGTCTGATCGCTGCGCCGCTATTCTGGGCATTTGCCCACGGGTTCTCAAGCCGGATGACAATGCCGGAGCCCGCCTGCCCATGAGCATAGACGCGTTCAATGCACTTGCCTGCCCACTCGATGGTGATCCCCTGACCCAGGCCGGAGCCTGCTGGCATTGCCCGGCGGGCCACAGTTTCGACGTTGCCCGCCAGGGCTATATTCACCTGTTGCCGGTACAGAAGAAGCGTTCGCTGGACCCCGGCGACAGCAAGGCCATGGTGGCCGCCCGCCAGCGCTTCCTCAATACCGGTTATTACCGGCCCATCGCCGAGGCCGTAACGACCGCGGTGTTGAAAGATACCGTTGGCGATACCAACCCGCTGGCCTGCATGGACGCAGGTTGTGGCGAAGGCTATTACCTGCGGGAACTGGCACTGGCAACGACGGACCTTCCTCTCTCGCTGATGGGGCTGGATATCTCCAAGTGGGCAACCCTTGCGGCTGCAAAACAGGACAAACGCCCCCGCTGGGTGGTGGGCAGCAACGCCAATCTCCCGGTGTTAGCCGGGACTCTGGACCGGGTTCTCTGTCTGTTCGGTTTTCCTGTCTATTCCGAGTTCGCTCGCGTGCTGAAACCCGGTGGCGTACTGATCCAGGCAGATGCAGGCCCAAATCATCTGCGGGAACTGCGGGAGATTATCTATCCCTCACTGAAGCCCGAGAAGTCACCTGCGGAGCAGGCACCCGAGTGCTTTTCGACACTGGCCATGGAAACTGTCTGCTACCCACTGACCCTGGACAGCCAGGATGCTATTGCCGACTTACTGGCAATGACGCCGCATCTTTACCGGGCCTCGGCAGAGGGGCGTGCACGTGCCGAGACACTTGAAGCCCTGACGGTCACCGTCGAGGTGACGCTGCGACGACTCGTTCGGTAAGCGGGCATGGCTACGAAAGCGCTTTGATGGCGTCTTCTGCCCCGGTGGATCTGGCCAGGTCCAGAGCAGAATGCCCATCCGCATCCGTTAACGATGTATCCGCCCCTGCCTCAAGCAGGCGGTCAACCATAGCTGCATGATCGGCGATGGCGGCGGCCATAAGCGGCGTTCTCAGCTGATCATTACGCAGGTCGGGGTTTGCGCCTGCGTCCAGCAGCAAACCGGCGGTATCAGCGTGACCGTTGGCGCACGCCAGCATCAGCAGGCTGTCACCGCTGCTCGTGCGGATGTCCACCGGTACGCCGGCGTTGAGCATTACGCTGAGTGGGCCGGCGCCGCCATTCCGGGCCAGTTCAAAAAGCCCTTGGGCAAAGGCGATGGCATCTTCATCCTGCTGATTGGCCGGATCTTGCGGGCTGCCTGGCTGATCGTCGCTCATGTTATTCCTCTGGTTTTGGTAAGGATCTGGACAGACCCACGATACCACTGTTAAAACCATTGTATCAGGCAAGAAAAACCATCAAAGGTACAGGAGAACAGAACAGTGAAAATCAAGGTTCGAGGTATTGAAGAAGGCCAACCGGTGCCGGAGAAGTTTGCATTCGGCGTTTACAGTGAACAGGACCACATGAGTTTCGGCCCCAACCGTAATCCGGAAGTGACCTGGGAAGATGTCCCGGAAGGCACCAAAAGCTTTGTGGTGATGATGTTTGATCCGGACGTGCCCAGTGTTGCGGATGACGTCAATCAGGAAGGCAAGACGGTATCGAAGGACATTCCCCGGGTGGATTTCTTCCACTGGTTGCTGGTGGATGTGCCGGCGTCGGTTTCCTGCATCCCCGAGGGCGAGGACAGCGATGGTGTGATTCCCAAGGGTAAGGAGCCCGGCTCAGGCCCGTTGGGGCGTCGCGGGGTGAACAATTTCACCCAGTTTCTGGCCGGCAATCCGGACATGGCGGGCACCTACGGTGGCTATGACGGCCCATGCCCACCCTGGAACGATGAAATCATTCACCACTACCACTACGAAGTGCATGCCCTGGATGTGGAAAGCCTGGGCCTTGAGGGAGAGTTCGACGGCGCCGCCGTACGTGAAGCTATGGCGGGCCATGTATTGGCAAGTGCGCGAGTAACCGGTACCTATACCCTTAACCCGGACCTGCGGTAATGCCGGCAGCTCCTTAATGGCGAAAGCTCGATGAGAGTGTCCTCCAGTTGGCCCTTCAGGCTGGGTATGGCAGCCGCGGTTGTTCTGGTTATGGCAATGCTGTGGCTGGTTCTGAGACAGCTGGGAATGCCGGCCAGCCTTTCACCCAACGCGCTGTCAGCGTGGCTGAACGGGCAGGACGCCTGGGGGCCGGTGTTTCTGTTTTTGATGATGGTGCTGGCGGTGGTGGTCGGGCCGATACCAACCCTGCCAGTCAGCGCCGCTTCGGGTCTCGCCTATGGCGTGCTTGCGGGCACCTTGCTGGCAGCGACCGGGGCTCTGGCAGGCGCCATGATCGCGTTTGCCATCGCCCGGATACTGGGTCGTGAAGCGCTGAAGAAAAAACTGTCAACAAGTCCGGTCTTTGCCTCCGACGGCTCCCAGCGGCTGTTGTTCTGGGTGGTCTTCCTGACCCGCCTGATACCATTGTTCTCTTTTGCGCTGATCAGCTACGCGGCCGGGGTGACGGCAATTCACGGGTGGCGGTTTGCGGTGGCTTCCCTGTTGGGGATGCTTCCCATGACGTTTGTGTTCGCGGGTCTTGGCACCACTTTCGAGTTGAATCCACTAATGACGGTCGCCGCTGCCACGCTCGTCCTTGTGGTAATGACGCTGTTCCCCTGGTACCTCTCTCAAAGGCCAGGCTCAAGCCTTGCACGCTGGTTGCATCTGGATTCAAAGCGGTAACCGTGTAATAAACGAGGTTCTACCAGCGGATTCGGGAACAGTTCCTGACAAACAAGCCGGTGTAGCCGGCGGGAGAGACAGCTGATGAACAAGGTATGTGTTGTGATGGGTGTTGGGCCGGGCAATGGCGAGGCCTTTGTGCGGCGATTCAGCGATGAAGGTTTTCGGGTAGCGATGCTGGCACGCAGCGAAGATTATCTGAAGCAACTGGAGCAATCGATCGAGGGTGCCCGCGCGTTTGTCTGTGACATGATGGAGCCGGAACAGATCACTGCAGTGCTGGCCGCCATCGAGAGCGAGCTCGGACCGGTGTCGGTAATGATGTATAACGCCGGCGGCGGTGTATTCAAGAACGTGGAGGAGGCCAGCCTGGAAGAGTTCGAGGCCAACTGGCGCCTTAATGTTCAGGGTCTCGTGGCGGCGACAAAAGCCGCATTACCGCAGCTGCGCCAGCACGACACCGCCAGCATTATCGTCACCAGTGCGTCGGCAGCGACACGGGGCCGGGCCAACACCGCGCCCTTTGCGTCGGCCAAGGCGGCCCAGCGCAGCCTGGCCCAGTCACTGGCCCGCCAGCTGGGGCCGGAGAAAATCCATGTGGCGAATGTGGTGATTGATGGCGTGGTGGATCTGCCCCGCACGCGGGCAATGCTTGCGGACAAACCCGATGACTTTTTTGTACAGCCCTTGGCCGTCGCCGATGCGGTCTGGACACTATGCCAGCAAGACCCTTCTGCCTGGACTTTCGAGCTGGATATCCGGCCGTTCGGGGAAAACTGGTAGCGGCGCTACAGCGCCAATATTTTTCGGTTTCCGTTAGTGGGCAACAATCTCGCCGGCCATACCCGCCTGCTTGTGCCCGGGAACCTTGCAGAAAAACGCCAGCTTCCCATTTTCAGGGGCGGTTACAGTCAAGACATCCGTGTGTCCGGTCTGAATTGTTTCTGTTGTCATTCCCTCGCCGGCGATGTGCAGGTTGTGGCTGAGGCTGCCCTCGTTGACAAGCTTTATTTCCACCCTGGAGCCGGGCGCCACCTCAATTCTGGCTGGCTCAAAGGCGAACTCTTTCGCCACCACTTCTATTGTCCTGGTATCGCCACTCTGATGCTGATGAGCAGAAACCGTTCCCGGGCTCGCTGCGAGTGCACCAGCCATCAATGTTGCTAAACACGAAAACACTCCAAAGACTTTCATGGGTGCTCTCCTCGATAATGAGGGGGAAGACGGAGCCGGGCAAGTGCCCGGACCGTCATTTGAGAACCGATGGGTCTGGAATCAGAGTCTCTCTACCTCATCCTGCTCGAACATGATGTGCAGGAACGGCTGATTCTTACCGTTGGGCAGTTCGAAGGCTGTGGGAACAGGCGAAAATACCGGCCCCTTCCCGGTGGCCTTGATAGGCGGCAGCATCAGGTGAGTGTGGTGCTCTTGCCCGTTGATATGACGCTCCTCTGGCGCCAGCGGCAGATCCCGGGTATGAACCAGTTCGTAGTCCTTGTTCCGCACCACTTCGGAGGTCATCAGGTGCATTACGCGATGGTCATCCACCAGCTCGCCGTTGATGTGTAGTTCGCCCACGCCCCACAGAGCAGCGACGGTATCGACTTCTGGCATTAGTGGGCTACCTGTACCGGTGGTACCGTGGTGAACCGAATCCAGCATCACACCTCCCTGGGTTTCATAACCGGGAAATGGTGGCTTGACCACATGATCCAGTACCACTCGGTATTCGTTACCCTGGGGATCCGAAAATTCCGCCGTAAACTCTGCCGTGTCCGGCGTTTGGCCGGGCTTGCCTGGGGGGTCGGTTTCCACCATGTCGGTGAAAGTGGCTTCGAAGCTGCCCTCAATAATCCGCGCATCGTTGGAAAACGGGGTTGGCTGGGCAAATACGTAATCACCGTTGGGCATTACCTTACGGGCCTTCTGCGGGGCAGCCACTATAATCGGAACCTGCTTTAAAAGCTCCGGAACGGTTGCCGGCCCCTTGGCCTGCATTGCTGCCTTAATCTTGGGCTCAAGCAGCATCTTCGGATTATCCGGCGTGCCAAAGGTTTCGCGGTCCAGTTTTCGGGGCCCCGGCAAAACCCAGTAGGTCACTTTGCCCTCTTCCTGCGTAACTCGCATTTCGGCAAGCGGCTTCGATGTTTTTTCTCCGGAGTTCGCTGAGTAGGCGCAACCTGCAAGAAGTGCCGATGCCACCATTACAGCCAGTGGCTGGGTGACAAAATTGGGTTTGCTGTTGGATTTACTTGTGAGAAACATGGTCGTCTTTCCTCCCGTTGTTACCTTCGGGTGAGCAGCCGCAACGTGCGTCCTACGGCCCCTCATATTGCCTGCCTGGAGGCAGCCCTTACCCCAATGACACTCAGCTCTGGCGAATGTTACAAACGATTTTCAGCTCATGAAAAACGGGAGTCGATCTTGGTGCACAGCAGTGTGAGTTGCCCATCGGGTTTTACCGAGTCCATGCCCCCAGGGCATTTTCAATATGCCGGACAATGGAGTGGTTCATGCGGAGATCGCCCTTGTCGACGAGTGCTCTTTTACACAGGATTGGTGGCGAGGATCTTCTTCAGAAAATCCTGGGTTCGGGGATCTTTCGGGTTATAGAAGATCTCGCTGGGTGGCCCCTGCTCCACAATCCGGCCACCGTCGATAAAGATCACCCGGTCAGCCACGTCCCTGGCAAAGGACATTTCATGGGTGACCACCATCATGGTCTGGCGCTCTGAGGCCAGCTGCTTCATCAGCCCCAATACTTCTTCTACCCACTCAGGGTCCAGCGACGACGTGGGCTCATCAAACAGGATGACCTCGGCACCGGCGGCCATGGCACGGCCGATACCAACCCGCTGCTGCTGGCCGCCGGACATGGATGCAGGATAGGCATCTGCTTTCTCACCCAGGCCGATCTGATCGAGGATCTCCCGCGCCCGTCGGTACGCTTTTTCTTTGGGCCATTTATCCACCACCAGCAGGCGTTCGGCAATGTTCTGCAGTGCCGTCTTGTTGGCAAACAGCGCATAGTTCTGGAACACGAAGGCGGTTCGCCGCCGCATGGAGAGGATCTCCGCACGGCTGGCTTTTTTCACATCCACGGTGAGGTCCCCCACGGTCATGGTGCCGGCGGTGGGTTGTTCCAGGAAATTGATGCAGCGCAGCAGGGTGGATTTGCCGGTTCCCGAAGGCCCGATGATCACCACGATTTCGCCCTTCTCGATGGTAAGGTCGATGCCGTCGAGGACCACCGTCTTGCCGAAATGTTTGCTCAACGAGTCCAGTTTGATCATCGGCTATAGGCCTTGTTCAAGCGGATTTCCAGGTAGTTCTGAAGCTTGGAAAGCAGTTCAACCACTATCCAGTACATGATGGCAGCCACAATGAACGCCTCGAAGTACAGGAAGCTGCCGGCCGCCTCTTTCTGGGTAGCGCCCATCAGTTCAGTGACACCCAGGGTGAATGCGAGAGAGGTTGCCTTGATCATGTCGATGAAGTAGTTCATCAAAGTCGGCAATGCTACCCGGGTTGCCTGGGGCAGGACGATCCGCCGCATCATCTGGCCGTTGGTCATGCCGATCGACAGCGCCGCCTCTGTCTGGCTGCGGTCAACACCAACGATGGCGGCACGGATTGATTCAGCCATGTAGGCGGAAAAGTGCATGGTCAGGCCCATGATGGTCGCTGTGACTCCGTCTATGACTGTCAATGCACTGACTAGTTGGGGCAGTCCGTAATAGAACAGGAACAGTTGCACCAATAGCGGTGTGCCCCTGAAGAAGGAGATGAACACGATGGTCAGTTGATTGAGCACCGGAATGCGAAGCACCCGGATGACGGCAAACAGGCAGGCCAGAATCAGCGCGAGTACCATCCCGATACCGGCCAGTTGCAGGGTTAGGGGCAGGTAACTGAGCAGGACAGGTACCAGCCCGAGCATGTACTCGACGTTCAACACGTCCATAGGGAATCAGGCCTTGGTGTGCCCCTCAGGGCTGGGTGATGTCCGTGCCGAACCATTTCTCGGAAATGGACGCCAGGGTGCCGTCGTCACGCAGGGCCGCCAGGGCCTTGTTGACCTCATCCCGCATGGCCCGTCCTGCTTCGTTGTCGCGGAAGGGATAGGCATTAGTGATTTGCGAGAAGGTGGGGCCGGCCAGCTCCAGTGGCAGCGGCTTCTCCTTGATGATCTGGCTGGCGCTGACCCGGTCCATCACGAATGCATCGACGCGGCCCAGGGCGGTGTCCCGTTCCAGATTACTCTCATAGGTCTTGATATCGATCTGGTCCGCGTAGGGCAGCTCACGCAGCAGTGCTTCGAAGTTGGAGCCCAGGTTTACGGCAACGGTTTTCCCCTTGAGGTCTTCCACACTCTGGACTTCAGTGTTGCCTTTTTTCGTCACCACCTGGGCACCGTCATAGACGTAGGGTTCGCTGAAAATATACGCCTTCTGCCGCTCTTCGGTGATGGTGATCTGGTTGGCCACGGTGTCGATGCGTCCGGATTCCAGCATGCCAAACAGGCCCGAGAAGTTGGCGGTTTCGTACTGGATGTCACGTCCCATCTCCTTACCGATGGCATTCATGACATCGACGTCGAAGCCCTTGAGCTCATCCTGCTCTACAAAGGTAAACGGGAAGTACTGGCCGGACATTCCGACCCTTAATGGATCGTCCTGTGCAAGCAAAGGAGCGCTTGCGAGCAGGGAAATAATCAGTAACGTGTTGATAAATAGAGTTTTCATAGAGCCTCCTTCCGGCGTTCATCGTACCTGAAGCATAGTCGGGCGTGAAAATTGGGCAATGATACACGTCATCGGCCGTTAACCAGCGTCTCAATACTCGTGAGGATATCAGGGGCATTGGTTACGCGCGCCAACCAGCTCAGGGGTATGCCGCGCTCGCCGCCCACGCCATGTATTGCCGCCATGACCGGCCCGATGATCCAGGCCCGGCCACAGGAATCGCCGCCGCAATGGATATTGGCGCGAACCGCCTCGGTATAGCTCGTGGCATGACTCAGGATATGAAAGATCACCGGCATGGCTTCGTGCAGATAACAGGTGCGGCCAAAGGTGTTGCCAGTCCCCACCGCATCCAGCAGGGAACCGGACCGGGCTTTGTTGAGACTTTCCGGATCTGGTGCTTCCGGGGTAGCAGCGTCCAGAGCTGCCGGGATCGGCTCACCCCTGAAAATATGGTCCAGAAGTCGTGCTGCGCATCTTGCCCAGGCTACGGCCTCGTCATTGTGATTGGTCACCCGCACAGCGGCTTCGGTAACCTCCATCAGCTTATCGCTGCCGCAATAGCAGGCAACCAGCGGTGGCAATTTGGACACGGCGGGCAGCTGCATATCGTCGGCGCCGCTTTCCGGCAACAGGTGTTGATCGATGGTTTCAGCAATATGAACCCCTGCTTCCTGCACCTCGGTCTCATGATAGGTCAGGTCGATGGCCCTGCGAACCGGTTCCGCCAGCTGGTCGCCACTCAGACGCCGGGTGTAGGGCAACACCTTCTGCACCAGCACCCGTTTCTGTTTATCGGTCAGTTCGGCAGTGGTGGTTGATTGCGCCTGTTCGATGGCTTTCTGTTCGATGGTGTTCAGGTTGTTCAGGGTCACCCTGGTAGGGTTGTCGATATAACCCCGCCAATGACCACCAGGGCCAAAGAAAGCACGAAAGCGGCGCTGGTAATCCCGGATATCCAGGGAGCCTTCTCTGGTCAGAAGGCTGTCGGTCAGCACGCCAGTGGCCGCACCATAGTGGCTGATATCACCAGACTGTTTGCCCTCATGCGCAAAGTAGCCGAACCCGCCGTTGAAATAATCGGCGTTGGGGGGCAGGAACTCCGGTGACTGGCCGCCAATTTCGAGAATGCGCGGGCTGTCATACAGCCAGTGCAGTCCCAGGCTGGCCGCGTCTGCAACCCAGCCGCCGGCGAGGGCGGCGATTATGGCGGGTTTTCTGTTGTTGGAAAGGTTGCTGGTCATTGGCAATCCTTGAAGGTCCGGTTCGGAAGTAGGGATATAGAAAAGCACGTCTGCTGCCAACTGTATCCCTGAAAAGGCGAGCACAACAAACCGCCATTCGCTGATTCTTTAAAAGTAGAATAAATGACCGGGAAAGGAGCGGGATCTGGACATTTAAAGCTCCAGGTCGCGCGCTGCTGTTACTCGCCATACTGAGTTGCCAACGTCATCGGCAACCAGCAGGCCCCCGCGCCCATCCAGGGACACCCCTACAGGCCGCCCGCGGGCATTGCGGTCCGCGTCGACGAAGCCGGACAGCACAGTCTCCATCGGGCCGACTGGCCGGCCTCCGGTAAAGGGTACAAAGACGACTTCATAGCCATTCAGTGGCCGTCTGTTCCAGGATCCATGCAAACCGACGAATGCGCCCTCGCCATAGCCGGCCACGCCGTCGGAACTGAAAGCCAGACCCAACGGTGCCACGTGCGCGCCGAGGGCGAAATCAGGCGAAATTGCGCTGGCCACCAGCTCTGGTTGTTGGGGGCTAACGCGCTCATCGACGTGCTGGCCGTAGTAGCTATAGGGCCAGCCGTAGAAAGCGTCCCGGCGGACCGAGGTCAGGTAATCAGGCACCAGATCGCTGCCGAGTTCGTCGCGTTCGTTGACAACCGCCCACAGCTCGCCCGTGTGCGGTTCCCAGTCCAGGCCCACCGGGTTGCGCAGGCCTGAAGCGAATACCCGCGTAGCGCCGGTGGCAGTATCGACCTCGAGTATCGCCGCACGCTTGTGTTCGACCTGCATGCCGTTCTCGGCGATGTTGCTGTTGGCTCCGACGCCCACATACAGGTGGGCACCATCGGCACTGGCGAGCAGACTCTTGGTCCAGTGGTGGTTCAACTCGTCGCCCTTGCCGGGAAGGTCAGTAACTTTGACAGGTGCGGCAGTTATGGTCGTTTCACCGCTTTGATAGGGCACTTTCAACAATGCATTAGCGTTGGCCACGTAGAACATGTCCCCGACCAGCGCCATGCCGAACGGTGAGTGCAGGCCCTGGAGAAACACACTGCGGAATTCGGCCTTGCCGTCACCGTCGGTATCTCGTAACAGGGTAATGCGGTTGGCGCTCGGCACGGCGGCCCCGGCGCGCTTCATCACCTGTTTCATCACCCAGCCCTTGATCCCGTCGATGCCGCTTTTACCCGGTGGCGCGTTGGTCTCGGCGACCAGCACATCCCCATTTGGCAGGACGTACAGCCAACGCGGGTGGTCGAGGCCCTCGGCAAAGGCCGTCACCTCCATGTTCGCGGCCGGGGTTGGAGTGGCGCCGTCTGTCCACCCGACCGCCGGTGCGATCTCAACGGTGGGAAACAAGTTGCGGGGCGGCTGCGGTAGTTCCGGATCAACGCCGGTCCCGGCGTGCGCAGGCAGCCGTGCATGCCCTCCGCAAGCTGACAGAAGGGCAAGCAGTGTCGCCACTGCCAATGCGAAGGCCGTCTTTGTTGAGGCCGCGTTCCACTTATTGGATTGGCGAAGATTATCCATAACACTGCCCTCCCGGATAGATGGTGATGCGCTGTCCCGAAACGCCGATCCCGCTACCACGCATCGACAGGGAGCGCAAAGCATCAATGTCACATCCATTTTCAGGAATGCCGATAGTCTCGTCGGTGCGTTATCGCACCGGCCTGGTCGATGCAGTGAACCTGCGGCTGCGTTCGTTATCGAACAGACAGACATCACCAACGGGCTGAAAATCCTTGCACCGCCCCGTGCTCCCCTATCAAATCCGGAAGGAACCACTATGTCGACAGTTACCACCATTAATCCCGCGACTGAAAAAGCAATTCAGACCTACGACATCATGACCGAAGAGCAGGCGAAGGAGCGGCTCGATGCCTGCCATGCGGCGTTTCTGGAATGGCGCGAACTGAGTCATCAGCAACGTGCCCCATATCTCAAGAAGATCGGGCAAACATTGCGCGATAATGCTGATGAGTTGGCCGCCTTGATGACCAACGAAACCGGCAAGCTCCTGAAGGACGGTCGGGTTGAAGTCGAACTCTGTGCGGCACTCTTTGACTACGCCGCTGAAAACGGACCCGATGCGCTGGCCGATGAGGAGCGTGTGCAGGGGCTCAATGGCAAGCGCGGCGTTGTCAGCTACCAGCCCATTGGCGTCATCTATTCAATCCAGCCCTGGAACTTCCCCATCTACCAGCCAGTTCGCGTGCTGGCCGCCAACTTGATGGCAGGCAACGGCTGTGTTCTGAAACATGCCAGCATCTGCACAGGGTCCGGCTTGCGCCTGCGGGAATTATGCATTGAGGCCGGCCTTCCCGAGGACCTGTTTCAGGTCATAGTGATCGACCATGGCACCAGCGATAATCTGATCGCTCACCCCAAGGTCCGAGGTGTCACGCTGACCGGCAGCGACGGGGCCGGGCGACACGTCGGAGCTGTGGCCGCCCAAGCACTGAAAAAGACCGTGCTGGAACTGGGGTCAAACGATGCCTACCTGGTCCTGGAAGATGCGGACATCGAGACAGCAGTGAAATTTTCGGTCATGGGGCGGCTCTACAACAACGGAGAAACCTGCATTTCCGCCAAGCGGTTCATTGTGACCGACAAGGTCTATGACGCCTTTGTTGATGCCTTCGTGGCTCAAATGAAAGATATCGTCATGGGCGATCCCACGGATAAGGATAGCCAACTAGGCCCGCTTTCAAGCCAGGACCAGTTTGACACGGTCAAAGGACAGGTGGATGCCAGCGTCGCCAAGGGTGCAAAAATCCTCTGCGGTGGCGAAGTGCCTGACCGCACGGGTGCCTATTATCCTGCCACGGTGCTGGCCGATCTCTCGCCCGGAATGCCCGCCTACGACGATGAAATCTTCGGGCCTGTTGCGTCGATCATCCGTGCCAGGGATGACGAAGACGCCATGAGGCTGGCCAATGAAAGCCGTTATGGACTGGGCGGTGGGATCTTTTCAAAGGACGAGGAGCGTGCCCTCAAGCTGGCCCGCGATTACTTCGATACGGGCATGATCCGCATCAATTCGTTCGGGGCCGCCGATCCGAATATGCCCTTTGGCGGGGTCAAGAATTCCGGATACGGACGTGAACACGGCGGCTTCGGCATGAAGGAATTCGTCAACGTAAAGTCGATTTTCCTTCCGTGACCAGGCTCGGAATCCCTGATTCCACCCATTTCATTCAACATTCAGCGTTAAGGCTTTTTCTATGAGCATGAACATCCTTGTTGCCGGTGCCACCGGCAAAACGGGCCAGCAGCTGGTGCAGAACCTGATAGATCAGGGCCATAAGCCGACAGCGCTGGTTCGCGAAAGCTCTGACACCAGCGCGCTCCCCCAGGGCGTAGACCTGCGCCATGGTGACCTGGCCGACCTGCAAGCCGGGGTTTGCGACGGCATGGACGCGGTGATCTTTGCGGCAGGCTCCGGCGGGGCCACGGGCCCTGAAATGACCAAAAAAGTGGATCGGGACGGCGCCAAACGCCTGGTCGATCTGGCGAAAGAATCAGGCGTGAAACGTTTCGTGATGCTCAGCTCGATCGGGGCAGACCAGTCCAACCCCACCGGCGACATAGCCCCTTACCTGAATGCCAAACACGAAGCAGACGAACACTTGAAGGACTCTGGTATGACCTACTCGATCCTGCGCCCCGTGGCACTGACCAACGACGGACGTAGCAAGGATGTGATCCTGGGCGAGGACGTCGACAAATCCGCGAAGGCCTCTCGTGCAGACGTTGCCTTTGTGCTGGCGGAGGCCGCCACTACTGGCCGTTACGATGGTATGGCGCAGAACATGCAGTCCGCCTGACCGGTGTGCTGCCGGCGTAACACCCGACTCGCAACGTTCAGCTCACAACCCCACTAACATTCGTATTCAAGGAAAAGAATCCATGTCTGAAATAAATGGCAAGGTCGTTATCATCACCGGCGCCAGCAGTGGTCTCGGTAAAGCCACTGCCCATCGACTGGCCAAGGGTGGCGCAAAGCTGGTGCTTGCTGCCCGCCGCGAGGAACGCCTGGTGGAGCTGCGTGACGCTATAAAGGAGCAGGGTGGCGAAGCCATCTACCAGGTGACCGACGTCACTGACCGCGCTCAGGTCGAGTCGCTGGCCAGGGCGGCAAAAGAGGCTTATGGCCGCATCGATGTACTGGTCAATAACGCCGGCCTGATGCCGCTGTCGCCACTTGATGAGCTCAAGGTCGACGAGTGGGAGAAGATGGTCGACGTCAACATTAAAGGCGTGCTCTACGGTATCGCGGCGGTGCTACCGACCATGCGCGAACAGCATGTCGGCCATATCATCAATCTCTCGTCCGTCGCCGGGCATAAGGTCTTTCCCGCGTCCGCCGTCTACTCCGCAACCAAGTATGCAGTGAAGGCACTATCAGAAGGCCTTCGTCAGGAAGGCGACGGGGAAATCCGTTCCACCAATATCTCGCCGGGAGCTGTGGCGACCGAGCTGACCAGTAAAATCAGCGACCCCGAAACCGCCAAGGGTGTGGATGAGATGTACGAGATGGCCATTGACGCGGATGCGATTGCGAGGGCGATTACCTACGCCATCGAACAGCCGGCGGATGTCGATGTTAATGAGATTATCATCCGGCCGACCAAACAGCCGCTCTGACCAGACGGGACACTTGAGTTAAAGGACACGAGCCCGGCATTTGAGAGGCCAGCGACGAGGGCTATTATCGGAGCCTCAATGACAGCCGGGTGGTCTTCGGCGCTATGGCGTCGGCCATGGCATCAGTCTGGGAATCCAATTGCGGTCATCGAGGGTAATGAAGTGGCTGGGGGTGCTGGTCTGTACAATGCTGATCCTTGCCGGACACTGGCATGCGCTGTCCATCAAGGCAGTGGGATCAAGTATATGATCGGTGCCCGGAAGCAGGATACAGCCCTTTGCGATGAGTTTATAAACGCTGGTATCCCGCTGCTCCATCCACCCGATGATATTTTCGATATTGCGTACGATAGTGAGCGAGTCTTTTGTGGCGGAGAACACCTTTCTCAGTAACAGCTTCTTGCGCGGGTTCATCCTGCCAAAAAACGTCTGACTGTAGACGGATGAAGGGGTACGGTTGATCAGCCTGACGAGGTAGGGCCACATGCCGTGACCGATAGGCTTCAGAATGGTTGTCACCATGGGGTGGAGTCGACCCTGGGGCAGGACCGGCGCCTCCAGAACTACCTCTACCTGGCGATACAGCTCCGGCTGCCGGATGATGGCTTCCAGTATTACCGCAGCGCCGCGAGAATGGCCATGAATACGGATGCTTTCGGAGCTGGGCAGATGTGCCAAAGCCTGGTTGAGGATACAGGCATCGTGTTCCACGGTGCCTTCCAATGGCTCGATATGAGTGGCCCAGGGAGCATCCTCCATGGTCACGCCATTGACCGGAATATGGTAGTTGCTACAGGTAAGAAGAATCAGTTCGGTTGTGGGCGCTTCGTACGTATCGGTGAAATAGCAGTGATTGGCCAGAAAGCCATGCACGCAGATAACGGTATGAACAGCATCACCACTATGATTACGAACAGATACCGCGCCTTTTCCGACCCGGTACACCCGTCCCGAAAACATCTCGGAATAGGTGTGGGCGATGGGCTTGGTCAGATTGCGTATGTGGCCTGCTTTCATTGCGTCGCCTTTTGCAGGCGCACGGACTTGTCCATGCAATGACATTGAGCGCTTCCCTGGTGTGGATTAGGTAAACACAGCAGCGATGGCGTCCCAGCCAAACCCGCACTCAATGATGGTGAACGAAAATCCATTGGTGTATCTGTGCGCTAGGACACGGAGTCAGTACGGAACAGGATTCGGTAGATTGTCGGAATATAGACCGGAAGTGCTGCATCCTGTGGTGGAGAGGCCTGGAGCATTCGGACGAATCAAGACCCTATGTTTGCGTGGGTTAACGTACAGACGGTTATTTGATTTTTGGACACCATTACCCGTTGACGGTGCCAGAATCTGCGGTCTTGAGTGTCCGTCCTGAAAACCACCAGCAGGCGGGAGGGCCAAAGTGATGAATCAGGAAACCATGGGAGGTAACGAGAGAGAGTTCAGGAACAAAGCAAAAGAGCAGTTGAGCAAGCCGACCAAGGACCGACTTGAACTGATCGCTTCCAAGCGGGACCAATTGGAGGGTGAGATTCAGCAGGTTTACCGAACTCTAAGAAACTTATCCTACTGATGTAAGGTTTGCCGATCACCGATGTCGAGAAGTGGGAACCCGTGAAGTAGGCTGGCAAAAGCTTCGCGACTTCCACGAGACCCTGCTTTCTCTCGACGACGACAAGCGCGAACTCACCTACAGCATCGACAAGGGCCCCTCGCCTGTTTCTCCCAATGAAGTCAGCAATTACGAAGGGTACGTCCGGGTTCACCCGGTTACGGAAGGCGATGGCGGCACCTTCGTGGAGTGGTATTCACAATGGAAAGGCAATAATGATGAGGCTGCCGCCGAATTTTGTCACGATATCTATGCCGGACTGCTGGAACAGCTCAAGAAGACATTGCAGCAGTAAGCACTGAACACGAGCTGCCCGATTAGCCTGGCGTCGGTCAGTTTGATGTATATCACCTGCAGCCGAAGCGAATACCTCCACACTACAAGGAATTCTCATCTCTCAGGAAAGGAGATCCCCGAATGGCTCATCCAGATATCCCCAAAGCAGCACGCTCAAAGCTGAAAGCCCATATCGACGCGCTGGAAGCGCAGGGGGTCGGTGTCACACCTGACGCATCCTCGCGCCACTTACACAACGGTATCGATACGCCGCTGCCACCGGCGGACCTGCACGGAGCTTATGTCAACAATCGCCCGCTTCCCACCGACGGTATCGCAGACCGGCGCGCCTGGATTGTGGGCAGTGGTATCGCCGGCCTGTCTGCCGCTTTCTTCCTGATCCGCGACGGCCATATGCCGGCTGGCAATATTACCTTCCTGGAAGAGCAGGCCATTGAGGGCGGTTCCCTTGATGGCGCCGGTAACGCCGAAGAGGGATACATCGTGCGCGGTGGCCGGGAAATGGAGATGACCTACCAGAATTTCTGGGATGTGTTTTCGGAGATACCGGCTCTGGAGTTGCCGGAACCTTTTACCGTGCTGGATGAATACCGCATCGTAAACGATGCCGACAAGAACTGGTCGAAGGCCCGGCTGCTGGAGAAGCAGGGCCAGATCAAGGACTTTTCGACCATGGAACTGAGCAAACGGCAGCAGCTGGAAGTGGTCAGGCTCCTGCTGGCGCGCAAGGAGGACCTGGACGACATTACGGTAGAGGACTGGTTCAGTGAAGGGTTTCTGAACAGCAACTTCTACACCTTCTGGCGGACGATGTTTGCCTTCCAGAACTGGCATTCCGTGCTTGAAATGAAACTCTACATGCACCGTTTCCTGCACCTGATGGACGGGCTTAACGACATGACCTCGCTCGTCTTTCCGAAATACAATCAATACGATGCTTTCGTGCGCCCGCTAATGAACTGGCTCAAGGCTCAGGGGGTTAACATCCAGTACGACACCATTGTCGAGAACCTGGAGATGGAGACCGTTGGTGACAACAGAACGGTGACTGCGATCCAGTGTCATGGCAGCGAGGGAGACAAGACCTTTAACGTCGGCGAGCGCGACCTGGTGTTCATCACCACCGGCTCGATGACCGAAGACACCGCCTACGGCGATGACGATACGGCGCCGGAACTGAAAGAAAACGATGAGGCAGGCCCGAGTTCCGGCTGGCAGTTGTGGAAAAACCTGGCGCAGCAATCGGACGTGTTTGGCCGGCCGGAGAAGTTTTGCGGCAACATCCCCGGCTCAACCTGGGAGTCCGTCACCCTGACCTGCAGGCCCTCCCCGCTGATGGACAAGCTCAGGGAGTTGTCGGTCAATGACCCCTATTCCGGATTCACGGCAACGGGGGGCATCATCACCTTTACCGATTCAGCCTGGCTGATGAGCTTCACCTGCAACCGTCAGCCACACTTCCCGGACCAGCCCGATGACGTAATTGTGCTGTGGACCTACGCCCTTTTGATGGACAGGCCCGGTGATTACGTCAAAAAGCCGATGCCGGAATGCACCGGCAAAGAAGTGCTGGCGGAGATGTGCTATCACCTGGGCCTGATTGATCAGCTCGACGAGGTGATGGCCGCCACTAAAACCCGGATTGCGCTGATGCCATACATTACCGCGCAATTCATGCCGCGCGCCAAAGGTGACCGGCCCTGGGTCGTGCCGGAAGGCTGCAGCAACCTGGCGTGCATGGGCCAGTTTGTGGAGACCCACAACGATGTGGTGTTCACCCTGGAAAGCTCGGTGCGCACAGCCCGGGTTGGCGTCTACAGCCTGCTGGGTATCAAAAAACAGGTGCCGGATATCTATCCGGGCCAGTACGATATCCGCCGGTTGCTGCGGGCGACCCGTACCCTGAACAACGACGAGGCGTTTCTGGGCGAAGGCTTCCTGCGTCGCATTCTCGGCGGCACCTATTTCGAACACATCCTGCCGCTGGGCCCTGATGAGAAGTCCGAGGAGCTGAGCCGGCCCGGATTGTTCGAACAGCAGGTCCAGGCGCTTCGAGGTCTTGTTGAGGACAATCACACACTGGAAGAAGCCAGGGACTGGGTTCAGGGTGTATTGAGCAAGTTGCGAGGGCGCCGCTGACTTCGCGACCGGATGAGCCTTCAGGGTAACGGATACGCTGGAATGGGATTCCGACGAACTGGCTGCTCTGAGGGAGTACATGCGCATTGAACAGGAGAAACTCAGGAAGCGTTGAGGGTTGGTCTTAAGCGCTAACGAATTATTGTGCCGGATCTGTGTGACGCTCTGCATCTCGGGTGTTAGTCGTGCTCGTAATGTCGTCGCGTGTCGTTACCTCGTCCTGCCAGACAGCTCTCATCTCCTCTGTCGCACGGACTTCCCCGCCGCCAGGCTCCGTCAAGATTTCTGCGGTCCACGCTGTAACACTCGTGGCCCCTGGGTGTCTCTGGTTTCAGAGCAAGACGGTTGCAGGTCGTGGGGAGGAAAACTGATGACGATGAAAAATCGGGTCTTTTTGGTGGTGTCTGTGTTACTTCTGGCGACCGCTCGCCTGGGCCTGGCCCAGGAGAAAAACGGGTTTGATCTGAGCAATGCGCTGATACCGGTGGATGAGATTCTCAGTGGCGGGCCGCCCCGAGACGGCATCCCTTCAATTGATAATCCGAAATTTGAGCCCGCGGACGGGACGTTGCCCTGGCGGGGAGATGACCTGGTCATGACCTATGATCATGAGCAAAAACGCTATGCGTTTCCCATCGGTATTCTGAACTGGCACGAAATCGTCAATCACGAATCAGATGGGAAGCCAGTGCTCATTACTTTTTGTCCGCTGTGCGGCACCGGTATGGCGTTTGATCCGGTGGTGAACGGCCGTCATCTGACATTCGGGGTTTCTGGCCTGCTCTATAACAGTGACCTGTTGATGTACGATCACCAGACGGAATCGCTCTGGTCGCAGATCGAAGGGCGTGCCATTTCCGGTCCGCTGGCGGGTACAGAACTGGAGCCGGTGGCGATTCGCCATGAGCTCTGGCAGAAGTGGCGGGACCGGGTCGGTGACGGTGGGCGAGTGCTTTCCACCGATACCGGCCATCGCCGGAATTACCGTCAGTCACCCTATGGCGACTACGACCACTCAGAACGGCTGTACTTCCCGGTGTCCAGTACCAGCCGGAAATATCATCCGAAAACCTGGGTGCTGGGCTGGACCCATAACGGTGAAAGCAAGGCGTGGCCTTTCCCGGAGCTTGCAGAGCATGGTGGCCGGGTGCTTGAGGACCGGATAGGCGGCAAGGCAGTCAGCATTCACTATGATCCTGATGTGCCCTCCGCCGAGCTGCACGACGAGTCCGGCAAATTACTTCCAGCCACACGGGCCTTCTGGTTTGCCTGGTATACCTTCCATCCGGAAACAAAGATATTTGAAGCGGATTAGCAGCAGGGCTCAGGACTGGAGGGGGATCACTCGGGATTGCGGTTTCCCGTGTTCCGCGCATTCAGTGAATCGGCAACGCGTTCTTCGATTCGGCGAAGGAACTCTTCGTCCAACTTCTGGCTGGAGTGGGCTTGCATCAGTGCGGTGCTGGCGCGAAGGTTACCGATAAACGAGCGGCAGTACCTGCACATCATCAGATGCATTTTTACCGACAGCTTTTGAGCTGTGCCCAGCTCATCATCAATGTAGTCACTGGCAATCCTGGCCAGATCCCGGCACATCAGCATTCGCCCGTCTCCTGAAAGGTTTCCACCATAAGAAATATTTTCTGCCTGGCACGGTGTAAAAGTACACGAAGATTAGAGGCACTGACATCCAGAAGGTTACACACGTCATCGGATTTATGCTGGTGGGCTTCGTAAAGCATCAGGGCGGATCGTTGTGTTTCCGGGAGCCTGGCAAGATGCTGATCCAGGCAGTCGCTCAGTGCACCATTTTCCATGAGTGACTCGGCATCCTCATGGAATCTCAGGCTCGGCGGCGTTGCCCAGCGGCCGTTCGGGCGAAAGCGGCTTGCCAATTCGGGATCCAGGGCTTCGGAAAAGTCAGCGCTGACTTCCCGTTTGTGTTTTCTGAGGTGGTTCTTGGCCCGGTTGGCCACAATTCGGTGCAACCAGGTTTTCAGCCCTGACCGGCCTTCAAAATTCTGAATCGCATCGATGACGGTCACCCAGCAATCCTGCACGGTTTCCTCGGCAGAAGCCTTGTCAAGGTAATAGCTGGCGACTGCCATCATGCCGGGCGTATAGAGACGGACCGCCTTCTGAAAATCGGCTTCGCTTCCGGATTTCAGGCCCTGAATCAGGATATCTTCATCAGACTGATGCGTTGCGGTTTCCATTCCGTATACCCCCGGGACATCTGCGTTAGAGCGTTGTTATAAAGATGTGATTGGACATCCAGAACCGCCTGGTCAATGGTATGTCCATGTTTGACATGAATAGTTCCGGCGTAAGTGAGCAATTGTTCAAAATAATTCTGGACGTAAGCCGGTGTAACATCCAGCGTTTGGCCGTGTCTTTCTGGGCAACCTGTTTTATTTCTTAACGGATGGATTCTGACATGAACTCGAAAAAGCTCATTCTGCTTGTCGCTATCGGTGCTGTGGTTGCACTGTTTATCGGCTTCGGCGGCCCGGAGATACTGACGCTGGAAAACTTGCAGAAGCACCAGTCATCCATTGAGCAATGGATCAGTCAGAATCTGTTGGTCGCAGTGCTCGGTTTTTCCGCCATCTATGTGGTTGTCACTGCGCTGTCACTTCCTGGCGCAGCGATTATGACTCTGGCCGGCGGCGCCTTTTTTGGCAACATTTACGGACTGATTGCGGTGTCTGTAGCTTCGACTGTCGGTGCCTCTCTCGCGTTCCTGGTGGCCAGATTCCTGATGCGGGACACCCTGCGGAAAAAATACGCGGAAACAGTCGCCAGAATGGACCGGGGCATCGAAAAAGACGGGGCATTCTACCTGGCGACCCTGAGATTGGTTCCGGTGTTCCCCTTCTTCCTGATTAACCTGGCCATGGGCCTGACAGCCATGAAGCTGAAGACCTACGCGCTGGTGAGTTGGGTTGCCATGCTGCCCGGTACGTTCGTTTACGTGAACGCGGGCACGCAGCTGTCCAAAATCGAGTCCACGGGTGACATCCTTTCTGCCGATCTGTTGCTGTCGTTCGCTCTGCTGGGCCTGTTCCCGTTGATTGCCAAGTTTATTGTCGGTTTTATTCGCAAGCGCCGGGTGTATGCGGGCTGGCAGAAGCCCGAGTCGTTTGATTACAACCTGCTGGTGATCGGTGGCGGCTCCGCCGGCCTGGTGTCGGCCTACATTGCCGCGGCGGTGAAGGCCAAAGTGGCGCTGATTGAAAAGGACAAGATGGGCGGTGACTGCCTTAACACCGGCTGCGTGCCTTCCAAGGCGTTGATTCGCAGTGCCAAGGCGGCGGACACCCTGCGCCACGCCAACCGGTACGGGCTGGAGTCCGTACCGGTAAAAGGCTCGTTTAAAAACATCATGAACCGTGTCCACGAGGTCATTGCCAAGGTGGAGCCCCATGACTCGCCAGAGCGTTATCGTAAACTGGGCGTGGACTGCATCTCTGGCACGGCCAGTTTCGTATCGCCCTGGGAACTGGAAGTGGTTCATAACGACGGCCGCACCGAACGCCTGACGGCCCGCAGCATTGTGGTTGCCACCGGTGGAAAACCGGCAGTCCCGCCGATTCCCGGGCTGGCCGAAATGGCGCCGCTGACTTCCGATAACCTGTGGTCGCTGGACACCCGGCCGGACCGGTTGCTGGTGCTTGGCGGTGGCCCCATCGGCTCTGAACTGGCCCACGCCTTTGCGCGTCTTGGCAGCAAGGTAACCCAGGTGGAAATGGGTGAGCGGCTGTTGGCGAAGGAAGACGGTGATGTCTCCGAGGTGATTCGGAAGCAGTTTGAACTGGACGGCATCGACGTGAGATTGAACCATGCCGCCAGAGAGTTTGCTGTCGAGGACGGAGAAAAAGTGGCGTACTGCGAGTACGACGGCGAACGCGTCAGAATCCCGTTCGATCAGGTTCTGGTGGCGGTTGGCCGCGCGGCCAACACCAGGGGACTGGGGCTTGAAAAAATCGGGGTCGAAACCCTTCCCAATGGCACCGTGCCGGTGGAGCAAGACATGAGCATGCGCTTCCCTAACGTATTTGCTTGCGGCGATGTGGCGGGCCCTTACCAGTTTACCCATGCCGCAGCCCACCAGGCCTGGTACGCAGCGGTGAATGGTCTGTTTGGCCAGTTCAAACGCTTTCGGGTCGATTACCGGGTGATGCCCTGGGTAACCTTTACCTCGCCGGAAGTGGCCAGGGTTGGGCTGAGTGAGGCGGAAGCCAGGGAAAAGGGCGTTGCTTGTGAGGTCACCCGTTACGGCCTGGATGACCTGGATCGTGCCATTGCCGAAAGCGAGGACTATGGCTTCATCAAGGTGCTGACGCCTCCGGGTAAGGACAAGATTCTGGGCGTTGTGGTGGTTGGCATGCATGCCGGCGAAATCCTGGCGGAATTTACCCTGGCGATGAAGCATGGCCTGGGCCTCAACAAGATCCTGGGCACCATCCACCCCTACCCGACCTGGAACGAATCCGCCAAATTCGCTGCCGGTGAGTGGAAGCGTGAACATGCACCACAGGGTATTCTCAGGCTGCTTGAGAAACTTCATGGCTGGCGCCGTGGCAAGCAGTCACGCAACAACGCCGGAAGTGAAGTAACAACGTAAATCAAACTGAATCACCGCAAACACGGAGCAGCTATGCCCCTGACCCAAACTGCCGAGAGACGCATTCCCGCCGCAGAGGTGCTGGAGCCCCGGGCCCGCGACAGCTGGACCCACACCCGCAACGGCGACCCGCGCGGCTTTATTGACTCGGACAAGCTAAAGGAGCTGTGGATTCATACCGGCACTGCTTGCAACCTGGCCTGCCCGTTCTGCCTTGAGGGTTCACACCCCGGCGACGGTCGCATTCCGGGCATGAAGCTGAGTGACGTGAAGCCATTTATCCATGAAGCTCTGGATATGGGCGTTGAGCAGTTTTCCTTCACCGGTGGTGAGCCGTTTGTGATCCGCGATTTCATCAATATCCTGGATTATGCCAGCCACCACCGGCCGTGCTTCGTGCTCACCAACGCCACCGACCCGCTGCTGAAACGCCGCCATCAGGTGTTGCCGCTGCTGGATAACCCTTACCCGATCCATTTCCGCGTCAGCCTGGATTTCCCCGACCGCGCCCGTCACGACGTTGACCGGGGCGAGGGCAGTTTCGACAAGGCCCTGGAAGGCATCCGCTGGCTGGTGCATCAGGGTTTCAAGGTATCCATTGCGCGCCAGACTGACCCGGATGAGCTTGTTTCCAGTGTGGAGTCCGCGTTTCGCGGCATCTTCCGTGAATGGGGCATCCCGGAAACCCTGGCGTTTACGGCCTTCCCGGACCTGGGTACGCCGGGCTCGGAGGACGGCAGCCCGGAAATCACGGAAACCTGCATGGAGAAGTACCCCACCAGGGAGGCCCGTTCCCATTTCATGTGCACTTACACGCGCATGCTGGTGAAGCGGGGTGACCGGGTGCGGGTGTATGCCTGTACGTTGGTGGATGACGATCCGCAGTATGACCTCGGGGGGACGCTGGCGGAGAGTATGGATGAGCGGATTATGTTGCGGCATCACCGGTGTTTTTCCTGTTATCGGTTTGGGGCTAGTTGTTCTGCTCCGGGGTGATTTGGTCTTTTTTTAGGACTGGTTGATGGGTATTGGCGGCCTGGGGGTGGTGGTTTATTTCCTTGGGAAAAAGAACTCGCTTCGCTCAGACACCTTTTTCCTGGCGGAAATAAACCACCACCCCCAGACCGCGGCAAATACACTGCCATTCGTTTGGTTAAAAGAAAAAGCGGGTTCTGACTGGGTTGCTATGCCTTAGGTGTCGGGGACGGCATGGCGACGTTGAAGACAGAGGCAGTGGTGGAGGGGGTTCAAAAAATGTGGAGCGCCAGGGATGGCGCGACCAAGCCCCCCATGGATGGGTTCACGGGCGTTTTTTTGAACCCCCTCCACCACTGACTCAGGCACCCAAGGCACGAAGTAACCGAACCAGCCCCGGATAGTAAACAAAGAACGAGGACAGAACAGACAATGAATTTCACGGAAGCTTCCCTGTTTTGGGGATTTTTGGTGGTTTATGGGGCGGTGATGTATGTGTTGTCGCCCAAGAGCAAGAACGCCAATTCCTTCTACAAGGGAGCCGATGACGAAGGCAATCCGGTGGGTCAGTGGTCGCTGACGGCGAGTATTTTTATCAGCTGGATCTTTGCCAAGTCCGTTACCAATGCCGCCAACCTGGGTGCCGCTTACGGTGTGACCGGCGGGCTGGCGTATGCCAGTTACTGGCTGTCGATTCCGGTGGCCGGTTATATTATTTACCTGATTCGTACCCAGACCGGGGCCCGCAGTCTGCAGGATTTTCTGACGTCCCGTTTTGGCCGGCTTGCCAGTCTGGCGTTTGCGGCGGCGATTCTGATTCGGTTGTACAACGAGGTCTGGAGCAATACCGCGGTGGTTGGTGGTTATTTCGGGCTGCCGGGTGAGTGGGAGTACTACGGCGCAGCCATGCTGTTTACGGTGTTTACCCTGGCCTACAGCCTCAAGGGCGGTTTGCGGTCGTCGATTTTTACCGATGTGATCCAGGCTTTTGTGTTCGTGTTCTTTGTCGGGGCGGTGCTCTTCCTGATTGTGCCGGCCAACGACACCAGTGCCCTGCTGACCAACGGTGAGTTCAAGCTCAATGCCGGTTTTGACCTGTTGCTGGTGGCCCTTTTGCAGATGTTCAGCTATCCCTTTCATGATCCGGTGCTGACTGACCGCGGTTTCGTGAATAAGGAGAAGACCATGCTCAAGAGCTTTGTGGTGGCCGGGCTGCTGGGCTTTGTGGCGGTGTTTATCTTCAGCCTGGTGGGTGTCCATGCCCGGCTGAACGGTATTGAAGCCATGGGTAACGCGCCGGCGGCGGTGGGTCAGTCGCTGGGGCTGGCGGCGCTGTTCTTTATGAGTGTGGTGATGATGACGTCAGCCGGCTCAACGCTGGACTCCACCTTCAGTTCACTGGCCAAGTCACTGGCGGTGGATCTTCCGCGGCTGGCGAAGCGGGCGAAGGACCGGTTGCCAAGCGTGCGTGTGGGGGCGGTGATCATGATTGTGTTCGCGCTTCTGGGTAACCTGCCGATGTTCGCCGGTACTGATATTCTGAAAGCAACGACCATTTCCGGCACCATGGTGATGGGACTGGCGCCGGTATTCCTGTTCTACGGCTTTACCCGCTGGTCACCGTGGAGTTTTCATCTGAGTTTCTGGACTGGCCTGGGATTGGGTGTGTTGCTTGCCGTGGGGCTGATCCCGGCGAGCTGGGCCATTGGTGACGGCGCCTACGCGATGCTCCTTGGGGTCAACGCCTACGGCTTCCTGATCTGTACGGCCGGCTTCTTCCTGCCGCTGGTGGCCCGCAAGCTGGCGGGGCGCTCGCTGGCGGCCGGTGAGGCCTAGGTATTGTTATGAACGAAGGCAGAAGCTGCCCCCTGGCTTATCGATATAGACCTTCCGATTTGTGCCGGGAGCCCCGCCAGGTCACCGAAGATGTGCTTTATATTATCGGCGGGCTCTACGGAAACCCATACGCCCTCGATGAAATTGAGCGGATGGCGCTTGCAGAGGAGCGCCAGGGGCACCGGGTCAAGCTGGTCTTCAATGGCGATTTCAACTGGTTCAACGCCAGCGATACGCTGTTCAGGGAAATCAATTGCCGGGTGCTGGATCATATGGTCAGCCTGGGTAACGTGGATTATGAGCTGGCTACCCCGAGTGACGGTGCGGGCTGTGGCTGTGCCTACCCGGACTTTGTTGGCCAGGGCGTGGTCGAGCGCTCCAATCACATCATGGAGCGGCTGCAGGGAGTGGCTGGTAACCACCCGGACATCCAGAAACGACTCCGCCTGCTGCCACGCTATCGCTGCCTGTTATTTGGAGGCCTAAAGATTTTGGTGGTGCACGGCGATCCTGAGTCCCTAGCGGGATGGGGGCTGGCCCATGAGTCGTTTGTGGCGGGCAACGAATTGCAGCTGACGGAATGGTTTGCCGAGTCCGGTGCAGATGTGATTGCCTCCACCCACACCTGCCTGCCTGTGCTCTGGTCAGGAACGGTGGAAGAGCGCAGTCGCGTTGCGGTTAATAACGGCTCCGCGGGTATGGGTAACCTGGCGCGGGACCCGCGGGGGCTGGTTACCCGCATTGGTCTGACAAGTCCGCAGTTTGAACCTGTTGCCGGTCTTGAGCGGCGAGGGCTGAACGTATCTCTGGTGCCCGTTGCCTACGATCTGGGAGCGTGGTTGCCACGCTTCGATCAGCTGTGGCCCGGTGGTTCGGCCGCTGCTGTGTCTTACCGGCGCCGCATCGTCGACGGTACATCCCTGACGTCAGATCGTATTGTTTTTCCTCCTGCTGTTTAACAGATTTGTCACTGGCGCAGGCCACAATCCGGTCTATTCTTAGAGAGTAGGCCAGCATTCCTGGCAGGGTAGTCAGTAAGCCTGACTTGAAATATATTTTGTGGTCTATATAATTTACCGCTAACTTTTTGAGGCGAATCGATCACGTTATGACATCAGAAGGCTCGAATACCACCGCCATCAACCTCCGCACACCGGTCAAGGATGATGGCTACAGGCTCCACCAGCTGGTTGCGGAATGCCCGCCGCTGGATCCCAACTCGATCTACTGCAACCTCCTGCAGTGTAGCCACTTTGCCGAAACCGGCGTGGCGGCGGAGATAGACGGCGATCTGGTCGGCTTTATTTCCGGTTATATTCCCCCCCAGCAGCCCGAAACCGTGTTTGTATGGCAAGTGGCCGTTCACGAGAAAGGTCGTGGGCAAGGTCTGGCCAAACGGATGCTGAAGGCGATTGTGGCCCGGGACGCGTGCAAAGACGTGACCCATATGGAAACCACCATCACCGAAGACAACGAGGCTTCCTGGGCGTTGTTCCGGTCATTTGCCCGTGACATGGGTGCTGAGCTCACCTTTCACGAGCACTTTGAGAAAGAAACCCACTTCGGCGGCAAGCACGACTCCGAATTTCTGCTCCGCATCGGGCCTTTCACGAAGCCGGCGTAGCAGCCTTCCCGAACGATCGATACCCCTGTTTGGACTGGCCGGCAGATTGCTGAGGTGAATCTGTCACAACGGCCTCAACCAACGTGCCACCGCACAACTACCTCGAACCTGACATGCTAAGAGGCAAAACCATGGAACTTTTCAAGTCGACTGAATCCGAAGTGCGTGTTTACTCCCGTGCCTTTCCGGTGATTTTTAACCGTGCCAAGAATGCGCACCTCTACACCGAGGATGGCAAGGAATACCTGGACTTTCTGGCCGGCGCCGGATCCCTGAATTATGGCCACAACAACGACATTCTCAAGAAAGCCCTGCTGGAGTACATTGAAAGCGATGGTGTCAGTCAGGGTCTGGATATGTTCACCACGGCAAAGCACGACTTCATTGAGTCCTACAAGAATCACATCCTGGATCCCCGTGGCCTGAACTACAAAATGCAGTTCACTGGCCCAACCGGCACCAACTGTGTGGAAGCGGCCCTGAAACTGGCCCGTAAGGTGAAAGGTCGCAATGGCATCATTTCCTTCACCAACGGTTTCCATGGCGTGACCATGGGTGCGGTTGCCGCTACCGGTAACAAGCACCACCGTGGCGGTGTCGGTACCCCGCTGGGTAATGTGGACTTCATGTTCTACGACGGCTATCTGGGCGAGAACGTCGATACCCTGGAGATCATGGACAAGGTGTTGTCTGACGGGTCTTCCGGCTTCGAACTGCCGGCTGCGGTAATTGTTGAAGCGGTCCAGGGTGAAGGCGGCCTTAACGCTGCCCGTGCCGAGTGGCTGCAGGGCCTTGAGAAGCTGTGCAAAAAGCACGATATCCTGCTGATTCTGGACGACATCCAGGCAGGTAACGGTCGTACCGGTGAGTTCTTCAGCTTCGAGTTTGCCGGCATCAAGCCGGACATTGTCACCGTTTCCAAGTCGCTGAGCGGTTACGGCCTGCCCATGGCGCTGGTGCTGTTCAAGCCGGAGCTTGATGTCTGGAGTTCGGGTGAGCACAACGGCACCTTCCGTGGCAACAACATGGCGTTCGTGACGGCTCGGGCAGCCGTTGAGACGTATTGGAAAGACGACGCCTTTGCCAACGAGGTGAAGGCCAAAACCGAGGTGCTGGGTGAAGGTTTGCAGGCTATCTGTGACAAGTACCCGGGCGAGTTCAAAATGAAGGGCCGCGGCCTGATGCGTGGCATCGAAGCGACCCACGCCGAGCTGACCGACAAGATTACCAGCCGTGCCTTCGAGAAGGGGCTGATTATTGAAACCAGTGGCCCCAACGACGAAGTGATCAAATGCCTGATGCCGCTGACCACCAGCGAGGATGATCTGCGCAAAGGTGCTAAACTTCTGGCACAGAGCGTGGACGAAATCATGCAGGAAGGGATGAGCAAGGCGTCCTGAGACGACTGCCATTCCCCAACCATTCATTCTGCAGGATAACAACGGTAACACTATGACTAGCGAACGACATACCGTAGAGAAGATCGGCGGCACCTCGATGAGTAACTACGAGGCTGTGCGCGACAACATCATTCTCGGCGGGCGCGAAAAGGACGACCTCTACCAGCGCATATTCGTGGTCTCCGCCTATGGCGGTGTCACCGATGAACTGCTGGAGCACAAGAAAACCGGCGAGCCGGGCGTTTATGCCCTGTTTGCCGATGCGGAATCCGACTGGGCCTGGGGTGACGACCTCACCAAGCTGATCAAGTTCCTGACCGACATCAACGGCGAACTGTTCGGGGACCCCATGCTGAAGCAGCAGGCGGACCAGTTCATTACCGACCGGATTGAAGGTGTACGTGGTTGCCTGATCGATCTGCAACGCCTGTGTTCCTACGGCCAGTTCCAGCTGGAAGAACACCTGCTGACGGTACGTGAAATGCTGGCTGGCATTGGCGAGGCCCACAGCGCCTTCAACACCGCTCTCAAGCTTCAGCAGGAAGGTATCAACGCACGCTTCGTGGACCTGACAGGCTGGCGCGACAACGAGTTGCTGCCGCTGGACGAAAAGCTCAAACAGGCCTTCGATGCCGTGGACCTGACCCGTGAGCTGCCCATCGTCACCGGGTATGCACAGTGCAAGGAAGGCCTGATGCGGACCTTTGACCGGGGCTACAGCGAGATGACCTTCAGCCGGGTAGCGGTGATCACCAACGCCCGTGAGGCGATCATTCACAAGGAATACCATCTCAGCTCTGCCGACCCCAACATTGTGGGCGCAGACAAGGTGGTTCCTCTTGGCCGTACCAATTACGATGTGGCCGACCAGCTGGCCAACCTGGGCATGGAAGCCATTCATCCCCGTGCCGGCAAAGGCATGCGCCAGAATGAAATTCCGCTGCGGGTGATGAATACCTTCGAGCCGGAGCACACCGGTACCCTGATCACCGGCGACTACGTCAGTGAGAAGCCGCAGGTGGAGATCATCGCCGGCAACAAGGGCGTGTTTGCCATTGAGGTGTTTGACCAGGACATGCAGGGCGAACCGGGCTCGGACCGCCGCATTCTGGAAGTGCTTGGCCGATTCAAGGTGCGCTTTATCTCCAAGGACACCAACGCCAACACCATTACCCACTACGTCGACAGCACGCTCAAGCACGTCAAGCGGGTGGTACGGGCGTTGAAGGATGAGTTCCCCAACGCGGAAATCAGTACCCGCAAGGTGGCGATTGTTTCTGCCATTGGCAGTGATATCAAGATACCGGGTATCCTCGCAAAGTCCGTCAAGGCGCTGGCAGATGAGGAAATCAGCATTCTGGCCCTGCACCAGTGCATGCGCCAGGTGGACATCCAGTTTGTGGTGGATGAAGACGCCTACAAGAAGACCATCGTGGCGCTCCACGGCGTGCTGATTGAGCCCTACAATCACGAGTACGCTATCGTCGCAGCATAACCGGGCGGGATTCATCCCGTCCGTAATTGCCGCAATTAGCTCCTGAGCCCCCGGTAGCCGGGAATCCATGGCACTGTTCCGCGCGTATCCTTTATAAACTTACGATCGGAACCTGTGCCATGACTGATGTCCAGAGCCCGGGGCCGTCTCCGACCATAGCCCACTCCGGCGAAACGGACTCCCTGGTAGGGCTGTACTTCAGGGATGCGTCCCGTTACGAATTGCTGACCAACGAAGGTGAGCGTCGTCTTTCCCGCAGATTGTCTTTCTGTTACCGGGTCATCTCTGTGGAGATGGGCTTGCCGGAGGACACTCCCCAGACCTTTCGTGAAGTTATCGGAAGCCTGGGGGATGCCTGCGCCTTCTCTACCCGGTGCCGTCGCGCCTACCATCTTGCCACCGACAGCCGGCAGCGGCTGATCCGCAGCAACCTGCGGCTTGCTGTCCATATTGCGCGGCGCTACGCCAACCGCGGTATTCCGATGTCGGATGTAATCCAGGATGCCAATGTTGGCCTTATCAAGGCCGTTGAGCGATTCGATCCCACCAAAGGCTTCCGCTTCTCCACCTACGCCTACTGGTGGATAAGCGAAGAGGTCAAACGTTGTATGAAGCGGGGCACCCGTCTGGTGCACACCCCCGAGAACGTGGTGGATGAAATCCGTCTGCTCCAGAAAACCTCCCTGGCGCTTCACCAGACCCTGGGCCGCACGCCGTCACAGAGCGAGCTGGCACGGGAAATTGAGGTATCGCCATCGCGCATCGGAGAACTGCGGGCGCTGGCCATCATGGAAGTGTCTGTGGATATGCCGGTGACCACCGAAGGTGGAATTACCCTTGGTGACAGCCTGAGTGCAGGTGAGCAGTCCGCGCCGGACCATGACATGCTCCATCGCGACCGCAAGCGCACTCTGGCGGCGCTGCTGGCTGATCTGAGTGCGCGGGAACAGGACGTACTGGCACGGCGTTTCGGGCTTGGCCTGCCAGAGCCGGAGACCCTGCAGGTGATTTCCGACCATCTCGGTATCAGCCGCGAACGGGTGAGGCAGATTGAAAAGGGCGCCCTCAAGAAACTGAGAAATCTGGTTGAAAGCCCGGAGGCGGCACTCCGGAGCTAGGCTCCGGAGGTTCAGGCTGGTTCTCAGCCATGAGCGATAACAAACCAGGTACCGGCCGCTACCTGACACAACAACACAATGGTGGTCAGTGCCAGCCTCAGTTTCAGATACCAGTCCGGCCAATAGACCTTCATCCAGCGTGCATCAACCACATACAGTGCCAGGTAGGCGACGGTGTAAAGCACGATCTGCGCTGCGACGGGCAGTAAAAGCCCGATGCCGGCCGAGACGAAAAACACCTGGCTGAGCAGCATGGTCACCAGTGGTGAAATCGGGTAGCAACGGTTTTCCAATTGCATGGCCAGTGGCCAGTAGATACCGGCCATAAAGGCCAGGATACCGGCGCTGTATAGATAGAAGTAACCGATAATGGCCACACTTTTGGCGGGCATCATGAACAGGCCGAGTATGGCTGCAAGGAAAGGCAGTAACCCGGCAATGCCAACGACAATCGCCAGCCTGGCGACCGCAATCACGAGCCGCGCCCCTGCACCCGTATTCTCATGGGCTCGATGTCAGCCGGCTCCATACCAACCATTTCGTGGTAGGCAGACGGGTGAACCACGTCAGTGGAGATAATACTGAATGCTGCCAGGGTGTCCTGAACCTGCCAGCTACTGCGAAACAGTCGGGTCTGTCCCTTGGCGTCGGATAGCAGGTGGTATTTCTCATCGATGACCAGCCTTGCCATATACTGCTGACCCTCCAGAGAGATGATTTCCAGCAGGTCTATGGTCAGGTCCGGTATGTGCCTGAGTTCTTCCAGGGATATTCTCACCGTTTTGCTCTCATTAGTACTCGAGGGAGATGTGCTACCCACGGACTTACGAGCGGCGGATGGTTTGGGATCATCTGGCGGCCTGAAACCGGCAGGAAAAACGGAGGTTCACACTTTGCCGGCAAGCTCCCGGCACACCGAGTGTTGTGGGCAGCAGGTCAGGTGGTCATTCACCATTCCCACCGCCTGCATGAACGCATAAACAATGGTGGGCCCCACAAAATTGAAGCCCTGTTGTTTCAGCGCTTTGGACATGGCCTCTGCTTCCGGGGTGTATATCGGGACCTGTTCTATGCTGCGCCAGTGATTCTGCACCGGTTTGCCGTCCACAAATGACCATAGGAAATCGCTGAACGAGTGGCCCTGCTCCCGCAGCTCCAGATAGCCCCTGGCGTTACGGATAATGGACTTTACCTTCAGGCGGTTGCGGACAATGCCCGGGTCCTGCAGCAGGGATTCAATCTTGCTGTCGTCGTAACGGGCGATGCGCCGGGGGTCAAAGTGGTCATAGGCTGCCCGGTAGTTGTCCTGTTTTTTCAGGATGGTTATCCAGCTGAGCCCCGCCTGCTGGCCGTCGAGACACAGTTTTTCGAAGAGAGCCAGGTCATCGTATTCCGGCCGGCCCCAGACGTTATCGTGGTAATCCATGTAGAGAGGGTCATCGCCGCACCAGGGGCAACGTTGCTGACCTTCCATAATCACTCCTGCTTGCGGATGTTGACGGGATTGTGGAACAGCCAGTCTACCGGAGCAATGGGTCGGGCCGGCTGGCTGGCCTCAAAGAGCTCCCCGGGGGTCTGTAAAAGTGACCCCGACGGTAACGAATGTCCGGATTGATGGTAAACCAGCGCCAGCAGGAAATCGCCGACCTGGCCAGAGGAGGCCATCCAGCTCTCGTCGCTGCGATCACCGATCAGCTGAAAATCAGGGGTAATCTCCAGTGTCTGTAAATTGCCGGCAATACCACGCCCGGTTGCTTTCAGCCAGGCTTCCTTGAGAGTCCAGACCTTGAGAAAGTCTTCGCAGTCGTTGGCGTCAAGCAGCCAGGCTTGTTCACTGGGTGTGAACCAGCGTCGGACCACTTTCTGCCAGTGCGGATGCCGGTTGCGGGGCTCGATGTCCAGCCCCAGGCCTGGGGTGTCTGACACGGCACAGGCAGAGAAGCCGTGGCTGTGGCTGAGCGACAGGTGCCATCCCGGGGGATGGTCTGAGCAGACCGGCCTGCCGTCGACCGGACGGCATTCCGCGCCAGCGGTGCCGGAGGCGCCTGCCAGTGCCTGACGAATCAGCCAGCGGCTGCACAGATATTCCTGGCGTCGAATACCGTTGAATGCGGCCACCGTGGCCTGCTCAAACGCGGTCAGCCATTGCGGGATAGCCGGATCGTCTGACTCCGGTTCGCGGCACAGCCACACCGTGGGAGCAATGTCAGGGTTGGAGTCGGTCAATGATCCACCCATCGTTCTGTTTCACGTATTCAAACCGGTCATGCAACCTGCTCGGCCTGCCCTGCCAGAACTCGATCCGTTCAGGCACTACGCGGTAACCACCCCAGAAATCCGGCAGAGGAATCTCGCCAGCGCTGAAGCGACGCTTCATCTCCGCAACCTTCTGCTCCAACAGGCCCCGGGAGGTAATCGCCTGACTTTGTTCCGATACCCAGGCACCGATCTGGCTGCCCCGTGGGCGGGAGGCAAAGTAACGCAGTGACTCCGACTTGCTCACCTTCTCCACCTTGCCCTGTATCCGTACCTGGCGATTAAGACCAATCCAGGGAAACAGCAGGGCCGCTTTCGGATTTTCTGCCAGCTCCCGGGCTTTACGGCTGCCATAATTGGTGTAGAACACAAAGCCGGATTCATCGAAATATTTCAGCAATACCGTTCTTATGTCCGGCATGCCGTCGCTGCCGGTGGTGGCCAGTGACATCGCATTGGGTTCGAGAATACCTGCTTCACGGGCATCGCCGAACCAGGTCTGGAACTGTTTGACCGGGTTGCTATCGAGAGCGTCGCGATCCAGGCCTTCGCTCTCGAAGTCGCGGCGCATATCGCTAATGTCCATTCAGGCTTCCTGTATAGGGGATTCGCTGGTTAATACGGTCAGGACAGAATATCGGGTTCATCGGGCCTTGTCAGTCCACTAGCGGTTCTGGCTGACAAAACCGTCACTTGCGGACTATCCTTGTTAAACTGGAATGGGTTGCGCTGGGCCCGTCACCGATAACCAACAAGGAGAACAGGGTGGTTGCAAACCGCACACGACGATTGTCCGCCAGAAATATCTCGGTCGTTGTACTGGTTCTGGTCGTGATCTATGCCCTTATCGGGTTTGTTGGTCTGCCCTGGTGGTTGGAGCGGGCTTTGCCGAAGAGGCTGGAACAGCACATGGGGTGGCAGGCAGAGGTGGAAGACATCCAGGTGAACCCGTTCACCATGAGTGTCGAGATTCTGAACCTGACAGCGGATGACAGTGATGGTGAGCGTGTTGTCGCTTTTGATCGCCTTTTCACCAATCTCGGGCTCTGGCGGCTGGTTACCGGTGTCGTTGCCTTACAGAATATTGAGCTGGAAGAACCCTACATCCGCCTGGACCTGCTGGCAGACTACAGTGTGAATTATGCCAGGGACTGGCAGGCAAACAACCCGCCGGGGGAGGAGACCACCAACGACGAGAGCGCATCCGCAGAGCCGGTTCGTCTGCACTTTGACCGTGTCAGGGTCGCCGGGGGTGAGCTGTTGTTCCGGGATTTCAGCCAGGAGGGTCAGGAAGAGTTCCAGGTGTCACCGCTGGATCTGGCGATCAACGATCTGGCCACCTGGCCCCGGGACGAAGCCGACAGCAATTATTACCTGCTGGCCGCGGTCGGCAGCCAGACCATCGAGTGGGAGGGGGACCTGAGCATTGCTCCGCTGTATTCGAAGGGGTTTATCAAGCTGGGCGGAGTGACTCACACCACGCTTCAGCACTTCCTCAAACCCTATCTTCCCTATCAGCTGCGCAACGGTAGCGTAACTCTGAGCTCTGAATACCAGCTGCAGTCTGCTGATGAGCTGTTCCTGAGCACCTCCAATGGCCAGCTCACCATTGAAAACCTGGGCCTTGGCCTGGCGGATAGCGATGACGAACTGCTTACCACGAAGAGCATCCGGATCGGCGATATACGGTTCGGGCTGAATAGCCGTGAAGCCGCCACCGGAACCGTCAATATTGACGGTGTTAACCTGTCACTGCATCGCGACCCGGATGGTTCGATCAACCTGCTCAAACCATTTCAGCGAAGTGACGACGATGAGCAGAAAGAGGACTCTGGAGACAGCGACATGCCTTTCCGCTGGTCGGTGGCAGGTGTGGAACTTGGCAACAGTGAGGTGAACTGGCGGGATGAGCAGTTAAAGACCGAGGCGACTCTGTCGTTAAAGGATCTGAATGTCCAGGTTGACGAGGTTTCCCATCACCTGGAAGACCCGGTTAACTATAAGGCTGAGGCTACTCTGGGTGATGGCGGCAGCCTGGTGTTCAACGGCCAGACCACACTGATGCCTTTTACTCTGGAAGCCGGAATTGCCGGCTCCGACATTGTCCTGGCCCAGTTCGGTGCCTATATCAGCGAAATGGCGAATCTGGATATCAGGGACGGGCGCCTGAGTGTGGACGGAAATCTGGATCTGGACCAGCAGCAGGATCCGTTGACTGGCACCTTCAGCGGCACCGGTGAGGTGGTGTCGCTGGATGCTCGTCTCGGTGACAGCGATGAGAGGCTGATTGGCTGGCAGAACCTGCGCCTGGCACCCGTCGAGTACAATGTGGCCCCGGCACGGCTGGAAATCGGAACCGTCACTCTGGCGGGGCCAACGGTCAATGTGGTTCGTGCAGGGGACGGGGTTCACAATCTGCAGCGTATGGTGCGGTCGACGTCGGCGGAAGACTCCGGCGGGAACTCTTCGGCGGATGACAGCGAGTCAGCGTTTATCTTCCGTATCGGTCAGGTCATGCTGGAAGAAGGCACTGTGTCCTATACCGACCGCACCATGGACCCGACGTTTGCCACCCGGTTTGACCAGCTGCGTGGCTCCGTAACCGGCTTGAGCAATATTGCACCGCAGCAGGGCAAGGTATCGATCCAGGGCCGCGTTGGAGACGTTGCCAGCATGACGCTTGACGGTTCCGTGGGGGCTCTGGGAACAGATGATACCAGTGAACTCAAGCTGAGTATGAAGAATGTTTCTCTGCCCATGTTATCGCCCTACTTCGGCCGTTATCTCGGTTATGGGGTCGACAGCGGCAAACTGAACCTCGACCTGGATTACACATTTACCGGTAGCACTATTGATGCCGGCAACAGTGTGATCCTGGATGGTCTTGAGCTCGGCGAAGCGGTAGCCAGTGACGAAGCGCTCAGCGTCCCGGTCAAGCTTGGCCTGGCCCTGCTGAGCAACCGCGACGGGGTCATTGATATCAATCTTCCCGTCAGTGGTGATCTCGACAGCCCCGATTTCAGTGTCAGCCAGGTGGTCATGAACGCCTTCGTCAACCTGGTTGCAAAAGCGGCAACATCACCATTCAGTATGTTGGGTTCCGTTGTGGATCTGGCCGGGTTGTCGGGAGACGATCTGGGCGAAATCAGCTTCGAGCCGGGCCGGGTGGCACTGGCCGAAGGCGAAAACGTCAAACTGGAGGCGTTGGGCGCAGCGCTGAACGATCGCCCAGCGCTGGTGTTGAAGGTTCGTGGAGCGGTTTCACCGCAGGCCGATGCCAGCGGACTGAGGCGGCAGCGGTTGTTCGATCAACTGGGCATCGCAGACACAGCACCCGCCGCGGAGCGTATCACCGGGCTGGAACAGGCCTACGGCCGCTCGGACAACCGTGCCTCGCTGAGGGCCTTCCGCGACAACGTTGCCGGTGAGGATGGCGAGGTCAGTCAGTCGGAATGGGAGCAGGCGCTGGTGGAAAGGCTGGTTACAGATATCGAGCTGCCGCCGGAGGCCCTTGGTAACCTGGCCTCCGCGCGGGGGGTCTGGCTGCGCCAGCAAATGCTGGAGAATTACGAGGTGCCGGAAAGCCAGGTCTACCTGCTGGATCCCGTGCGTGATGCAAGTGCGGATGAGAATGGTAATGTCACAATCAGCTTTGAGCTGGATGCCCGCTGAGTTTCCGGGCTCAGCGCCCAGCCAGTTCGGACGGTACCTGGAGCCCGTGGCGCTCAACCATCCGCTGATAACGCCCGTCTTCAATCAACGGTAATAACAGCCGCTCCAAAGTCGCGGCCGTTATCGGCCCGCCTTTGCGGGCCATGATGCGGAGCTGATAGGTCTGGTCAGCCATTTCGGATACCAGGAATCGAGCCCTGTCCTCCGGGTGTTGCTCCAGATGCATCTGGATATACGAGCGGTTGATGATTGCCACTTCCGCCAGCGACGGCCGGTCGGCCTTTATCAGATTCAGGTTACGCTCGTGACTGTGGGAAAATTCAATCTGGAAGCGTTCTTGCAGATCGGCGTTGTCTGTGGACAGGCCCGCAAAACCATAGTGGTAACCGGAGATGGCCACAATAGCCCGGTCAGCAACATTATCGAAAAAGCTCTGATCCCGACCGGGCTTGTCGAGGGCTACGTAGACGTCTTCGTCCGTCAATACCGGGCGGGTGGCAGCGACAGGCCGGGACTCCCAACCCCAGTTCAGGCTCTCAAAGAAGATGACGTCGTATAATCCTGCCTCAAAATCCAGGTGCCTGCGCTTGGGAGAGGTGTGTACGATGCGAAAGGTGATCTCCCGATCAGCAGTTTCAAGTTCGGTAAGGAGCTCGCCCAGCAAACCTTCTACCCTGGTGTTTTCACGCACGGCAGCCAGAGGTGGGAAATCATAGACGCCGACAGCGATCTCGGTCTCCGACGAGACGCCGGTTGCAAAACCCAGGGCCACAGGCAGGCAGAGATACGGAAGGGCGGTTTTAAGCAGGCGTCTGAAGTTCAAAATTGCGGTTCCGCACTGGTAAAAGCTGAACGAGTATTCAGATTAGCACCGTCAGTTCATTGTCATAAGGGGTCAATTATAAATTCATGCAAAACGGGAAATCTCTATGAGCCGCCCTCTCAGCCATTTTTTTGCCTACGTATCACGGCTTCGCTGGATCAGACGCTGGGGATTGATGCGCAACGCCATCGAAGAGAACGTTGCCACCCATTCCTGGGAGGTAGCAACCCTGGCCCATGCCCTTGCGATTATCCGCAACCGGCACTTTGGCGGGCAAGTGGATGTTGACCGGATTGCGGCAGCAGCGCTCTATCACGATGCCACCGAAGTCATAACGGGTGATATGCCAACACCGGTCAAATACCACTCCAGGGTCATGCGGGAAGCTTTTGGGGACATAGAGCACAAAGCGGAGGGCGAATTGCTGGCTCTGTTACCTGACGATCTCCGTGATGAATTTGATCCCTACATCCGCGAATCCCGTTGGGCACCGGAAGAAAAGGAGCTGATCAAGGCAGCGGACCGGCTGTCGGCACTGTTGAAATGCCAGGCGGAAATGCAGGCGGGTAACAAGGAATTCGAGCCAGCCGCAGGTCACATCCTGAAAAAGCTGGAAGAAGAGGGCTTGCCGGAAGTGATGTACTTTCTGGAGGTGTTTGCACCGGGTTACCAGCAGCCGCTCGACAGCCTTCTGGAATAAGGCTTTCGGCGGCTGCGTCCGTTACCCGGAGGGACGTCAGCTGTTTCCGGCTGAAGCCACCATGCCACCGCGCAGGCCATCCTGCTTTACGCTCTGGCGTACGATATCCTCGGGGCTGCCGGCCAGTTCCCGGAACATGCCCATGGAGCCCAGCAGAGCGGAGGATTCGTAAGGCACGAAGACACGCTCGCCGTCCTTGGCCATATTGGGCAGCACCTTGATGTAGCTCTGACCCAGCAGGTAGCCGATAACGGTCTGCTTGTTGTCCTCGGTATCGCCTATGGCGCTGAGCACCAACCGGATGGACTCCTGCTCACCCTGGGCGCGCAGGATCGCGGATTCCTTGTCACCCTCGGCATTGAGAATGGCCGATTCACGCTGGCCCTGTGCCATGGCAATGGCGGCGGACTTCTCACCCTCGGCCTCGGTGACCGTGGCACGGCGCTTTCGCTCGGCGGCCATCTGCAGGCGCATGGCCTCTTCCACCTCTTCGGGCATACTGATGTCCTGAACCTCAACGCGGGTCAGTTTTACACCCCATTTTGAAGCGGCTTCTTCCATCTCCGCCTGAATGGCGTTGTTTACTTCACTGCGGGATTCGAACAGCTTGTCCAGCTCCATCTTGCCCACTACGGAACGCAGTGTGGTTTTTGCCAGTACCTCCACGGCCTGGCTCATGTTGGCCACTTCGTACACCGCTCGGCGCGGGTCAATGATCTGGTAATACAGCGCACCATTGATGTTCACGGTTACGTTGTCGGTGGTCACTACCGGCTGGCCGGGGAAATCCATGACCGTTTCACGGCGATCAATCCGGGTTTCGAAGCTGCTGCTGGGATGGTACTCGTCGCCGATGCGGACGTAGCGGGTCATGATGATGGCGCGGGGGCGCTCAATGAACGGAATGATGATGTTCACGCCGCTTTCCAGGACCCGGTTGAATGAACCCAGCCGTTCGATAACCATCACCTCGGACTGGCGCACGATAACCAGGCCCTTGGCGATGATGAAAATGCCAATGACCACGAGAATGAGGCTGATAACCAGCCCGGGGGAAATAACCGATTCCATGTTTACTGCTCCTTGTGATTGATCGTATGAACAACGGCGGTGGTGCCGTCAAAACGTTCGAAAATGACGTCGGTGCCTTGCGGCAACTCGGTCATGTCGGTATCGCTGGTGCGCAGGCGGTAGAAATCGCCGTTGACTTTAATGCCGCTGGCGCCGTCAAAATCCCGCTTCACCGTCCTGTACGGCCTGCCCTGCTCGACACCCGTGCCGGTGGTCCCGTATGCCACGCCTTTTGGTGAAAATCGTGGCTTGATCCAGCGAATGGCGACGGGCACCAGAATGCCGGAAAACACGCCCATGCCCACCAGTTGCCACTCAAACGGAGCACCCAGAACAGTCAGCAGTGCCGTCAGCGCGGCCGCGATACCCAGAGCCAGCAGGACCAGTACGCCAGACGTCAGCTCCGCGAGGCTCAGCACGAGGGCGAGAATCAGCCAGAAATGCGTAAGACTCCATTCCATACAGATACATCCGTTGGTGACAGACAAGTGATGAGAGGCGGCAATTGTACCCTGTCACCGATGCGTGGGTCACAGAAAGTGGCTCTATTGCCCCCGGAGGGAGTGCATTATTGCCATATCCCCTGGCCCGACACCTGTTAGAGTAAGTCACCCATCGCATAACAAGAGGTCATCGACGATGAAGGATCTGAACAACAGGGTAGCTGTGGTAACCGGCGCGGGTTCCGGTATTGGGCGGGCACTGGCCGTGGCACTGGCGGCAAAGGGCTGTCGTCTGGCGCTGTCGGACGTCAACGAAGCTGGTCTTGCCGAAACGGCGGCCGAATGCAGCGCTGCCGAGGTCAGAACCTACCGCCTGGATGTGTCGGACCGTGATGCGATCTATGCCCACGCAGATCAGGTAGTGAGCGACTTCGGACAGGTCAATCTGGTGATCAACAATGCCGGGGTGGCCCTGTCGGCCAGTGTGCGGGAAATGACGGACGAGGACTTCAAGTGGATCATGGATATCGATTTCTGGGGCGTGGCCCATGCCAGCCGGGCATTTCTGCCGCACCTGATTGCCTCCGGGGACGGCCACGTGGTTAATATTTCCAGTGTGTTTGGCCTGATTGGCGTACCCAAACAGAGCGCTTATAATGCAGCCAAGTTCGCCGTTCGCGGCTTCACCGAGTCCCTGCGCCAGGAAATGAAGCTGGAAGAGCAGCCGGTCGCAGTGAGTTGCGTACACCCCGGTGGTATCCGCACCAATATTGCCAATTCGGCCCGCATGGGCAAGTCCGAGAATGCCGACGCCCAGCGCAAGGGGTTCGACAAGATTGCCATGACCACACCGGAAAAAGCGGCCACGACCATAGTGAAAGGCATCCTGAAGGATGAATCCCGCATTCTCGTGGGGCCCGATGCCTGGGGCATTGATGCCCTGAACCGGGTGCTCGGGTCAGCCTATCAACCTCTGGTGGAGCGGTTTTCCCGCAAAAACCTCTACATCTGACCTGCCAGGCAGTCGTTGCCGAAGACCCTGGCTTGCAGACCGGTTGCCGGAGTGATTGATGCCCGGTAACTGGCCCTGTATATTTTACGTACAGGGGGAAGTTCCCGTCCGCTGTAGTTCAGGGAAAGAGGCAGCATGAAAACACCACAGCACCCGGACCTTGGTGCGTCGCTTGAGCAAAGCCGCTCAGGGCTGCGGGACACCCATCGCCGCTCACTGATGCGGGCGCTGTTTCTGGTAACCGGTTCCGCCCTGGTTATTTTCGGCAGCCTGCAGATTTTCAACGGCTACCTCTGGCTCGCAGCCGGGGAGTTTGTTGCCAGTGGGGTGTTGTTCCTTGGAGTCGCCCGGATCAACCGGACGCCGCATCTGCAGGGCTGGATATACGGTTACCTGGTCACCGGATTTTCCTTCTTTCTGCTGATCATGCTGGTGCCCGACGCCTCGGTAACCGCCTTCGTCTGGGTGCTGATGATGCCGGTCCTGGCCTATCTCCTTCTCGGCAAGAAGGAAGGCTTCTTTCTCAGTGTGCCTTTCATGGTAGCGGGCTGTGTCGCCTTTTATTTCCACCTGGAATTCATTGCCAACGCACGGAGCATGATTGACCTGCTGAACATGGTGCTCTGCGCCGTGCTGATGCTGGGGTTCATCCATCTCTACGAAACCCGCCGCGAAGAAGCTGAACGGAAACTGTTCACCCTGGCGCAGACTGACGGCCTAACCGGCCTTTCCAACCGCGCCAGTTTCCAGAGCATCCTGGGCCGGACCCTCGCCGAGAGCAAACGCAGCGGTTCCGGGTTTGCACTGGTGATCATGGATATCGACTACTTCAAAATCGTCAATGACACCATGGGCCATGACGCAGGAGACCAGGTGCTGCGTGACATCAGTCGCCGCCTGACCGAACGTCTTCGCACTACCGACTCCGTTGGACGATTGGGTGGGGAGGAATTCGGGTTAATTCTGCGGGACGTGAAGCCGGAGGATTCTTTCGAACTGATGGACGAACTGCGCCAGCGCATTGCTGACAGCGAACTTTGCTATGGCGAAGCCGTTATCCGGGTAACAGCGTCTTTCGGTATTGCCCACTACCCCGACCACGGCACCGAAGCCGAGACACTCTTCCGGACCGCTGATCGCTGTCTCTTCAGCTGCAAACGCGCCGGACGCAACATGGTTGCCAGAGCCGGTGTGTCTGCCGTTAAAGGGTCGCGTATTGCGGACGGACCTGTTTGAGCCGATAACCTGGATTTCGGCGCAGGTCGTAAGCGGGCACCCTCTGCCAAAACACGCCTCAAGACGTCCCTGTGCGGCTCGGGCTCCGCCCTTCAGCGCTTATCGCTCCTGCGTCGCGCTGAAGGTCCTGGGCAGGCCATCCATGGCCAGCCCGTGAAGAGCTTTTCGCTCTTCACCCATGGCTCCGCACGGTTTTGGCAGAGGGTGCCCGCTTACGACCGTACGGAGTTAGTCGTTCCTCACTGGATGGTCCGACGATTCCCCTTACGATACTCGGGCGCAATATACTCGTTGATCTGTTCCTTGAACCGGGCGATCAGCTCACTGTTGTCATGGTCCCAGGGGTGGAAGCCAGGCTTGAAGTACTCCAGCCAGGTAGGGATCAGGCTGGAAAAGGTTCCGTTCTTGCCCCACATCTGCCACAGACCACGGGCGCTGTCCTTCATTGAAAAGTTCTTACGGTCGTTCAGCATCATCCGAGTGGTGAAGTAGCTGCTCATTACACCCAGTGCCGCCGTGCTGAAGGCCAGGTAAAAGGTACGTTCGGCGTAGGTGCCACCGGCCTGGTTGAACACATCGTAGGCCACCGCCTTGTGCTCGGTTTCCTCAATGGCATGCCATACCCACAGCGGGCGCATGGTCTCGTGCATGTCTTCGCGTACGTCATCCCGCGCCAGCAGCATGTCCGCCATCATCGCCGTCATGTGCTCCAGGGCACAGGTGATGGCCAGCTGATGGCGTTCAGGCAGCTTTTTGGCAATGCCCAGCACCACTTCCAGATGCTCTTCCAGCTCTTCCACCGGCATACCCTGATCCCGCACATGCTGGTTCATGGATTTGTGCTCCAGGGAATGCATGGCCTCCTGGCCGATAAAGCCCCGCACGTCCTTTTTCAGCTTGGGGTCCTTGATCTGGTCCTGGAAGTAGCGGACCGAATCCACGAAAAACTGTTCGCCCTGTGGAAACAGCACAGAAAGAGCGTTCATGGTGTGGCTCAGGGTGTAGCTGTTGTCCAGCCAGTAGTGCGGCACTTTCTCCCCGAACTCGAAACCCATGCGTTGAGGCTTGATGGCAACGTTGTCCGGTGTGCGGGCAACCGGCCTGGACTCAGTGGTTTTGGTTCTCAGCATGTCTGTACTCCTGCGCCTGGCGCTATGGCTGATGTGATAGTTCCAGTGTGGGTGAGTCAATGCAGCCTTTGAATGCGAAAAGGGGACGGCCATCGTGGAGTAAGGGCCAGCGCTGGCCTCAATTGACTGTGCTGACGTGCTTGCAGGTGCCTCCAGTCACAGTGCCGCTGTGTCGGGCTTCTGATAGCATCGGTAGCAATGAGTGCTCCCACAACAAAAAAAGGATCCTGCATGGCGAACCCGGGCCCGGAAAAACAACGGCAGATGCTGGGAGTGTTCCTGGTTCCCGGTGTGTATCTGCGGGTGCTGGCGGATGTGGTGCGACAACTGGGTTACAACGACCGCAGCCTTTATGAGGGCATGGACGTTGCTCCCCATGACCTGAAGTCCAACGACAGCCGGGTGTTCGTCACCGACGCCATTGTGATGGTAGAGCGGGCCCTGGATCTGGCCGGTAAAGACGGCCTGAGCTTCATGCTGGCCCGCGAACTGCGGGTCACCATTCACGGCACACTCGGTTTTGCCGCTCTGACCAGCCCCACGCTGGCAGGTGCCCTGGATTCGGTGCGGCGCTACCTGCAACTGCGGGTGCCGTTCCTGACCATGACCCTTACCGACACCGGTGACCATGTGCTGGTGCGGTTACGGTCCGAGTTCGACGTACCTACCCAGTACCGCTTCCTGGCAGAAACCGTGAGCGCCACCCTGATGATGCTGGCAGAGCAACTGATCGACCGCGAAGATGCGGAAAAACAGGGATTTGCGCTGGTGGATGGCAAACTTCCCGGTGTGAAAGTGCAACTGACATCACCGGAACCGGCCTACTACCGCAAATTCGCTTCCCAGCTGCCGGTGCCGTTCGAATACGGCCAGCCGGAAGAAACCATGGTGTTCCCCAAGGGCCTGCTGGACACCCGGATGCGGCTGGCGGATGCAGAGGCATCCCGGATGGCCCGGGACCAGTGCGAGTTCGAGCTGCAAAAAGCCCTGAAAGACCAGGGCGACATCACCTATGCCATCCGCAACATGCTCCACATGATGCCGGGCCCACTGCCCTCCCTGGAGGCCATGGCCGAACGTTTCTGCGTATCGTCCCGAACCCTGAAGCGGCGGCTGGCCGAAAAGGACACCACTTACCGGGAGATAGTGGAAGCCGTACTGAAAGACCGCGCCATTCAGCTGTTGCGCTACACCAACCAGTCAGTCAGCGAGATCGCCTACGAGCTGGGCTACGCCGACCTGTCCAATTTCAGCCGCGCCTTCCGCAAGTGGACCGGCAAGTCCGCCAGCGAATTCCGCGAAGGCGGTCTGGACCCGGCTCCTGAAGTTGGGCCTTGAGTTTGGTGCCCTGGTCTTTTAGGCCTCTGGCTTGGGAGCGTGGTTGCGGGGTGGTGGTATTTATTTTTTCGAAAAATGAACTCGCTTCGCTCAGACACCATTTTTTGCGAGAAAAATAAATACCACCACCCCACACCCAGAGACCATGGGAGATGGCTGTCTTTCGTTTCGTTCACTTGCTTTCAGCTTGTAATCGGGGACTATGCCCTAACTGTCTGACGGATGGGGGGCTGGATTATTTTTCCGCCAGGAAAAAGGTGTCTGAGCGCAGCGAGTTCTTTTTCCCAAGGAAAAATAATCCAGCCCCCCAACCAGGCACCAGAACCAGCAGGCTGGGGCCCAAGAATCCAGCCACAACCAACGTCACAAGGAAACCAAATGGAAATCAACCAGGATACCCACAGCAAACTCATCGGCTACCTGCTCTGGATCTTCGGATTCCTGGGGGCACACCGGTTCTACTATGGCAAGCCGATTACCGGCACCATCTGGTTCTTTACGCTCGGGCTGCTGTTTATCGGCTGGTTCATCGACCTGTTCCTGATCCCCGCCATGGACCGGGAAGCCGACATACGGTATGAGTCCGGTGAAGTGAGTTACAACATTGGCTGGATTCTGCTGACCTTCCTGGGGGTGTTTGGGCTCCACCGGATGTACATGGGCAAGTGGATCACCGGGATCCTCTACCTGCTCACCGGTGGTTTGTTCCTGGTGGGCGTGCTCTATGATTTCTGGACGCTGAATGACCAGATTTCGCAGCGTAACCGGGAAGTAAGGTTCGGTTAAACCTCAAATCCCGGCTGCGCTTTCCAGTTCGGCCAGGCCCTCTTCCAGGTAGTCCAGCATTCGCTGCAGGCTGGGGAGGGTGCGGCGGCAGCCGATCAGGCCGAATTCTACCTGGTCGCAATAGCTGGTCAGGGTCATGTTCAGGGCAATCCGGTCCATGGCGATGGACACCGGATACATCCCCTCAAGTCTCGCTCCGTTCCAGTAACTGGGTTCCTTTGGCCCGGGTACGTTGGATATGACCACGTTGAAGGTCTGCCACTTCGGCGCCAGGCCGGTCAGCAGGTTGAAGCCTGCCGGTGCCAGCAACAAAGCGGTGTAGTTCAGGATTTCCTCTGAAGACATGTTGGCGTAGCGCTCTTTGGAAGCTTTCACGTCTTCATGGATATAGCGCAACCGCTCAGCCGCGTCGTTCAGATGAGTGCCCAGCGACGCCAGGATGATGCCCACCTGGTTCCCGCCCGAGCTGTCATCCTTGCGCAGGGAGACGGGCACCATCGCCACCAGTGGCTTCTCCGGCAGGGCATCCTGGTTCATCAGGTAGGTTCGCAGTGCCGTGGCGCACATGGCCATGACCACGTCATTGACTGTTGTTTCGTAGGCCTTGCACACCGCCTTGATGCGCTTGAGGCAATAGGACTGGGCCGCGAAGCGTCGTGAGCCGGTGATCTTGCCGTTGAGCACACATTGGGGGGCGTGGAAGATGGAGTCGTAGGCGGGGTCCTTTCGCGCGCGGTTGACGGTACTCAACAGTGCCTTGGACACAGCCGGCACCGTGCCCAGCTGTTTACCGGACTCCCCCAGCAGATGGGCGACGTTGCGCCACATGGACGGGCCGTTGTCGTCATTTTTGTTGCCGCTGCGCAGCGGCAGTGACCATATCGGGGGCATGTTCCGCTGTTCCGGGTCCTGGGACAGCATGCGCTGGAACAGCCGCATGGCGGAAACGCCATCCACCAGGGAGTGGTGTATCTTGATATAAACGGCGAACTGTCGGTCTTTCAGGCCCTCAATGAGGTGGAACTCCCACATCGGCCGTTCCCGGTCCATCAGGTGGCTGTGTTCTGCGGAGACGAACGCCAGCAATTCCCGGATACGGCCCGGGGTAGGCAGAGCTTCAAACCGGAAATGGTGCTCCAGGTCCAGATGCTCGTCTTCCACCCAGAATGGTTGGCCGAACCGGTTGTTCAGGCGCCGGTCGAACGGAGGGGTCACCGTACATTGTTCCCGCAACTGGTCTGCCAGCTGTGCGACATAGTCATCCGGTGCATCTTCAGGGAACGAGAACAGCTGCAGGCCACCAACGTGCATGGGTTGCTGGCGTTTTTCCAGCCACAGAAACACCTGGTCTATCGGGCTCAGTGGTTTCACGGTATGAATCTCGCATTGTTCTGGTTGTTGTCTGACAGACAGTGTTGCAGCATTTAAGAGTCGGTGGAAGTACCGGTTGCTGGCCGAACAGGCCTGAAACTCCGACTTTGGCAGGTCTGCCCGGGATTTCACGACGTAGGTTCATGGTGGCTTCAAGAGACAGAATTCAGCGCGACAGCAGCGCAGGACAAAAGGGGACATTCAGTGAAACCACTCGTCAGGCGACTGGGCTTTCTGGCCGGATTGTGGTGTTTTGCGCTATCGCAGGTCCAGGCGCAGGATCGCCCCGGGGTTGAACTGGAGCAGGTTGAAACCTCCGATATCATCAGCGAAGTCAGCCTGAACGGTACCGTCAATGCCCTGCGTACCTCCCGGCTGTCCACGGCGGTGGCTGGGCTTGTTGAGGATGTGCGGGTCGAAACCGGGGGCAGGGTTGCCCGGGGCGATCTGTTGATGAGTCTGGACGATGAACAGGCTGAGTTCGAGCTCGAAAGCGCCCGTGCGGAGGCGTCAGAAGCCCGTGTCCGGTTGGAGGAGGCGCAACGCCGGCTGACCGAAGCCCGTTCGGTGGGGGCAGGCCGTAATATTGCGGCGACAGAAGTCAGCGCCCGCGAGAGCGAGGTTGCCGCCACGGAGGCCGCCCTTGCTCGTTTGCGTGCCGAAGAAAAACGGCGCCAGGTTTTACTGGACCGTCATCGCATTGAAGCGCCGTTCGATGGTGTTATCAGCTACCGTGCCAGTGACCTGGGAGAGTGGGTGACGCCTGGCGACGAGTTGCTGACTCTGGTGGATATCACCAACCTCAGGCTGGATTTTCGGGTACCCCAAGATTATTACCAGCGCATCACCGACGCTTCCGAACTACTGGTTCAGGCCAAAGGTCCGGACCAGAAACCGGTTCCGGTCACCATCGAATCCCTGTTGCCGGTCAGCGATAGCCGTGCCAGAACGTTCCTGCTGCGGGCCACCGGGCCGGAAGAGCTGAAGGTTCTGCCCGGCATGGCGGTGCAGGCAACACTGCGGGTCTCCACCGGTGAACAGGGCCTTACCGTTTCCCGGGATGCCATTAACCGCTATCCCGACGGCCGCGTCACAGTGTGGATCGCCGAGCCGGCAGATGAAGACCTCTATGAAGTGCGTGAAAAACGGGTGGAAGTGGGCTCCAGCTTTGATAACCGCATGGAGATTCTCAGTGGTCTTGATGGCGACGAGCACGTGGTGATCCGCGGCAATGAATCCCTGGAGGATGGCGCCAGGGTGCGGCTAGCCGAACGGGGATCGCGCTGATGTTTGCCGGAGTCATTCGCCACGGCACCCTGGTGACCGTGGTCACGCTGATTATTGCGGTTATCGGTGTTGCAGCGGCGTTGCGCATTCCGGTGCAGATGATCCCGGACCTGGAAACCCGCACGATCACCGTGGAAACCCAGTGGCCGGGGGCAACACCACAGGACATCGAGAAGGAAATCCTGATTGAGCAGGAACGGTATCTCCGCAACGTACCGAATCTCAGCGAGATGGCTTCCTCTGCTTCCAGTGGCGCCGCTGAGATCGAGCTGGAGTTTCCCTTCGGTGTTGATATTACCGAGACCCTGATCCAGGTGAACAACGCCCTCAGCCAGGTTTCCAACTACCCCACCAACGTCGACGAGCCCCGTATCGTGGCGGCTTCGTTCTCCTCCAACGCCTTCATGTATTTCCGGGTTTCCACCTTGCCGGGCAATCCCCGGGAGCTGGATATCGACCTGATGCGCGATTTTGTGGAGGACCGTGTCCGCCCCCGCATGGAAAGCGTGCGCGGGGTTTCCGAAGTATCAGTGGGCGGCGGCGCCGACCGGCAGATGCAGATCACCGTGGATGAAGCAAAGCTGGCACAGCGCGGCCTTAGCCTGCTGGACCTGCGGGATGCCATCACCAGCCGCAACCAGGACGTGTCAGGGGGCGAAGTGGATGCCGGCAAGCGCCGCTACCTGCTGCGCACCGTCGGACGATTCCGCGACATCGAGGAGCTGCGCGCTCTGGTAGTCTCCCGTACCGGAGACAGTGTGGTCCGGCTGTCTGAGGTGGCGAGCGTGCGGCAGGATCATTCCCGCATCCGCGAGTTGTCGTACATCAACGGTCAGCGGGTGCTGGGCCTGCAGGTGCGACGGGAGAGCGGCTCCAACGTCATCGATATCAAGTGGTCGATGATGGAGGAGGTGGAGAACATCAACCGGGAAGTGCTGGAGCCGGAAGGCATGCGGCTGGCCCTGACTGCCGACGATGCCCGTTATGTGGAAGCGTCAGTTGCCAATGTCTGGACCAACCTGGGCATCGGTGCCGTGTTTGCCACCCTGGTGATGTTCCTGTTTCTGCGTTCATCCAGGGCAACCTTTGTGGGCGTGGTGGGTATTCCTTTATGTGCGATCGCGGCCTTCCTCGGGCTGATGATCACCGGCCGTACCATCAACGTGATTTCCCTGGCTGGCGTGGCCTTTGCCATCGGCATGACGGTGGATAACAGCATCGTGGTGCTGGAGAACATCGAGCGCCACCGTCGCCTGGGGCTGGACAAGTTCGAGTCGGCGCTGAAAGGCGTGCAGGAGGTGTGGCCGGCGGTACTCGCCTCCACCATGACCACCATCCTGGTGTTCCTGCCGATCCTGTTTATCGAGGAGGAAGCCGGGCAGCTGTATTCCGACGTGGCCATTGCCATTTCCTCAGCCATTTTCGCGTCGATGCTGGTGGCCGTCACTGTCATTCCGATGCTGAGTGCACGGCTTGATTTTGGCATCCGTGAAACCGATACCGACCAGTTTGGCAATACGGTGTCTGGCGGATGGGCAGGCGCCATCGTGGGTGCCGTGCGGCGGATGGTCAGCGGGCCGTTCAGGCGCGCCGCGGTTATTCTGGGCACCATTGCGTTGAGTACCTGGATCATCCTGTTCCTCACCCCACCGGCGGAATACCTGCCTGAGGGCGAAGAGCCAAAAACCTTCGCTTCGATGAATGCCCCGCCGGGTTACAACCTCGCCGAGATGGAGAGCATCGCCAAACAGGTGGAAGATCACTTCCTGCCCCACGTACAGGCAGACCCGGAAGCCTATGAAAGCGGCGAAACCCCGATACCGCCCCTGGCCTACCTGAACATGCGGGTGAGCCCCACCAACGTGCGGATTATCGCGGAAACGGTGAACGCCCGGCACATTGAAGCACTGATGGACCAGATCACCGGGTTTTATGAGCAGTTTCCCGGCATGCGTGCGTTTGCCGCCAAGGGCTCCATTATTTCCAGCAACGACGGCGGCACCCGCAGCATTAACCTTGATATCTCCGGGCCGGATCTGGTGTCCATCTACGAAGTCTCCAACATCGCCTACGGCCGCGCGCGGGAGATTTTTGATGACCCCCGCATCCAGACTCAACCCGCCACCCTCTCGCTGGCCCAGCCACTGATCCAGGTGCGGCCAGACTGGGGTCGGGCTGCGGAACTGGGCCTCGATACCGAGGCGATCGGTTTCACCGTGGCCTCGCTGACAGAAGGCTCCTATGTCGACGACTTCTTCCTGGATGACGACAAGATCGACATTTATATCTATGGCAGCGAGGGCAGGAACCCGAGCCTGGACGAGCTTCCGGATGTGATGGTGCATACGCCCCAGGGTGCAACCCTGCCGTTGTCGAGCCTGGCAACCATCGAGGAAACCGTGGACACCAGCACTGTGCGCCGGCTGGATGGCCGCCGTACCGTGACCCTCAACGTCATCCCGCCGGATGATGTGCCGCTGGAGGCCGGGGTTGAACGGGTACGGACAGAACTGCTAGGCGCCATGCGTGACAGCGGCGAATTGCCAACCGGCGTGTCCATAGACATCTCCGGCGCCAGCGACCAGCTCAACGCCACCCGTGATGCCCTGAGCGGCAATTTCATCATTGCGGTGGTGATCGTGTACCTGTTGCTGGTGGCCATCTTCGCCCACTGGGGTTTCCCGCTGCTGATCCTGACGGCCATTCCCCTGGGCATTGCTGGCGGCATCGTTGGCCTGGCGTTGATGAACCTGGTGGGCGGTCTATTGCCAAAAATCGGCCTGCTGCCCCTGAGCCAGCCCTTCGACATGATCACCATGCTGGGCTTCCTGATTCTGATGGGAACGGTGGTCAACAACCCGATCCTGGTGGTGGAACAGGCAAGGCAGAATCTGCGACACAAGGACGTTTCGGTGGTGGATGCGGTCATCGGCGCCGTGGAAACCCGCCTGCGACCCATTGCCATGACCACCCTGACCACCATCTGCGGGCTGTCACCGCTGGTCTTCCTGCCGGGCGAAGGCACCGAGCTCTACCGCGGCGTCGGCGCTATCGTTCTGTTTGGTCTGGCGGGGGCAGCTACTGTGACTGTTACCTTTTTGCCGGCGCTTACGGTATTCGTTCTGGGATGGCGGGATAAGCGGCCTGTTCGGTAATGGGGGAGTCGCCGCTTCGGGGGGGGGGTTATTTTTTCTTTGGGAAAAAGAACTCGCTGCGCTCAGACACCTTTTTCCTGGCAGAAAAAATAACCCCCCCCCCCCAAATCGGCTTTTCAGGCATTGTGCCTGGCCGCTTTCGGGACTCGGTGATGACCGGTTATGCGGCGGCTGATTCCTTGTTGACTGCCGGGATTTCTACCCGGACGTTGTTGCCATCCAACAGGACCGGGTAGGTTTTAACAGCTACATCCTCATCTTCCAGGCACCGACCGGTCTGCAAATTGAAGTGCTGCTTGTACAGCGGTGAAGCCACCACCGGCTGCCCTTTCAGATCACCGGTAATACCCCTTGCCAACACGTTCTTACCGGTAAACGGATCGGTATGGCTGACAGCAAACAACGCCGGCAACCGATGCGGCAGATAAAACACCGCCACCGGCCCGTCTTCAGTCCAGACTGCAACACCGGACTCCGGCACAAGGTCCTCAACGGTACAAACAACATCCCAGGAAGTGCGTGCTTTCATAACGTTCTCCAATTCCAATACGGTTTATTCAAAATGTGGGCTCGAGCCCGCTGGAGTCTATAACCAGCGATAACTGGTGACCTGATGAGCGTGGGGGTGCGAAATTTTTTCCGCCAGGAAAAGATGTCTGAGCGAAGCGAGTTCTTTTCCCAAGGAAAAATATTTCGCATCCCCGCGCTCCGCCCCCGAGCCACCAGTCCTACGCAGGCTCCCCCTCAACCACAGGCCGCCTCTGATCCCGCTCAGTAGTCCATTGTTGAACCGGATCTTTCTTGGACGGCGCATTAACAAACTCCCGGAACCGCTTCCGCTTCTCAGGATCCTCAACCGCCGTTTTCCACTCGCACTGATAGGTGCCAACCAGATCCGCCATGTGCTGCTCCAGTTCGTCACAGATGCCCAGGCTGTCCTCCAGAACCACCTGTTTCAGGTAGTCCAGACCCCCTTCCAGGTTCTCCATCCACACACTGGTGCGCTGCAGGCGATCCGCCGTGCGCACGTAGAACATCACCACCCGGTCAATGGTACGGATCAGTTCCTCGTCGGACAGGTCGGTGGCAAACAGGTCGCCATGGCGCGGACGCATGCCGCCGTTGCCGCAGACGTACAGGTTCCAGCCGTTCTCCGTGGCGATCACGCCGAAGTCCTTGCTCTGGGCTTCCGCGCATTCGCGGGTGCAGCCGGACACCGCCATTTTCACCTTATGGGGTGCGCGCAGGCCCTTGTAGCGGTTTTCCAGGGTGATCGCCATGCCCACGCTGTCCTGTACGCCGTAGCGGCACCAAGTGTTGCCGACGCAGGACTTCACCGTGCGCAGGGACTTGCCGTAGGCGTGGCCGGTTTCGAAGCCGGCGGCGATGAGTTTCTCCCAGATGTCCGGCAGCTCGCTCAGGGTGGCGCCGAACAGGTCCACCCGCTGGCCGCCGGTGATCTTGGTATAGAGGTTGTATTCCTTGGCCACTTCGCCCAGCACGATCAGCTTGTCTGGGGTGATTTCGCCGCCGGGTATGCGCGGCACGATGGAATAGGTGCCGTTCTTCTGCATGTTGGCCATGAAGGTGTCGTTGGTGTCCTGCAGCGGCACGTGGTCGGTGGCCAGGATGTGCTCGTTCCAGCAGGTGGCGAGGATGGAGGCCACCGCCGGCTTGCAGATGTCGCAGCCATGGCCCTTGCCATGCTCGCGGATCAGCGTGCGGAAGGTGCGGATGCCGTTGACCTTGACGATGTTGAACAGGTCCTGGCGGCTGTACGGGAAGTGTTCGCAGATGTCCTTGCTGACTTCCACGCCGCGTTTTTCCAGCTCGCTGTCCACCACGTTCTTCAGCAGGGCGGCGCAACCACCACAGCCGGTGCTGGCCTTGGTCTCGGTCTTGACTGAACCCAGGTCGCTGCAGCCGGCATCAATCACGCCGCAGATATCACCCTTGGACACGTTGTGGCACGAGCAGATCGAGGCCGTTTCCGGCAGCGCATCCGGGCCCAGGGTCGGGGCGCCGCCCTGGCTTTCCGGCAGGATCAGGGTTTCCGGCTGTTCCGGCAACTCAATGCCGTTGAGGGCGTATTGCAGCAGGGTGTCGTAATGGCTGTTATCGCCTACCAGGATGGCGCCCAGCAGCGTCTTGCCGTCTTCACTGATCACCATGCGTCGGTAGTGCCCGGCCTGCTCATCGTTGAAACGGATGTTGCGGGAACCCGGGGTCTGGGCGTGGGCATCGCCGATGGAGCCCACATCCACACCCAGCAACTTGAGTTTGGTACTCATGTCGGCGCCGGTGAAGGCCGCTTCCTCGTCACCGCTGAGCACGGAGGCCAGGGTGCGGGCCATGGTGTAGCCGGGGGCCACCAGGCCAAAAATCTTCTCACTCCACAGGGCGCATTCACCAATGGCGTGGATGTGCGGGTCCGAGGTGGTGCACTGGTCGTTGATGACAATGCCTCCGCGTTCGCCCATGGCCAGGTCACTGGCGCGGGCGAGGGCATCCTGGGGCCGGATACCGGCGGAAAATACAATCAGGTCGGTTTCCAGATGAGAGTCGTCACTGAAGTTCATCCGCAGGCGGGCGTCTTCGCCTTCGATGATCTCTGTAGTGGCTTTCTCGGTGTGCACCTGCACGCCCAGTTCCTCGATCTTGTGCTTGAGCAGGGCGCCGCCATCACTGTCGAGCTGCACCGGCATCAGGCGGGGTGCAAATTCCACCACGTGGGCATCCAGCCCCAGACTTTTGAGGGCATTGGCCGCCTCCAGACCCAGCAGGCCGCCACCCACCACAACGCCGGTTTTCGCGCCGTCAGCGCTGGCGCGGATGCTGTCCAGGTCTTCCAGGGTTCGGTACACCAGGCAGTGGGGGTGCTCGTTGCCCTTGATGGGTGGTACGAACGGATAGGAGCCGGTGGCCAGCACCAGTTCGTCGTAGCTGTACTCGCCCACCGGTGTGGTGATGGTCTGATTGTCGCGGTCGATGCCGGTGACCTGTTCGCACAGGCGCAGGTCGATGTTATTTTCCGCGTACCAGTCGGCGGTACCCATGGCCAGGTCGGCGTGGGTGGAGCCGCCGAAATATTCGGACAGGTGAACCCGGTCATACGCCAGCAGCTTCTCTTCGCCAAATACCTTGATGTCGAAGTCCGCTGCAGCGGGCGTCGCCACCAGTTGCTCCAGGAAATGGTGGCCGACCATGCCGTTGCCAATCACGATCAGGGTTTTCTTGCTCATGGTAATTCCTCTCTCTGTTCCCGGCCGCCTTACGCGGCTTCGCAGTAGTGCTTGCCAAAGGCCAGTTGGGCCCGATAGGAGCTGATGTCATCGGCCTGTTGAATGCGTTCGCTGTACCAGGGGCCGTCGCTGGTTTCGCCGAACAGCACGGCGCCAGTCAGGCGCTGGTTGCGAACCAGCAGCCGGCAGTAACGATTGGTTTCATAGTCCTGCCAGACCACGGATTCGGTATCCGCGTCCGCTTCGGTCTGGCCGCAGGAGAAAATGGGAATGCCGCTGATCTTCAGGCGTGTGGCAATAATGGATGTCTCAAAGACAGCCTGGCTGTCCGGATCGCACAGCACCTGTGCCAGCACTTCCGCCTGCTGATACCCCGGCTCTACCAGCCCGAAAGTCTGGTTTTCGACCTGGCAACATTCGCCCAGCGCATGGATGTGGGGATCACTGGTCTGCAGTTGCGCGTTCACCCGGATGGCCCTGTCGCAATCCAGGCCGGCCTCGCGGGCCAGCTCCGTATTCGGGGTAATGCCGGCGGCAATCACTACCAGGTCGGTGCTGATCAGGGTTTCGTCATCCAGTTGCACTGCACGCACGAGGTTGCGGCCAAGCAGTGCTACCGGAGAGGTATTGGTGCGAACCGACAGTCCTCGGTCAGTCAGGGATTCTTCAAGCAGCTCGCCACTGGCGCGGTCGAGCTGCCGGTTCAGCAGGTGGCTGCTGCGGTGCAGAACGGTGACCGCCATGCCGCGGCTTCGAAGCCCCTCGGCGGCCTCCAGGCCCAGGAATCCGCCACCGATGACCACAGCCCGGCGCTGGCGCTGGCTGATGTCGATAAGCCGGCGGGTGTCCTGCAGGTCCCGGAAGCCCATCACGCCTTCCAGGTGTTCACCGTCCAGGTCCAGACTGGCGGAACGGGAACCGGTGGCCAGCACCAGGCGGGAATACGGCTGAACCAACCCGCTCTCGGTACTGATGGTTTTCTCCGCACGGTTGATGGCAACAACCGGATCGCCCTGGTGTACCTCAATATTGTGCTTCTGGTACCAGTCGGGTTGCTGCAGTTGCAGGCTGTCCTCACTGGCATCGCCGGCCAGTACGGCCGAAAGCTGGATGCGGTTGTAGGCCGGCGTTGCTTCACCGTTAAACACCACGATCTGCTCGAAAGGGTTCTGCGGCTGCTCAACCAGCTTTTCGAGCAGACGCTGGGCCACCATGCCGTGCCCGCAGATAACGAGAGTCTGTCCTGTTGCTGCTCTCACGATCGTCATCCCCCTCTCTGCCCAAACAAAAAAAGCCGGAGCATCTGATCCCCGAAGGGACTCGATAGTCCGGCGCCAATGCCAACAACAATGATCTGATGGTCCGGCCGATCCGTGGCCGGGACGTTCTTCCCTATCTTTGTAATAGCGAAGGCCGTGCCAACATAATTAATCTTTTATTTACAGTATCTTATCTCTAGATGCTTTAGAGCAGATCCGAAATCTGTGCGCCCTGACAGGGCGACGTGCACCGGATGAGTGCTCTTGATCGGTACGGGTCTGCCTGATTGATCTCAGGCGATGCGGCGAACCGGGCTTTCAGAACGGTCGCTATCAACATCCTTCGAGTTGTCATCCTGCTCGGGCGCTTCTGCCTTGGCGGTTGGCTCATTCTGCTCATCCTCTCCCTTGCCGGGGAAACGCTGCTTCTCGTAAAGAAATGACAATACGGCTTGGCGATAGCGCACATACTGAGGGTGATCGGCGAGAGTTACCCGGTTGCGGGGCCTTTCCAGTTCAATGTGCAATTCCTCACCAATGGTGGCAGCCGGCCCGTTGGTCATCATCACAATCCGGTCCGACAACAGCACCGCTTCGTCCACATCGTGGGTAATCATGATCACCGTGCTGTTCAGGTCTTGCTGGATTTCCATCAATGAATCCTGAAGATGGGCCCGGGTCAGCGCATCCAGCGCCCCGAACGGCTCGTCCATCAACAGCACACTGGGCTTCATGGCCAGCGCGCGGGCGATCCCCACCCGCTGCGCCATGCCTCCCGAAATTTCACCGGGGCGTTTGTCCAGAGCGTGGTCCATGTTGACCAGTTTGAGGTTGTGCAGGATCCACTCCTTCCGTTCCGCTTTGCTCATGGATTTGCGGAACACCTGCTGTACGGCCAGCTCCACGTTTTCATACACTGTCAGCCAAGGCATCAATGAATGATTCTGGAAAACTACTGCCCGCTCTGGCCCCGGTGTATTCACTTCATGCCCGTCGAGCACACAGCCACCGCGAGTAGCCTGTAGCAAACCGGCCACAATGTTGAGCACCGTTGATTTCCCGCAGCCCGAGTGGCCTATAAGAGATACGAATTCCCCTTTGCGGATCTTCAGATCGACGTTTTCCAGTGCCACGAATGGCCCATCTTTGGTATCAAAGGCCATCTGTACATTGGTCAATTCGAGGTGTGACTTACTCATGTTCTTTCTCCTCTTGTTTCGGAGTACGAGCTGGCAGGGAGGGTGGTCCGGGGCACGCTGTGAATACGTCCCGGTACGCTCGACAAAAACATCCCTGTTTTTGACGTCCCCGGATCACTCTCCCTGCCAGCTCTATGCCGAGTCCTATTCGTTCCAGGCTACTTTTTTCTGAATCAGTAGCATGATTCGGTCCAGTAAAAATCCGATAAAGCCGATAGCGAGAACGGCGACCATAATGCGGCTCAAGGATTCGCTGCTGCCGTTCTGGAATTCGTCCCAGACGAATTTGCCGAGGCCGGGGCTCTGGGCGAGCATTTCGGCCGCTATCAGCACCATCCAGGCGATGCCCAGTGACACTCTCAGACCGGTAAAGATCATAGGAACGGATGACGGCAGCACGACTTTGCGAACGTGGGTCCAGAACGACAGGCGAAGGACCTTGGAAACATTCAACAAGTCTGGATTTACTGCTGAGACACCCACACTTGTGTTGATCAACGTGGGCCAGAGGCTGCACAAAGTAACGGTGATCATCGAGGTCAGGAACGACTTCTCGAACATCGGGTCGTCACTGACGTAGGTGGCGGAGACCACCATGGTCACCAGCGGCAGCCAGGCCAGTGGCGATACCGGCTTGAAGATCTGGATCAGCGGGTTGATCGCCGCCGCGAAGTGGCGGTTCAGGCCGATGATGATGCCCAGAGGCACGGCGATAATGGTGGCCAGCACGAAACCCGCCAGCACGGTGCCCAGGCTGGTGAAGATCTGGTCAATAAACGTGGGCGCTCCGGGGTAATCACGGATCTTCACTTCCGCGTCCGGATTTTCCGCCAGGATTCGCTCATTGCGCTGTTCCTGCATGGTCACGAACTGGGCGGCACGGTCCCGCTGGTTGCTGTGTTCCTGCCAGAGCTGGCCAGTCTGCTCGAACACCTGGGCCGGGCCCGGGAAGGCGCCCAGGGAAGTCTGTACCTGTGGGGCGGCCAAGTGCCAGAAGCCCAGGAACAGGGCAATGCCAATGGCGGGCAGCAGCAACTGGCGTCCGGCTTCGGCCAGGCTGAGGCCGGAGAGTTTTTCAGTCAGTGCACGGAGCCATCGTTGGCCTTGTGATAACGAGTCGGTCTGGCTGAGCGTTGTCATGTGATGTCTCCTGACACTCAATGCTTAAGGGGTTTGCGGGCCTTTGAGGCCAATCTCGAAACTGTCGATGTAGGCGTTCGGCTCCCTCGGAGTGAAGGCCACGCCGTCGATCAGCTCACCCTGGTGTGGGCGGGTGAAGTTTTCGCCGTCCAGGTCAGGAAAGTCGTCGGCACTCAGGGTGCCATCTTCAATCAACGAGCGGGCGGCTTCCTTGTAGATGTCGGCGCGGTAGACCCTGGCCGCGGTTTCCATGTACCAGTCGTCGGATTTCGGCTCCGGAATCTGGCCCCAGCGGCGCATTTGGCTCAGGTACCAGATGGCATCGGAGGGATAGGGGTAGGTGGCGTAATAGCGGAAGAACACGTTGAAGTCCGGCACCTCTCGTACATCGCCTTTCTCGTACTCGAAGGTGCCGGTCATGGAGTTGGCAATCACTTCCTCGTCAGCGCCGACGTAGCTGGAGCGGGACAGGATTTTCACTGCTTCCTCGCGATTGGCGTTGTCGTTCTCGTCCAGCCAGTGGGCAGCGCGGATCAATGCCCGCAGCAGTCGAAGGTGGGTGTTCGGGTTCTCTTCGGCCCAGGCTTCCGTAACCCCGAATACCTTCTCGGGGTTATTGGGCCAGATCTCGTAATCGGTGATGACTGGCACGCCGATGCCCTTGAAGACCGCTTGCTGGTTCCAGGGCTCGCCCACGCAATAGCCCTGGATGGTGCCGGCTTCCATAGTGGCCGGCATTTGCGGTGGCGGGGTGACTGACAGGTGCACATCGGCGTCTATGTTGCCGCTGGTGTCACCCCGTTGGGGGGCATAGAAACCCGGGTTCAGGCCGCCGGCTGCCAACCAGTAACGCAACTCGTAATTGTGGGTGGAGACCGGGAACACCATCCCCATGCGAAAGCGTTCACCCTCGTCACGGTACTGTTCGATTACCGGTTTCAGGGCGGCGGCACTGATGGGGTGGACGGGCTTACCTTGTTCATTCTTGTCGATGTGTGGGGTCATCTGTTCCCAGACGTCGTCAGAGACGGTGATTCCGTTGCCGTTCAGGTCCATGCTGAACGCGGTGATGATGTCTGCCTGGGTGCCGTAGCCGATGGTGGCCCCCAATGGCTGGCCGGCGAGCATGTGGGCGCCGTCGAGAGTGCCGGTTACCACGCCGTCCAGCAGCACTTTCCAGTTGGCCTGTGCTTCCAGTTCCACAAACAGGCCCTCATCCATAAAGAAGCCCTGTTCCCAGGCGATGGCCAGTGGCGCCATGTCGGTCAGTTTGATGAAACCGAGCCTTAGGTCCGGCTTCTCCGCAGGGCCTATTTCAGCCTGTGCTGTGCCGGTTCCTGTCAGGATCAATAATGTGGCTGCCAGTGTTTTCAGTTGCATGGTGCTCTCCCGGTGTTATTTCAGGCAAAAAAAAGCCTGCCCTCCGTTTCCGAAGCGCAGGCGCCAATGCCTGATGATTTTCAGTTTCTCTCACTGCCGATTAACCGTGCAGTGGATTCAAGATCGTCTGGAATATGGTAAGCAGTCGCCGTGCCAGTTCTCTAATTTATTGAAACGTATATAAAATATTAGAGACCCGCTTTTATTTTCCCTGTTCCGGCCCGGTTCTGGCGGCCGTTTTAGTGCGCAACGCTTCATTGTTGTGCGGGCTGATGTTGTCCTGACTGTCTGCCCTCCAGTCGTGGAGCCGTTCTCCCAGTAGTCTGTCACTGGCCACGGCAACGGGGCCGTAACGCCCGGACAGAGTAAACGGCAGCTGGTGTCGCCCCTCCAACTTGCTGTCGATAACCGGCGTGTCGATACCCATGGAGGCCGCAGCATCCCGGAACAGGTCAGGCCGGATTACCTGACGCACCATGGCACCGCTGACGGGGCCCAGTTGTCCCCGGAGTGTCAGCCGGGAGGCCAGCCAGTGCGCCTGGGAGAGCCAGGGAAAGTTGGCGGAATGGCGGAAGAAGTGTTGTTCCAGCCGTGGATGGAACAGGCTGTAGGGATGGTCATCCAGTACGTTGATCTGCTCGCCGAGGTATTCCGGTTTCGCCAGAATCTCACGCAGCAGGTGATGATTGTGGCGGTTGTCCAGCCACCGGCAGGCAGCGAGCAGGGCGCGCACCAGGTGTCGGTACATCACGCCGTGCTGCGACATCCAGTCTGCCCGCATGCCCAGGACTTTTTCCGGCGCGTTCTGCCATATCTGGTGGCCGGAATGAAGGATGCGCCCCAGATTTTCGTACTCAAGCAGGCTGTTCCAGGGTTCGCCAACGCAACAGCCTTCAATCGCATTCGAGCGGAAGGCATCGACCATCTGAATCGGGGACACCGGGATAATCTGGATATGATGTTCCGCATCCGGGCCGGCGGATGCCAGCCAGTCACGAAGCTGGAGGTCGTGGCTGGACCAGGGCGCGACAGAGGCCAGGCGTATTGGTTCCCTTCGGTGTCTTGCCAGGCTGATCAGTTCGCGAGCAGTGGCGATGGGATTGTCCAGATTCGTTGCCGAGCGCAGCAGCTCGCCAAACAGTCTGTTACCCAGGGTGATGCCATTGCCATTGCGGCTCAGCACCATGCCCACCACGACCGGTACTTTCGGCCGGTCAATAGCCAGGGACATGCTCAGCGGCATGGGTGCCAGCATGTGGCCGCCATCGATAAGCCCGAAGGTGACCTTGTCCCGCAGAGAAGCCCAGGAGCCCTCCTGCACCAGTTCTACGTCGAGCCCCTCAGCATCAAACAGGCCCAGTTCACGGGCCACAATCAGTGGAGCACTGTCCAGCAGCGGTACAAAGCCAAGCCGGACATGGAATCCGGGGTGTCTGTGAAGCGGGGTGGGGTGAACCATTGCGACTCCGTCCGGGGGCCGTTACGAGGCTTTCTGGATTGGCCTGCCCGATTTCTGGCTTCGGCTATCGATCAGGGTAATAACGCGGCGCGCCATAACGGCCAGGCGTTCGCTGTGCTCCATGGCGGAACTGCGCAGCATGCGATAGGCCGTTTCCTCGTCACAGTGCTCATGCCGCATGATCAGACCCTTGGCCTTCTCGATCGTCTTGCGATCTTCCAGCGCCGAGCGGGTTTCCTCTAACTCGGTCCGCAACGCCTGAAAGGACTCGAACTGAGCCACCGCCGAATCAATAATGGAGCGAACCCGTTCCGGCTGTATGCCGTCCATAACGTAGGCGCTGACGCCTGCCTTTACTGCTGCATGAATGGTGGCACGGTCGCCGGGCTGGTCGGCAAAAAAGACAATGGGCCTGGGTGCGTGGGCATTGAGGGTGCTCATGTTTTCCAGGGTGTCCCGGTCCGGCGAGTCCATATCAATGATCACCATGTCCGGCTGGTCACGGGCCACCGCTGCGGTCAGCCCGGTGGCATCCGGGCGTTGGCGGATTACCTCATGGCCCTCGTGCCTGAGTGCGGCACAAACCTGGCTTGCCCGTTCGGGGTCCTTGTCGATCAGAAGGATGCGAAGGGGTTCTGGCGAATTCATGGTGGTTTCCTTAACTGAACAGTCGTTGACTGCGAATGGCTAATCATTCGGCAAAGCGTTTTCTGCCTTGTACAGAGGTGAAAGCAATAAATCTGCCAGGGTATTGGAAGGCCTTTGATACCGGGACGTCAGCCGAATTCGTCATTCTTTTTCAGTTTTTCAGGGATAAAAATCTGCGCTGTCGTTGGGCGTTTCCTGCGGTTCTGCACTGTTTTGAGTCCGGATTGCCCGGTCAATCCACTGTTCACAGGGGCGGAAGTGCTGTTGGCGATAGGTTCTGCCGATGATGGCCCTGGAATTGCACATAAGCGGCAACACCTCGTGAAAACACCGGGCAAGATGCAGGCCCGGTGCTTAATTGTGGCAAAGAAGCCCGCATGCACTGTCTGTTCAGCAACAGATCGGGCATCGCGGGCTTTTTTGTGTGTTTGTGATGCTCAGGAGATATCGTGGATTCGCAGAAAGCCAGCAACCCATCTGTTCACACCACCTGCCCCTATTGCGGGGTCGGGTGTGGCGTTATGGCAAACCCTGACACCCGCAAGCCGGTAGCCGGAGACGCCAACCATCCCGCGAACCATGGACGATTGTGCGTCAAGGGTGCCAGTCTGCACGAGACCACCGGGCAGGAAGGGCGATTGCTGTATCCGCTGGTCAGGGGGCGCAAGTCTGACTGGGACCAGGCGCTTGACGAAGTGGCGGGCGCTATCCGCAACAGCATTGAAACTTATGGGCCGCAGTCTGTGGCCTTCTACCTGTCGGGCCAGTTGTTGACGGAAGACTATTACGTGGCCAATAAACTGGCCAAGGGCTTTCTGCGCACGGCCAATGTAGACACCAACTCCCGGCTTTGCATGTCGTCTGCGGTTGCGGCCCACAAGCGGGCGTTTGGTGCCGATGTGGTGCCCGGCTGTTATGAAGACCTGGAGCTGGCGGATCTGCTGGTGCTGGCGGGCAGTAATGCGGCCTGGGCACACCCGGTGCTATACCAACGCATGAAAGCCGCGGCCCAGGAAGGGCGCCGGGTAGTGGTCATCGACCCCCGCCGCACCGCAACCAGCGAGCTGGCGGACCTGCACCTGGCCCTGCGCCCCGGTACTGACACGGTATTGTTTAACGGCTTGTTGAGCTGGCTGTTTGATCAGGGTGGGCTGGACGAGCCCTATATTGATGCCCATTGCCAGGCATTCGATGAAGCTCTGGTGAGCGCGCGGGCTGCAGCCCCGGATGTCGGGTCAGTGGCCGAGCAGTGTGACCTGTCGAGGGAAGATGTGGAAACCTTCTATCGCTGGTTTGCATCGACGCCTCGCACGGTCACCGGCTTCTCCCAGGGGGTTAACCAGTCCGTCGCCGGCACCGACAAGGGCAATGCCATCATCAACTGCCACCTGGCCACCGGCCGTGTTGGCAAACCTGGTGCCGGGCCCTTTTCCCTGACTGGCCAACCCAACGCCATGGGTGGCCGGGAAGTGGGTGGTCTGGCCAACACACTGGCCGCCCACATGGACTACGACAGCCCCGGGGCAAGATCACGGGTGGCAGGGTTCTGGGGAACCAGCCAGGTGGCTGATGGTCCTGGCCTGAAGGCGGTGGACATGTTTGAAGCGGTTCACCGGGGCGATATCCGGGTGATCTGGATCATGGGCACCAACCCGGCGGTGAGCCTGCCGGATTCGGCACGGGTCCGGGTCGCTCTGGCACGTTGTCCGACGGTGATTGTGTCTGATTGCGTGGCCCATACCGATACCAGCGCCCTGGCGGACATCCTGCTTCCTGCCGCAGGCTGGGGTGAGAAAGACGGCACGGTAACCAACTCGGAACGGCGGATTTCCCGCCAGCGACGCTTCCTGCCCCTGCCAGCCGAGGTGAAACCGGACTGGTGGATAATCAGCGCGGTGGCGGGAAAGCTGGGCTTCGGAGGTGCCTTTGATTACGGCAAGCCTGCTGACATATTCCGCGAGCACGCCGCCCTGTCGGCCCATGAAAACCGTGGCGAGCGCATCTTCAATCTCGCCGGTCTGGTAAACCTGACTGACAATGACTACGACGCTCTGGAGCCGGTGCAATGGCCTGTACTGACGGGCTCTGGTGTCACCGACTCGACACGGCTTTTTGCGGACGGTCGTTTTGTTACCGACAACCATCGCGCCCGCTTCGTTGCCATCAACACCGTTCTGCCCGAACAGAAAACCTGTGACGACTACCCCATGGTGGTCAATACCGGTCGTATCCGGGACCAGTGGCACACCATGACCCGAACCGCCAATGCACCGCGATTACTGGCTCACCGTTCAGAGCCATTTGTTGAAATTCATCATCACGACATGGCCAGGCTGAACCTGGTGGAAGGCCATCTTGCAAGGCTGACCCTGAACAATGAACAATTCGTGGGGCGTGTGCGTCAGAGTGATGGACAGCGACCGGGGGAAGTCTTCATTCCCATCCACTGGAACCGCCAGTTTGCCTCCAGCGGCGTGGCTACCGTGTTGACCGAATCGGTAACGGATCCCGTCTCCGGCCAGCCCGAAGCTAAACACGGTCGCGCCGCCATAAAACCATTCCGTGCCAGCTGGCACGGCCGGCTACTGGTTCGACGTGAACGCCCCCGGCGCTGGGCGTCGGATTACTGGTGTCATGTACCGCTGAATCACTGTGACAGTTGGTGGGTCGCCGGCCGCCAGCCCATCACGTGGCTGGATGCGATGAATGACTGGCTTGGCGGGACGGCCCATGTGGTTATGTCCGACCCGGCACAGGGGTGCTTCCGTGCAGCCCGAATCGTCAATGGCCAGCTGGAGGCCGTGTTCATGGTGGATAAGGACCCCGCCAGAATTCCCGACGCAGGCTGGCTGGATGACTGTTTTTCCGAGCCGACGCTGTCGGAATCCAGCCGGCGAGCCCTGTTGGCGGCCCGGGATGTGGATGTGGAAGACCCGGGAGCCATCATATGCAGTTGTTTTCAGGTGGGTGAACACCAGATCGGAGCCGCCATTGCCGGTGGTGTTGGATCCGTGGCAGCGCTGGGAGAACAGCTTCGTTGCGGGACCAACTGCGGCTCCTGCATTCCGGAGCTGCGACACCTGATTGAGGCCTCAGTCAGCGAGCGCGCGTAACAGAACCACCGGCACCCGGTATCTTAATCCCCGGCAGTCCCCGGTACCCTCTACCGTGCAGGTCTTGCGGTTCACCCGGATAATCGTGCCTTGCAGTTGGCGCCTGCCGGCACCAAAGCCAACCGCGTCCCCTACCGCCCACTTCGACATTAACAGGCGAGTATCCGGAGCCTGGATAGTCTCGTCGGGTACCGGCATGCCGGCACTCTCTGCCTGCTCTGCCAGGTGGCGCCTGGCGGCGTCGGCCCCGCCGCTGCCGTGGAGCTCATCCAGTATCCGGTAGAAATGCCTGTTGTGAACCGAGCCATGATAGCGCTGGCCGGATATATGCTGGAGCAGGTGAGCGAATTCGTGGCAACAGGTGTGTGCCAGCAGATTCAGTGTGGTGACCTCACCATCAAAATACTTGCGCTGCCGTATCTCCCGCCCGGAAAGCCAGCCGGCCACCGCGTCAGGCTGGTGCTTGGCCATGATCATGCGTTTGCCGTAGGTGATCTGGTGCTGTTTCAGGCGCGGGTCAAATCGATGATAGGTAGCCTGGCCGGAGCCGACCCGGCATAGCAGGGTTGTGGCCGGAGCCTGGTTGCGGACCCAGTTTTGTGCGGGGGACCAGAGAATGGCACTGGTGGTTTCGCACATGAGCTGGCCCAACCTGTGGGCTTTGGAAGGTTCAATAGTCATGGGCCAGACGCGTGCAGAAGGAGGGGAGAGCTACCATTCTTTTATAATACCTCGTACGGGGCTTCCCGTAAAAACAACAACGGCCAGCAAGGGCTGGCCGTTGTGACTGACTGGACCGGAAGGCTTAGCCTTCGATCGGCGAACGCCAGTCATCTGCACCGGAAGTGCCGGCAACGGCGTGCTCCCAGGTGACCTTGCGGTAGGACAGGGAAGCGGTAACCAGCTGGGTGAAGTCAGCGCTGGCGGCGTCCTGGCAGTGCGGCATGTTGCACTGGATGTCGATGATGGTGGCATCTTCCAGGATAGTGGAGAAGAAGTGCTCCTGCTTGCCCTCAACGGAGGTGCGGTACCACTTCAGCTCTACCTTCGGCAGCATTTCACCGGAAGCCAGTGCGTTGTACATCAGCGGTGTGGCTTTGTTCAGCGCAGAGGTGAACTTGAACGGCTTGTGAACGCGCTGACCGGAAGGCTGACCGGACTGGGGGTCAGTCGGAACGGTTACAACGTGGCTGAATTCCTGAACCAGCACTTCGTCTTCGTGACCTTCAACGTAGATGTTGCCTACGGAATCGGACGTGAATGCGCCGGCGGTGATGTTACCCTGGGTCTGGCCTTCGATGCTGATATAACAAGGAGTTGGCATAGTCTGCTCCATGACGATTGAATGAATAAGTGTCCTCGGGTTCTCCCTGGACGCTTACCCATTAACAAAGGCCGTGCCAGAAATGAAAAGATGTTTAATAACAGTTAGTAAGAATATCCTGGCAAATGGATCGAGGTTGTTCAGGCAATCTGTTGCTGGCTTCGGGGCGAGATCTTGCTGGCAGGGCAATAAATTGCTCAGCGCAGACGGAATCTTACCGGCAGGGCGTAGGTAAAGGTCTCGCCTTTCATGGAGTCCGGCACCGGGGGCAGAGGTTCGGCATCCTCAAGCATGTCCAGAGCAGCGTAATCCAGCAGTGAGTGCTCCGAGGACGTGCGCAGGAAATACTGCACCAGTTTGCCGTCGCGGCTGAATTCGAACACCAGAACCGGAGAGCCCTCCTGTCCCAGGCGGCGGGCGCGGCGCGGGTATTCGTAGAACCGGCTGAGGTGCCGGCTCAGTTCGGTGAGGTAGCTGTCTACATCGGAGGAGTCTCCGGCAGTGAGTTTCACTTGTTGATTGGGGTTCTCTTCCTCGGCAGTTTTTGCCGTGGGCTCTTCTGAAGTGTTTTCACTTTCCGTTGTGTTGGCTTCGGCAACCGGCTCCACTACTTCAGGCTCAGGCTCAGGCTCAGGCTCAGGCTCAGGCTCAGGCTCAGGTTCTGGCTCAGGTTCTGGCTCAGGTTCTGGCTCAGGTTCCGGCGGTTGCTCCTGAACCTCTGTTTCGGGGGTATCGGGATCCTTCGGTTTCTGGGGCCCGGCCAGGGATATCCGCAGTGCCGGAGCGGAATTGACAGCCGAATCCCCCAGTGGCGTCAGTTCGGGCACCCGTTCAGGCGTAGCAATCACCAGCGCTGTGGCGGTAATGACAATGGCAATGATCAGTAGCAGGCTGCGGACGGTTTTACTGGCACCCATCAGTTGGCAGGCTCCGTCAGCAGGATGACTTCCCCGTAGCCGTTGTCCTCAAGCACGCGAAGCAGGATTTCCAGGTCTGTCATGGCAATGTCCTGTTCGGCCGCTATTTTAAGGGGGGACTCTTCATCCGGAGCCGGTAGCGCGTCTGGAAAGTCGTTCGCCTCAACGGTTTGCCCCTCTACCTGCCACTCCCCGGCTGCGGTAACGACCAGGTCCGCGTGGGGCCGCTCATTGCCTGCCTGATCCCCGGTGCCGGGAAGATCCGGTAACGGCGTATCCGACAACTGGCCTGCCACGATAAAAAACATCAGCAGCAGGAACACCAGGTTGATGAGGGGCAGCAGGGCATCTTCCAGGCGCTCCATAAGGGACTTGCCGGAGGTGACCGGCGGTGGTACCAGATCGCTCATGGTTGCTCCGCGGGCTGCGGTGTACGCTTCCAGTGGGTGGTGATGCCGCTGTCGGATAACCGGCTGTAGGCGGTGGTGAAATCCGTCAGGCGAGTGGCGGATGCAGTGGCCAGATTGATCTCATTCACACCGCTGGCTCTCAGTTCGCTGACAAGCGCCTCAACTGTCCAGGTTTCCCCTTTCCACTGAGCTTTGCCATCCCGCTGTACCGTTACTTCGGGCACGGGTTCTCCGGTGACCGGGCTGGTATCGCCGGTGCTGTTGCTCAGCTCCATGAAGCTCACGGGCAGCAGGCGGCTGGTGAGCATGAAGAACACCAGCAGGATAAAAACCACATCAATCAATGGGGTAATGCGGATGGGAACCGGCCGTGCCGGTCTTGGTTCAACCAGTTGCATTGGCCAGGCGGCCCTGCTGTCCGGTTCCGGAATAATTGGCAAAACGACGGGAAGCATGCGTGGTGTCTGTCCCAGGTTCTGCGTTCTCCGTGACTTCGTAGCTTTCGGGCGCTCCCAGTGGCACGGATAATACGCTGACGAGCGCACTGTTGATGGTTTTCTGGATCCGCCGAAGACGGAATTCTATCCAGGCTGCCAGAGCGGCAAACGGAATGGCAATCACCAGGCCCGCTGCGGTGGTGGTCAGGGCTTCGTATATGCCTCCGCTCAACTGGGACGCATTGGCCCGGCCTTCGGTGGCGGCCATGGCGCTGAACGCTTCCATCATGCCCATTACCGTGCCCAGCAGTCCCAGTAGCGGTGCCAGTGCAGCGATCACCTCAATGATTTTCAGTGGCGCCTCAAAAGGCTCCAGGGCGTGGTGGGCGTCCCTGGCGACGGTTTCCCGGATATGCTGTGGGTCGGTGCCTTTCAGGCGGGCGTTCATGGTATCAACAACCAGACCATGCAGCGGGTTCAGACGGCGGTAGCGGCCGGCGTTGCGCTGCAGCTGACCGGGCACTTCACTGCCGGGCTTTTGTTGCCAAACCGTAATGGCCTTTTTAAGTTTTGCGGTGAATCTGGGGGCAAAAAAAGTCCCGAATAACATGAGGTAAACGAAGGTCACCAGGCCCGCAACTGCAATTGCCAGCAGCACCATCATTACAGGGCCGCCCATTTCCATCAGCTGACTGACCGGGCCGGCACTGAGTCCGGTGGCGTCGGTGAGCAGGGGGTCTGACATCAGGAGAACCTCAATCGTTAAATAGATCTAAATAATAACGATTATCATTGAATTTGCAAGTCCTGTAACCTCCTGGTTGCCAACTGTCTGTTAAACTATTGAATGACGATCAATTACAACTAATTACAACAAACGGTGCTTTGCCCTGTGAGCCAGATGTCTGGTACCCCCTGTGAAACATTTATTGTGTTCCGCCAACGGTTTTCGGAATCGGGGGGCTGCTCGCCGTGATGAGGAAGCGCTGGTTTGTCAGTCTCGTCAACCGGGCTGTCGCCTTTGTGCTCTTTGCCATTGTGCTTTCAGCGGTGGCGGTGGCGGTGGTCAGCTCACTGGTCAGTCGTGCTGAACTTGAGGCCCAGGCCAGCGAGCAGGTTGAGACGATCGCAGATCTCGTCGCTGGTGATCTGGATACGCGCCTCGCGCAACGACGGAATATGCTCGCCCATGTTGCCGAGGGGTTTGCCATGGAAGAGAGCGTACTGACCGCCCGGGCCCGCGTACTCATCCGACGTGAAATTGCGCTCCAGCATCTGTTTGACGGGATCTACCTGTTCGATACCAGCGGCGATGTTATTGCCGAATACCCGGAGCAATACCAGCAGGTCGGGTTGAACGTGAGTGAGCGCCAGTATTTCCAGCAAACCTCGAACCAGCTGACTCCGGTTATCAGCGAACCCTATGTGTCGAACTACCAGGACCAGCCGGCGATCATGGTTACCTCGCCCATTTTTGATCATCGTCAGCGGTTTATCGGGGTTCTCGGTGGTGCAGTGCTTCTTGCCGGAGACAATTTCATGAAGGAAATAAGCGGGGTGCGCATCGGCAAGACCGGCTATATCGGCATTGCGACCCGCAACGGTGTGACCCTTGCCCACGGGCGAACTGGTGAAACAATGACCCCACTACGGCTCGAAAACCCGGTACTGCGTGATGCCATGGGAGGATTTGAAGGCACACTGAGAACCAGCAACCAGGAAGGTACGGATACCATTATGTCGATACGGCAGATGTCCCAGGTGCCCTGGTTTGTGGCTGCCGTATGGCCCGAACGGGAAGCCTATGCACCTGTCAGCCGGCTGACTGACAGTTTTGTACTGGTGTTGCTGATTGTCATTCTGGTAGCGGCACCGCTGGCGCTGGTGGTGTTCCGGCGCCTGATGGCGCCCCTTGACAAACTCGGGCTGCAGATCAGTGAGCGTCATCTGGGGATTCGCACCGAGCCTGTGGACGTTGCCGGCGGTTCGGAAATCCGCCAGGTGGCAGAAACCTTCAACACCGTTATGGAAGAACGGGATGAAGTGATGGCATCGCTGGCGGAGCGTGAGGCGTTCTTCCGTTCTCTTACCCAGAGTGCGCCAATTGGCATTATCCAGACCGATGTACTGGGCCGGATTGAATTCGTTAACCCTGCTTTCGAACGGATTGTCGGAATAGATGCCAATGACCTGCTGCATACGCCGCTGATTGAAAAGGTGTATGAGCAGGACCGTGCCAGTGCCGTGGACGACTGGAGGGGGGCGCTGAATAACAACGCTGTTTTCCTCGGTCGTTTCCGCCTGAAGACCCGGAACGACCAGCAACTGGTGTGGGCGGATGTGATGACGGCAGTATTTGGTACGGAAGAGCGAACGCTGGGTACCATTACGGTGGTTCGGGATATCACCCATGAACTGGAAATCGAGGCGGAACTGGCTGAAGAGCAGGAGCGGGCCGACAGCATTCTTGGTGTCCTTCAGGAAGGTGTGTTGATGCTGGATGTCGACGGTGTTATCCGCTATGCCAATGCGGCTGCCTGTGGTTTCCTGGGGTTGCCGGAGGGGTGCGAGCAGGCCAATTTCTTTGAGCGCGTCGAGATAGAAAGCGAAAACCACCGTTGGGAGCCAGACGACTACCTGCGCAGCGCAGATGCAGACAGCCTTTACGCGACGATGAGGAACAATCGCGGGCGGGCTTTCGATGTGGACCTTGCCATGCTGCACCTGCACCGGGGCAGTGACAATCATCAGCTGATACTGGTGATCCGGGATGACAGCGAGCGCCGTCGTGAAGAAGAGCGGCTGTCCTGGGAGGCAACCCACGACAGCCTCACCGGGTTGCTCAACCGACGTGCCTTCAACTCATCCCTGGTGAAATGCCTGGGCGATGCCAGCAAAAAGACGGTTTCCAGTGTGTTGATGCTGATTGACCTGGACCACTTCAAACCGGTCAATGACGAAGGTGGGCACCTGATGGGGGATGACCTGCTCGGGCGTCTTTCGGATCTGCTCAGGGCGTCCGTGAGGCAATCTGATACAGCAGCTCGCTTAGGTGGTGATGAGTTCGGCATTATTCTGCCCGCCTGTGGTCTGCAGCGCGCTGAGGAACTGGCAGAAACCATTCGCCGGGGCATTGAATCCATCCGCATCGAGCAGGACGGCAAATCCTTTGGTGTCACGGCGAGCATTGGTCTGACGGAAATGTCCAAAGCCGATTACGGCCCCCGTGAGGTAATGGCAAGAGCCGATGATGGTACTTATGCCGCCAAGGCCCGTGGTCGCAACCAGGTAGTGACCGTTCCTCTGCCGGATCAGACCCGCCCTCTCTGACCCGGCCCCGTGAAGAGCTCTACCACCAGCCTGCGGAGCCCCCTGCCTGCCAGAGCAGACGCAGGGCCAGTAGCGTGAGCAGGATATTGAACATGCGGGTGAAGTGCCGGTTGCTCATGGAGCTGAGTGCATGAAGCCCCAGCCAGGTACCGGCAAAACCGAAGGCAATCATTGCGAGGATAAACAATAGCCAGTCCCGGAACATAAAGCCGGCAAGCCCGAACACCAGGGCTTTCGGGGCATGCTGAAGCGTCATGGCGGTAGCAAAAGTAGCCACGGTGGTGAATCGGTCAGCGTGCATCTGTTTGATAAAGGATGCCACCAGTGGGCCCGTTGCTCCCACAAACAGGCTGATGAAACTGGTAAGCCCGGAGGCCAGGAATATTCCGGTGCTGCCGAACACTCCCCGCGGCAATGCCGGCCCCCAGCACAGGTAGAGTACAAACAGGCCGATCGTCAGCTGCCAGAGGTAGGTTGGCAGATCCACCAATACCCAGGCGCCAAGAGCAGCGCCCACCAGCACCCCGGGCGCGAACGCCGCAATGGCTTTCCAGTCGGTATGGCGCCAGGTCAGGGTTGCCCGTCCCGTATTGGAACCCAGCTGGATCATGCCGTGGACCGGAATGATCGCCGCAGGCGGGATCCACAATGCCATCAACACCAGTAACAGCACGCCCCCACCGGCGCCCAGGCTGGCGGTGATCATGGAGGTTATGACCGAACTTATCAGCAGGATGCCGGCGGTTGTGGTGGTCAGGCCCTCCGGAATGAGTGTCAGTTCCAACGCGGACTCCCGGTATTACTCACAGAAAGGCGTTTTGCCAAGACGCGCAGTGCTGCACAGCGCCTCCGTGGCGAGCTGAACGTCCGCCACATAGTACAGAGACGCCAGGCCGAAACGGTCCCGTCCCAGATTGTGAAATACCATGCCAAACGCGATATCCCCGGCGCTGAAGTTCTCATGCTCACGGGCAAAGTAGGCGGCAGGTCTGGACAGGGTGTCATCATCCAGCAAGGCTTCTACACGGCCCGCACCGCCGTGATAGGCCTGAACCAGCAGCAGGGTAAAGAGCTGGTCGCGTTTGTCGGCGGGTAACTCGCCAAAGCGCCGGTCAAACGGTTCCTGCAGGTTGCGCGCATTCTGGTTCATTAACCTGAGTGCACAATCAATCTGTGCCAGTCGGTGCCAGTGGTTGGACGGCTTGATCTGGCAGTCGCTGAGCGCCGACGGTGACAGCTGCAGTATGCCTTTGGCATCTGCGGTGGAGTGGGCCCGTTGCTGGCCACTGCTTTCGATCAGCACCTGTCCGGCAAGGTATTTCGGCAGTGTTGCCGGCACGTTATTTCGTTGCTGTTGCTGGCGTGTTCCGTAGACATACATCAGGGCGTCGTGGAGGGGTTCGGGTTTACCCTGTGATGCAAACGAAAGGTCATCCCAGGCACCCCAGATCAGCTCGGAGGGCAGCGTGCCGAGATAACGGGCCACAGCTTCGTCCAGATTGACGTGGGGCTGGTCGCAGGCGAGTGCAAAAGGGTAGCCGGTTGTGCCAGGGCCGCCGATGGCCCAGTTTTCGGCACGCCCGCTGGCGGCCAGTGAACGCCTGGTGTCATTCAGGCGCTTCTGGGTACCTTCGCGGCTGCTCTCATCGTCAATATAGCCAAGGAACTGGCCGCGCATATCGAACAGAATATGGCGATCTGTGTCAGAGCAGTACCCGGACTCCTTCAGCACCCAACGCCGGATAGTGATGATGTTGTGATAAACCCCCTGGCTTACCCAGTAGGGAGAGCTGCGGACGATACTGGTCCAGTTATCTGCTGGCTCCGGCGGTTGTTCGCTGGCGAACAGAATTGGTGCGATAATGGACATGACTACGAAAGCGGCAGCAAGTGAGCGACGCCTGGGACTCTTGTTCATAGACGCTAGTTCCCTCAATCTCCAGAGTTAAGAATAACAAACGGAATCGATCATGAAGCAATCCGAATACCTCCGGTACGACGCGGTAGCGCTTGCCGACCTGATTCGCCGTAACGAAGTGTCAGCCCGGGAAGTCTCTGAGGCGGCTATCAGCCGGGCAGCGGCGGTAAACAGCAAGCTCAACGCGATCTGCTATCCCCAGTTCTCCGAGGCACTGGGCCAGGCATACCCGCCTGATGGTACCTTTTCCGGCGTTCCCATGCTGCTTAAAGATCTGTCCCAGGAGCAGCAGGGCCATCCCTGCACATTCGGCAGCCGTGGGCTGAAAAACAACGTTGCGCGGCAGGATTCGGAGTATGTTCGGCGGGCCCGTGCAGGCGGGCTGGTGTTTCTTGGCCGTACTGCGACCCCCGAGTTTGGTCTCAAGGCGGTGACGGAGTCCAGACTCTGGGGGCCTTCCCGTAATCCCTGGAATACCGACCTTACTCCCGGCGGCTCCAGTGGTGGCTCCGGCGCTGCGGTGGCCGCCGGTATCGTGCCCATGGCGGGTGCCAATGATGGTGGCGGGTCCATTCGCATTCCGGCTGCCTACACCGGGCTGTTCGGGCTCAAGCCCTCCCGTGGCCGTATTTCCTCTGGCCCCTTTGTCGGCGAAGCCTGGACCGGTGCCTCAACTGACCACGTGGTAACGCGCACCGTACGGGACAGCGCCGCCATGCTCGACGTGTTGTCCGGCCCCGCGGTGGGGGACCCGTTCGTTATTGCACCGCCGGCAGCACCCTATGCAGAGATGATGCAGCAGTCACCGCGACGCCTCAGAATCGGCGTCTTTACGTCCTCTCCCTATGACACCGATGTGGCGCGGGAGTGTGTGGATGCGGTTGAAGACACTGCCCGTATGCTGGAAGCTCTCGGGCACGACGTGGAGTATGCGCGCCCGGAATTTGATGGTATGGCACTGGCCCGCTGTTATCTGGGCCTTTATTTTGGTGAAGTATCGACCTTGATGGATAAGGCGAAGGCCGAATTTGGCGCCAGGGATGAAGATTTTGAACTGGATACCCGGCTGCTTGCCATGCTTGGCAGGACCATGCCGATGCCGGATTATGTCCGGCGGCGCCAGCAGTGGAATGACTTTGCCCGTGCGCTCGGGACATTTTTTCAGGGTTACGACATGTATCTCTGCCCCACTGCCGGGCAATTACCGGCAAAAATTGGTGAGCTGGATACGCCGGGCCACCTTCAGCTGGCCGCTCGCCTGATGCTGATGCTCAAGGCCGGTAAACTGGTGCATCGCAGTGGGCAGGTAGATCAGATGGCCCTGGAAAGTCTGACCCGCACCCCCTTTACCCAGTTGGCGAATCTCACCGGAACACCGGCCATGTCGGTCCCTATGTACTGGACGGCTTCCGGCCTGCCTGTCGGGGTGCAGTTCGGCGCGCCCCATGGCGATGAAACCACATTGCTACAGATGGCGGCACAGCTGGAAGAAGCCAGCCCCTGGTTTGGTCGCTATGAGCTGCTGGAGGCGATGGTCTGACATTACGCTCAGAAACAATAAATGACGAATTGTGATCCGTGATCACCGCATCCACGTTTATCTTTGTAGCAGTAACAGGCTATGCTGTGAATCAGAGGGAAACCTTTCTCTCTGATAGACCCTGATGGCATCGAGGAGGCGAGCGTATTATGAACCAACCGATGGCAATCGACGAACTGGTGTCTGTAGCACAGGCCGAGGCCATGGGGGAGCTTGATGCCCCGATGATGGCCATTGTCCTGTCCAGTGAACAAAGCTACGACTTGCCCATTAACTCTCTTGAAACCGATGCCGACAAGGCCCGCTGGGGACTGATCCTCCGCGCCGCCCGCGAGCATGTAGAAGCCGATGCGGTGGCCGTGCTCTATCCGGCGTGGACCACCATCCGCAACAAAAAGCCGGCGAAGGCCGACACAGTGTCTGAAGATTCCCTGGCTGCTGAAGACAGTGACGATGAACCGGTGCGCGGCGAAGATCCGGCCGAGCCCATCGACACACTGTTTGTCCAGCTGCACACCCGCGACCGGATCTATTGGCGTGGCTTTGAGCAGATCCGTGATCCGAAGCACCAGCGGATCATCGGCTTCCGCCGCATAAAGGCCCTGTCCACGGAGTATGGTCGTGATGAAGCGCCTTCTGTGACCTCATGGCTGAACACCCTGTTCGAGCCCCTGCCTGACGAAGGCCAGGAAACCGAGGTGGATATGGAACTGGCGGATCTGCTGGAGGAACCGGAAGTCAGTGCGGCATTGTATCCGCGTCAACTCCGGGCCCTGCACTGATCAAATAGCCCACTGCAGCCCCCGGATATCGCAAGATACCGGGGCCCTGAGCCTCAGATCGCAGTTACCCTCTGCGCAACCCAATACAGGCTGACTGCACCAACGGCAATCAGCATCACCGGTACGGCAGCCTTGCCGTAATGGTTTGTTTTCCCCCACAGATAGAATATCGGAAACAGAAGAATCAGCAGCACCAATTGCCCGAGCTCCACACCGATGTTGAATCCGGCGAGGGCCAGGACAGTCTGCGATATGCCGCTGGTGAGGTCTCCCAACACGCTGGCAAAGCCGAAACCGTGTATCAGCCCGAACCCGAACGCCAGCTTCCAGGTCTTTTTGCCCAGTACGGGCCACATCACGTTCATCGCCGCTACGGCAATGGACAGCGCAATGACGGCCTCTACCCAGGCAATCGGCAGTCGCACGATCTCAAGCGCCGCCAGAACCAGAGTCATGGAGTGAGCAACAGTAAAGGCGGTGACGATACCGGTCAGTTCCCGGAGTCGCGGCTTCAGCCCGGCTCGCTCTGTGCCGTTGGGCTTACCCAATGTGGCCGGCAGCATCAGCACCAACAGAAACAGGATGTGATCAAGGCCGATCAACAGGTGGACGATGCCCTGGTACACAAAGGCTCCGAACAGTGCCAGGTTGCCTGGCGCTCCTTCGGAAGTCAGTGAAAAGTGACGGTTGTCCGGTGCCAATACGCCCAGCGTGCTGAATTCGCCGGATTCAAGGCTGACCAGGCCACGATGCAACGGGTCCTGGGCAAACAAGAGCCGGTATTCCAGGGTTTCGGGTACCGAGCCGTCGGGGCAGTCCACCGTGTAGCGACTGGCAGCATAGGGCCCGTCGCTATGGCTGGAGAGACCCCATTGTTGCCCTGTCATCCGACAATCGCCACTGGCATTGGAGAGCGTGATCCCCTGCTCTGTCCATCGGGTTATCCGGTCGCGGCTGGCCCGTAGTTCGGAGCCGCTGAGTTTCTGGTCCCCGTTTCGGTCCAGTGGCAGCACCAGCGCCAGGTCCCGCAACGCCACATCAATTCGGATTTCGGACTGGTGCTGATCCACGTAGATAAAGCTGTCGCTGGCCTTATGGGCCTGCACGGCACTGGAAATCAGCAGCAATAGCAGACCTGTCAGTAGCGCAAATGGCGCCAGGTGCTCCGACTGTTTCATGATCCAGACTCCGGGTAACGGGCATCGGTTTGAGCGTGTTCCTGCAGCCACAACCTGACCTGCTGTGCTGGCTGGTCATCACCCGCTGCGTGTGCGGCACGGAGCAGCAGGCGGGTATCGAGGGGCTCGCGCTGTTCACGCCAGTTGCTTTGCGCAAACGACAGTGCAGTTTCGGCATCTTTCTCGATATCAAGCTGGAAGCGGGCCAGATCCCGCTGGTGAAGAAGGTTGCCGCGCCACCGGGCTTCCGCGAAACGCTCCCTGAGACGCTCTGCCAGTGTCCCGGCAGCCGGGTGCCCCGAACGGGCCATGGCGATCGCCCTGATAACAGCAAGGGCGTCCACGTCTTCGTAACCTTCCGTCAGGACCAGTGTTCTTTCGGTCTGATTCTGGCCAAGATGCCAGTCCGCTAATTGGGTACGGGTGTAAAGGTCGTCGGGGCTCACGCTGAGCACTGCCTGCCAGTGGTCAGCCGCCTCGGGCTTGCCCAGTTGCGCCGCAATATCGCCCAGAGTTCCCTCTGCCCACAATTGGCTGGTGGGGTCGGTTCTCGCAGCGGCGGCGTGGTGCTGGAGGGCCTGATAGGCTTTCCGGGGGCTGCCTGTGCGGGCATCCAGCTGGGCGAGGCAGCTCGCGGCAATCAATCCGGGATGGCGTTGCTGTAAGTGGTTACAGTGCGTTCGGGCGGCCCTGTAGTTTCCCTGCACGGTTTCCAGGTTGGCAAGCAGCAGCATCGCCTGAGTCTTTTGCTGTGGGTTGCCGGCTCCGGAGATGACGCTGTCGAGATCGTTCCTGGCCCTGTCAAAACGGTGCAGGCTTTGCGCCAGGGTGGCCCTCAGCACCAGTAGCCGGTCGGTCATCTTGCCCTGCCACTGCTGCAGTGCGCCTTCGGCATAGCCGAGGAAACGTGGATCACCGCTGCTTCTGGCCCGGTCAATCTGGCGGCGAACAAGGTCTGCCAGCTGTTCCGGTGAATCCGGTGTTGCCGGAGCGGTCAGGGCCGGCTCCGGCAGCTCAACGAGAATGTCGGTATTGTCGAAATCTGTCTCAATGGGACCCGGTGCGGCGGTTGCACAGGTGCTGAAACCAGCCAGCCCTGTCAACAGCAACAGCCCAACACAAAAAGCCCTGCCCGGTCGGGCAGGGAATGTGCTCGCCGGCACTGAGAGCCGGCATCGGGTCTTATTGCATGAACAGATCGTCGAAAGCCTGTTCATTATTCTGGTCATTGAAGCTGAACTCCTGTTTGTTGATCTGGACCGCTTCGCGAGTGTTATCGGTGTTTTCAATCTGTGTTTTCACGAAAGCCGTGAAATCAACAGACGGGTCCGGCCTTGGTGACCGGTCGCTGCTGGAGCCGTTAAAGCAGCCAGTGAGCGTGACTGTCACCACAACCAGGCAAGCTGTTTTAAGAAATAATTTCATCATGGCCTCCTGTTAGCTGTTGGGTGAGCCCGCGATCGGGGTGGCCAGGTACGGGAAGGTTTCCCTGAGCTCGGTCGGGTCCAGCTGAACGCCGTCCGTGTACTTAAGATCACCATCCGGTGCGTCGGCGGGATCCGCCAATACGCCCATGGCGACACGCAGCGAGATGTCTACGGTGTCATCCACCGGGCGACGGCCATTGGGGAAGCCGGCATTGTCACCACCAAGCACACCCAGATCGTTCTGGATGGCCGCTGCGGTGGTTGCGATGGCCGGGTTCAGGCGCAACATTTCCGACGCTGTGACGCCATCAGGCCCGTTCAGATCCGGCACACCGGTCAGGAATGCGGTGATCAGGTCATTACGTGGGAAATTATTGGGCGCCTCCACCGGGAAGAGTATTTCCAGTAGTTCCGGCAATGTCGGGTGGGTGACATAGGTGGCAAATTGGCCGTCATCCTTGGGTTCGCTGGTGTTGAACCCGTCCTTGTCTTTCAGACCGATGACCACCTCGTTGACCAGCGGCATACCCAGACGGGATACCTGGGTCCAGGCGCCGCCCTCTACCGTAGCCCCCTTGCCGTTTGCCGTCGGTGCCGGGTTGATTACCCGGGCCTGACGCACGCTGGCGGTGGTCCATCCACCGATCACAGGGTCGCCAGAGGCCGTTGCTGCAGTGCCTGTCAGGCAAGCGGTGGGCACTTCCAGCGCAAATGAGGTCACGTTCTTGTCGGCAAGGTCACCCGGGCCTTCGCCATTGCGGGGGCCGAGGGGGTTGGTGTTTACCAGATCGAAAATCTCGCCGAGGTTGACCGCGAATGCTTCCTTGCGTTGTCCCACAAACACCTGGCCGTTGGTGCCACAGCCGGGAATGGCGATGTCAAAGATATGCCCATTGGCATAGCCTTCGTAGTCTGCGAACGACTTGCCTCCGATGTTGTCCAGCGGCTTGGCAAAGGTATCGGTACCGGTGCTGGCATTGGTGGCGGTCTGCACAGTGCCGGTACGGCGGTCACCACGGATCACCGATACGGTGTATTCCTGGCTGAACTGAACATTATCGCCATTGCTGGCATCGCCGATGTTCTTGAGCGGCACCGAAACCATTTCCTGCTGGCCGTCAGGCCCGACCGGCAGCTGGATGTCGTTCAGTATGTCGGAGAACTGGAAACGGAAGGTGAGGTCTTCCTGCGCGTTACCACTGTTATCGATGTGGATTTCGTAAACGGCATCCTCGTCCAGATCGAAGTAATTGGGGCCGCCGTAAGCGTCCTGTAACGGCAAGTAGTTGGCGATAAGGGTGACGAAGGCTTCACGTCCGGTCTCGTAACTGCGGAACATGTAGAAATCGGTACCGTCGACTTTGGGCACTTCTGTAATAAAAGGTGCTTCACGGTGGCTGGAAGCCTGTGTCAGGCCGGTGGTCAGGCAGAGTCCGGCTACCGCAAGTGCGAGGCCGGAGCGTTTAAACAGTGTGTTCATTCCATTTTCCTCTTCTGTTATTGATGTTGCAGAGGAGGGAACGGAGCGGGCGCAACGAAAGATGCAGTTGTCATCAAAAAATTTGCCACGGTTGTTTCCGGGGTGCATCGTTACGGCGATAAGGACCGTAATACCGATAGAAAATCTGAAAACAAACAAGTGGAAACGGATATGACGGCCATCGATACCGAACAGGACGAACTCATGGGGCTGCTGATTGCAGTCGCCCGTGAGGACCGGCAGGCGTTCCAGCGACTGTATGACAAAGTCTCTGGCAGGATGTTCGGGCTATGCCTGAAGCTGGCCAGCCAGCGGGATCTCGCCGAAGAGGCGGTACAGGATGCCTTTGTGCAGATCTGGCACCATGCCGGTGAGTACCACAACGAGCGTGGCGCACCCCTGAGCTGGATGCTGACCATTGCCCGTTACCGCACTCTGGACCTGATGAGGTCCCGTAAGGCGAAGCAGACATCAGGCGATAGCCACCTGGACCATATGGAAGACGGGCGCGAAGGACCTCTGGATGTCTCACTTCGCAGTGCGGGGGCAGCTGAACTTACCGGCTGCCTTGAGGAATTGTCCGAGTCACAGCGGGACAGCATTCTGCTGTCGTATTACCGGGGCTTTACCCACGATGAGCTGTCAGAGGCGTTGAGCTCTCCTGTTGGAACCGTCAAAAGCTGGATCAGACGCGGTCTGATGGCTCTGAAGAGGTGCCTGGAGCGATGAAAAAGACACCGGAAAGAATTGAAGCACTGGCGGCAGAATATGTTCTGGGCTCCCTCCGGGGGCACGCTCGCCGCAGGTTTGAGCGCTGGATGATGGAGTCGGTCCGGGTCCGTCAGGAGGTCTGGTTCTGGGAGCAAAAACTGGGGCACCTGGGTGCGCGGATAGAGGAAGAAACTCCTCCGGCCTCGGTATGGTCGGGTATTGAGCGGCGGCTATGGCCGCAAAGCCGGGACACGAAACCGGTGACTGCGGCCAATGACGGCGCTGGCCGCTGGATATGGCCCGGCTGGAGCCTGGTTGCAACGGCAGCAGCACTGGTGCTGGCGGTTGTTCTGCTGCAGCAACCGGCACCGCAGGATGACCAACGCTTGTCTGGTGCGATTGTGCAGGCGGACCTGAGCGATCCATTGTGGCTGGTAAGCGAGTCTGCGTTTGAAAGGCAGCTGAAACTGCGGCCTGTCGCCGCCACAGCGGCTGAGCAGGGCAAGGATTATGAGCTCTGGATAGTGCCGGAGGATGGTCAGCCGGTGTCACTGGGGGTAATGCCAGTGGGTGATACCTACCAGGTTACCCTCGACGACGAGACCCGGGAGCTGCTCAGCAACAGCCGGACCCTGGCCATCAGCCTGGAGCCCCTGGGCGGGTCACCGACGGGCGCGCCCACCGGTCCGATCCTGCACGTAGCCAAGTTGTATGAGCTCTGATCCGCCGATAGCGGATCAGTTGCTCGACAGCAGCGTAATGCACAGCTGGGCGTTCTGGACAAAGTGGCCGAACGCCGTTAGCTGGTCCTCAGAGGGCACGTAGTCGGCGGCCGCATTGTCGGCATAGAACAGGCCCACAAGTCGCCCCTTGGCTTTTAAAGGGCCGACAAGTGCCGGCACACTGCCCAGCCAGCGATCATAGGGGACGTTTTCTTTCCCTGACTTGGGCTGGTAGACGTAACAACTTGCATGGGGCAGCAAAGCACCCAGCGGACCCGTGCCGTCCTTGCGCACGGTGAAACTGTCTTTCCAGCTCTCGGTACCCTTGCCCCCCAGTTTACGGGGAATCAGTTCCAACCCGCTGCGGTCGCTCATCAACAGCACCACCCGTTGCATCCCCACGGCCCGGTGTATACCTTCGATGACCAGTTGACACACCTCGTTGATATCCGGTTTGTCGGTCAGGCTGTGGGTCAGGTCCCGGAGAATCTGCAGCTGCAGAATAGGGTCCACCTCTGGCGCTTGCGCGGCTTCCTTCCCGGTATCCGACTGACTGCCGGGCATCAGGGCGGTCACCTGTGGAATGCCCAGTGAAACCGCCACCCGGGCTGCTTCGCCGGCATTGACCTTGAGCCGATCCCGGACCGCGGCGGGGTTTTCTCCGATGTCATTGCCCAGAGCCTCCATCACTGCTTCCATTTCCTTGCCGCGCCATCCGTTCTCGGACAGCTTCGCCATCTCAACGGAGTGACGGACCAGGCTGGCTGCCTTTGAATTGGGCTGCCCCGGTGCTACCACTTCCTTGATGAACGGTCCCAGTGACCAGGCGTCAACCAGGCCCCGGGTGATCTCGGAGAAGGTGGTGTGAAGCACCGCTTTCTGCGCCTCCACCGGTGGTTCATCAGCGCGCAGTTTCGCTTCCAGCTCAGCCGCCTGCTCGGTCTCGCAGGACCAGAATGCCAGCTCGCCGATGTTCATCAGCAGTGCCCCGATGAAAACCTCTTCGAGTGCATGTTCGTTACGCTTTGGCAGCAGGCAGCGGGCCTGAACGGCGGCGTGAATGGCGCGGGCCAGGCAGCGAAGCAGGTGGGGCCGGTCGTTGCGTGCGAGCAGGGAGTCCACAATCAGAGAGGAGATGGCCATGGACTTCACCGCGTCAAAACCGATCAGGGTGATGGCCCGGCTGACGGTGCTTACCTGGGTGCGGGTCTGGTTATAGAACACCGTATTGGAAAGCCGCAGAACCTGGGACGTAAGCTGAGCGTCATTAAGAATGACGTTGGCCAGTTCGTTGACTGTGCTGTTGCTGCTATCGGTGAGTTCGTCGATCCTGCGGAGCGTGTTTGCCAGCACCGGCAGCTCAACCTTGCTCAGATACGTGACCCATGCCTGGGTGGAATTCATCCTTGAGGGCGGAGTCTCGGGTTTTGTGGTCAAAATATCGTGCGCCTCGGAGGGGGTATTAAAAGGTTCTTTTAAAGGACGAGTTTAGTTCAGTAAGGCGGCTCGTGTCAGGTAACGAATGGTGTACGGGGATATACCAAGGCCCCGGATTCGGGTTTGATGGCCGATTGGTTTATAATCGCGCGCTTTAACGTTGCACCCACGAGGTGCTGACAACGCGCTCACAAGGCAAAGCTGTGATTGTATTTGACCAGGTACAGAAGTCCTACCAGGTAGGTGGGCGGGCGATCCCCGCGTTGCACCCGACCAGTATGACCATTGAAACCGGCGAAGTGTTTGGCATCGTCGGCCACTCCGGGGCGGGCAAATCCACCCTCGTGCGTCTGATCAACCTGCTGGAGCCTCCTACCGGCGGCCGCATCCTGATCGATGACGAAAATATCACCGGCTACAACGCCAGTGACTTGCGGGCTTTTCGCCGCAAGGTAGGGATGATCTTCCAGCATTTCAATCTGCTGTCCTCGAAAACCGTGGCGGATAATATCGCCTTCCCCATGAAACTGGCCGGTATCTATTCCCGCACCGAAATCCGTGATCGGGTGAACGAGCTGCTGCAGCGTGTCAGCCTGGTAGACCAGGCGAACAAATACCCGTCGCAGCTCTCCGGCGGGCAGAAGCAGCGCGTGGGTATTGCCCGCGCTCTCGCCTGCCGCCCGACAATCCTGCTGTGTGACGAAGCCACCAGCGCCCTGGATCCGCAAACCACCCAGTCGGTACTGAAGCTGCTGGCAGACATCAACCGCGAGCTGGGCCTGACCATTGTGCTCATCACCCACGAAATGGACGTGGTACGCCGGGTCTGCGACCGCGTAGCGGTGATGGACGCCGGTGAAGTCGTGGAAATGGGCGCCGTCAGCGATGTCTTCCTGCATCCGAAGCACCCCACCACCCGGGATTTTGTCTTCGAGAGCGAGAGCATCGACCGGGAGGACATGCAACGGGACCTGGCACAGGCACCGGGACGCATCCTGCGCCTGACCTTCCGCGGCGAATCCACCTACACGCCGCTGCTGGGCAGTGTCGCGAGGGAATCCGGCGTGGATTTCAGTATCCTGTCCGGCCGCATTGACCACATCAAGGACACCCCCTACGGCCAGCTGACCCTGTCACTGGTAGGCGGTGATCTCGATATCGCCATGAACGCCTTTGAAGCGGCGGATGTTCACGTGGAGGTGCTGCGCTGATGGAAGCCTTGATGGGAGACCTGCTGACGAATGTAGACTGGACAGAAATAGGCTGGGCCAGCTGGGACACCCTGGTGATGGTGGGCATGTCACTGCTGTTCAGTGTACTGATCGGGTTGCCGCTGGGAGTACTGCTGTTTCTGTTCGGCAAGCGCCAGCTGCTTGAGCAGCCCGTAGCTTATGCGGTGCTGTCGTTCGTGGTAAACGTGCTACGGTCCGTACCCTTTATCATCCTGCTGATCGTAATGATCCCGTTCACCGTAATGCTGATCGGAACATCGCTGGGTGTGGCCGGTGCTATTCCGCCACTGGTAGCAGGCGGTGCGCCGTTCTTCGCACGGTTGGTGGAAACTTCCCTGAGGGAAGTAGACCGGGGCATCATCGAAGCCACGCAGGCCATGGGCGCAACGGTAAAGCAGGTTGTTTTTGGTGCCTTGCTGCCCGAGGCCTTGCCCGGCATCATCGCCGGTATTACCGTAACGGCCATCACGCTGGTTTCTTACGCAGCGATGTCGGGCGTTGTTGGCGGTGGTGGCCTCGGTGATCTGGCCATCCGCTTCGGTTATCAGCGGTTTCAAACTGATGTAATGGTGATCACGGTTGCACTGTTAGTTATCTTTGTTCAGCTGCTGCAAATGGCGGGTGATCGCCTTGTTCTATATTTCAGCCGAAAGTAACGAAAGTTCGGAATAGGTCTGCGGGTGGAAACAGCTTCCGAAAACGTGGAGCGCCATGGATGGCGCGACCGAGCCCTACATGGATGTATTTACGGGCGTTTTTCGGAAGCTGTTTCCAACCGCAGGCCGTAATCCCCGACTAGACCCATTCGTTGTCGAATTTCAACAGGAGAACAGATCTATGAACCTCAAGAAAACATTAGTAGGGCTGGCTGCCGCAGCCACTTTCTCTGGCGCCGTATCCGCTGAAGAACTTTCGGTAGCCGCCACTCCGGTACCCCACGCTGAAATCCTGGAATTCGTTAAGCCCAAGCTGGCGGAACAGGGTGTGGAGCTGGACGTTAAAGTATTCACCGATTACGTTCAGCCCAACGTGCAGGTAGACCAGAAGCGGATGGACGCGAATTTCTTCCAGCATCAGCCGTACCTGGACGAATTCAACGATGGCCGTGGTACCAACCTGGTTAGTGTTATCGGTGTGCATGTTGAGCCGTTCGGCGCCTATTCCAGCCGGATCGATTCTCTTGACGAGCTGAAGGATGGTGACACGGTTGCAATACCTAATGACCCTACCAACGGCGGCCGTGCACTGTTGCTGCTGCAAAAGGCCGGACTGATTACTCTGGAAGATAACAGCAAGATCACTGCGACACCTCGAGATATCGCCGAAAATCCCAAAAACCTTGAGTTCAAAGAGCTGGAAGCAGCGACCCTGCCTCGTATTCTCAACCAGGTAGACCTGGCGTTGATCAACACCAACTACGCACTGGAAGCGGGCCTGAAACCGACAGAGGATGCGCTGGTGATTGAAGGTGCAGAGTCACCTTACGTAAACATTCTGGTGGCCCATGAAGACCGTGCTGACGAAGAAGCCATTCAGAAGCTGGCCGAAGCGCTGACCTCCGAGGACGTACGGAGCTTCATCGAAGAAAACTACGAGGGAGCCGTGGTACCGGCGTTCTGAATTTATCTGGAAACAGTACGAGGAAAGCCGGGCAAATGCCCGGCTTTCCTGTTTCAGTGGGTCAGTTTTGGCGAGATCAGTCACCACTCCAGTTGGAGCGTGGATCCGGCGTCATCCGCAGGTAGGACTTCACTACCTTGTAGCCTTTGGGGAAACGTTCCTTGATCTCGTCCTCATCCTGCAGAGACGGCACGATGACCACATCGCCACCGGCTTCCCAGTTACCCGGTGTAGCTACTTTGTGTTCGTCGGTCATCTGCAGTGAATCAATCACCCTGAGAACTTCGTTGAAGTTACGACCGGTGCTGGCCGGATAGGTGATCATCAGCCGGATCTTCTTGTTCGGGTCGATCACGAACAGCGAACGAACCGTCAGGGTGTCGTTGGCGTTGGGGTGGATCATGTCATACAGATCAGACACTTTCCGGTCATGGTCGGCAATGATCGGAAAGTTCACTGCACAGCCCTGGGTTTCGTTGATGTCCTTGATCCACTCCTTGTGAGAATCCACCGGGTCGACACTCAGGGCAATCGCCTTGACATTACGCTTGGCAAATTCGTCCTTCAGCTTGGCGGTCAGCCCCAGCTCGGTGGTGCATACAGGCGTAAAATCCGCCGGGTGCGAAAACAATACGCCCCAGCCGTCGCCCAGCCAGTCGTGAAAACGGATCCTGCCTTCACTGGAATCCTGCTCAAAATCCGGTGCGGTATCTCCCAGACGTAAACTCATGGTGTTTCCTCCTTTGGCGATACAAAACCCGGCCTCATAGAAACGCCGGCATAATAGCTCAGTCTATATGATAAACAGTGGTGACGAGTGAGAGAAAACCAAGGGTAGTTGATCTACCTCACCCGCCACCAGCGGTTCATTCATTCACACCGAGGGAGCGCTCTTTCTCGAAATGCTCGCGGGTCAGCTTGAACACCACCGGACTGAGTAACAGCAATGCCACCAGGTTGGGCAGGGCCATCATGGCGTTGAGCGTGTCTGCGATCAGCCAGATCAGGCCCAGGTTGATGGTGGCGCCGACCGGGATAGCGAGGATCCAGACAATGCGGTAGGGCACAATGGCCTTTACACCAAACAGGAACTCAATACACCGTTCACCATAGAACGACCAGCCGATAATGGTGGTAAACGCAAAAATCGCCAGGGAAATGGCGACAACGTAATTGCCGAACCCGGGCAGACCTGTCTCAAACGCCAGGGAGGTCAGCGCGGCACCGGTCTCGCCGGACGTCCAGGCCCCGGAACTGATAATGACAAGGCCGGTGATGCTGCACACGATAATGGTGTCGATAAAGGTGCCCAGCATGGCGACCATACCCTGGTTGATCGGGTTTTTGGTCTGCGCTGCGGCGTGAGCGATGGGCGCAGATCCCAGGCCCGCCTCGTTGGAGAAAATACCCCGGGCCACACCGAAGCGAATGGCAGCCCATACCGCGGCGCCTGCGAAGCCACCCTCAGCCGCCACCGGGCTGAAGGCGTGGGTGAACACCATGGCGATGGCGCCCGGAAGCTGGTTGGCGTTAATCGCCAGTACCACCAGACCCACCAGAACATAAGCGATGGCCATAAACGGTACCAGGGCACTTGCAACGTGCCCGATGCGTTTGATGCCGCCAATCAGTACCAGGCCCACCAGCACCATCAGTACCAGGCCCGTTACCCAGTGCGGCAGGGCAAAATTGGTCTGAAGGACATCGGCCACGGAATTGGCCTGCACGGTGTTGCCTATGCCGAAGGCTGCCACCGCAGCGAATATGGCAAAGAGCACGCCCAGCCAGGCCCACTTTTTACCAAGCCCGTTTCGGATGTAATACATCGGGCCACCCACGTGGGCGCCGCGCTCGTCCACTTCCCGGAAACGGACTGCCAGTACCGCCTCCGAGTATTTTGTGGCCATCCCCACCAGGGCTGTCAGCCACATCCAGAACAGCGCCCCTGGCCCGCCCAGAAACACCGCAGTCGCAACGCCGGCAATATTACCGGTACCGACCGTGGCAGACAGTGCGGTCATCAGGGCCTGAAACGGAGGTATTTCACCGTCCGATTCGATACCGGTACGGCCTTTCCACATCAGCCGGAAACCGGCACCGAGTTTCAGAACCGGCATCAGTTTGAGGCCGATGCTCAGGAACAGTCCGACACCGAGAATCATCACCAGCATGGGGGGACCCCATACCAGTGCGTTTATGCTGCTAAAAAAAGACTCTAAGGCTTCCATGGGAATCTCCCTGTGTTTCTGCCATGGTTTGAAGGCGCCATCCGCGAAAACAGCCGGAACGGGTTTCGGCTTCGCGTAAGCGTGTAACCTTTTGAGTTTATACGCTTATTTTCGTCTGTAAATATTCACGGCGAAGATTTTCCGGCTCTGGCGCACCATAGGCCTTCAGAGCTATTGGATAAGCGGGTTCCCGGGTTAAGCTGTAGGCTGGTTTTATCCGGAGTCTTATCCATGCCTGAAAGCGTTCATGTCCAGGCCGGTGCCCTGTCCTTTTGCGTGGAAAGCCGTGGCAATCCCGACGGTGAACCGGTGATATTTGTCATGGGACTGGGAGCGCAGATGACCCTCTGGCCGGAGGCGTTGCTGGACCAGTACGCAAATGAAGGCTTCCGGGTCATTCGTTTTGATAACCGTGACATTGGCCTGTCCTCTCATTTGGAAGACCGCCTTGTGGGGCACCCGGTAGCCGTGATGGCAAGGCATCGGATGGGGCTGCCAATCGATGCGCCCTATACTCTCCACGATATGGCGGATGACGTTTGTCAGGTGATGGATGCTCTGGGCCTGGCCAGTGCCCATCTGGTGGGTGTTTCCATGGGCGGCATGATCAGCCAGCTGGTGGCAGCGAACCACCCGGAACGCGTGCGCTCAGCAACCCTGATCATGACATCCACTAACAGTCCGCGCCTGCCAATGCCAAGATCGACGCTGATCTGGCGCCTGGCCGGCGTTGGTGCCAAAGGTCACGATGAAGCATCGGTGGTGGCCCGCTCCCTGGATTTCTGGAAGGCCATCCAGAGCCCCGGTTTTCCGCCCCGGGAACAGGACGTGCGGGATCGAATCGTGCGGGATTACCGGCGCAGCTATCATCCTGCCGGGATCCTGCGCCAGACCCGTGCCATCCTGGCCACTGGCAGCCTGTCGTCGGCGACACGGCGTATCCGGGTACCGGTCTCGGTGATCCATGGCAAGGCTGATCCGCTAGTGCGGCCGGTGGCAGCAGAGCAGCTGGCTTACCTGATGCCCCATGCCCGTATTGAAATGATCGAGGGTATGGGCCATGACCTTCCTGAACCGTTGCTGCCGCATTTTGCGGCCATTGGCTTTGAGACCATGGCGCAGTCGTTGTTCCACGGGCATTGATCATTGCTCGTGAACGCGAAACCGATCGCAGCTGTGAGGTTTATACTTCCAGTTTTCGCCCCCATTGCCTATGTTTATAGAAGGAAGTATCCGGAACATTACTGGTCAGGGAGCCTGCCAATGCAATCATTGAAAGTATCCGATGTCATGTGGAATCACATCGAGCCTGTGCGCTGTGGCACGCGGTTAACCAAAGTGGTTAAGACGTTGCTTCACAACCACGTAACGGGCTTGCCGGTTGTGGATGACCACCGCAAGGTTATCGGTTTCATCTCGGAGCAGGATTGTATCCATGCCCTGCTGGTGAGTAACTATCACCACGAAGGTGATCCGTTGGTAGATGACGTCATGTTCCGCAATCCGGTGACCATATCACCGGAAATGTCCGTGGTGGATCTGGCCCAGAACCTGGGTGCCGGAAAACCCAAGGTCTATCCGGTGGTGGACCACAACCGCCTGATTGGCATCGTAACCAGAACGGCGATCCTGTCTGAGCTGGCAAAGGCCGGTTTCGGTATCGATGTGCCCAGATACGCGTTGTGAAATTCCTATAGACCCAGAGGTGACCATGGAACTGCTCTCCACCAACGTCTGTTTTGACGGTGAACACCGTCGCTACCGGCATCATTCGGCGGCGCTGGACTGCAACATGGAGTTTGCGGTGTACCTGCCCCCGACTGCCCTGGGTACCAATGCGCGCCCGGTGCCGGTGCTTTACTGGTTGTCAGGGCTGACCTGCACCGACCAGAATTTCATGCAGAAGGCCGGCGCCCAGAAGAAAGCCGCCCGGCTTGGTATGGCCATTGTTTGTCCGGATACCAGTCCCCGGGGGCTGGACCTGCCCGGCGAGGATGACAGTTATGATTTCGGCAGTGGTGCCGGGTTTTATGTAAACGCCACCCGTCAGCCCTGGGCGCCTCACTACCGCATGTATGATTATGTGGTCAAAGAACTGCCGCAGCTGGTGGAAGGCCACCTGCCAGTAACCGAGGATCGCAGCATCAGCGGACATTCCATGGGCGGGCACGGTGCCCTGATTGCGGCGTTGAAGAATCCGGGGCAGTACAAGTCGGTGTCTGCCTTTGCCCCCATTGCCAATCCCAGCGAATGCCCTTGGGGGCAGAAAGCCTTTAGTGGCTATCTGGGTGATGACAGGACAGCCTGGGAGGAGTGGGATGCCACAATGCTGATCCCTACGGCCAGGGAGCGGTTACCGCTGCTGGTAGACCAGGGCACCGCAGACGAGTTTCTCGACAGCCAGCTTAATCCGGATGCGCTGGCAGACGCCTGTGAAAAAGTGCACCACCACATCAATTTGCGGATGCACCGAGGGTACGACCACAGTTACTTCTTCATTGCCTCGTTTATCGACGATCACCTGGAGCATCATGCCCAGGCGCTAGGGCTGAAATAGTGGTCAGGCGCTAGCGAAATCCCCATAACAGCCCGAAATCCATGGACGGCATGACTTCGGGCTGCTCTATAGCCCTGACGTTGAATTCCAGCAGGCTGCAGTCCCGCTCAAACGTGCCATTGTAACGATTGCCCCGTGGACCGATGATCGCTTTGGCAAACGGTCCCCGGTGCCGATGGGGGCGTCTTACGATCACGGCCACCTCGTTATTGGCCAGCCTGACCAGTGTGCCAGGCGGATACTCGGTAAGCACGGTCAGCAGCGCGCGGGGAATTGCCGGACGAAACTTGCCGTTGGCCAGCGAGGTGATCAGTTTACGGGCTTCCACAACGTTCATTCGCTCCCGGTATGCGCGGCGTGTAATCATCGCGACATAACGCTCTGCCAGCGCGAGGATTTCCGCCTCACCCCGGATATCAGTACCGCTGAGCCCTTGCGGATAGCCCGAGCCGTCTGCCTGTTCGTGATGCTGGGCAATGATTTTCAGTAATATGGGGCTGGTTATGTCGGCGTCTTTCAGTGCCTGGATGCTACGTGCCGGATGCTTGCGTATCACGGCGCGCTGGTCATCGGTCAGTACCCGGTTGGAGGCATTCAGCTTGTCGGCCACCGGTACCAGCGCCAGGTTCGCTGTCAGCGCGGCGCTGATCAGCACGGCGATCCGCTTGTCATCAAGCCCGAATCGGCGTGCGGTAAACTGGCAGAGGATGGCGTAGAACAGAATCTGTTCGTGAATGGTGGGCTCGATGGAATACAGGTGCACCAGCGCCAGACTGGCTTCCGGCGACTCCTGGCACATCTGGTCAATCATTCGCGACAGACCCAGCACTCGTTTGAGAGCACTCTCTTCCCGCCTGGTAATGGCATTGAGTGTCGATTCCAGTGTCTGCAGCAACAACGGGTATTCCGAAAACGGGTTGAGAACCCGGGTGTCCTCCAGAATCTCATCCTGCGGGCGTTCAATTTTGCGGGGCTGGAAAAGGCCACGCTCAAACAGCTGCTCAAGCTGAATGTCATTCTGAATAACGTAACCCTGACGCAAAAGCACATTGCCGTCGGCGTCGAAGACCGTCCAGGGTAAAGGCTTTCCAATGGTCAATGCGCCGGGTGCGATACGGACAAGATTCGGCACTCTGTCGCTTCCTGATGCTTGTAGTAATAATGCTTAAGTCTAACTCTGAATCCCTGTTCAACTCCAGAAAGAACCGGTCAGCCTCTCTGGGTAATCAACTGACCGTGGCCCGGTAGTAGAGAAACGCCTGCTGGATATGCTCACGTATCTGCTTGTCGTCCCAGGGTTTCGTGAGGAACTTGTAGATAGCCCCTTCGTTGATGGCGTCGGTGACCGACTTCAGGTCGGTATACCCTGACAACACGATGCGAACGGTTTCCGGGTGAATCGCTTTAACCGCACTCAGAAAATCGGTGCCGGACATCTCAGGCATACGCTGGTCAGAAACAATCACCTGCACCTGGTTTGCGGCGAGCAAACTGAATGCCTCTTTGACACTGGTGGTGGCCAGTATGCGATAACCATCACGCCGCAGTAACCGGGTCAGTGCACGCAGTATGTTTTCTTCGTCATCCAGCAGGAGCAGCGTTCGCTCCTGCTCGCTACGGTCACTGGTACGGGTTGCCAATGTGTTCCCCGCACCCTGGTCATTCAGAAAAGCCAGTAGATCATCAAACGGCATGGGCCTGGCAAAAGCGAACCCCTGAAGAAGGTCGCAGTGGTTTTTCCGCAGGTAGGTGGCGTGTGCTTCGGTTTCAACCCCTTCGGCGACCACCTCCAGGCCCAGGTGATGGGCCATGGAGATAACACCCTGAGTGATGGCGGCATCGCTGCGGTTCTCGATAACATCCTTGATAAAGGACCGGTCAATCTTGATCTTGTTGGCGGGCAGCAGCTTGATATAACTGAGGCTGGAAAAACCGGTTCCGAAATCATCAATGGCAATATGGACCCCGAGCGCGCGAATGGCATGGAGGGTATTGATAACAACATCCGTGTCCAGGAGTACCGCGGATTCCACCACCTCCAGCTCCAGACTTTCCGGCGGAAGACCGAACGCCTTGAGGGCGTTGGTGACTGTAAGAATAAAGCCTTCTTTGCGTAGCTGGATCGGCGATACGTTGACCGAGATAGAGCAGTGTCGGAAGCCCCGCGAGTGCAGATGAACCATGTCGCGACAGGCCTTCCGCAGAACCCATTCACCCAGTGCGATGATCTGCCCGGTTTCTTCCGCCAGGGGGATGAAATCAGCGGGGGAGATCAGCCCCCGGGTAGGGTGTTGCCAGCGAACCAGGGCCTCGACGTTCCGGGTCTGCCCGGTGTGGGCATCAATCAGTGGCTGGTAATACACTGACAGCTGCTCCTGATCAATGGCATCCTGCAGCTCATTTCGCAGGGCAACCCGGTAGCTGGCTTCTTCATTGAATTCCTGGGAATACCATTGGTAAGTGTTGCGCCCCTGCTGCTTCGCACGGTACATGGCCAGGTCGGCCTGTTGCAGCAGCGCCATGGGTTTATCAATGCTGCCATCGGTAAAGGATATGCCGGCACTGGCTGTGAGATGAACGGTTTCGCCATCCAGGTGATAGGGCTTGGCAATTTCATGAATGGCGGTTTCAACGACGATCACAGCGTCTTCGGCCTGGGCCAGATCCGGCAGCAATATGATGAACTCGTCACCGCTGATCCGGGCAACGGTGTCGCCGGAGCGCACCAGTGCCTTCAGGCGCCTGCCCACTTCAACCAGCAACTGGTCGCCAAAGCGGTGCCCGAGAGAGTCGTTGATCAGCTTGAAACCATCCAGGTCGAGAAACAACAGGGCGATGGTCCGCCCATAGCGTCGGGATAACTGGCATGCCTGGCTCAGCCGGTCTTCGAGCAGGGTGCGGTTTGGCAGCCCGGTGAGGACATCGTGGCTGATATTGAACGCCAGCTCGTGTTCGGCTGATTTGCGCTCCGAGATATCATTTTGAACACCGATAAAATGGGTGATCTCACCCTGCTCATCGCGCATGGGCGAGATGTACAGGTCATTCCAGAACGGCGTGCCATCCTTGCGGTAGTTTCTCAGCACTGCCGAGATGTCGGTACCCTTTTTCAGGCCGCGCCTTATTTCCGCGAGCCCCTGCTCGTTGCTGAGATCGAACACGTCCCCCTGAAGGAAGCGACAGTTTCGCCCGAGCACATCCGCCGTGTCGTAACCGGTGATTTTCTCGAATGCCCTGTTGGCGTAGATAATGGGCAGATCGTCCTGCCGGGCATCGGTAATAAGGATACCGTTAGAGCTCGACTCGATACTGCGTTTGAACAGCCGGAGCTGGCGGCTGTTATCCAGCTGAGAGGTGACATCCGTGATCATCAGCACCTGCAGGGGGCGATGGTTGATGGTCATGTTGGTGCTGACCATTTCTACGATCATTTCCTCACCGCCGCGGCGCTGGTGTCTTTCCAGTGTCCCGCCTTCCCGCAATAGAATGCCCTCGGACGATAGCCTGGGCGATGTGTGAACAGGAGCGCGAAGTTTATCCAGCGTCAGACTGTCCAGCTCGTCGTTGCTGTAACCGTAGAGTGCCCTGGCAGCTTCGTTCATGGAGACCAGGGCCAGCGAGCCCGGTGCCACCAGACACATGGGGGCAGGGTTGCTTTCAAACAGCAGCCGGTAGTGACTCTCACTGTTCGCCAGGCTTTCTGTCGCCATAGCCCGGTCGATGGCGTAGCGGATACTGCGGATCAGGGTATGGCCGTCGAGGCTTCCCTTGACCAGATAATCCGCCGCCCCCAGCTCTACGGCGCGCACATCCAACTCATCATCGCCCTGACCGGTCAGCAGAATAAAGGGCGTGGAGATGCTCCGTTCCCGGGCTTCCCGGATCAGGTCGATTCCGGAATCCGGGCCCAGCCGAAGATCCACGAGGGCTACCGCGTAATCACCCGTCTCCAATGCGGTAATGCCCCCGCTGGCGGAGTCGACCCAGTCCAGCCGGGTGCTGACCGGGCTGCTGTCCTGCAGGAGGTCGCGGGTAATCAGGTAATCGTCTTCGTCGTCTTCTATCAGCAGGATTCGCAGCAAAGGTTCAGTCTCGGTCATAACGTTTCGGTCTTATTGGCAAGGTCGCCGTCGTTGTCCAGTAGCTTGTCAGTGACGAAACAACGTCCAGCAGCCCTGAATAGCTCGATGGTTTGACAATGTAGGAGTTGGCGCCAGTGTCGTAACAGTAACGAATGTCGTCTTCGTTGCCCGAGGTTGTCATGACAATCGTCGGGATTGTTCGCAGACTGGAATTGGACTTGATCTCCTGCAATGCCTCCCGGCCGTCTTTCAGTGGCATGTTCAGATCCAGCAGTATCAGGTCCGGGCATACACTGGGTCCGTCAGGATTATCCGGTAGTTGCTCCTCTCCGTTGAGCAAACGCATCAGTTGAACACCGTCGTGGGCAAAGCAAATCCGGCAGTCTTGGCAGCGCTCCGCGAACGCCTCTTTCATCATTAGCCGGTCGTCAGCGTCATCTTCGGCAATCAGAATCATCAGTTTTGTTTTGCGATCAGTCATTGCTGCGTCCTTTCATCTGATTGCTGGTTGGAAAGTGGATGCGGAAAGTCGTTCCATGATCGACTTCGCTTTCAACGGATACCGTTGCGCCATGGCGGTCCAGTATCTTTTTCACGATCGCCAGGCCGATGCCGGATCCGGGGAAGGCCTGTTTGTGCAGCCGTTGGAAGGGTTGGAAAAGCTTTTCAACGTAGCACTGGTCAAACCCTACTCCGTTGTCACTGACAACCAGCGTCCAGTGGTGGTCTGTGCTGTCTTCAGGGTAGACCAATATGTGCGGGCTTTGGCCAGGCTTGTGGAACTTGACGGCATTGCTCAGCAGATTCTGGAAAACCTGCCGGAGCTGGGTGGCATCACCCTTAACAGTTGGCAGTGGTCTGGTTTCGATGACCGCGTTCACCCGCGTGATAGACGTTTCCATATCCTGCAGCACCTCGCCCAGAATACGGTTGGTGTCGCAAACGGATAATGGCAGCGCCCGGGTCGTCACTCGGGAGTAGGTAAGAAGGTCCTGGATCAGGGACTGCATGCGTCTGGCGGCGGATTGCATCCGCTGCAGATAATCCTGCTCCTGATCATCAAAGCTGTCTGAACGGGTCAGTAGCCTGTCCGAGAAAGCCTGAATTTTGCGCAGGGGCTCCTGAAGATCATGGGAGGCAACAAAGGCAAAGTCCTGCAGCTCGCGGTTGCTGCGCTCCAGTTCAGCCATGGTGTCTTCCAGCTTCTTTTGCGCCTGTTTACGCTCATTTATGCTGCGATAGTAGACGGCCAGGCCTTCATCGGAAGGGTAGGCACTGACTTCCATCCAGGTATCCAGGGGGGCGTAATAGGCCTCGAAGGATACCGACTTGCCGGTCGCCATGGCCAGTTGGTAGTGCCTTTCAAACTCGCTGCCTTGCGCCGCGGGGAACATCTCCCAGAGGGTGTTGCCCAGAAGTGCGTCACGGCTCTCTTTAAGCAATTCCTCCGAACGCCGGTTGACGTAGGTAAACCGCCATTCACGATCGAGGGTAAAAAAAGCATCGGTGATGCTTTCGAAAATGATTGCCTGACGCTCAGAAAACCTCCGGATCTGCTCCATGGCCTGGTGGGAAGCGGTGATGTCCTGTAGGCCGCCCTGTATCTCCACGATCCGACCATCCTCGTTTTTGACTGCCTGTCCGATGGCTCGCACCCATCGTAAACGGCCGAGCCGGGTGCGTACCTGGACTTCTTCATCGAAGGGGATGCCGGTCTGTATACACATGTTCAGGGCATTGGTGATGGTTTCCCGGCTGTCTGGTGTGTAGAACCTGAGTGCCTCATCAAGGGCCGGCACTTCACCAATCGGTATCTCGAAGATATCGAACATGACATGAGACCAGCGGATTCGATCCGTGCCCACATCCACTACCCACCCGCCGATGCGCGCTGCTTTTTCGGCAATTTTTAGCACCGCCTCACTTTCCCGGAGCTTTTCCTGGGTGTGCCGAATTTCTGTGGTGTCACGGGCTGCCACATATATTAGATCGTCTGAGCTGAGGGTAGCGCTGAGTTCAAGCCAGTGCTCCGATCTATTTCTGTTGATGACCCGGACTTGAAGATCTCTGATGGTCTGTCCGGCTATCAGTGCACTTACAGCTTCCTCGACCCTGGTCCGGTCGTCCTTGTGGATCAGTTGCATATAGGAGGCACCCAGCAGTTCTTCGCGCTCATAGCCAAGCACGTCCACAAAGGCGTTGTTGAGTTCGAAAAAGTGGCTGTTCAGGTCAACAATGCAGAACATGTCCGGCGATAACGAGAAAAACTGTTCCCGCTCCCGCATCAGGGTTTCCGCCACCAGCTGGTCGGTCATGTCACGGCCCACACAGAACAGAGCCTGATCCTCCTCTGACCATTCCGCCGTCCACGACAGGGTGACAATGTGGCCGTCACGGTGGCGCAGGTGGTTGCGAAAGCCATCAGTGACCTGGCGTTCGCCAGCCATGAGTTTACGCATTTCTTCTGCCGTGGCTTCCCGGTCTACGTCCGGTATCAGAAGGTTGTAGGGTTCACCGATAAGCTGATCCGGCCGATAGCCCAGAATATCCTCCGCCGCAGGATTAATGGAGGTGAACAGCCCCCTTGAATCGATGGAGCACAGAATGTCCCGGGAAAACTCCATGATTCGTTCATTGGTCTGCCTGAGCGACAGCTCTCTGGCAAGGTGGGCATTGACGGTGTCGTTGAGTTTCCGAAGGCTGTGGGAGCGGCGCTCGGATTCCCGCCAGAACAGGTGGCTGAGCATCATCAGGAAGCTGAGAACCAGGCCGGTAAACAGGACCAATGGCGGCAGGTAAAGTACGGTAGCTGGAAGCCCACCTTCGCGGGTGTACACTTCAATCTGCCACTGGCTGTCATGGTGGGTGTTGGTATTTCGGGTTGCCAATGGTATTCGTGTTCCCCTTGCTGTATTCGGAGAAAGATCGAAAATTGGAATATTCCGGTAGTAGACCTTCAGGCTCAGGTCACCGTCGTAGTGCTTGAGCAGGCTGCTGTAGGCATCACCCAGATCAATAATCGCAAAAACGACCCAGGGCTTTTCGACTGCGGCCCTTGCGGGAGATGCGATCATGGCGTACATGCGACCGTTCTCATCCGGTTCCGGCGGGCTGAGATGCGGTCGACCGGTTCTGGTCACGTGATCCAGCCACTTCTGGTTGTCAGATGCTCTCAGAAAACTGTTCAGCCAGTGCCTATGTTGCTCCCCCCGGGAATGAACACCGGCGGGCTGTCGGCTCGGGTCCAGGATGCCTATAAGCTGGATCTCTCGAAAGTCGTTCAGGTAACTCTGTGCTTCCTGTGCCCATTCGCTTTGTGCGGGTTTACCTGTCAGCAGGAGCTGTCGCTCTGCAAGTCTGCGTATGAGCGCCAGGTCGTCACTGAAGGTTGCGGCGCTGGACGCCTTCAACTGCTCAGCCAGAACCTCCGCCCTGTCCTGCAGGCTATTGCTGTTCTGGACACGCATGGCGTGCCAGGTGATGGTAGTCAGTGCTATGCCAAACACGCCGACCAGCACCAGCCTGGATGAAAAATCCGGCAGGTCACGCAGGTGGATGGTGTGAAGACATGGCAGAACCAGGCCCAGCAGGATCGCCAGTGGGCTGACAATAATGGTTGACTCAGCAATGGTGCCAAGGCTGAAGGCCCCGAGTGGCGGATGCCAGTGGGAAAACAGTGAAAGCAGGCCCAGTGCTACTACAGCAAGGCCGCATACCAGTCCTGCAAGCCGCCCCTTGCGAAGGTAGAGTGCAGCAAGCAGGGACAGCTCCGTGAGCAGAACCACCAGTAAAAGAGGTTCGCTGATGGCAAGAAAATCAAGCGAATCTGCGGCTGGTAGCCGCGGCAAAACAACCTGAACAAGGGCGATGATGCTGGTAAGGCAGGCCAGTACAATGGCCGCCGGAATCCTGCGAAACACCAGTGCCAAAAGTGAAGCCCCGATTAATATAGAGACCAGCCCGCCGCCAGGCGAGAGCGAAACCCGCCCGTTGGCACTGGCGCTCAGGGAGTAGTGATCAAATAAGATCACCAGCCCGATGGTTATCAGGGCAATGGCCAGGGACAGCACAAGGCAGAAGCGCCCAATGACCGGGTTGCGGTCCTCCTTCATTCGTTCAACACCTGCGGCCCAAGCAACCTCAGGATTTCGTCCGCGGTAGTCAGGCCGGCACGGAGCTTTTCCAGGGCATCGTCCAGAAGCACCCTCATGCCCTGTTCCCGGGCGATGGATTCTATCTGCATGGCGCTGGCGCCCTCGGTAATGGCAATCCGCAACTGATGATTCATGGTGAGCACTTCGTGGATGGCCACCCGGCCCTTGTAGCCTTTATGGCACTTGTCGCAGCCCTTGCCCCGGTAAAAGATCAGTTCCGGCGACATGAATTCGGGCCCCAGCTGTTCCAGTATTTCCGTAGGGGCCTCCGTCTGCTCGCAGCAATGGGGGCAGATTCGCCGCACCAGGCGCTGGGCGATGATGGCCTCCAGAGTAGATGCCAGCACGAACGGCTTCAGGTTGAGGTCCAGCAGGCGAGCCACAGTGGCGGCGGCGGAACTGGTGTGCAAGGTGGAGTACACCAGGTGGCCGGTCATGGCAGCGTGGAAGGCGACGTCGGCGGTTTCCTCGTCGCGGATTTCACCCAGCAGGATTACGTCCGGATCCTGTCGCAGAATCGCACGGAGTACGCTGGCAAAGCTCAGGCCGATACGGTCCTTTACCGGTACCTGGCCCGCCATGTCCACGTGAAACTCCACCGGGTCTTCGATGGTGACGTAATTGCGCTCCGGTGACGCATTGTGTTGCAGCAGGGCATACAGGGTGGTGGTCTTGCCACTGCCGGTGGGGCCGGTGGCCAGGATAATGCCCTGGGGTTTGGCCACCACATGCAGCAGGCGCTTCAGATTGTGCTCCGACAGGCCCATGTCTTCCAGGGACTGGGCGGAGGACTGCCGCTCCAGAACCCGCATGACCACTTTTTCGCCATTGATGGTGGGCAGGGTGGAAATCCGCAGGTCGACAATCTTCATCGGCGTCTTGACGGTGATGCGCCCGTCCTGGGGCTTGCGCCTTTCGGTAATGTCCAGCTCCGCCATCACCTTGATGCGGGACACTACTGACATCAGCAGGTTGGTGGGGATGTGGATCTTGTCCTGCAGCACGCCGTCAATGCGGTAACGCACCACCAGCGACTTGGTGCGGGGGTGTACGTGGATATCGCTGGCCCCCAGGCGCAGGGCTTCCAGGATGATGGCATTGACCAGGCGTATGGCCGGTGGCTCCTCGGAACTGCCCAGCAACTGCTCCAGAGATTCGTTGTCACTGTCTTCGTCCAGGACAATTTCAATGCCCTCGTAAGGGTCATCGGTGCCTACCTTGGTGGCGATGTCGTCCAGCTCGCTGGTTTCGCCGAAAATCTCCGTCAGCTTGGCCTGCATCTGGGTGGTTTCGCACAGCAGCGGGTGGATGGTGTAGCCGGTCATAAACCCCAGTTCGTCAATCAGGTTCACGTCCATCGGGTCGACCATGGCCAGGCGTAATCGCTGGCCCTGAACTCTTAGTGGCAGCACTAGCTGGCGGGTGCAGATTTTCTGGGGCACCAGCGACATCAGGGCCGGGTCGGGCTGGAATTCGCGGAGATCGATTTCCTCGAACAGCATATCGTCCCGCAGCATCTCGAATACCTTGCGGAAGTCGACCCACTCATGCTTGAGCAACTGGCGGACCACGGGGGTTTTATGGCTCTGCATTTCCCGGTGCAGCTGCTGGATCTGCTGGGGGTTCAGCCAGCCTTTCTTGTGCAGCAGGATGGCAAGCTGGCTGCGGTTGGTGGCCGTCAGCTTGCTGATGGTTTCCAGGTCCTTGTGCTGTTTTTTGGTCTGTTGCTCCAGGGCCCGTGTGCGCTGGATCAGTTCATACTGTTCCAGGGCCAGGGCGATGGTCAGGCGAATATCGTCATCATTCCAGGGCTTGAGAATGAAACGGTAAACCGCCCCTTCCTTGATCGAGCCCATCACGGCATCGGTATTGGCGTGTCCAGTCAGCATGATGCGGATGGTGTTCGGCCAGCGTTCGCGAACGTCCTTCAGTAATTCGCTGCCGTTCATGCCGGGCATCATGAAATCGGTCATGATCAGCTCGACCGGCTGTTTTTCCATGATACGCAGGGCTTCATTGCCATTGTTGGCAAACAGCAGTTCGTAATTCTCGCGCTGGAACACCCGACGCAGGGACGCCAGGATATTGGGTTCGTCATCCACCAGCAGCAGCCGGTAGGGCGCTTTCTTCTGCTCGGTTACGGGATCGGAATTGTCATCCGGCTCCTGATTGAAGAACAGCGAGGCGTAGCGTTTGGCCATGATCAATCCTTAACTGACCGGCAGCAACAGGGTGACACGGGTGCCCGTACCTTCCCTGCTGTCGATCTGAATGGTGCCCCGGTGAGCGCGTACCGTATCCCGGGCAACGGTCAGGCCCAGGCCGGTGCCCGACCCTACCGGTCGGCTGGTATAAAAGGCGTCGAAGACCTGTTCGCGATTGGCTTCGGGAATGCCGCAGCCGTTATCCTGGATCACTATCCGGATACCGTCACTGTCGACACTGGTTTTCGCGAGGATCCGCCCGGCCCTGCCCTCAGCCCCGGCCTCCTGTTCCTGACTTTTGAGCGCCTGTGCGGCATTGTCGAGCAGGTTGTAAAAGGTTTGCGACAATCGCGACGGGTGTCCCGATATTTTTGGCAGTTCGCCCGGCTTCTCCAGAATCTCCAGATCCTGGCCATAGTCAGTCTGGAGCAGATGCACGGCACTGGCCAGCAACTCGTTGACGTCACACAGGGTATAGTCGGCCTGGTCAATGCTGGAGAAGGTTTTCAGGTCCGAGACAATGCTGGCGATACGGCGGGCGCCGTCGGAAGACTCTCCAATCAGGTCGGCGAAATCCTCCAGCAGTTCCCGGTTCTGGTCGGAATCCGGAACCAGCTCCCGCAAATCGTTAAGGTATTCCCTGGCTACCTTGAGGTTGCTGGATATAAAGCCGATGGGGTTGTTGATCTCATGGGCCACGCCCGCCGCCAGCTGCCCGACGGAGCGCAGTCGCGCGCTCTCGTACAGATCCATCTGCGCCTGTTTGATCACCGTTACCTGCTCATCCACCTTGTCCTGCAGCTGGTCGGACAGCGCACGGTAGCGGGCTTCCGAGGCCTTCAGGGCCTCGTTCTGCTTCTGCAGTTCGGCGTAGCTGGCCTCGGTGGTGTCGTGGTGCAGGTTGGCAGCCAGCCGATACTTGGCAATGAACATCATCAGAAACGACACCAGGTCCGCGGCAGCAAGACGCTCCTGTTCGGAGCTGCCGCCGGACAGCCAGCCCACGGTTTCCAGATTGAATTCCAGCGCCAGCGCATCCGCTTTTCTGTCGCTGCCAATCTCGACGGGGTCACGGCACAGGGCGCTGAGCATCCGGTTCAGACGCTGCAGTTGATCGCTGGAGAGCAGATCTTCGAGTGTAGGGTCGTCTTCAAAGTTACGCACGAATTTCCTCGCTGGCGGCGCTCAGTTGCCGGATAAACGTGTTGCGGTCAATGCCGTGATCAGTGTCCAGGGCGAATTCCCGGTCCACTTCGGTGTAGAGCCGGTCCAGCAGTATCCGGAAAGTCTCCAGAACCCCCTTGCCATGAAGGGCGGATGCCATCTGCAGCGGTGCCCAGGGCGTTTCAGCCCAGCGCTGCTGGAGTTCAGCCTCGCCAGCCACGCCGGGGAGATCGCGCTTGTTGAACTGGACTGCCATGGGCAGGGTGTCGATATCCAGCCCGACCTTCTCCAGGTTTTCCTCCAGGTTTCCGAACGCCGTGGCGTTATTGTCCTGCTGGCTGGTCTGGGAGTCCGCCACAAACACCACGGCGTCTGCGCGGGACAGCACCGCCTTGCGGGTGCTGTCATGCTGCACCTGGCCCGGCACGGTATACAGCTTCAGCCGCAGATCCAGCCCGGAATCGCCTTTCAGGCCGATGGGCAGCATATCGAAGAACAGGGTGCGGTCGTCGCGGGTCTCCAGCACCATCAGTTCGCCCTTGCGCTGTGGGTTCAGCAGGGAGTGCAGCTGCATCAGGTTGGTGGTTTTGCCACTCAGGGCAGGGCCGTAAAACACCACCTTCAGGGCCAGCCTGTTGTCTTCAGGACTATGATACGCCATCAGAACCTCACTGGTCGCCGATCAGCACGGAGCCGTCAGCATCGCGATGAACGCGGGTAATGCCCGGGTTATCCTTTTCCAGGCGCAGCAGTTCCTGCTCCCGGGCCTTGATCATCTGGCGCTGGGCGGTCACTTCATCCAGCAGGCGCTGGTTTTCGGACTTCAGCTCGTAGATATCAATGGCGGATTTGATGGCAGCGACTACCTCGTAGTCATCCCAGGGCTTGGACAGGTAGCGATAGACCTCCGCCTGATTGATGGCCTTGATCATGGAATTGCGGTCGCCGTACGCGCTCAATACGAGTCGAACGGCGTTTGGCTGGCGCTGTTTGGCAAACTGCAAATAGGTTACGCCATCGGCAGTAGGCATCTGATAGTCGGAGATAATGACGGCATAGTTGTGCTCCAGTAGTCCGCCCAGCGCTGCCTCGACGTTGTCATAGGTATGAATCTCCCAGCCGTTGGGGCGCAGCAGGCGCTTGAGGGCACTAAGGATATTGGGTTCATCGTCCACCAGCTGAATTTTTATCATGATGCTGTCTCCGTTTCTTCCTCGTCCGGACGGTGCACATACACCGTGTAGTGGGTACCGTCCGGTTCGCCTTTTTCGAACGCCACCAGTTTGTCGATAAGTAGGGATGTCAGTTCCTTGCCTTCGTTCAGCAACAGCATGCCGGACGCCGCATAAAGGTTGCGGGCCAGTATCATGCCTGCCTTCAGCCGCAGGGTGTCGAGCGCCGCGATATCTGGGTCTTCATGCTCTACATCGGGAGCGACCTCAATGCACACTTCAAGGAAGCGGTCCGCAATCTCCGGATCGTAAAGCCGTTCGCGGTAGCGCTTGATCAGTTTCAGGGCATTATCACGGGAAACCCGGCGCTCCAGGATCAGGCCGTACTGTAGCTCGATGAAATCCACGGCCAGCCGGAGGATACGGGAGCCCAGGGGGATCTCGGTGCCTTCCAGTCTTTCAGGAACGCCGTAGCCGTTCCATTTTTCCTGATGGTGGCGGATGATTCGCGCGGTTTCTTTCAGGGGCTCCAGGGCCATCAACAGCTGTTCACTGTTGACCGGGTATTTCAGGAACTCCAGGCGCTGCCCTTTGGTGAGCAGATCGGACGGGGCCTTGAACAGCTCGTCGGGCCAGCTCAGCTTGCCGAGATTGTAGAGGGCGGCCGCCATATACAGGTCCCGTGAGAGGTCTTGGTCCAGCTGGTGGTATTCGGCATAGGCCTTCACCAGGCCGATTACCTTGGCGTTGGGCTGGCGGTTGGCCGGCAGCCGCTTGTTGATCAGCGTGGAAAAGACCTCGGTGGTGGTGACATAGCTTTGCTTCAGTTCTGTGTACGCCGCATCCAGCATGTCTGCGGTTTCCTTAAGTTCTTCGGTGCGGGCCTGTACCTTCTCCTCCAGGCTGGCATTGAGCGCCTGCAGCTCCTTGTTCTGCTTGCGGGTCAGCTTCTCCAGGGCCAGCCGGCGACGTTCCGAGTACTGGAAGGCAAGGGCCTGGCGAATCACCAGTTTCAGTTCTTCGTCGTCCCAGGGCTTGCTGATGTAGCGGTATATCTGACCGTCGTTAATGGCCTTGATGGTGGAATTGATGTCCGCGTATCCGGTCAGCAGTATGCGAATACACCAGGGCCACTTCTTCTTGATCTCGGACAGCAGGGTAGGGCCGTCCATACCGGGCATGCGGGCATCCGAGATGACCAGGTCAAATTTCTGGTCATTGAGCAACACCAGCGCTTCCTCTCCGGAGGCGGCCGTGCGGATGTCGTAGGGCTCCTTGCGGAGTATCCTTTGCAGGCTGCGGAGGATGTTTTCCTCGTCATCCACCAGTAGCAGGCTGGCATTGGAGGGAAGAGACTCTGCCATGTTCAGCCCCACTCGCTGTCCGCTGTGGCCTCTGGCTGCGTCAGTGGCAGTGATATGCGGAAACAGGTGCCCTTGCCGGCAGAGGCGTGCTCCGCCGTGATGCTGCCGTTATGTTTCTGGACGATATTGAAGGACAGCGACAGCCCCAGACCGGTGCCTTTGCCGACCGGTTTGGTGGTGAAAAATGGCTCGAAAATCCGATGCAGGTTTTCCTCGGCAATACCCTTACCGTTGTCTTCTACTTCAACGACTGCCCAATTGCCGTCGCAGCGGGTGCGAACGATGATCTCGCCAAAATCGTCGATAGCGTGGGCGGCATTTACCAACAGGTTCATGACCACCTGGTTGATCTGGGAACTGATGCACTCCACTTCAGGGAGCTCGCCAAATTCTTTGACCACAGTGGCTTTGTATTTCAGCTCGTTGTTGACCACGTTCAGGGTGGTTTCAATGCCACGATGCAGGTCCGCGAGCTTGAATTCCTCATCGTCGATATGAGAGAAATCCTTCATTGCCGAAATGATGGTTTTGACCCGCTCGATACCCTCCCGGGATTCCGCGAGAAGATCCTTGAGATCATCCTTCAGAAAGCTGTAATCGATATTCTTTTTAATCGCACTCAGATCTTCCAGTGATGCGCCCGCGTCCACCGCATCGGTAAGCCTGAAAAGATCTTCCAGATAGGTGCCCAGGCTTTGCAGATTGGAGTAGACATAGCCCACGGGGTTATTGATTTCATGGGCAACCCCGGCCGCCAGCTGGCCAATGGCAGCGAGTTTTTCAGACTGCAGCAACTGCCGGTTTGCCTGCTCGAGCCTGGCGTTCAGCTGATCCTGCTGTGATGAATTGGGGTTGGTGTCCGACATAGTGATAGCCCGTTCGGCGGAGTGTTTCGAATGTCCGGGAAAAGCCAGCTTGAAGTGCCGCGCAATACGTTTAATCGAGATATCGGTTTATTATTCTGAGCAAGGTTTCAGTGTAGTGGTTTTGATTACCTTTTAACGTTACGTTTGGTATCCGAAATATTGGTTTTATTGCCCGGTTATGTTGATCAGGAGATGGGGTATGGCGGCTGCAGATGTTCACTACCGGTTCCGATTTGGCGACAACTCCGTTTGGGAGTGTGATGTGACATCCGCGGACGGTGACCAGTCCGCTCGGACGGATAACCTTCCGGACTGGACGCGCCTGGGGTTTCACCGGTGTAGCCACTGCCCGCTGTCCACGGAGGAGTACGAGGGAGACCTGGATGACAGTTTCCGGGAATTTCTGGAGTGAACTGCACACAAAGTGTGAAAAAGAATGAATGTTTGTTAAATGTTGTTGAGCGCATCTTCAACAATCGGATCTTGCGCTATGATAGTTTGCTAATAAGACTAAGGTCGGAATCTGTCCTGAGCGACGATAAAGTCGGAAGACGTACTCGGGGCGTTCCTTGATCCGGTAGAGACTATGTTATATCGCCTGAAAACTGATTTTCGGCTGTCCATTATTACCCTGCTCGGAATCAGTGCGCTTCTGGGTATCAGCCCGTTTGCGGTGATGCGATTTGCTCAGGGCAACATGCTGGCAGGCATCGTTGATACAACTATCATGCTCGCCATTACGGTGGGAATGGTTTATGCGTGGGTAACCGGCGATACCGATCGTACCGGCCTGGCGATGGCCATTGTAGCCTGCGCTGGTGCCGTCACGGTTGGCGCTCTCGTCGGGGAGCCTGGACTGTTCTGGTTATACCCCTGCCTGGTAAGCAGCTTCTTCCTCACCGAGCCCCGCTACGCCATATTCATTAACCTTGCTGCTGTACTCGCGCTGATGGTCCATGGCGCTGCTTTCAGTTCCACGATCCAGATGTGGTCATTTTCTGCCACTGCCGTAGTGGTCAGTTGCTGCGCTTATGTCTTCGCCCACCGCAACGAAAACCAACGTGAGCGGTTGGAGCACCTGGCCACCATTGATCCCCTGACCGGGGTCAAGAATCGTCGCTCCATGGACGAAGAATTGGCGATGGCAGCCGCCAGTGCTGCCAGGACGGGGATCGCCTATGGCCTGGTGCTACTGGATATTGATCACTTCAAGAAGATTAACGATGAGCACGGCCACAGTGTGGGGGATGACGTGCTGACGGAAATGGTGGCACTGATTGAGCAGAACATTCGCAAGTCCGACCAGTTGTTCCGATTCGGTGGTGAGGAATTCGTGTTGCTGATGAGCGGTGTGGATGAGACCGGGCTAAGGGCGGTGATGCATAACCTGCAACACATCATGCACAAGTTTCTGAAGCATCCGGGCGGGAAGGTGACCGCCTCGTTCGGAGTTGCCCTACTAAAAAATGGCGAAACGCCTGACGACTGGCTGGCACGGGCCGATGAAGCACTTTATAAAGCCAAGGCCAGCGGCCGTGACCAGATTGTTTATGCGGACGATGTGTCGGCGCAGGGGCCGGCAACAGAAACAGCCTGACAGGGTTATGTTTCCGGTTCCGGTGTGAACAGGAACAACCGTAACCCCAGCAAGATACTGGCGGATGCCAGACCACTTGTCAGCCCCACCCAGAAACCGGCAGCGCCCATAGCCGGCAACAGCCAGTCGGTAAAAGTCAGCACCCAGCCCAGGGGCAAACCCACAATCCAGAACGAGAACAGCATGATGAACATGGGAATGCTGGTGTCTTTGTAGCCCCGCAAGGCACTGATACAGGTAACCTGGATGACGTCGGCAATCTGGAAGAAGGCGGCGTATACCAGCAGAGTAACGGTCACGGCCCGGACATCCGCATCACTGGTATACAGCGTCGCAATGCCGTCGGCAAAGGCAAACAGCATAACGGCAAACACCAGCGCCACCGCCGAAGCAAGAATCAGCGAGCTACGGGCAATAAGCCGGGCGGTGTCGGGCGCCCTGGCTCCCATCAGAAAACTCACCCGCAAGGTCAGCGCCATACCGATGCTCAACGGCAGCATGAACAATAGTGATACCACGTTCAGGGCAATCTGATGTCCCGCTACAATCACTGGCCCCAGGGGCGCCAGAAACAGAGCGATCACCGAGAACATGCTGGCTTCCACAAAAATGGTAAAACCAATGGGAATGCCCAGGCGCAGAATGTATCGGATGCCGTTGGCGTCTGGTTTTGCCCAGTCGGCAAGCAGGTGAAACCGGCGGTAGACAGCACTCCGGTTCAGGTAGACCAGCAGTGCAATGGCCGCAATGCCGTTGGAGATCGAGGTGGCCCAGCCGCAGCCGATACCGCCCATGGCGGGGAGCCCGAGCTTGCCGTAGATGAATATGTAGTTGAGGGGTAGATTGATCAGGGTGCCCAAAACCGAGAAAGCCATAATCACCCGGGTATGCCCCAGCCCGTCCGTCAGCCCACGCAATGCCATCATCAGCAGCATGGCAGGAATGCCCCAGGCAAAGGCATCCAGGTAGCCCTGGCTGATACGGGCGGTGTTGGCTTCCAGGTTCAGGGCACTGAGCACCGGGTGCACGTTGGTCAGCAGCAGAATCATGATCACCGAGCCAGCGGCGGCTATATACAGCCCCTGCCAGGTAGCGGGCATGATCTTTTCAGTGGTGCGGGCGCCATTGTAGCCGGAGATAATCGGTTGCAGAGCTCCCAGCAGCCCCATGAAGAACAGGAAAACCGGCATCCACAGGCTGCTGCCAATGCCTACGGCGGCCAGGTCTTCGGCGCTGGCATGGCCGGCCATCACGGTATCGATAACACCGTTGGCCATCTGGGCCACCTGGGCAATCAGGATCGGGCCGCCGAGAATCGCCAGCGTGCGCCACTCGGTCAGCGTACGGCTGACCAGCGGCTGACGGGCTTCGGGTAACGGCTGATGGACTTCATCCATGGAATCGCCTGCCTGGCTCTAGGTGAAACGGAATGAATCAGAAAGGCGGGATGGTACCTTATTCACTGCCCGGGGTGGCATAGGGTGTTTCCGTGCCGCCTGTGTACAAGGCTGCCTGGTAACGGGTAAAGTGCCGGCTTCACGGATTATGGGTGCGGGTAGCATGGGTCTTCTGGTCTTTGTAACAGTTCTGTGGGCATTTTCATTCAGCCTGATCGGCGAATTCCTGGCCGGGCAAGTGGACAGTGACTTCGCCGTACTGACCCGGGTTGTGCTCGGGGCGCTGGTGTTCCTGCCCTTTACCCGCTGGCGCGGAGTGCCTGGCGGCTTGAAGCTGGGTGTGCTGGTGACCGGCATGCTGCAGTTCGGCATCACCTATTTATGCCTGTACCGCTCATTCAGCTACCTGACGGTGCCGGAAGTTCTGCTGTTCACTATCTTCACGCCGCTGTATGTCACCCTGATTGACGATGCGCTCTACCGTCGATTTTCGCCGGTGGCCCTGGCGGCTGCGGCAATTGCCACCCTTGGCGCGGGTATTATCCGCTACGACGGCCTAAGTCAGGGTTTTATCACCGGTTTTCTGCTGCTTCAGGTGGCCAATTTCACCTTTGCCGCTGGCCAGGTCGGGTACAAGCACACCATGATGCGGTTCCGGACCGAGGTGCCAGCGTATCGCACCTTCGGCTACTTCTTCTTCGGCGCTCTCATTATCGCCCTCCCTTCTTTCCTGATATTCGGCGATGCCAGTCGCCTGCCAACCACTTCCCTGCAATGGGGCATTCTTGCCTGGCTGGGCCTTGCCGCATCGGGCGTGGGTCTGTTCCTGTGGAACCGCGGCGCTTGTGTTGTGGATGCCGGCACACTGGCGATCATGAACAATGCCCTGGTGCCTGCGGGCCTGATCGTCAATTTGCTGATCTGGAACCGGGACGCCGATCTGTTGCGTCTCGCCCTTGGTGGCAGCGTTATTGCGTTTTCCCTTTGGGTAAACGCCCGTTTCCACCCACGGGCGCGGCTCGCTGTTTCGGCATAAGTACCTGCACTGACTAAGGTTCTCCAGACTTCCGCCGTTACACTCCTTCACGCAGGGTAACCCTTGATGAACGTCAATAATGTTCGTCAAGGGCTACCATTGCTCTCCCGTTTTTCCCCTGTAGTCAGCCCCCGAGTCAGAAGGTCCGTTTATGCGCAATAATCTCCCGGTAACCCAGCGTGAAATCAGAATGTCCGAGGGCGGCCGGTTGATCACTACCACCGATACCAGAGGGGTGATCACGTACTGCAATGATGAATTTGTGGAGATCAGCGGCTTTGCCAGGGAAGAACTGGTGGGACAGCCCCACAATGTGATTCGTCATCCGGACATGCCACCGGTGGTCTACAAGGGCATGTGGGAGTACCTCAAGGCCGGCAAGCCATGGATGGGTGTGGTGAAGAACCGTGCCAGATCCGGAGACCATTATTGGGTCAGCGCTTACGTAACCCCGATGCTCGAGAACGGCAAAATGGTCGGTTACGAATCCGTGCGGGTTGCACCTACCCGTGAACAGATCGCCCGGGCGGAGAAGCTGTATCTGAGACTTTCCCGGGGAGGAAGTGCGGTTGCTCTCCGTAGCCGACTGGTTTCCGTGCTGAAGTCGGGTTGGCCTTTTGCTCTTTCGCTTATTCTGAGCCTCGGTGCGTTAACCAGCCTGGGCAATACAGGGCTGGCGGTCCTGGTGATTGTCGTGGCGCATTTACTTGCTGCCGGGTTGACCCAGAAATCAGTTACCAGCCGTTTGCAGGGGGTCCTCGATTTGCGCCCCGATGCCTTCAGCGATGCGGTTGTGGCAAGAACCTACAGCGATGAAAGCGGGCTGTTTTCGCAGCTGGCCATGCTGATCATGAGCGAGAAGGCGCGGATTCGTACCGCCCTGGCCCGTATCGACGACCAGGCAGAGCTGCTTTATGAGCAGGCCAGGATAAGTCATCGCTACATCAATGAAGGGGCTGAGGCGATTGCCCGACAGCGGGCAGAAACAGACCAGACGGCTTCTGCTGTGAATGAGATGACGGTTTCCATCCAGGAAGTGACACAAACGGTTAACGACAATGCAAGGGTGGCGGATGGTGCCAACCGCATGGCAGCGACCGGCAGCAAACGCAGTGGCGAGGCCCTGACAGCGATCGAGCAACTGGTTACCCGCGTCAACGGTATTGGTTCGGCAATTCAAAAGCTTGGCGCGTCCACCGAGAGCATTGGCGAGGCCGCCAGCCTGATCTCCGACATCGCAGAGCAGACCAACCTGCTGGCGTTGAACGCGGCCATCGAGGCCGCCCGTGCCGGCGAGCAGGGGCGCGGCTTTGCCGTGGTGGCGGATGAGGTCAGGTCACTGGCCCGCCGTACCCGTGATTCTACCGTGCGCATCCAGCATGTTATCGATGATTTCCGCACCCAGGTGGAAGAAGCTGTTCAGGCGACCCGCGAAGGTGAGCAGGATGCCGGCAAGGGTCTGGATAAGGTCCGGGAAGCAGAAACATCGCTGCAGGAAATTGTGTCTTCGATCCAGGATATATCGGACAGCTTTATCAGCATGTCGGCCGCTTTCGAGGAGCAGAGCCAGGTCTCGGAAGAGATCAACCACCAGATCGTCAACATTGCCGAGCTGGCCGACCATAGCACTCAGAAAGCAGAATCGGCCAAGGAAAGCAGCGACCACCTGAGCGGCATGTCCAGAGGCCTGAAGGATCTGGTTTCCCGCTTCGTCAGCAAAAACGGTTAGTTAACAGCACAAGCACCGGCTGCGGGTACGCGCCGGTGCTGCTGTCGGCTGGCATCCTGTGCCCACTGCTGGCAAAATCCCGCCCCAATAGCTGAAGCGCGCCTTCGGCACACCACTTCAAATCGATTCATCAGCGAAAAGCACAGGGTGAAACAATGACTGCTTCAAAATCGAACCCGATCCATCGGGGTCTGTGGTCCTCCCGGATGGCCTTTATCCTGGCCGCAACCGGTTCCGCCGTCGGGTTGGGCAATATCTGGAAGTTTCCCTATGTGACCGGCGAGAATGGCGGTGGCGCCTTCGTGCTTGTCTACCTGCTGTGTATTGCCATCGTGGGTATTCCCATCATGATGGCGGAAGTGTTCATCGGCCGTAATGGCCGGCATAACCCCATCACCAGTTTCCGCCTGGTGGCCGAGCGCAACCTGGCGTCACCGGCGTGGCGAATCTCCGCCATTGTGGGTGTGTTGGCCGCGTTCATTATTCTGTCGTTCTATTCGGTAATCGGTGGCTGGGCCGCCTCCTATGTTGGCCACGCCGCCATGGGCGATTTTACCGGCCAGAGCGCGGATGCCATCGGTGAGTTATTTGGTGGCCTGCTCGCCAGCCCGGTTACGCTGCTGATCTGGCACAGTATCTTTATGGCACTGGTCATTTTTGTCGTGGCTCGTGGCCTCAAGTCCGGCCTGGAGCGGGCAGTGACCATTCTGATGCCGGCACTGTTTGTGCTGCTGCTGATTGCGGTTGGCTACGCCACCACCACCGGCCACTTCGGCGAAGCGGTTGCCTTCCTGTTTACGCCCGACTTCAGCGCCCTGACAGTGGATGGTGTGCTGGTCGCCCTGGGCCATGCCTTCTTCACCCTGAGTCTGGGTATGGCCATCATGATGGCCTATGGCTCTTACCTGGCGGATGACGTCTCGATCGGACGTACCGCGATCACCGTTTCCATCATGGACACAGTTGTTGCGCTGATGGCCGGCCTGGCGATCTTCCCGGTGGTGTTTGCCAACGGCCTGGAGGCAGGTGCAGGCCCCGGCCTGATATTCCAGACCCTGCCGCTGGCCTTTGGCCAGATGCCGCTGGGTAGCGTATTCGGTGCCCTGTTCTTTGTGCTGCTGCTGTTTGCGGCCTGGACGTCGGCCATTTCCCTGCTGGAACCGGTGGTCGAATGGCTGGAAGACAAGCTGATCCTCGGCCGTGTCGGCAGCACCGTTGTGGTGGGGCTGGCCTGCTGGTTGCTGGGTATTGCCTCGATTCTGTCCCTGAATGAATGGTCTGGATTTGCACCCCTGGGCATGTTCGAGCGCTTCGAAGGCAATACCATTTTCGACCTGCTCGACTTCTTTACCGCGAACGTCATGCTGCCGTTGTCCGGCCTGCTGACCGCCCTGTTCATTGGCTGGGTTGTGGCAAAAGAGTCACTGAAGAGCAACCTGGCACTGGAAGGCGGAAGCTTTACCCTCTGGTATAACCTGGTTCGCTTCGTGACGCCGGTGGCGGTTGCCATCGTGTTTGTTTACAACCTGATAGCCTAGTAGCCCCGGCTGCAAAGAGCAGATCAGGACGTCAGGAGTAGCCCGGCCAATAAACGGCCGGGCTTCCCTGCTCTATTCGTCTGACTCGGTAGCAGCACGCAATGCCTCGATGTGAGGTCGGACCGCCTGCTTGTCGGCCTCGGGTGCGTTTGCGGCCTGTTCAACGGCTGACATGGCGCCGCCCATCATTTCCCGCATCTGCTGTTTCTGGGCTTCGCTCATGTGAGGGTTGTTGTCGATTTCCTCCATGGCCCTGGCCATTTCCTGGTTCATATCCCCGGACTGCTTGCCCATTTCCAGAGCCCCCCAGGCGTGAAAAATGCGGTCGCCGATTTCGCCCCACTGTTCCGGACTGGAAAAGCCGTGTTGCTGCACCACGTCCTCCAGCTTGTTATACATATCGTGACCTTTCATCTCTTCAACAGACGACGAGAATATACGGGACATATCCGGCATCTCTCCGTCATCTTCTTCGGCAGCCAGCTCGTCAGCAAGCTCGTCATAATCGTCTTCCATGCCCTGAAGGGCCTCAAGGCTGCTGATGAACGAACGAATGGTCTGGTCGGTCAGCGCTTCGGCGTGAACGGTCAACGGGGATAGTGCAAGCAGGCAGGCAAGGGTAAACAGGATCGGGTGTAATCGGGCCATGAGAACATCTCCTTGTGATAGGGAACTCCCGGTTCCATCAGCCGGGCGTTCCCTAAAGGTAGTTCTCCGTTAACCGGCCCGCAATGCCCGTGAGCAATGCACCGGGCATTAACGAGCCGGGTCGCTTCAGAAGAGCAGATCCGGCAGGTAGGTAGCAATCTCAGGAAACACCATGAGACAGCCGATACCCACGATCTGGATGAGCACGAAGGGTATAACCGATCGGTAAATGTCGCCCATGGTTATCCCCGGCGGCACCACCCCTTTCAGGTAGAAGAGGTTGAACCCGAACGGCGGCGTCATATAGCCGATTTCCATGTTGATCACGAACAGTATGCCGAACCAGATCGGGTCGAAGCCCATGGACGACACAATGGGCGTGAACACCGGCAGGGTGATCAGCATGATGCCAACCGGGTCCAGCACCATCCCCAACAGGAAGACAATCAGCATCATGAAGATGATGACCGCCCAGGGGCCGCCGGGAATGGACTGGATCATGCCCTCGATCATCGGTTGCGCGCCCATGCTCTGGTAGGCGGCACTGAACGCGTGTGCTGCAAACAGGATCCACATGATCATGCCCGTCAGCTTGAACGTCCGCACTGACGCATCTTTGATCAGTTCGATGTTCAGGGCGCGGTAGACCGCGGCCGAGATCAGGGCCCCCAGTACACCCATAGCAGCCGCCTCGGTGGGCGTGGTGATGCCTCCGATGATCGAGCCGAGTACCATGAACACCACCATTATCGGTAGCACCACGGAGCGCAGGGCCGCGAATTTTTCAGACCAGGTGCCCCGCTCTTCCTTGGGCAGGTCCGGAGCCAGGTGCGGCTGCAGGTAGCAGCGGATCAGCACGTACGCAGAGGTAAGGATCATCAGCATGATGCCCGGCAGTATGCCGGCCGCAAACATCTTGCCCACCGACACACCGGTGATCAGGGCATAGAGAATCATAAGGATGGAGGGCGGGATGAGTACGCCCCAGCCACCGCCGGTGTTGATGACGCCAAGCACCATTTTCTTGTCGTAGCCACGTTCCAGCATGGCCGGCAGGGCGATGGTACCCATGGCGACAACGGCGGCACCACTGATGCCGACCATTGCCGCAAATATCGCACAGATGACCAGGGTGCCAATGGCCAGTCCGCCGCGGACGCCACCGAACCACAGGTGCATCATCCGGTAGAGGTCCCGGGCGACCCCGGTTCGCTCCAGAATCATGGCCATGAACACAAATAGCGGTATGGCGACCAGGGTAAAGCTTCCCATAGTGCTCCAGATCTGTGAAGCCACCAGGTAGAAGGAGTCGAAGCCCCAGGTAAAGTAGAGAAACACCACGGAAACGCCGCCGAGGACGAACGCCAGTGGCAGGCCCAGTACCAGGAAAAACAGTAGGGAGCCGAAGAAAAGCAGGGTCAGCGCTTCAATGCTCATGCTTTGTCCTCCGGCAGTTCTTCTGGTTCAGGTTCGGGCTGGTAATAACTGAGGTTGAAGGCAATGGCAATGTCCTGCAGCAGCTTCACAATACCCTGCAGGATCAGTAACAGGGTGGCCAGTGGTATAAAGGCTTTCACCGGCCAGATGGGGGGGTTCCAGGCCGAATTCGATGTTTCCCGGCCACTGAAGGATTCCCAGGCCATATCGACGGCAAAGTAAAACAGCGCCAGAGTGAAAATGAAAAACAGGATCGAGGTAAACAGGTCAAGAAACGCCCGGGTTCGGCGGCTGAATCTTGAATAGACCAGATCCACATTGACGTGGCCGTTGTGTGACAGCAGATAACCACCGGCCATGAGCCCGTAAATCCCGAAAAGCAACTGGGTCAACTCGCCCGTCCAGGACAGTGGTGCCTCGAGCAAATATCGAAAAGCCACGCCTGTAATCAATAACAGGAACATGATCATGACGAGATAGGAGAACCACCGCCCGAGCAGGTTGTTGAGCCTGGTCACTCCAGTCATGAATGCGGTTAGAGCGCGCATTTTGTCCCCCCGCCTTTAAGGGCTTGGTTGAGAAGAATTTGATCGGCAATGAAAAACCGGGCGTAGCGCCCGGTCCTGTTATTGCCTGATTAAAGGCGGCCGAGTTGCGCCAGGTATTCCTTGACCATCTCGACGGCCTTGGCAGCGTTATCGCTGGTCTTGGCCTCTTCATCCCAGAACTTCTGTGCCGCTTCCAGCATGTGATCCTGGACATCTTGCGGAAGTGTGTTGATCTTAACGCCTTCTTCTTCAATGGCTTTCTGCAGGGTTACTTTTTCTTTGTGTTCGTACTCGTTGGTGCGCACCCAGAACTGCTCTACCAGGGCGTCCTTGACGGTTGCCTGCATCTCTTTAGGCAGCGCGTCGAGCGCTTTCTGGCTGATGATGATGACGTCGGTACCCGCTACGTTCAGAGCAGGCTTGACGTGGTACTTCGCGACTTCGTACAGGGACATGCTATAAGCGCCTTGAGCAGCACCCCAGTGGGCTCCGTCGACGATGCCGGAATCCAGCGCTGAGTAAAGCTCGGCACCCGTAATGTAAGTGGTGGCAGCACCGGCTTCCGCCAGGAATTGTTCCAACGCGCCTGAGGAGCGGATTTTCAGTTTCTTCAGGTCCGCAATGCTTTCGATGGGTTCCTTGACCACCATCTCGGTCTGGTAGACCTTGTCAGTGGCCCAATAGACGTTATGTTCAGCGGCTTCTTCCCGCAGCATCTCCTCAAAACCCATGTTCATATGGAAATAGGCAGCTTCGGCCGGAGTCTGGAACGCCAGCGGCAAACCGGAGGCAACGCCAGCCAGGCTGATCTTGTTCTGAGCGTAGGCCGGAGAAATGGTACCCATCTCCAGAATGCCACGGCTGACGGCGTTGAATGTCTCCGTGGGCTTGAACAGGGCGCCAGACTCGTAAAGTTCCAGTTTCAGGCGGCCATCGGTGCGCTCTTCCAACACATCCTTGAGGCGGCCCAGGCTGTCCTTGTAGGAAGAGCTTGCGCCCGGCCAGTGGGACTGGACTCTCCAGGTGATGGTATCTTGGGCGGCAACGGGTGCGCTCGCCAGGGCGGCGCTCAGGCCCAGGGTCAGGGCTGAGGCATAAACAGTAAGGGTTTTTCTGGCGGTAATTAGCATCTTCATTGTTGGACCTCGATCATTATTGTGTTAATCGTCCCGTACTCAGTTTCGCTCTGCAGAACAACTGACTGCAGAATGAATCCGTGTACCTGAATCTATCACACACTTTGCGTTTTGCAATAGGATAGAAGTGGATATTCTGTTACCGATCTTCAGATCACAGGGGTAAGTATAGTGATAATCGCTCAACGTGAAGCCGGACATGTCCATCTCGTCATCTCGCGCGCAGAAAAGAAAAACGCTCTCACCCGGGCCATGTATCAGCAGTTATCGGATGAGATCGCCAGAGCCGCCGCCGACACGGGCGTTAACGCCATAGTGCTCAGTGGCGAAGGGGGCGTGTTCACTGCAGGCAACGACCTTGACGATTTCCGTGCCAGGGCGACTGACGCGTATCCCGCGCCTTCAGCCGGGCTGGCGTTCATCGAAACCCTGATCAACTGCGACACGCCTGTCATTGCTGCGGTGGAGGGGCTGGCCATCGGCATCGGTACCACCCTGCTGCTGCATTGCGATTCCGTGATTGCCGGACGTTCTGCCCGTTTCAAGACCGCCTTTGTGGATCTCGGATTGGTGCCAGAGGCGGCTTCCACAGTGACCATGCCGTTGCACCTGGGGGCGCGACGTAGCGCGGACCTGTTGCTGATGGGCGATACCCTGAACGGCGAGGAAGCCCGGGAGTGCGACCTGGTCAGCCGCGTGGTGGAGGACGGACAGGCGGTCGCACAGGCCCTGGTGCAGGCTGAGCGGCTGTCTGCCAAGCCCCGGGACGCGCTGATCGCCAGCAAGCGGCTTATAAAGGCGCCCTGGCGGGAGATGATCAGGGACGCCCTGGAACGCGAGCGCCCGGTGTTCAGCGAGCGCCTGCGTTCCGAAGACTGTCGGGCTGCATTGGCCAGGATGGGCAAGCGTTAGTTCAGGACCAGTAAGGCGCCCGCAGCTCCCGTTTCAACACTTTGCCGATGGCGGAACGGGGCAGATCCGGGCGGAACTCAATGGCGGCCAGGCGCTGGGCTTTGCCCAACTGGTCGTTGGCCCAGTCCAGCAGCTCAGCCTCGCTTGGTTCACTGCCTTTACTGCTGGGTTCAAGCACCACCAGCCCCAATGGCGTTTCGCCCCACTGCTCGCTGGGAATCCCGATGACAGCGGCATCGGCCACTACCGGGTGTGCCAGCAGTACGTTCTCCAGGTCCACGGCATAGATATTGAAGCCGCCGGAGATGATCATGTCCTTGCGACGGTCGAGAATGTAGACGAAGCCGTCCTCGTCGACCCGGCCCATATCACCGCTGCGATAGAACACCAGGCCCTCTGCGCTGGTCCAGAGCATCTCCCGGGTCTGGTCGTCGCGGTTGACGTAACCGCGCATCATGGAAATGGCGCGGCCCACGATTTCTCCGGTTTCCCCCCTTGGCAGCTCGTTGCCCTGTTCGTCGATTACCCGCACCTCGGCGCCCTCGGTCGGCACCCCCACGGAATCCCATTTATCGGGGTGGGCTGCACAGTCCAGGCAGGTTGAAATGCCACCTTCGGTGAGGCCGTAGACCTCACGGATGTTGCCGGGCCAGCGGGCCATGGCGTCGCGGATGACCTCGGCGCGCAGTGGGGCGCTGGTGCAAAGCTTGAGCTGGAAAGAGGACAGGTCGAAACGGTCGAATTCGGGGTCCGCCAGAATGCGCTGGTACTGCACCGGCACCAGCATGGCATGGGTAACACGGTGGTGCTCGGCCAGCTCCAGAAAGCGCCGGGCATCGAAGCGGGCCATCAGTATCAGGGTGCCGCCATAGAACAGCGTCGGCAACATCGACACCAGTGTGGTGTTGGAATACAACGGTGTGGATACCAGATTCACCGCGTTGCCATCCAGCCCGAAACGGCTCATGCGCACCATCTGGCGCTGGCGGAAGCGGTAATCGTGGAGGATGCCCTTGGGGGTTCCGGTGGTGCCGGAGCTGTAGATGATGTTGAACGGATGATCCAGGGTCACCTTTGCCGGATGTGCCTCGGAGCCGATGTTTCCGAGCCATTGGGTCAGGCTGGTCAGCGTGCCACCGTCGTCCGTACCCAGACCGATGCAACTTTCCCGGGTTAGGTTGTCCAGCTTGCCCGCCATGGCGTCCAGCAACGGCAGGTTCTTTTCTGAAACAAACACAAAGCGGGCTGCGCAATCGTTGATCATCAGCGCCAGGCTGTCCTCACTGGCCATGCCTGATAACGGCACCGTGCAGCCGCCGGCAACGAGCGTGCCCAGGTACAGAGCCACGGCATCAATCCGGTTCTCCGACAGCAGTGCCACGGTATCCCCTTCCTTCAGGCCCTCCGCGCGCAGCCGGTTGGCAATGCGGTTGGCGAGGCTCACCAGTCCGCGCCAGCTGACGCTGCCGTGATCGTCGATAAGCGCGGTGTGGTGGGGGCGCTCCGCAGCCAGACCCTGAATGCGCTCGCCGATCGCCTCCATGGTTTCTTCGGGATCCACCGGCGCGTGCACGGGCATTTGCATCAAGCTTTCCATTTTTCGGCCTCTGGGTGTTATTGTGTTTTATCTAGTGAAATTTACTTTCGTTTATATTGACTCAAAACCGGAAGGCGTGACAAATTACCTCGACGTGAATTTTGTGACGGCGCGAATAAACCACAACAAGGAGCATCGGCATGGGGCGTTTCGACAACCGGGCAGCAATAGTCACCGGAGCCGGCAGCGGCATTGGCAGGGCTACCGCCGTGCGTCTGGCCCGTGAGGGCGCGAGGGTGATGATGGTGGATCGCTCCGAGGCCGGCCTGCTGGATACCGAAAGCCTGTTGCCCGAGGGTGCGCAGGCCCTGCGACGGATTGCCGACGTGGCTGATGAGTCCCAGGTTAAAACGCTGGTAGACGAAGCCGCCAGGACGTTCGGCAAGATTGACGTGCTCTGCAACATCGCCGGCATCGCCAGTACGGGTAATGGCCATCCGGACATCACCGGCAACGACCGGGAAGAATGGGAAAAAGTGCTGTCAGTGAACCTGATCGGCACCATGCTCTTCATCAAGCATGTGGCGCCCCACATGCAGGCCCGCAAGTTGGGCTCGATCGTGAACACGGCTTCCGTGGCGGGCATCCGGTCCGGTGCCGGCGGTAATGCCTACAGTGCTTCCAAGGCCGGTGTGATCAACCTCACCATGACTGCCGCCTGTGACCTTGGCAACGATAACGTGCGGGTGAACGCGGTGTGCCCGGGGCTGGTGGAAACCGGCATGACCCAGGCCGTGTTCGACTACGCCCGCACCCATGAAAAGGCCCACAAGCTGGGTTCACGGTGTGAGTTGCGTCGCTATGGCGCACCGGAAGAGATTGCCGCGGCGATCCTGTTTCTGGCCAGCGACGATGCCAGCTACATCACCGGCCAGGCCTTACCCGTGGACGGCGGCAATACCGCGTCCCTGAACCTGCCAGGAATGAAAGTGTAATGAGTGAGCAAGAACCTCTGTTTGCCGATGGAAAAGACCTGCCGGGCTTTCACAGCCTGCTGGGTTATCGTCAGGTGTCCTGGGAAGAGAACGAAGCGGTGCTGGAACTGGAGCTGCAGCCCCGGCACCTGAACCTGGGCGGAGTGATCCACGGGGGTGTGCTTACCTCCCTGCTGGACATTGTGCTGGCCCAGGCGGGCACCCATTGCCCTTATCACGGGCGGATGCGCAAGGCCATCACCCTGACCCTGACCACTACATTCACCGGCCAGTGTTCCGGTGGAACCATAAGGGTCACTGGCCGCAAGCGCGCAGGCGGCACCCGCATATTCAACAGCACCGGCGAAGTCCATGATGATCAGGGCAACCTGCTGGCCATCGCGGAGGGTACGTTCCGGATCCGGTCCGGCAGCGACAAACCGGAGGGCGTTCCGATCTGACGGAACGGTTACCGACTCAATGCCAACAACACCAAGAGGAAGCGGACATGTTTGAGCTGTCTGACAAAGCCAAAGAACTGCAGGCGCAACTCCACGAATTCATGGACGCTCATATCTACCCGAATGAGCACAAGCATCATGAACAGGTCGAGCAGGCGGAAAACCGCTGGGCTCCGGTACCGATCATCGAGGAACTGAAGGTCAAGGCCAAGGCGGCCGGCCTGTGGAACCTGTTCCTGCCGGAAAGCGAATTCGGTGCCGGCCTGACCAACTACGAATACGCCCATCTGTGTGAAGTGATGGGGCGCTCCGCCATGGCGCCGGAAGTGTTCAACTGCTCCGCGCCGGACACCGGCAACATGGAAACCATCGCCCGTTACGGCAATAAAGAGCAGCAGGACAAGTGGCTGAAGCCCCTGCTCGACGGCGAAATCCGATCGTGCTTCTCGATGACCGAGCCGGATGTGGCCTCTTCGGATGCTACCAATATTGCCTGTGAAATCCGCCGTGATGGTGATGAGTACGTAATCAATGGCAAAAAGTGGTGGTCTTCAGGCGCCATGACCACCACGTCGAAGATCGCCATCGTGATGGGTAAGACCAATCCGGACGCGGAGAAGCACCAGCAGCAATCGATGATCCTGGTGCCGCTGGACACGCCGGGGGTGAAAATGATTCGTTCGCTGACGGTGTTCGGTTACGACCATGCGCCTCACGGCCACGCCGAGATCCATTACGAGAACGTGCGGGTGCCGGTGGAGAACCTTCTGTTGGGCGAGGGGCGTGGTTTCGAAATCGCCCAGGGTCGCCTGGGGCCGGGCCGTATCCACCACTGTATGCGCACCATTGGTGTGGCGGAGCGCGCGCTGGAGTTGATGTGCAAGCGTGCGAATGCCCGTGAAGCCTTTGGCAAGCCGCTGTCCAGCTTTGATTCCATCCGCAAGGACATTGCCCGCAGCAGGATCGAGATTGAACAGGCGCGGCTGCTGACTCTGAAGGCGGCGCACATGATGGACACCGTCGGTAACAAGGTGGCCCGTCAGGAAATTGCGATGATCAAGGTGATCGCACCGAGTATGGCGTTGAAGGTGCTGGATCGTGCCATTCAGGTTCACGGTGGTGCCGGTGTGTCCCAGGACACCTTCCTGGCCGAAGCCTGGGCCAAGGTGCGGACCCTGCGGCTGGCGGACGGTCCTGATGAGGTGCATCTGGATTCCGTTGCCAAGATTGAGCTTCGTCAGTATCGCTAAAGACTTTCGGCCCGATTCGTCGGGTGCATGAACGACCGGAGAGGAACCTGCCGGGACACGCCGTGAATACGTCCGTGTAGGCTTGAGCAAAACATCCATGTTTTGCACAGTCCCGGCAGGCTCCTCCCCGTTCGTTCCCCAAGCATTGAGCATGAGGATCGAACCATGACTAATCCGCTTTTTGATATGACCGGAAAAGTCGCACTGATCACCGGTTCCACCAAAGGCATCGGCCGTTCTATCGCCGAAGAAATGGCCCGCCTGGGTGCCAAAGTCGTTATTTCCAGCCGCAAGGCCGACGCCTGTGAAGAGGTGGCCAACGAGCTGAAAGCACAGGGCTACGAGGCCATCGCCATTCCCTGCCACGTGGGCAAGAAAGAAGAACTGCAGAACCTGGTGGACAAGACCAACGAAGCCTGGGGCACCATCGACGTATTGGTGTGCAATGCCGCCACCAACCCGGTCTACGGCACCACCGCCGAAATGACCGACGACGCCTGGGACAAGATCATGGACACCAACGTCAAAGGCACGTTCTGGCTGACCAACATGGTGCTGCCGCAGATGGCCGAGAAAGGTGAAGGCGCGGTCGTGTTGTTGTCCAGCATCGCGGGTATCCGTGGCAACACCACCATCGGTACCTACGGCGTGTCCAAAGCCGCTGAAGCAGCGCTGGCAAGAAACCTGGCTGTGGAATGGGGGCCGAAAGGCATTCGCGTCAACAGTATCGCCCCTGGCCTGATCAAAACCGATTTTGCCAAGGCCCTTTGGGAAGACCCGGTTCGCGTCAAACGCGCCGAAGACAAGACCCCACTCAGGCGAATCGGCGAGCCGGTGGACATTGCCGGCCTGGCGGTCTTTCTTTCAACAAAGGCCAGTGCATACATCACCGGCCAGGTCATTGTGGCCGACGGTGGCGAAACAATTTGTTAGGAAACACCGCCTCGGTATGCCGAGGCAGGTGGGTGGGGGTGTCTTTCTGCCGGGAAAAAGATGTCTGAGCGCAGCGAGTTATTTTTCCCAGAAGAAAGATACCCCCTCCCGCCGGCCGCCGCCCCCATAAATGAAGGCGCAGTAAATCATGAGCACTAAACCCGATCTGGTAGACGTCCTGCCAGCCCACAAGTTTGACGAGCCCCGACTCCTGGAATGGCTTCAACAGGCGCTGCCTGATTTTGGTAGCCGCATGGAGGTCAGGCAGTTCCAGGGCGGGCAGTCCAACCCTACATTCCTGCTGGACACCGACAGTGGCCAATATGTGCTGCGTAAAAAGCCGTCGGGGAAAACCCTTCCCTCTGCCCACATGGTGGAACGGGAATACAAGGTCATGCGTGCGCTGTCCGAACACACAGATGTGCCAGTGCCGATAACCCGGGCACTGTGTGAGGACAGTAGCATTATCGGCACACCGTTCTACGTCATGGACTATCTGGAAGGCCGTATTGTCAGCCATCCGGCGCTACGGGCACTGGATCGTTCAGAACGAATGCCCGCTCATCTGTCCGCCATCGATACCCTGGCGGCGTTGCATTCGGTGGATGTTAATCAGGTCGGCCTTGGGGATTATGGTCGTCCGGAAGGCTATGTGGCACGGCAGGTGTCCCGGTGGACCAAACAGTATCTGGCGGCGAAAACCGACGATATGCCAGCCATGGATAAACTCATGGAGTGGTTGCCGGAAAACCTGCCTTCCACCGACGAGTGTGCCATCGCCCATGGTGACTACCGTTTTGGCAATCTGATGCTCGCTCCGGACAAACCCGAGGTCATTGCGATTCTGGATTGGGAACTCTCTACGCTCGGGCACCCGCTGGCGGATCTGGCCTACTACTGTCTGCCCTATCACCTGCCTTCGGATATGGAAGGCATGCGCGGGCTTCAGGGTGAAGATCTGGAAGCATTGGGCATTCCCGACGAGCAGGAAACCATCGCCCGGTACTGTCAGCAGAGCGGCCGTGACGGCATTGCCGACTGGCACGTTTTCCTGTCGTTTTCGCTGTTCCGGCTCGCGGCCATCGTGCAGGGGGTCTATGCCCGGGCGTTGCAGGGCAACGCCGCCAACGCCGACGCCCTGCAGGTTGGCAAGCGGGCCAGCCTGCTGGCGGAGGCTGGCTGGCGGATTGCCAGTGAGGGGGAGCGATCATGAACGAGCCTATGGTCAAGCGCATCCTGATCACCAACGACGACGGCATCAACGCGCCGGGTCTGAAGGTGCTGGAGCAGATCGCCCGTAATCTGGCCGAGGAAGTCTGGGTGGTGGCGCCGGAGCACGACCGCAGTGGTGCCGGCCAGAGTATCTCCATACATGATCCGTTACGGGTGTATGAGCAGGGCGACAAGCGCTATGCGGTCTCCGGCACGCCGGCGGACTGTGTGCTGTATTCGCTGGCCCAGTGGTTCGGGGAGACGCCGCCGGATCTGGTGCTGTCCGGAGTGAACTGCGGCGCCAATATCAGTGACTCGGTGCAGTATTCCGGCACCGTGGGTGCGGTGCTGAGTGCCGAGCACATGGGCATTCCCGCCATAGCACTTAGCCAGGCTTTTTTGAGTCGGGAGGGCGTGGACTGGTCGCCGGTCTCGGCCTTCGGAGAGTCGGTGGTGCGCCAATTGTGGCAGCCGGGACAGAGCTTCGCCTGGAATGTGAATTTCCCGGCCTGCGAGGCGGCGGCGATCAGCCAGGCACGTTGGTGCAAGCAGTCCAACGGTTCGATCCAGCGCGCCCGCCTGCTGGCGGGGCAGGATGCCCGCAGCCTGCCGTACTGGTGGCTGGGGTTTGATCGCAGCTCCCGCCACATTGTGGCGCCTGATGAAGACGTCAGCGTGCTGCGGGACAAGGCCGTTGCTATTACGCCATTGCGCCACCGGGAGCCTCTGCCCGGTGGCACCGAAGTTTTTGATCTGGCCGCCACGGCGGCTCACTGAACCGAATAAGGGGATCACAACAATGACATTTACACGCCATTACGCCGTTTGGCCAAAAGAACTGCCCAAAAGCATGGCGCTGCCCCAGACCAGCGTGTTTACCAATCTGGAAATCTCTGCGCGGCGTTACCCGGATCGCACCGCGATCATTTTCTACGATGCACCGATGACCTACAGCCGTCTTTTCCGGGAAGTGGAGACGATGGCAGGGTATCTGCAGGCCCAGGGCGTTGCAAAAGGCGACCGGGTGCTGCTGTACATGCAGAACTCCCCCCAGTATGTGATTTCCTACTACGCCATCCTGCGTGCGGATGCCGTTGTGATTCCGATCAACCCGATGAACCGGTCGGCGGAGCTGGAGCATTACGTGGCGGATACCGGTGCCAGTGTCTGCCTGGCGGGTCAGGAGCTGGCCGGCTTTATTGCCCCCCTGCTGGAAATCACCGATCTCAACCACATAGTGGTGGCCTCCTATGGTACCTACATCAGCCCGGACACCGATCTGGAACTGCCGGCGGAAGTCGCCGCTCCGGCCTGGTCACAGGAGATAGCCGGTGTGGTCAGCTGGGAGCAGGCGCTGGCGACGGATTATACCCCTTCAGCCCACACCGCCGTCCCGGACGATCTTGCCGTTATTCCCTACAGCTCCGGAACCACCGGCGCGCCCAAGGGCTGCATGCACACCCATCGCAGCGTGATGGCCACCGCCGTGCACCGGGCGTTCTGGAACCTGAGCACGGCCAATACGGTGCAGCTGGCCACCTTGCCGTTCTTCCACGTCACCGGTATGACCGGCTCCATGAACAGTCCCATCTACAGCGGTTCCACCACGGTCATCATGACCCGCTGGAACCGCACCACCGCCGCGCGGCTGATCGAGCGTTACCAGGTTACCGGCTGGACCAACATTGTCACCATGGCGGTGGATTTCCTGTCCAACCCGGACATCGGCCAGTACGACCTCACCAGCCTCAACACCATCGGCGGTGGTGGTGCGGCCATGCCGGAATCGGTGGCGGCCAAGCTCAAGACCATGACCGGCCTGGACTACATCGAGGGTTACGGCCTGTCGGAAACCATGGCGGCCACGCACATCAATCCGTCGAACCACCCCAAGCCCCAGTGCCTGGGTATTCCGGTGTTTGATGTGGACAGCCGCATCATTGATGTGGAAACCCTGGAAGAGAAAGGCCCGGGCGAAGTGGGGGAAATTGTCTCCAACGGTCCCCAGGTGACTCTGGGCTACTGGAACCGTCCGGCGGAAACCGAACTCGCCTTCGTGGAGCTCGATGGCAAGCGTTTCTTCCGTACCGGCGATCTCGCCTACTACGACGAAGAGGGTTATTTCTTCATGGTGGATCGGGTCAAGCGGATGATCAACGCCTCGGGCTACAAGGTCTGGCCCTCGGAAGTGGAAGGGCTGATGTACCGGCACCCGGGCATTCACGAGGTGTGCATCATTTCCTCGCCGCACCCCAAGCGAGGGGAGACCGTCAAGGCCTGCATCGTGCTCACGCCTGAGGCCGACGGTACAACGAGTGAGGCGGATATTATCAGCTGGTGCAAGGAAAATATGGCAGTCTACAAAGTACCTGAAATCATTGAGTTTGTGGATGAGCTGCCGAAGTCGCCCACGGGCAAGCTGATGTGGCGGGCGTTACAGGAAGAGGAGTGGAAGGCCAAGGGCTGAGTGACGATTGCGCCCATAATGTTCCGCATGGCGAAACACAATTCTAAATATTGACATGCGAGACGCTCGGTGTAATTGTTTCAAAATGCCGATGCAGGACCATCTGGTCCTGCCCGAAACCGCACAGATCGTTACAACAACAAAATAGCGGAGGAGAACACTTGAGCCTTTTCTTGCAGCAAATCATCAACGGATTGACCCTTGGCAGTATCTACGGTCTCGTAGCCCTGGGTCTGACCCTGGTCTACGGCATACTCCATATCCCCAACTTCGCCCACGGCGCCCTGTATATGGTCGGGGCTTTCATGTCCTACTTTTTCATGGTGGACCTGGGTGCCCATTACTGGGTTGCCATGGCCGGTTCGGCTGTGGTGGTCGCCATCCTCGCCGTGCTGTGTGAGCGCCTGGTGTTCCATCCCCTGCGCAACTCTCCGCCGATCCACGACAAGATCGCCGCCATCGGCATCCTGCTGTTTCTGGAAGCGGTGGTGCAGATGTTCTGGGGCTCGGATTTCCGCCGCATGTCATCGCCCTTCGGCGGCATCCTGAATTTCGACGGGTTGATCATTCCGGAGCAGCGTCTGCTGATCATTGCCGGTGCCTTCGTGCTGGTGGTGGCACTGCAACTGTTCCTGCGCAAGACCATGACCGGTGCAACGATCATTGCCATGGCCCAGTGCCGCGACGGCGCCTTTCTGGTGGGTATTGATGCCAACCGGGTGGCGATGATGACCTTTGCCATCTCCGGCATGCTGGCAGCGTTTGCCGCTACTCTCTACGCACCCATCAACCTGGTGTACCCCGCCATGGGGCACCTGGTGATCATGAAGGCCTTTGTCATCATCATCCTTGGTGGCATGGGCAGCGTTCCCGGGGCCATCGTCGGGGGCATGATTATCGGCTTTGCCGAGGCGCTGGGTGGCTTTTACATCTCCACTTCCTACAAGGACATCATCGCCTTCGGCCTGCTGGTGCTGATCCTGTCCATCCGTCCACAGGGCCTGTTCGCGAAGGGGGCGCACTGATCATGTTCAAATTCGCATCCCTGCTGATGACGCCAGCTGCCAAATACCTGATGCTGGCCTTCGCTGTTCTGTTCCCGTTTTTCGCGGCGAATGAGTACCAGGTGTACGTGATGGCCACCGCTTTTGTCTGGGCCATTGCCGTATACGGCCTCAACATCATCACCGGCTTCTGCGGCCAGCTGAACCTGGCCCACGGCGGTTTCTTTGCCATCGGCGCCTACACGCTGGGCCTGCTGACCGCCGACTTTGGCTGGAGCTTCTGGCCCGCGTTCCTGGGCGCCTTGGTGATGACGGCAGTGCTGGGATTCCTGGTGGGTATTGTCTCACTGCGCCTGAAAGAGCACTACTTCGCCATCTTCACGCTGTGTGTGGGCTTCATCATCTACCTACTCATCGACAAGTGGGAAGAGCTGACCCACGGCGCCATCGGCGTCCGTGACATTGCCGCACCCTACGGCTTCGGTCTGGTGGATTTCACCGAGACCACGCCATTCTACTACCTGGTGCTGGTCTTCCTGGTGTTCGCCATCTGGTTCATGGGGCGGCTGTCGAAATCCCTGCTGGGCCGCACCTTTATCGCCATCCGCAACGGCGACGAGCTGGCCCAGTCCCTGGGTATCAACCTGATGCGCAATAAGGTCCTGGCATTTGTCCTGTCCACCACCTATGCCGGCCTGGCGGGTGCCCTGTATGCCGGCATGGTGCGCTTCATCGGCCCGGAAGAGGCCAATGTCCAGCATACGTTCGATATGATTACTTACCTACTGGTGGGCGGTATCGGCACCATTATGGGGCCGCTGCTGGGAACCATCGGTCTCGTGTGGATTACCCAGTCACTGCAGTTCCTGGAAGAGTACCGGATGATCATTTTCGGGCCGCTGCTGGTGCTGCTGGTGATCTTCTTCCCTCGGGGTATTACCGGTTCTTTCCTGACCTGGATGCACCGCAAGTCCCAGGCACTCGCTCCCGCGAAAAAGCGACAGGAGAGCAAGGTAGCTACCGCACAGAACCGGGAGGCAGAGAGCAATGCTTAAGGTAGAACATCTGACCAGAATGTTTGGCGGCCTGGCGGCGGTGAACGACGTGTCGGTTGAGTTCGAGACCGGCAAGATCAACGCCATCATCGGCCCTAATGGTGCCGGCAAGAGCACCTTCTTTAACCTGATCTCGGGCCTGCACCAGCCCACCTCGGGCCGTATCCTGCTGGACGGCGTGGACGTGACCAGGCTGCCCAGCGATCAGGTAGCAAGGCTGGGCGTGGGTCGTACCTTCCAGACCACCAACCTGTTCGAGCAGGCCACCGTGCTGGACAACCTGATCGTGGGGCATCGACTGCGCACCCGATCCGGACTGTGGGACGTGCTGATCAACAGTAAACGCCTGCAGCGGGAAGAAAAAGCCGCGCGGGAGAAGGCCATGGAAGCTCTCGAATTTGTCGGCCTCGCCCATGTGGCCGGCCAGTTCATCGCCGATATCACCCAGGAAGAACGCAAACGGGTGGCCTTTGCGCTGGCGCTGGCGACAGATCCGAAGCTCGTGCTGCTGGACGAGCCGGCGGCCGGTATCAATCCGGAAGAGACCGTCGGTTTCGCCGCCCTGATGCGCAAGATGGTGGATGAGAAAGGCCTGACCGTGTGCCTGATCGAGCACAAGATGGACATGATCATGAGCCTGGCGGACAAGATCATGGTGTTGGACCACGGCGAGAAGATCGCCGAGGGCAGCCCGGAGGAAGTGCGCAACAATCCGGTGGTGATCGAGGCCTATCTGGGAGGTGACGAAGATGCTGCAGCTTGATCATGTGGATGTCTGCTACGGCAGCTTCAAGGCCCTGACCGATATATCCATGATCGTGGACACCGGCGAACTGGTCGTGCTTCTGGGAGCCAATGGCGCCGGTAAAACCAGCCTGTTCAACGCCATCAGTGGATTGGTGAAGCCGACCGCCGGTGACATCCGTTTCGAAGACAAGCAGCTCAATGGCATGAAAGCCAGCGCCATTGTCGCCAGCGGCGTGGTGCAGTGTGCCGAGGGGCGCAAGCTGTTCCCGCAGATGAGCGTGATGCAGAACCTGATGATGGGCGCTTACGTGCACCGCCGTGACCGCCAGGGTAACAGGAAGCGCCTTAATGAGGTGCTGGAGCTGTTTCCGATTCTGGCGGACAAGGCTAATGAGGAGGCGGGCTCACTGTCCGGCGGTCAGCAGCAGATGGTGGCCATCGGTCGCGCGCTGATGAGTCGGCCACGGCTGCTGATGCTGGATGAACCATCCCTGGGCCTGGCTCCATTAGTGGTCCGGCAGGTGTTCGAAACCATCAGGCAGATCAATAGCCTGGGCACAACCGTATTGCTGGCTGAGCAGAATGCCTTTGCCGCCCTGAAAATTGCCCACCGCGCTTACGTTATGGAAAACGGCCACCTGGTGATGGAAGGCGACCGGGAAGCGATGCTTGGCAATGAACAGGTTCGCAAGGCGTATATCGGGGCCTGACCGGCCCGAGACAATAATCAGAGTGACACGCACAACACAACCAGGAGATAACAATGAAAATAGCCAGAACGCTGGGCCAGGCTGTCGCAACAGTGACCCTGGGCATGAGCCTGTCCGCCGGTGCAATGGCCGGTGAAGTGAATATCGGATTCACCGGCCCGTTAAGCGGCGGCGCCGCCCTTTACGGCGAAAACACCCTGTCCGGACTGCGGATGGCGGTGGACGAAATCAACGCCGCTGGCGGGTTTGACCTGAACGGCGAGAAAACCACCGTCAACCTCGTTTCCCTGGATGATCGCTACTCACCATCCCAGGCTGCCACCAACGCCAAGCGCCTGAAGCAGGAGTCTGACGTGTCGGCGGTGTTCGTGCCGCATTCCGGCGGCATCTTTGCCCTGCAGGATTTCAACGAGAAAGACAATTTCCTGGTGATGGCCTATTCCAGCGTGCCCAGCATCACCGAGCAGGGCAACGGCCTGACCCTGCGCATTCCGCCCACCTTTGACGGCTATGTCAAAGCCTTCACCGACTACGCCCTGGAGCACCAGGGCAACAAACTGGGCATGGGCGGTGCCACCCACGAATACGCCAAGATATGGGCTTCCATGATCAAGGACGAGTGGCAGGCCAAAGGCGGTGAAGTCGTGGCCGAGACCCCCATGGATTACAACAAATCGGCAGACTTCTTCACCGGCGTCAGCCGCATCATCGCCAACGGTCCGGACGTGATGTTTGTCGGCGGTGCCTCCGAACCCACTGGCCTGGTGGTACAACAGGCGCGACAGATGGGCTTTCAGGGCGGTTTCATCGTGATGGACCAGGCCAAGATTGATGAAGTGGCTGAAGTGGCAGGAGGACTCGATATGCTGGAGGGAGCCATCGGCGTGGTTCCCCTGAGCGTCTATGAAACCGATGCCGCGAAAGACTTTATCGAGCGATACAAGGCAGAGTACGACAAAATGCCAGGCTCCGAAGCCGCGTACAACTACCTGGCTCTGCACGCCCTGGTAGAAGCCATGGACACCACCGACTCCACCGACCCGAAAACTCTCCGTGCCGCCATCGGCGATGCCCTGAAAAATATGGATGCCAGCAAGAATCCGTATGAAATCGTTGAGGTGACCGAGAATGGCGGGTTTGTTACTGAAACCACCCTGGCGGTGGTGAAAGACGGTGAGATCGTGCGGGAGGAAATTGAATGATCGGGTCTCCGCGCCCGTTGTTATAAAAAAGGGGCCTCCGGCCCCTTTTTTCAGTTCATGGCGACGACTATCTAAGCCACATACATCACCAGATTCTCCGCCACACAGGCAGGCCTGTCCTCGCCCTGGATTTCCAAGGTGGTCCTATAAGTGGCCAGGGTGCGCTGGTCGTCCAGTCTGGTCACATCCATCAGCTCCATTTTGCTCCGGATAGCCGACCCGGACTTCACCGCGGCGGGGAAGCGCAGCTTGTTTATCCCGTAGTTGATGCTGGCGCTTTTACCCTGCACGTTAATCACCTGCTGATTCAACAGAGGAATCAGGGAGGCTGTCAGAAAACCGTGGGCCACAGTGCTCTTCCAGGGTGATTCACGCCTTGCCCGTTCGACATCCAGATGAATCCACTGGTGGTCACCCGTGGCATCGGCAAAAGCCTGAATCATCTCCTGGGTGACGGTTTTCCAGGGGCTGTGACCAATCAAAGAACCCTTGTGCTTTTCCAGATCGTTCAGCTCAACCGAAAGCATGCCTGCATCCTTGAATCGATGGTTAGAGCAGAAATGAAATCACACGGCGTAGCCGGGATTCTTGCTATCAAGCAGCCGAACCAGAGCAGGCCAGGTCAGAGCCGCCGCAGCACCCAGTGACTGAGACTGGTCCGCCGTGGTCTGAATGGCCTGCTCCGAAGGCATGTAGGTCGGCCCACAACTCTGGGCCTTGACCTGAATCTCGCAGGCCTTCATCAGGAAATACAGATAGGTGAAGGTCTCAGGCACGTCCTTACCGGCCGTCAGCACACCATGGTTGCGCAACAGCATCATCGACTTGTCGCCAAGATCGTTGATCAGCCGCTCGCGCTCATCCAGATTCAGGGCAACGCCCTCGTAATCGTGATAGCTCAGGTGATTCAGGCACAGCATGGCCGTCTGGCTCAGGGGCAGCAGGCCGTCCCGGTGGGCGGATACGGCGACGCCATCGGGCGCGTGCAGGTGCATCACCGCGCCTGCGTCTTCCCGGCCCATGTGCACCGCACTGTGAATGGTAAAGCCGGCCGGATTGACACGGCTCAGGCCGCCGGATTCCACCACCTGGCCGTCCCGGTCCACCTTCACCAGCGAAGAAGCCGTGATTTCATGGAACAGCAGGCCGTAAGGATTGATCAGGAAATGATGCTCCGGGCCCGGCACCCGCGCGGACAGATGGGTGAACACCAGATCGTCCCAGCCAAACAGCGCCACCAGGCGGTAGGCCGCAGCCAGCTCGGTACGCACCTTCCATTCGGCTTTCTTCAGATCCTGCTGCGCCGACTGATCGCTCGTCGTTGTCATGGTCATGTCCATCGCCTGTTAGCTTGCCTGAAGCAGGGAGGCGTAACGTTCCAGGTGGAAATCGTCGTCCCCGAGCTGGTGGTTGATACCGATCAGCCGCTTGGCATAGTGGGCAAAGTTGTATTCCCAGGTCATGCCAATACCGCCATGCATCTGGATACCGCTTTCGGAAATAAACTGACCGGCGCGTCCGATGACATTCTTGGCGCCAGCGAGCACACGACGACGCTCATCACTCTGTTCACCGTCGGCAACGCTGGCGGCCAGAATGGCCATGGAACGGGCCTGCTCCAGCTCTGACATCATGTCCACCATGCGGTGCTGCAGGACCTGGAACTTGCCGATGGGTACGCCAAACTGCTTGCGCTGTTTAAGGTACTCCAGGGTCAGCTCGTTGGCCACCTCCATCACGCCGACAGCCTCGGCACACAGGGCAGCGATGGCGCGGCCGGCCTGGTAGTCAATCACCTCGCCAGCCTTGCCTTCCTCGCCCAGCAGCGCACCGGCATCCACCTGAACGTTGGTCAGGGTGATGTCACAACCTTTGGCACCGTCGATGGTGGGGTAAGTGCGGCGCTCAACGCCGGCGGTATCCGGGCTCAGTGCAAACAGGCTGATGCCGTCGGCGTCGCGGGTGTCGCCCGAGGTGCGGGCCGATATCACGATCACGTCGGCACAATGTCCACCGATCACCACCGCCTTGCGGCCATTCAGTACGTAACCCTCTCCATTACCCCCACCGTTTTTCTCGGCACGGGTTTCCACGTTGTTCAGGTCGTAGTAGCTCTGGGGCTCCTGCAGGCCTACCGCGGCTTTCAGTTCGCCGCTGGCGATACCGGCCAGCCAGGTTTCCTTCTGGCTGTCGTTGCCAGCCTGACCAATCAGGCCGCCACCGAGAATGATGGACTGAAGATAGGGCTCAAGGCACAGTCCGCGGCCCAGTTCCGTCATCAGCGACTGCACTTCCACGCCACCGCCACCGAAGCCACCGAGCTCCTCGGGAAAAGGCACGGCAGTCAGGCCCAGTTCGCTGAGCTGCTTCCAGAAATCGGCGCCGAAGCCCAGGTCGGTTTCGCTGAACGCCAGTCGTTTTTCAAAACTGTATTCACCGCGCACCAGGCGGGCCACGGTGTCCTGCAGCATCTGCTGTTCTTCGTTGAGTCGGAAATCCATGGTCGCCTCCTTAAAGCCCGAGAATCATTTTCGACACGATGTTTTTCTGGATCTCGTTGGATCCGCCGAAAATCGACAGTTTACGGTTGTTGAAGTACTGGGCTGAGAGTGGCGCAGCGTTTTCGTCCGACAGGAACTCGCCGTCATAGTCCAGGTCCAGCTCTTCCTCCACAAATGGCAGAGCGTAAGGCCCGATCGCGCGGCGGGCGAGATCGTTGATGGACTGGCGGATCTCGGTGCCTTTCACCTTCAGCATCGAACTTTCCGCGCCCGGCACGCCACCACCTTCAACCGAGGCAATGATGCGCAGGTTGCTGATGGCTGCGGCGGTCAGATCGATTTCCAGTTTGGCGATGCGCTGGCTGAAGGTCGGGTCTTCGATCAACGGTTTGCCATTTTTCATCCGGCGGCTGGACAGTTGCTTGAGGTGCGACAGTGTCGCCTTGGACATGCCAATACCTGCCAGACCGGTGCGCTCGTACGTGAGCAGGAACTTGGCGTAGGTCCAGCCCTTGTCTTCCTCGCCGACAAGGTTTTCCACCGGCACCTTCACGTCCTGGAAGAAGACTTCGTTGACTTCGTGTTCGCCATCGAGGGTGATGACCGGGCGCACGGTAATGCCCGGTGTGTTCATGTCGATCAGCAGGAACGAAATGCCTTCCTGTTTCTTGACCTCGGTGTTGGTGCGCACCAGGCAGAAGATCATGTTGGCGTGTTGGCCCAGGGTGGTCCAGGCCTTCTGGCCGTTGACGATGTAATGATCGCCGTCGCGTACCGCGCGAGTGTTGAGGGAGGCCAGGTCGGAGCCGGCGCCGGGCTCGGAATAGCCCTGGCACCACCAGTCCTCGCCGCTGAGAATGCGCGGCAGGTACTTCTGCTTCTGTTCTTCGTTACCAAACTTGATAATCACCGGCGCTACCATGTTCACCCCGAACGGGATGGAGCGGGGTGCGCCGTAACGGCATGACTCTTCATCCCAGATATGCTTCTGCACTGGCGTCCACTTTACACCACCATACTCTTCCGGCCAGTGGGTAGCGTACCAGCCCTGTTTGCAGAGGATTTTCTGCCACCGCAGATGGTCCTCTTTGGACAGGCGCCGGAATCCTTTTACTTTGTCGGCGATGTCCGCCGGCAGCTTCTCATCCAGGAACGCTCTTACCTCGTCACGGAAAGCAAGTTCCTCGGCAGTGTAGTTCATGTTCATCGGATAACCTCGTTTGCGTTTGTGCAAAAATCAGCCGAATGCCTGAATTCCGGTCTGGCCACGGCCCAGGATCAGAGCGTGGACATCGTGGGTACCTTCATAGGTATTGACCGCTTCCAGATTCATCACATGGCGAATCACGTGGTATTCGTCGGAGATGCCATTGCCGCCGTGCATGTCGCGGGCAACCCGGGCGATGTCCAGGGACTTGCCGCAGTTGTTGCGCTTGAGCAGGGATACAGCATCCGGTGTCGCATCGCCGGAATCCATCATGCGGCCCAGTTGCAACACGGCTTGCAGGCCGATGGTAATTTCGGTCTGCATGTCCACCAGCTTTTTCTGAATCAGCTGGGTGGCGGCCAGAGGCCTGCCGAACTGTTTGCGTTCGAGGGTGTAGTTACGGGCAGCGTGCCAGCAGAACTCGGCGGCGCCCAGAGAGCCCCAGCTGATGCCGTAGCGGGCCTTGGTCAGACAACTGAGCGGACCTTTCAGGCCTTCCACGTCGAGCTTGTTCTCGTCTGGTACAAACACCTCGTCCATAAAGATGGAACCGGTTTCGGAGGCGCGCAGAGAGAACTTGCCTTCGATCTTCGGCGTGTCCAGGCCCTTGCCGTTTTCGCGCTCGATCACGAAGCCGGTCACCACGCCATCAAGCTTGCCCCATACCACACAGATATCGGCGATCGGGGAGTTGGTAATCCAGGTTTTGGAGCCACTCACCAGATAGCCACCGTCCACCTTCTTTGCGCGGGTTTCCATGCCGCCGGGATCAGAGCCGTGGTTGGGTTCAGTCAAGCCAAAGCAGCCAACGTATTCGCCGGAAGCCAGTTTGGGCAGGATGCGTTTCTTCAGTGCTTCCTGGCCGTAGCTGAAGATGGGGTACATCACCAGTGACGACTGCACGCTCAGGGCCGAGCGGTAGGCGGAATCCACCCGCTCTACTTCGCGGGCGATCAGGCCGTAGCACACGTGGTTGAGGCCCGGGCCGCCGTACTCTTCCGGCAGGGTGGCGCCGAGCATGCCCAGATCGCCCATGTCGGTAAAGATGGAACGGTCGAACTTCTCGTGCCGGTTCGCTTCGGTGATGCCGGGCATCAGGCGCTGGTCGCAGAAGGAACGGATACTGTCCCGAACCTGACGCTCGGTTTCATCCAGTTGCTTGTCAAATTGCAGCAGGTCATTCCAGGGTCCGGAAGCCATGGTGTCTCTCCTCAGAAAATTAGTCGGTTGCTCGTTCAATCACAGCAGCAATGCCCTGGCCGACGCCAATGCACATGCTGATCAATGCGTAACGACCGCCGCTGCGCTCAAGCTGGCGCGTGGCAGTCAATGCGATCCGTGCGCCGGACGCCCCCAATGGGTGGCCGACAGCAATGGCGCCGCCGTTGGGGTTCAGCCGGGAATCGGTCGGGTCTATGCCCAGTCTGGTGGTGCAGCCGAGAACCTGGGCGGCGAACGCCTCGTTAATCTCGATCACGTCCATATCGTGGATCTCCAGCCCGGCGCGAGCGAGTGCTTTTTCGCTCGCAGGCACGGGGCCATAACCCATCACGCGGGGCGGCACCCCGGCAATGGCAGCGGATACGATGCGGGCGCGGGGGCGGATGCCAGCGCGCTCGCCTGCTTCGCGGGAACCCACGATCAACGCTGCGGCGCCGTCATTGATGCCGGAGGCATTGCCGGCGGTAACCACACCACCTTCGAACAGTGGTCGCAGGCCAGCCAGCGCTTCGACAGTGGACTGCGGACGCGGATGCTCATCGCGGCTCACGCTGACCGGCGGTTTCTTGCGGCCCTGGGGCACATCAATGGCCAGTATCTCTTCATTATAGAAGCCGTTGTTCAGGGCGGCATCGTAACGGGCCTGACTCTGGGCGGCGAAGGCGTCCACCGCGTCGCGGTTCAGGTTCAGTTCCCGGGCGATGTTGTCGGCGGTTTCGGGCATGGTGTCAGTGCCGAATGCCGCTTCAACGCGGGGGTTGGGGAAACGCGCGCCGATGGTGCTGTCGAAGGCGCGGAAGTCGCGACTGAATGGACTTTCGCTCTTGGCCATTACGAACGGTGCCCGGCTCATGCTCTCGGCACCGCCGGCCACAAACAGCTCGCCTTCGCCACAGCGCACTGCCCGTGCGGCGTCGATGATGGCAGCCAGGCCGGAGCCGCAGAGGCGGTTGACGGTCAGGCCACCGGCCTCAACCGGCAGGCCGGCCATCAAACCGGCGTGGCGGGCCAGGTTGCGGGCGTCTTCGCCGGCCTGGTTGGTACAGCCGGCAATTACGTCTTCGTAGAGCTCAGGGGGGAATGCGTTGCGCTCGACCAGAGCCTGGATGACACTGGCCAACAGGTCATCCGGACGTACTTTCGCCAGTGCCCCGGCGTGTCGACCGAAGGGGGTTCTCAACCCATCGTAGATAAATGCGCTCATGGCATCTCCCGTTTCATCAGCAGACAAGTTCCTATTGTGGTCCTCTCTTCAAAAGTAAGAAAGGTTTCGGACTTGTCTTGTCATTAATGTTGATATAGTTTCGTATAGCGGAATTAAGTTTTGTATATCGACAGCTAAAGACTAATCCGGGTCTGTGTGAAATGCAACCGATACCATCATTGAGGGTCGTGAATCTTATATGAGCCGTTTTCTGGTTCCTGTTGCCGTATTGCTGGAGCTTGTGGCGCTGTGTTTGGCCAACCCATGGCTCAGCGCGTTGTCCGGCGTGTTGTTCCTGCTTTACTTCCTTTCGGTGCTTGGCAGCCTGCAGGCGTACTCTCGGGCCCTGTTCGTGTTGTCCGTGGTTATGGTTGGTGGTCTGGGGTTAGCGGGTAAGCTGGGGGCCGACGAACTCATGAGGGCGGCATCCAACGCGGCTTTCTACGCCGCCTTTCTGGGTAGCCTGGGGATGATGCAGTGCCTGGTGCGCCGGCTGGAGGTGCTGCGGCGCATCCACGATGTGCTGTTGGGGGGCCGCCCGGGATTGCTGTACCCGAAATACGCGGTGGTCAGCTGCGGCATCGCCTCGGTGCTGAGCTTCGGAGTGATGAACCTGCTCTGCGGCACCCTGGCAGATACCCTGCGGGAGCGGGGTATCACCGGCGCCTCACGTCTGCTCTGGTTGCGCAGTGTATTGATCAGTACCCTGCGGGGTTTTGCACTGGTGCCGCTGGTTGCGCCGACCAGTGTGGCGGTGGCCATTATCACCCGGGAAGTGCCGACCCTGAGCTGGTCAGGGCTGTTGCCTTACGGTATTGGCAGTGCCGTGCTGCTGATACTCGTTGGCTGGTTTCTTGAGCACAAACGCTTTCGCCTGGTCAGCAGCGAGCGTGAGGCACTGGAACACTGGCCTGACGGCAGTGGCCAACTGGCCCTGCTGGTCACAATTATTTTCGTGGCTATGGCGCTGCTGGTGCAGTTTTCCGGCCTGAAAGTGTCGGTGGCGGCAATGCTCACGGTGCCGGTGGTGACCTTCCTTTATATGTGGTGGCACGACCGCTCGCTGCCGGGCGTGGCCCGGGAGTCGGTGGACAACATGCTGGGCATGAGCAACGAGATGTCCATCTTCGCCGGGTCCGCCGGCCTGGGTGTTGCCCTGGTGTCGGTGATTCCGGCGGACGCCCTGGCGGGCCTGGCGTCCGGAGAGCTGGGTGTGTTCCTGTTGGCCGCGGGCGGTATGTTGATGATGCCCATGCTTTCGGCCATCGGCATCATTCCGATTACCGTGTTGAGTGTGCAGGCGGGGCTGATGCCACAACTGGTGGCGGAAGGGGTAGATCCGCTGCCCATTGCCGCTGCTCTGGTGATCGGGTTTTCCCTGGCGATGATGCTGTCGCCGTTCGGCCCGGCCGTGATGTTGCTTTCGCGATTCGGGCAGGTGTCGCGCTGGGTGGTGGCATTTGCCTGGAACGGCCTGTTCGTGCTGCTGTCCATTCCATTGTTGCTGATAATGCTTTGGGGCCTGTTCGTGGTTGCGCCGCGGTCAGTAGCCGCGGCTGGTGTCTACGATGCCGGTGATGGGCTGGCCATTGTGGTGGGCACGGATCTTCCCGGTGATCTGCTCCAGCGTGGCATCCCGCAGGGTGCGGGCGGAAATGTGCGGCGTGATGGTGATCTCCGGCCGCTGCCAGAACGGGTGCTCGGCGGGTAGCGGTTCCTGGCGGAACACATCCAGCGAGGCCCGTGCCACATGGCCGTCGTCTATCGCCTTGAGCAGGTCGTCTTCCACCAGATGCTCGCCACGGCCGACGTTGATCACCACGGCGCCTGGCATCAGCTGGCTGAAGAGCTGGTGATTGAGAATGTCGCGGGTTTCCTCGGTCAGCGGCAGTGTGTTTACCAGTACGCGGGTTGAGCCCAGGAAGTCGGGCAGCTTGTCCGCGCCGGCATAGGTCGTCACCTTGTCCAATGTGTGTTCACTGCGTGCCCAGCCGTGGACCCGGTAATCCAGGTCGGCGAGCGTGCGCGCCACCCGCTTTCCAATATGGCCCAGCCCCATGACTCCCACTGGCCATTCACTGCGTTTGATCGGCCGGTGAATTTTCCAGACGCCTTGCTGTTGTTGCTCGCGGTAGGTTTCCATGCCGCGGCTGGCTTCTACCAATTGGTGCAGTACGTATTCCGCCATCTGTACCGACATTCCGGCGTCTTCCAGGCGTACCATGGGCAGGTGAGGTGGCAGGTTGGGCACTGCCAGCAGGCCGTCGATCCCGGCACCAAGGTTGAACACCGCCTTCAGCCTTGTCTCCCGCTCGAACAGTTCCGCCGGCGGCTGCCAGACAATGGCGTAATCGGCATCCACGGCGGGGCCGTTAGCGTCCCACACATGCACCTCGGCCTCCGGAAGCAGTTCCTTGATGGGCACTGTCCAGCGCTCTGGCTTGGGGTCTCCGGCAACAAACAGAACCTTCATGTGCTCTCCCGGGATCGTCAGGTGGAAAAAAATTCTTTATAATGTTTCGCTTTGCAGAATAATATACCGAAATAGGTTCGTAAACCCGGGTTGGAGTGTCGCAAAAATTGGCCGAGAGTGAAACATTGAGTAACAGTGTTCCATGTTTGGCATGACTTTTGACTCTTTTCAGTACACCTTGTGGTACTTGACACTTGCAGCCATTAAAATAGCGCAACTTTTCTTCTATCTGACCAAGTTCCCAGCACTGTGGGCTTACCGGATCAGGCAATGCTGTTGGAGGATGCCCGATTATGAACAATGCAGAAGTCACCCCACCGGATCTGTTGGCGGCGTCCGGCGACGGTGAGCCGGTCAAGCCGGAAAAAGACCGCAAGTTTGTAGAGGCGCTTTCCCGCGGTCTCGACGTGCTTCGTGCCTTCAGCCAGGGCTCGGTCATTTTGGGGAACCAGGACATCTCGCGCCTGACCGGTTTGCCGAAACCTACGGTTTCGCGCATGACATACACCCTGACCAAGCTTGGTTACCTCAGCTACAACCCTCAGCTGGAGAAGTACCAGCTCAGCTCTGGCGTTCTGGCCCTGGGTTACGCGTACGTGTCCAACCTCAAGGTACGCCAACTGGCCAAGCCGTACATGGACGAGTTTGCCCGCCAGACCAACATGTCTGTCGGCCTTACCTGCCGCGATCGCCTGCACATGATCTATGTTGAGAACCGGCTACCACCGGAAGCCTCCCTGCTGCGCATGGACATCGGCCTGAAACTGCCCATGGCGACCACCTCGGCCGGGCGCGCCTATTACTGTGCCATCTCCGAGAAAGGCCGCAAGGTGATCGATGACGCCATGGAAGCCAAGTATGGCGACGCCTGGCCGGAGAAGAAGGAGGGTCTGGAGCGCTCGATGGAAGATTTCGAGAAGCACGGTTTCTGTCTCTCCCTCGGCGAGTGGGACCGCAACATCAACTCCGCCGGCGTGCCCATTCACCTGCAGGACGGCACCATCATGGCGCTGACCTGTGCGGCACCTTCCTACCTGGTGCCCGGTGAAAAGCTGCGTCAGTCCATCGCCCACCAGCTGGCGATGCTGGCCAGCGATATCGAATCGCTCGGCGTCTGATTCGACACCGGAGCAAGGAGCTGCCCGCCAGCTACCCGAACTTCTGTCTAAAGCCCTGGGATTTGTCTCAGGGCTTTTTTTGTATCCGCGATTTAAATGGAGGTTGAAACCAGTGGTAAACTTGTATTAAATCGTACTTATGTTTCGCTTGTTAAAACTACATTCCATATAAAGCGAGGAGAAATTATGTCTGAGGTCGTAACCTACAGCCGGGAAGGCACCATTGGCGTGATCACCGTGAACTATCCGCCGGTGAACGCCCTCAGCCACGCGGTTCGTTCCGGCCTGGTGGCTGCGCTGGAGCAGGGCCAGAAAGACACCGACGCCAAGGTGCTGTTGCTGGTGTGCGAAGGCCGCACCTTTATTGCCGGCGCCGACATCCGCGAATTCGGCAAGCCCATGCAGGAGCCGGGGCTGGCCGCGATGATTGAACTTTACGAAAACAGTGACAAGCCGATTGTCGCCGCCATTCACGGCACCGCGCTGGGTGGTGGACTGGAGACCGCACTGGGTTGCCATTACCGGGTGGCCCTGAGCAGTGCCAGGGTTGGCCTGCCGGAAGTGAAGCTCGGGCTCTTGCCGGGTGCCGGTGGCACCCAGCGTTTACCGCGGCTGACCGGTGCGCAGAAGGCTCTGGAAATGATCACCACCGGCGACTTCGTGGCTGCTAAAGACGCTCTCGCGTTGGGCATTGTGGACTCAGTAGAAGAAGGCAGCGATATCAGGGCTGTTGGTTTGACCTACGCGCAGAAAATTGCCGATGAAGGCAAGCCGGCTCGCCGGGTTCGTGATCTGAACGACAAGATCGAGGCCGACAAGGGCAGCGATGTGTTCGAGCAGTTTCGCGCCGGGCTGCAGAAGAAAGCCCGTGGCCTGTTCTCGCCGTTCAAGTGCGTGGACGCTGTGGAAGCGGCCTTCAACCTGCCATTTGATGAAGGCATGAAGCGTGAGCGCGAGCTGTTCATGGAATGCATGGAATCACCGCAGCGGGCCGGACTGGTTCACGCCTTCTTCGCCGAGCGTGAGGTCTCCAAGGTCAAAGGCCTGCCCAAGGACACGCCGGTTCGTGACATCCGCAAAGTGGGTGTGATCGGCGCCGGCACCATGGGCGGCGGCATCGCCATGAACTTTGCCAACGCCGGTATTCCGGTGACCATCGCCGAAGTGAAACAGGAAGCGCTGGACAAGGGTCTGGCAGTTATCCGCAAGAACTACGAGAACACTGCGAAGAAAGGTCGCATCACCCAGGCCCAGGTTGAGGAGCGTATGAGCCTGATCAGCGGCACCCTGACCTATGATGATTTCGGCGATGCGGACCTGGTGATCGAAGCGGTTTTCGAGAGCATGGACCTGAAGAAGAAGATCTTCGGTCAGCTGGACGAGGCCTGCAAACCGGGTGCGATCCTGGCGTCCAACACTTCCACGCTGAGCATCGACGACATTGCGGCGGCCACCAAGCGCCCTCAGGACGTCATCGGGCTGCATTTCTTCAGCCCCGCCAACGTGATGAAGCTGCTGGAAATTGTGCGTGGCGAAAAAACCTCCGACGAAGTTAAAGCCACTGCCATGGCGCTGGCGAAGAAGATCGGCAAGGTGGGTGTCATGGTGGGCAACTGCTACGGTTTCGTTGGCAACCGCATGTTGCACAAGCGTGGCGCCGAGGCCATGGCGCTGGTCAATGAAGGTGCGAGCCCGCAGCAGGTGGACAAGGTGCTGACGGATCTGGGTTTCCCCATGGGGCAGTTTGCCATGTCGGATCTGGCCGGTATCGATATTGGTTACAGTATCCGAAAGGAGCGCCGCAAAGCCGGTGAGGATGTGCCGGCGAGCTGGATGGACAAGCTGGCGGAGCAGGGCCGTCTCGGGCAGAAGACCCAGGCGGGCGTGTACAAGTACGAGGAAGGTAACCGCAAGCCGATTCCCGATCCGCAGGTGGATCAGATCATTGCCGAGTTCCGCCAGGAGCAGGGTATTACGCCCCGTGAGATCACTGACCAGGAGATCCTGGAGCGGTGCATGTATGTGATGATCAATGAGGGCGCGAAGATCCTGGAAGAGGGCATCGCCGACCGGTCGCTGGATATCGACATTACCTGGATCTACGGCTATGGCTTTCCGGCTTACCGGGGTGGTCCGATGTTCTGGGCCGATCAGATTGGCCTGGATACCATTCTGGCGACGGTGAAGCACTTCCATGAAGCCCTGGGAGGCGAGCAGTGGAAGCCGGCTGGGTTGCTGGAGAAGCTGGTTAGTGAAGGTCGGAAGTTTAGCGACCTTTGATCCCCGGTCCCGTCGATCCTGTAGGTCGGATTAGGCGCAGCCGTAATCCGACAACGCTGTCGAAACGCTCAACCTGGTGTCGGATTACGGCTGCGCCTAATCCGACCTACGTGTACACCGATTATGAAGGACACTGTTATGTCTGATGCCGTTATTGTCTCCACCGCACGCACGGGGCTTGGTAAATCCTACCGTGGTGCCCTCAACAACACCCATTCTGTGGATCTGGCGGGTCATGTGATCCGGCACGCCGTCGAGCGTGCGGGCATCGACCCGAGCATTGTTGAAGACGTGATCCTTGGCGCCACCTTCCACGAAGGTGCCCAGGGCAAGAACATCGCTCGCCTGGCGGCGATTCGTGCCGGTCTGCCGGTGACGACTGCTGGGCTGTCCATCAACCGGTTCTGCAGCTCCGGCCTTCAGTCCATTGCCATTGCCGCTCAGCGGGTGGTCTCCGAGAAAGTGCCGGCCATGGTGGCTGGTGGTGTCGAATCCATTTCCATGGTGCAGAACGACAAGCTCAACAGCTTCCACGCCACCAATGACTGGCTAATGAAGAACAAGCCTGAGTTGTACCTGGCGATGATTGAAACCGCTGATATTGTGGCCCAGCGCTATGGTGTCAGCCGTGAGTCCCAGGACGAGTACGCGTTGATTTCCCAGCAGCGCACCGCTGCCGCTCAGGAAGCTGGCAAGTTCGACGACGAGATTGTGCCCTTCGACGCCACCATGATGCTGAAGGACAAGGAAACCGGGGACATCAGTTATAAGGATGTCACCCTGACCCGTGACGAGTGCAACCGCCCGAACACCACACTGGAAGGCCTGCAAGGCCTGAATCCGGTGCGTGGGGACAATCACTTTGTCACCGCCGGCAATGCGTCGCAGCTCTCGGACGGTGCGTCTGTGTGCACGGTGATGAACAGCACTTACGCAGAGAAGCACAACATCGAGCCCATGGGCATCTTCCGTGGCTTTGCGGTTGCTGGCTGTGAGCCTGATGAGATGGGTATTGGCCCGGTCTTCGCCATTCCGCGCCTGTTGGAGCGTACCGGTCTGAAGATGGACGACATTGATCTGTGGGAGCTGAACGAAGCCTTCGCGTCACAGGTGGTCTACTGCCGCGATCGTCTGGGCATTCCCATGGAAAAGCTGAACGTGAACGGCGGCTCCATCTCTGTTGGCCACCCTTACGGCGTCACTGGCTCACGTTTGACTGGCCATGCCCTGATTGAAGGCAAGCGTCGAGGTGCAAAATACGTTGTCGTGACCATGTGCATCGGTGGTGGCCAGGGGGCTGCTGGGCTCTTTGAGGTGGTTTAACTTCATTGGCCTGATGGTTTGGTGGCTGGGTCCGGGGTGGGGTGACCTGACAACTTTGGCTTTGTCGGATTACGCTTCGCTAATCCGACCTACATGGTTAATCCGGCCATCGTAGCTATCGCCAATGCACTACGTAGGTCGGATTTACCCGTGAAGGGCATAAAAGGCGAAGCGTAATCCGACAACACTGCTGACAGATACCAAGAGTGCGAGGCCATGCAACAAAAAATCATCAACACCCAGGACCTGGCATTCCAGCTCTTCGAACTCCACGAAGTTGAAAAGGTTCTGGGCTACGAACGCTACGCCGAGCATAACCGAGAAACCCTTCAGGCAGCGCTGGACCTGTCGCTGAAAGTAGCGGCAGAGGAATTCGCTCCCCACGCCCGCCTGGTCGACGAAGAAGAACCCCGGTTCGAAAACGGCCGGGTGGAAATGCGCCCGGAAGTCAAAAAGGCTCTGGATGTTCTGCGGGATACCGGCCTGATGGCGGCCGGTCAGGACTTTGAGCGCGGCGGCATGCAGCTTCCGGCAGCGGTGGCACAGATGTGTGTGGGCATGCTCAAGGGCGCGAACGTGGGCACCCAGGGTTACGCGGGGCTGACGATCGCGGCGGCGAATCTGATCATGGCCCAGGGCAGTGAGTATCAGCAGCAGAAATACGCGGAGCCGATGATGGCCGGCCGGTTCTTCGGCACCATGTGCCTGACGGAGCCCCAGGCCGGATCGTCCCTGGGCGATTTGCGCACTCGCGCGGAGCCTCAGGACGATGGCAGTTATCGCCTGTTCGGTAACAAGATCTATATCTCCGCAGGTGATCATGAGCTGAGCGACAACATCATCCACATGGTGCTTGCCCGCTTGCCAGGAGCCCCCGCCGGGGTGAAAGGCATTTCCCTGTTTATCGTGCCCAAGATCCTGGTCAATGAAGATGGCAGCCTGGGTGAGCGTAACGATGTGGCGCTGGCAGGACTGATTCACAAGATGGGCTACCGCGGCACGACCTCCACCATGCTTAACTTCGGCGAGAAAGACGGCGCCGTGGGCTATCTGGTAGGCGAGCCCAACAACGGTCTGGCGGCGATGTTCCATATGATGAACGAAGCCCGCATTGGCGTCGGTCTGGGTTCTGTCATGCTCGGTTACACCGGCTATCTGCATGCGCTGGACTACGCCCGTGATCGCAAACAGGGGCGTCCCGTTGGCGAGAAAGACCCCGACACACCGCAAGTTCCGCTGATCCGCCACGCCGACATCCGCCGCATGCTGCTGACCCAGAAAGCCTGCGTGGAAGGTGGCCTGGCGCTGTGTCTGCAGGGTGCGATGCTGGTGGACGAGAAAAAACACGGGGCTACCGACGAGCAACGCAAACTGGCCGCTGGCCTGCTGGATCTGCTGACGCCGGTCATCAAATCCTGGCCGTCCCAGTTCTGCCTGGAAGCCAACAGCCTGGCGATCCAGGTGCATGGCGGCTACGGCTATACCCGCGAGTATCCGGTCGAGCAGTTTTACCGCGACAACCGCCTCAATCCCATTCATGAAGGCACCCATGGCATCCAGGGCATCGACCTGCTGGGCCGCAAGGTTTCCATGGCTGGCGGCAAGTTCTATCAGGAACTGATGGGCCGCATCGAAGCCACCATCGGCGAGGCCCTTGGTATTGAGCGTCTGGTACCCTGCGCCGACCATCTGGATCGCGCCGTGAAAGCCATGGCCGTGGCGACGGACACCATCAACGCGGAAAAAGCCAACGGCAACGTGGAAAAAGCCCTGGCCAACGCCTCGCTCTATCTCGAAGCATTCGGTCACACCGCGGTTGGCTGGCTCTGGCTGCGTCAGGCCATCAAGGCCATCGCCGGATTGGAAGGCAAGGGTGCGCAGATAGCAGAATTCTACGAGGGTAAGGTGAAATGTTGTGAGTATTTTTCCCGGTACGAATTACCGAAGGTTGTCAGCCTGGCCGGGTTGTTGGGTGCTGTGGATACCACAGCGCTGGGTATGCAGGATTCGGAGTTTTAGTGGAGGTTTTGGTTGTCGGATTAGCCAAAGGCGTAATCCGACAAAGCCAACATTGTCAGATCGGCCGTGGGGTGGGGTACCTCACCTCGCGGGCAGCCCCCAAAACAAGCAGGCTGAGTAAACTGAGGAGCTAAACAGAATGGACAGACAGGCAAAGGCAGTCATCTGTCGCGAATGGGGCCAACCCGTACAGGTAGAAACCATCACCGTGGAAGGCCCGAAACGGGACGAAATCACCCTTAAAATCGGTGCCTGCGGCGTTTGCCACAGCGACCATTCAGCCACCACCGGAAAAATCCAATACCCTGCTCCACTGGTTCTCGGCCACGAAGCCGCCGGTGTGGTCATAGAAGTGGGCGAGGGCGTCACTGCCTTCAAGGAAGGCGACCATGTCGTCAGCTCCTTTATTTCCATGTGCGGCAAATGCCGCCAGTGCGTCCGTGGCCGCCCGGTGCTCTGTGAAAACGCACGCAAGGCGATGTTTACCTTGCCGGATGGTACTGTTCGCACCAAGGGCGCGGATGGCGAGGATCTCAATGTTTTCGGTGCCTGTGGCGTGATGGCGGAATACGCCACCATGCACGTGGACAACTGCATCAAGGTGGACGACACCATACCCATGCAGAACGCCGCCCTGGTGGGCTGCGCGGTGATGACCGGGGTTGGTGCTGTGTTCAATACGGCGAAAGTCGAGCCGGGTTCCCGCACGGCTGTGTTCGGCATTGGCGGCGTGGGCCTGAACGCCATTCAGGGCTGTGTCACTGCTGGTGCTGAAATGATCGTCGCGGTGGACAACAACGAGAAGAAGCTGGAAATGGCCCGTGAGTTCGGTGCCACCCACACCGTCAATATCAGCGAGGTGGAAGACGGCGCCAAGGCCGTGAAGAAACTTACCGGCGGCGTGGACTACGCGTTCGAGTGTGTCGGTGCTGGAGCGGTGGTGGAGCAGGCCTACAAGAGCCTGGGCCGTGGCGGTACCGCTGTGGTGGTGGGCGTGTCCGACCCGAAAGACAAAACCTCGATCACCACCCTGACGTTGCCAGCTGACGAGAAAACCCTCAAGGGCAGCTGGCTGGGCTCTGCCCGGCCCCAGTATGACTTCCCCCGTATCCTGGGGCTGTACAAGACTGGCAAACTCAAGCTCGACGAACTTGTCACCCGCACCTACCACATTGATGACGCACCCCAGGCCTTCGATGATATGTTGGCCGGCAAGAACGCCCGTGGCGTGATTGTGTTCGACTGATTCAGGAGCAGAACCATGAACGATCTCAGCAAGAACTACATCAACGGCCAGTGGCAGCACTGGCAAGGCGAGACCATCGACGTCCATGAGGCCGCCACTGGCGACGTCATAGCCAGGGTCCCCGCTTCCGGACGTGAGGAAATGGAGCAGGCCATCGCCGCCGCAAGTGGCGCCTTTGAAAGCTGGTCCGAAAGCACCCTGGAGAAACGTCTCCACGTGCTTGAACAGCTCCACGCCGGCCTGAAAGAACGGGCACCGGATATCGCCGAAACCGTGGCCCGGGAAGTGGGTATGCCGATCAAGCTGGCGACCGGCATTCAGGCCGGACTGCCCGCCACCATCACCAAAAGCTACCTGAAGATGCTGCCGGATTTTCCGTTCAGCGAACAGATCGGCAATTCGGAAGTGCAATACACTCCGGTCGGTGTGGTCGGCTGTATCACCCCCTGGAACTACCCCCTGCATCAGGTGATCCTCAAGGTCGTCCCGGCCATTGCCGCCGGCTGTACCGTGGTGCTGAAACCGTCGGAAATCGCTCCTCAGAGCGCTTACATCCTGGCGGAGATTCTCGATGGAACCGACCTGCCAGAAGGCGTCTTTAACCTGGTATGCGGCGAAGGCCAGACTGTTGGCGATACCCTGATCAAACATCCGGATGTGCGCATGGTCTCCTTCACCGGTTCCACCCGCACGGGCAGCCTGATCGCCCACGCCGCGGCGGATGACTTCAAACGCTTTGCCCTGGAGATGGGCGGCAAATCCGCCTCGGTGATTCTGCCGGACGCCGACCTGGCCAAAGCGGTCAAGGGAACGGTCAACAACTGCCTGCTCAACTCGGGCCAGACCTGTACCGCGCTTACCCGCATGCTGGTGCCCGCAGACAAGCACGATGAGGCCTGCGAGCTGGCTTCCGCGGCAGTGGCGAAAATGACCCCGGGCAACCCGCTGGAAGAAACCACCCGCCTGGGCCCGCTGGCCTCGGCACAGCAACGTGACAAGGTGATTGATTACATCAAGCTCGGCATCCAGGAAGGCGCAGCCCTGGTAGCCGGTGGCCCGGAAGCCCCGGAAGGTTGTGACCAGGGCTACTTCGTCAAAGCCACGGTATTTGGCAACGTCAAACCGGACAGCCGCATCGCCCAGGAGGAAATCTTCGGCCCCGTGCTGTGTGTGATTCCTTACGAGGACGAAGCCGAGGCCATCGAAATTGCCAACGGCACCGCTTATGGTCTGTCTGGCGCCGTCTGGTCAGGCGATGATGCCCACGCCAGGAAAGTGGCTGGAAAGCTGCGCACCGGCCAGGTGTTTGTCAATGGTGGAGATTTCAACCCGCTGGCGCCGTTCGGCGGATTCGGACATTCCGGCATCGGGCGTGAGTTTGGTAAGTGGGGACTGGAGGAGTTTCTGGAGGTACGGTCGTTGCAGTTGTGATGGATCGGTAGCTGGGTGTCGGATTACGGCTTCGCCTAATCCGACCTACGGGTGTATGAGGGCTGCATCATGTAGGTCGGATTAGCGAAGCGTAATCCGACAGAGATACACGGTACCAGACTCCAAGCCAGCAGCCAGACTCAGACTTGCCCGCCAAGCAGAATCCGCACAGCAATACAGGCGTCCTCCAGCTCCTCATCGCGGGGTTCGCGGCCGTTGATGATATCGCTGTACAGGCAGGATTCGGCGAGGCGCACCATGAAATAGGACAGGCTGTTAACATTTAGGGGCGGGCTGATATGCCCGGACGCTACCTGGTCCTGAAGCGTGCGGATGTTGGCCTCTACAGCGCGGCTGTGAATCGTGGACTGGGACGAGGTCAGTATCTTTAGTGCGTATTCCGGGTCCTCGCGGATAAAGCGTCGCAGGGGTTCGGAGTGCAACAGATTGGAATTTATGTGCCGGTATACGCCAACCACGAAATCCACGCCTTGCCCTGGCGTCGTGCTGAGCGCTTCAAGCCTGAGGGGCTCGTAGAATGACCAGAGCACTTCCCCCAGCAGTAAATCTTTGTTGCCGACCCAGCGAAACAGGGTGGCCCGCCCGATATTCAGTTCTGCCGACAGCGAAGCCAGGTGAATGCGTTCGCCATTCAGCCACATACTGCGCGCTCGACGGAAGGCATCGGCAGGTGTTGCCTTTGTTGTTTTTTCTGTCACTGCGACCTCGTATCGGTATTCGAATTCATTCTAACGACAAACCAGGAAACCCGCTATGAAGACCAGAATCACCGAACTGTTTGGTATCCGTCACCCGATTATCCAGGGTGGCATGCATCATGTCGGCTATGCGGAGCTGGCGGCGGCTGTCTCCAATGCCGGTGGTCTCGGTATTATCACCGGACTGACCCAGCCTACCCCGGAAGACCTGTCCCGGGAAATTGCACGTTGTGCTGAGATGACCGACCAGCCCTTCGGCGTGAACCTGACGTTCCTGCCGTCCTTCAAGGCGCCTCCCTACCCGGACTATATCCAGGCCATTATCGACGGCGGTGTGAAAGTGGTGGAGACCGCCGGGCGCAGTCCCGAGCAATACATGCCACAGCTCAAGGCCGCCGGTATCAAGGTCATCCACAAATGCACCTCTGTGCGCCATGCCCTGAAGGCCGAGAAAATCGGCTGTGATGCGGTCAGCGTGGACGGCTTTGAGTGTGGCGGTCATCCGGGGGAGGATGACATTCCCAATTTTATCCTGCTGCCCCGTGCGGCGGAGGAACTGACCATTCCATTCGTCGCCTCCGGCGGCATGGCCGATGGCCGCAGCCTGGTGGCGGCCATGGCCCTGGGTGCCGATGGTATGAATATGGGTACCCGCTTTCTCGCCACCACCGATGCGCCCATTCATGACAACGTCAAACAGGCCATTGTCGAGGCCGATGAGCGGCAGACCCGGCTCATCATGCGCAACCTGCGAAATACCGAGCGGGTGATGAACAACGCCGCCGTGGAGGAAATCATCCGCATTGAGAAAGAGAAAGGCGAGGCCGAAACCATCGATGATATCCGCCACCTGGTGACCGGCGTGAAGGGCCGGCTGGTGCTGCAGGAAGGCAAGATGGATGAGGCGGCCTGGAGTTGTGGCATGGTGGCGGGGCTGATCCACGATGTGCCCAGTTGTGAGGAACTGATCGCGCGTATCATGGATGAGGCCGACACTATTGTCCGTCAGCGCCTGTTGGGCAGCCTGGAGGCCTGATGTCGGCGTGATACATTTGTGAACTTTTCGCTATACACTGGCACCAACAGACAGACGGTGATTTTGCGAGTTGCCCGGAGCCAGTGACCTATGACACGAAACGTACTGATTGTTGAGGACAACCCGGGAATTGGCGAGCTGGTGCGCATGCATGTGGCTGACCTGGACATGAACCCCATTCTGTGTGACCGGGGTGATGCCGGGCTTGAGCGCTTTCGTGAGGGCGATATCGACCTGGTGGTTCTCGACCTGATGTTGCCGGGGATGGACGGCCTCTCGGTGTGTCGCGAGATTCGCTCGGGACCGGGTTATGTGCCGGTGCTGATGCTGACCGCAAAAACCACCGAGCTGGACCGGGTTCTGGGCCTGGAAATGGGGGCGGACGACTACCTCACCAAACCCTTCAGCGTGGCTGAACTGTCCGCACGGGTGAAGGCCCTGTTCCGGCGCGTGGATGCCATGGCATCCGCATCAGCCGCAAACGCCGGTCACGAAAAGAGCGGAGAGTTGCGCACCGATGGATTACGCATCGATCCGGATCGCCGTCGGGTGTTCGTGCGGGAGCAGGAAGTGGAGCTGACCGCCCGGGAGTTCGACCTGCTGTGGCATTTTGCCAGCCATCCGGGCCGGGTGTTCAGCCGTGTCCAGCTATTAGACAAAGTCTGGGGTTACAACCACGAAGGCTACGAGCACACCGTCAACACCCACATCAATCGCCTGCGGGGCAAAATCGAGAAGGACCCGGCCCGCCCGGAGTTTATCGAGACCGTCTGGGGGGTGGGCTATCGCTTCCGGGACTGACCCATGGTGAAAACACTCTACACCCGGCTGGCGGTGGGCCTGTTCCTGCTGTTACTGGCCGTTGGCCTGCTGCATACCTTTATCAGCCTCTATTCGCTGCGGGAGTACACCGCCTCGGTGAATCAGGAGCTGCACCGTGACCTGGCGAAAAACCTGGTGGCGGACAGGAATCTGGTCAGCGAGGGACAGCTTGATCGAAGTGCCCTGAAAGAACTCTTCGCGTTGTACATGACCATCAACCCCAGTATTGAAATCTATCTTCTGGACCTGGATGGCACCATCCTCTCTTATTCAGCCGACCCGGCGAAAATCAAGCGCAAACAGGTTTCACTGGAACCCATTCAGCGGCTGATGGACGATATGAGTCGCTACCCCGTGCTGGGGGACGACCCCCGCAGCCATGACCGGCAGAAAGTCTTTTCGGTCACCCCGGTGCCGTCGGCCGACAAGCCGGAAGGTTATCTCTACGTGGTGTTGCGGGGAGAAGAATACGATGCCGCGGAAACCATGGCGCGGGGCGGCCAGTTGCTGGAACTGAGTGCCTGGGCCCTGCTGGTCAGTCTGGCGGTGGTGATGATTGCGGGGCTGGCGGTATTCCGGCTGCTGACCCGTCGGTTGACCTTGTTGACCCGGCTGGTGGAAGATTTCGAACATAGCGACATGAGCCACCAAGCTCTCCACAGTACCTGGCGCGACAGGCGGCCCGTGGTACGGGACGAGATCGATTACCTGGGTGCCACTTTTGACGACATGGCCAGCCGGATTGCCTCCCAGATTGAACAACTGACAGAAAAGGACGCCCAACGCCGTCAACTGGTGGCCCGGGTGTCCCACGATCTGCGCACGCCCCTGGCCTCCATGCAGGGATACATTGAAAGCCTGAAACTGCGACGGGATCGCCTCAGCCCGGAAGAGCAGGATCGCTTTCTCGATATCGCCCTCAAAGAAGGTCGGCGCCTGAGCCGCCTGGTGGACGAGCTGTTCGAGCTTGCTGCCCTGGAAGCCCGGGAAAAGCAACCCGTGCCCGAGCCATTTCCGCTGGCAGAGCTGGTGCACGATGTGGTCCAGAAACACGGCCCGGAGGCCCGCAACCGGCAGCTTGAACTTGCCGTCGACGGCGATACCGATCTACCGCTAGCCTACGCGGACCTGGCCATGACCGAGCGTGTGCTCGACAACCTGATCGGCAACGCCATTGCCTACAGCCCAGCCGGGGGGCGCATTGAGGTGGCGATCAGACACGCCGACGGCCTGCCGGAAGTCTGCGTGCGGGACAGCGGCCCGGGCATCCCCGAGCAGGACCTGCCCCATATTTTTGATCCGTTCTACCGCGGCGAATCCTCAGGCGGGGCCGGTGGCCATGCCGGTCTCGGTCTGGCGATTGCCCGCCGGATCATGACGCTGCAGGGGGGGGATATCCGTGTTGAGAATCCGGCCTCCGGGGGCGCATGCTTCTGCATACGGCTTCCGGTCAGGTAATCAACCCGAACCAGCTGCATCCACAATGATCTCTGCGGTGGACAAGACACACCAAGGCATGCCGACCCGGCACCCGTGACAGATTTGTGAGCATTTCATTACACACTCTTTAGCGCCGTGTGATTCTCTCGTGATGGCGTGCACCCAGGATGGTTAACGAACCCGCCAGTCCGGTGGGCTGAAATCCTTGGGGAGATATCGCTATGAAAAAGTTCACTACGATTGCAGCAATGTGCCTGTTCGGCCTGATTGCCAGTGCCGTTCACGCGGATGAAATGGCATCCGACGATGGCATGATGGATGACGACATGGAACAGTCCATGGAGCAAAAAGAGATGAAGAAGGATGACATGTCCGACGCCATGGACGATGGTATGAAAAACGACGACATGGCTGGGGACAGCATGAAGATGAAGGACGACGGAATGGGCATGAAAGACGACAAGGCCATGCACGATGATATGAAGGACGATGGCATGGGCACGTCGGATTCCATGAATTAACCGCGCATCTGAGAGTTGCGCCAGATCCGCTCCGGCACGGGGTATGTGCCGGTGCTGATGCGGACTGCATCCACAATGATCTCTCCGGCGTTATACAAACGTAATAAACTGGAGAAGATGCTGTGACGAATCACGAGCACACTGGTCACAGTACTCAAAGGGCAAGAGGTTAAGGTTATGAAACGGTATCTGTTACTGATGTCAATGGCAGCAGCCATTGCACTGACCGGGCTCCAGGTTGGTGCCTCCAGTGAGACGGGCTCACAATATGCTCCGGACGACCCGGATCTGGCGGTTGCTACCTTCGCTGGCGGGTGTTTCTGGTGCGTTGAGGAAGCTTACGAGCAAAAAGTGCCGGGTGTTGTTGAGGCAGTGTCCGGTTACAGTGGTGGTGACGAAAAAGACCCCACCTATCAACAGGTTTCCGGTGGGCGTACCGGCCACACCGAGGCGGTGCAGGTCTATTATGACCCGGCTGTGATCACCTATGAAGGACTGCTTCAGGCTCTGTGGCGCACCGCCAACCCCACCGATGTGAACGGCCAGTACGTAGACCGCGGCAAACAGTATCGGCCGGCCATCTTCTATCACAACGAAGAACAGAAACGCGCTGCCGAAGCCTCAGTGAAGGCGCTGGAAGAGTCCGGCCGTTATGACCATCCGGTGAAGATTGAAATCGTACCTTTCGAAGCGTTCTACGACGCGGAAGAATACCACCAGGATTATTACAAGAAAAACCCGGTGCGGTACAAGTTCTATACCTTCAACTCCGGCCGTTACCAGTTCATCGAGAAGGTCTGGGGTGAGGACGAGGAAGTGGATTACGCCCAATACCGTCCGGAAGAAAGTGGCGATTCCGGCATGAACCAAAGCCAGGTCGAGGGGTTCAATCCGGAGACCTTTGAAAAGCCGGATGACGAAACGCTGAAAGCACGGCTGACCAAGGAGCAGTATTACGTTACCCAGGAAGACGGCACCGAACCTGCCTTCAAAAACGAGTATTTCGATGAGAAACGGCCGGGTATCTACGTGGATGTTGTTTCCGGTGAGCCGCTGTTTTCATCCAGGGACAAGTACAAATCCAACACCGGCTGGCCGAGCTTCACCAGGCCCATCAGCCCGGACATGGTGGTTGAGAAAGAAGACAATTCCTTCTTCATTAAGCGAACAGAGATCCGCAGCAGATACGCGGACTCTCACCTCGGGCATGTCTTCGACGACGGCCCCGCTCCCACCGGTCTGCGCTACTGCATGAACTCGGCCGCCCTGAAGTTCATTCCGCTGGAGGAGATGGAGGCCCGGGGCTACGGCGCGTTGATCAGTGAAGTGGATGAAAACAGCCGCACTGCGTCCAACTAGTTCACGCTCCGGTCACAGCCAGAGATCCCCGATGGGGGTCTCTGGCGAAAAGTGATGCTGAACCTGGGCCATCAGTAGTTCCGCACTGGCCAGCGCGTCCACCAGGGCGTTGTGGGGAGGATAGTGCGGCAGTCCATATCTCAGCCGGCTGTCTGCCAGACGGATGGAGACAGGCTGTTTTCCCCTGAGTCTCTGCCACCAGTTGGGTTGCCGGCGGGGATGCAGATGCGCCTCGATGGCCATGGTGTCGATCACCGGAAAACGTATTTCCTGCCCGATTCGCCACTTCAGTGCGACATTCAGAAACGGCCGCTCAATATGGCGGTAGTGGACCACGGGAATGCGACCGGCCAGGCTATCGAGAACCTCGCCAAGTATTTCCATCAGATCCGGCGCTTTATCAATATCAGTGTGAGTAATGCCGTGTATTCTGATGGACGTCTGATGCAACGGCAGTTGCGGCTTCACCAACCAGTGCCGGGAGCCTCCGAGTTGCACCCGGTCTATGGTGAAGGGCACCACGCCGATGCTGACAATGGAATGCTTGTTGGGATCCAGCCCGGTGGTTTCAAAATCCAGGCCCACGAAAGGAACGTCTTTCAGGGGTGTTTCAGGCGCGACGCAACCCGCTTCGTAGAATGCCTTCAGCCGCTCATCTCCGGCCAGCTTTGCAAGCTCCCGAAAACGCTCTGGCCAGGGCAGTGTCTCCACCGGGGCTTCGGTAGTCATGGATTCATGCTCATCAGACATTCCGGGCTACCTGCGCATGATAGCGGAATTTGAGGAATTTCTGAGCCTGACTGACCACCTGGAAAGCATCTTTGAGGTGACTGCGCTCGAAGGGCGACAAATCCTCCGGCCGAACGTTGTTGTCCGGCTCGCGGCCGGCTTCGATGGCAAGGGCCTGATGGCGTATTCGCACAATGGCGATGAATTCGAAGGCGTCCCGCAGGTTATCCACCCCGTCTTCGGGAATCAGCTTGGTTTCCGCGATGGCCTTGAGGCGGTTGAAGGTATTCTGCGCCTTGGAGCCACAGGCCAGGGAGTGCACCCGGATCAGATCGGAGACAGGCGCCGTTCCCCGACGCTTCAGGTTGAAGGTTTTGGCCTGCCTGCCACTCTCCTCCATCACAAAGGTGCGGAAAAAACCTAGTGGTGGCGTGCGGTTAAGGGCGTTACGCGCCAGCATCGCCAGGAACCGCTGGCTGTTGCTGGCCCTGTCTGCGATGAAGGTTTTGAGCTCTTCGGTGAACTCGGTTCGGCCGTGGATGCCGTCCAGATCGAAGAAAATATTGCTGTTGAGCAACGCTTCGGCCTTGGGGTTGTCGGTCCAGTCGGCGAAGTACTCCTTCCACACCCGAAGGGGCTGGCGCCATTTCTGATTGGTGGCCATGATATCCCCGGTGCAGTAGGTGTAACCGCATTCCGCCAGGCCGTCACTGACGAACTTCGCCAGGGCCAGAAAGTATTCATCGTGTTGCGCCGGGTCGAAGCTGTCGTCCAGAACCATGGCGTTATCCTGGTCGGTCACCACCAGTTGTTCGTCACGGGCCATGGAACCCAGAGCCATGAAGCAGTAGGGCACCGGTGGTGGCCCCAGCTTCTCCTCACCCAGTTCCAGCAGTCGCTGGCTGAAACTGCGGCCAATGCCGGCCATGGCACTGCCGATCATATGGGAATTGGCGTCTTCATGGACCATGCGGACAAAGGTGTTGGGCACTTCCTGGCTAAGGCGTTTCAGGCCTTTTACATCCTGTTGCTGGTAGATGTTGCTGACCAGGTAGAGACTGCTCTGGGATTCATGCTTGACGATATCCGACAGTGCAATCACCCCCCGGATCTTATCACCCTCCATAACCGGCAAGTGATGCACGTTATTGTGAAGCATGGTCAGCATGGCTTCGAAAATGAACGAATTTGAGCTGGTGGTGATCAGGCGATTGGTCATGATGTCACTGATCGGTGTTTCCGACGGCAGGGCCTCGCTGAGTGCGCGGGTGCGCAGATCGCGGTCGGTTATGATGCCGGAAAGTTTGGCCCCTTGGCCGCTCTTGTCCATGAGGAGCAACGCTGAAACACCCTGTTCGGTCATGATGCGGGCAGCTTCCTGCAAGCGAACGGTGATCGGCGCAGTGACCGGTTCACGGGAAATCAGTCGGGTTACCCTGGCGGTCATGGGCTGACTGGACCTCCGCCGCCGGGTCAGTGCAGAGCGCAGGCGGGAGCGGTCTTCGACTTCCACGAAATCGGTAAAGTTGTCGTCATTTTTCCACAGATACTGGAAAATCTCGTCGGGGATCAGGTAAATCAGCGAGTCCTCAATGGCCTTGACCGGGAATCGCACCGTTTTGCTCATCAGCAGGCCATACTGGCCGAAAATCTCGCCTTCACCCAGGCGGTTGTAGAGTTCGCCGGTACGGCGGTACATTTCGACAGCGCCACTGCGGATGTAATGCAGGTAGGTGTTGCGTTCGCCAAATGTCAGGATATCGGTGCCTGCGCGGAAATAGGCAACCTCGATACCCGAGACGATTTTGTCGAGGGTCTCTTCCGGCATCTCATCGAACGGAGAGTGCTGGGCCAGGTGGTTGCGTATTTCGATGAGCTCTGCCTGCATTAGTTGCTTCCTTTTCGCACCGGTCGGGCGTGGAGAATTCAACACGCAATATAGCAGTGGCGCGGTTTTACGGCCATGATGGAAGGTAAGACGTTAGCTGTAGGTTAAAAGGGATTGGTTGTGTCTGGAAATTGTACGCTCGTTCTGGGAGGCATTCGCTCCGGTAAAACCGCACTGGCCGAACAGGTCGCCGGCGATTCGGGGGAGCCGGTAGTGTATCTGGCCACCGCGACCGCCGGCGATGAGGAAATGGCCCGGAGGGTGGCACGCCACCAACAAAGCCGGCCGCCGGAATGGGGGCTGGTGGAGGCACCGTTAAGACTGGCATCGGTGCTGGACGACCAGGGCAGCTGGCCACGGCCGCCATTGTTGCTGGTGGACTGCATGAGCCTGTGGGTCAGCAACCTGCTATTTGCCGGCGACGAGGTATTCAGCCGCGAGCGCGCTGCGTTCCTGCAGGCGCTGAACGGCTATCCCGGTCAGGTGGTGATTGTCAGTAACGAAGTGGGCCTGGGCACTATCGGCATGGAGCCGCTGACCCGCCGCTTCTGTGATGAGCTGGGCTGGTTGAACCAGGACCTTGCCGCCTGTTGTGACCGGGTGGTGATGAGCGTGGCGGGGCTGGCGCTGACGCTGAAAGGCTGACTACTTGCCGTGGCTTTGCAGGCAACTGAGGACGCCATGTTCGGATTCGTCCACCCGGATACGGCTGCGACAGGCGTAGGGGACAGCAATGGCGGCAAACGAACGGTGCAGCGGGATGCCCATCACCTCCGCCAGAATCATGCGAATCACACCCCCGTGACAAACCATCAGTACCCGTTTACCGGCGGCTTCCTTCTGCCAGTGCCGCCAGGCGTCGGCGACCCTTTTACTGAATGCAGCGATTGCCTCACCCCCGGGCGGAGGATGGTTCACCGGGTCACTCCAGAAACCGGTCAGTGCATCCGGTGTGTGAGCCATAATATCGGCAGAGGTTCTGCCTTCCCAGTCGCCAAAACCGATTTCCTGTAGTTGAGGCTCTTCGTACAGCGGCAGCTGTCGTTGTCGGGCCAGTTGCCGGGCAAAAGCGCTGCAGCGCAGAAGCGGTGAGGTGACGACAAGGTCCCAGCGGTCCTCTTCCGTTATGGCGGCATTCACCTGCTGCCAGCCGGTATCACTCAGGGGATCGTCCTGGCTGCCCCGGAACATGGGGCCACCAGCTGGCTCGCCGTGGCGTATCAGATCGAAAAACGTCGTGGTATGGCTGCTCATGGTGATCCTTCCCGGCTCTCGCTCTGATCCCTGTCGGTGACGCCGGCATCCGCAAAGCTGGCCATCCTGTTGTGGAGCTCGCAAGCCGCACGCAGCAAGGGCACGGCCACCGCAGCGCCACTGCCTTCGCCCAGGCGCATGCCAAGATCCAGTAACGGTTTGGCATCAAGCCCTTCCAGCACGGCCTGGTGCCCCGGCTCGGCGGAGCGATGGGCGAACACAAGCCACTCCCTGACATCCGGCTGTTGGCGAACTGCCACCAGGGCCGCGACGGAAACGATAAAGCCGTCCACCAGCACGGGAATGCCTCGCGCCGCGCAGCCCAGCATCGCGCCGGTCAGAGCGGCGATTTCAAAACCGCCCAGAGAGGCAAGTACCGTCAGAGGGTCGGTGTTATCGCCGTGCCGCTTGAGTGCACGGCTCACCACGGCGCTTTTGTGGGAAACCCCTGCAGTGTCCAGGCCCGTGCCGGGACCAACCAGTGCCTCGGGCGACCGGCTGAGCAGCGCGCAGGCCAGGGCAGCTGCGCTGGTGGTGTTGCCAATGCCCATGTCGCCGCCAATAAACAGCCGGCAGCCTGCGTGGGCAGCACGCCCGGCCGCCGCATCGCCACTTGCGAGGGCGGCACACGCCTGGGCTTCGGTCATCGCGTCGGTCACCGTCAGGTTGGCCGTACCCGGCGCGATCTGTTCCGCGCGCACGCCGGGGAGCACCGGCACCTCGCCGACGGTGCCCAGGTTCACTACTTCCAGCGAAGCGTTCAGATGACCCGCCAGCACGCTGATGGCCGCGCCACCACCGGCGAAGTTGGCAATCATCTGCGCCGTCACCTCCTGGGGAAACGCTGACACGCCTTCTTCACACACGCCATGGTCACCGGCGAACACGGTGATACGCACGGGGTCCACGGTTGGCTGCTCAACGCCATGGAGCCCCGCGAGCTGGATAGCGAGTTGTTCCAGTTGTCCCAGGGATCCCGGTGGCTTGGTCAGTATCTGTTGGCGTTCGGCGGCTTGCCGGGAGCTGTGTTCGTTGGGCTTCGGGAGGGGCTGGGTCCAACACGGAGGCGGAGAGTGCATGGGCGAATCCTGGCTGGTGAAAACATGGAATGGTCTACCCGGCCCGAAAAGGTGTCAAGGCTGATGGTCGCTCGGGTAAACTTCCCTGCTCCCACGTTTTTCTGATGCAAGAGATGCCGCTGATTTGGACCAATTCGTTTTCTCAGTAATCGTATGCCTGGTTGCCGTACTGTTGGACCGCTTGCTGGGGGAGCCCCGCCGGTGGCATCCGCTGGTGGGTTTCGGTCGTTTCGCCGGGTTGGTAGAGCAGCGGTTGAATCGGTTGCCTGAACACAAGGGGCGGTCGATATCGCTGGGGTTGCTGGGGGTGTTGATTGTTGTGATACCCGTACTGATGGTGGCAGCAGCCCTGAAATGGGCCACGGATGGCTGGGCGTACCTGCTGCTGGAGGCTCTGGTGTTGTATCTCGCTGTGTCAATCCGGGGGCTGACAGAACATGGCCAGGCGGTGTCGTCTGCATTGCATGGCGGCGATATTGAACGTGCCCGGGAACAGGTGGGCCGGATTGTCAGCCGCAATGTCAGCGAACTGGATGAACAGGGCGTGGCCGCGGCGGCGAGCGAGTCAATGCTGGAGAACGGGGCGGATGCGGTATTTGCCAGCCTGTTCTGGTTTCTGGTGGCGGGTATTCCCGGGGTGTTGTTGCACCGGATGGTGAATACCCTGGATGCCATGTGGGGCTATCGTAATGAACGTTACCTGAATTTCGGGCGGGTCGCCGCCAGGTTGGACGATGTCATGAACTGGCTGCCTGCCCGGCTGACTGCGCTCACCTATGCATTACTGGGCAATACACGCCTGGCCTGGCGTTGCTGGCGAACCCAGGCGCCGCAGTGGGACAGCCCGAATGCCGGGCCGGTGATGGCAGCGGGCGCAGGTGCTTTGGGAGTATCACTCGGCGGCCCGGCCCCCTATAAGACCGGTATCCGGCAACGACCGGTGCTTGGAAAGGGCCCGGTAGCCACGGCAGGTACGGTCAATGAAGCCATCGGGCTGGTGCGTCGGGGAGTGTGGCTCTGGCTCTGTCTGCTTGGATCAATTGCTGTTGTCGCTGCACTTGTGTGCGCTCGCGTACAGACCGGATGATGCTGCCGGTCTAATCTGGAGTGTTAGCAATTCCAAGGAGTTACGGAGACACGTATGTCCAGGACTACTCCCCCCACTGATGGTGCCATTCCCCTTGGTGAATTCTCGTTCGAAGATATGGCAAAGATCACGCTTGACGCCATCGGTGATGGAGTATTGGTTGTTGATCCCAGGGGGGATCTGATTTATCTCAACAGGATGGCTGAAAAGCTGACAGGCTGGTCTAGCGAAGAGGCGCTTGGGCGTCCAGTCGAGCAAATCTTTTTCATTTTCGATGGTGTCACCCGGGAGCGGGCGAAGAGCCCGGCACTGAGGGCTATTAATGAGGGCCGGATTGTTGAGTTGGCCCTGGGCAGCGTTCTGGTCCGGCGCGACGGTTCCGACATAGCGATAGAGGACTCTGCTTCTCCCATTCGCAACCGTTTTGGCGAGATAGCCGGTGCCGTCATTGTGTTCCACGACGCCCGCCAGTCCGGCGACGCGATGGAGAGGATGCACCATCTTGCCCAGCATGACTTCCTCACCGGTCTGCCCAACCGGATGCTGCTTACGGAGCGGCTTACCCAGGCCATCGGCATGGCTGTTCGACACCGCAAGCAACTTGCGCTGCTGTTCCTGGACCTGGATTACTTCAAAGAGATCAATGACACCTACGGCCATGGGGTGGGTGATCATTTATTGCAGGAAGTGGCAGTGAGCATCGAGGCTTGTGTGCGTGGTACTGACACTGTGAGCCGCCATGGCGGCGACGAGTTTGTTATCCTGTTGGCTGAAATCGAAGAGCGGCAGGATGCGATCCATGTTGCCGAAAAGTTGTTGGCGCAATTTGCCATGCCCCGGATTATCGATGGCCACGAGCTCCAGGTGAACCTGAGCATTGGTATCAGCGTCTACCCGGAAAACGGGGCGGATGCGCAAACCCTGATGCATAACGCAGACTCTGCCATGTACACCACCAAAGGCAACGGCAGAAACAGCTACCGGTTCTTCGAGACAGTGAGCTAACCGCAAGCCAGGCCCAGTAACAGCACCAGTTCGGCGAACACCACACTGGCCCCCAGAGTGTCCCCGGTGTAGCCGCCGAGTTGCTGGCGAATATAAAGACCCCATACCGTGGCGACGCCCCCTGTGGCCACCAGACTCCACAGCCAAACCCCAGGCTGGAAACCGATCAGAAACAGGAGTGCCAGGGCTGTGAAACCCGCGGCAATGGCCAGCCGGGTTCGCGAGAAATCCTCCGCCACCGGTTTGCTCCTGCTCTTGTCCGGGTCGGTCACATACGGCAGGTAGCCCATGATCAGCAGTGGAGCCAGGCGGGCCACCATGGGGGCCAGAAGGAGTCCGAGCCAGACGGGCTGTACGTCGGCCAGCAAAGCGACCTTCAGCCCCAGCGCCACCACCAGTGCCACCGTGCCATAGGTGCCGATACGGCTGTCCTTCATGATTCGCAGCCTGGCTTCGACAGAATAACCGCCGCCCAGCGCATCCACACTGTCTGCCAGCCCGTCTTCGTGAAAGGCCCCGGTAATCCAGAGGTGAAACCCCGTGATCAAGACAAGACACACCAGAGGGCTCCATAGCTGAACGAGGGCGACATACAGCGCGGCATAAATGGCCCCCAGCAACAGCCCCACGAGTGGGAAGTAGACACTGCACTGATTCATCAGGCGCGGGGAGTAGTCGATACGCACCATCATGGGAATGCGGGTGAGAAATCCGATAGCCAGCCAGAGGGCCTGCCACTCTCTGTCGATGATTGGTTTCATATTGGTCAATGACTTGCCCTGTTACTGAGGATCACGTGGGTTGCCCGGCCAGTTTAGCATTATAGGCGTTAACGCCAGTCAGAGACTGAATCCCGATGCATGGTTGTCCAGTGGACTGCTGATGCCGCGCTCATGGGTGCCAACAACATGGGTGTAAATCTGCGTGGTGCTTATGTCGTTGTGCCCCATTAACTCCTGAATGCTGCGAATATCCGTCCCCAGGATATTTTTTTGACAGCGCATTGGGTAGATAGACTTCTCCGAATCCAGCCTGCAGATCCTGCTGGTGGAGCGCCAGCGCAAACTCAATCTGGGTTTTCAGTGCTTCGCAGACCGACGAAGGAAGAATCGTTCGCCGCCACTTGTCGCCTTTGGTCTCCCGCACAAACAGGCAGGGCTCGGAGAATTCTACATCCTGCACACGTAGGCGGGCTGCCTCCATCACTCGTAAACCGGAGCCATACATAAGGCTCGCAACCAACCGGTGCGTGCCCTGCATGTGCTCCAACACCGACATCGCTTCGTCGTGGGTGAAAACAGTAGGCAGTTTGCGCCCCCTGGACGTTTGGGCGAACTGCAATTCACCTAACTCCTTCCCTAGAAACTGGTGGTACATAAACACCACCGCATTCAATGCAGTTTTCTGCGTGTTCACCGCAACATTGCGATTGTTTGCCAGATGGCTCAGCCACTGATTCACTTCTACCGGCCCCATGGATTCCGGATGGCGTTTATTATGAAAGCGAATAAATTCCCGTACCCAGAGGCAGTAAGTTTTCTCCGTACGGTATGCCAGATGCCTCGCTCGAATAAATGCACGGAAACGATCCATAAAACGGGTAGGGTTGGAGGGGAGTGGGGCTGGTACATCGTCCATGAGTACAATTCCTGTAAGCTGTATATTTGTACAGTATATTCGTCGAATCGCCCCTCGGCAACTGGCAAAATGGTTGCTGCGACCATGATCTGGGCGAGTCATAATGATTTAATTAATTTGTCCTATAAATCAATTAGTTGGAAAATCCTGAAAAAATGGGATAGGAGTCACTGCGACCGTTTTTGCTTGAGGGAAAATTCAGGAGAACAATCGGAACTTATTGACCTGAAGGGATTTTCTACCTAACTTTGGTGGATGTTCGAATTGAGATATGAGTCGCTGGGAAAGTGGTCGTGGCGACTCATATACAAATGTTATGCAATACGTTCGTCTTGACGTACGTACCTATAGGCGTACACTTGATTAAAAGTTAAACACGCAAGAGGTGCGTCATGACCGGAATCACAGCAACTGAGGCGCGCAGCAACCTTTATCGGTTGATTGACGAGACCGCCGAGTCCCACCAACCAATCGTCATCATGGGTAAGCGGAACAAAGCTGTTCTGGTATCCGAAGAAGACTGGTCTGCTATTCAGGAAACACTTTACCTGCTCTCCGTACCCGGTATGCGGGAGTCTATTCGGGAAGGGATGGATACTCCCGTGGATGCATGCGATGAGGAGCTGGACTGGTGACATGGAAGTTGGTTTACACCAAGCAGGCCCAGAAAGATGCAAAAAAGTTGGCCTCCAGCGGCCTCAAACCTAAAGCCCAGGAACTGTTAGCGCTAATAGCGGAAGATCCGTACCGCAAGCCGCCTCCGTTTGAGAAGCTAATTGGTGATCTTGCGGGGGCCTATTCGCGCCGCATTAATATTCAGCATCGCCTGGTCTACCAAGTACTGGAGGACGAGCAAGTGGTGAAAGTCCTCAGACTCTGGAGCCACTACGAATAATGCATAACCAGCCGCTGTTGCCGGACAATTTTTCCACCGCTTCGCGGTTCCAAAATAGCCGCAAAGCTCCGCGTTATGCACTCACTAAGCAAGAAAACTAGGCGAGGCCCTTAGTGTTCCAGATCGTCGGCGCTTTACTTGGTATCGCTGGTGTTGGGAGTCTTTTGCTCCTTGGGGTTCTGATGTTTATTGGTGCCCTCAAGGAATATGACGGGGTCGATTACTGGATAAGCGTTATAGGCGCAGCAGTGAGAAACACTCTTATGGCTGTGTCAGGGTATGCCGCATTCAGGCTACCCATCGCCGCTCCGGCACTTGCCTGGGCTGCCTTTGGCATATACGTAGCGACGACGGCTGGACTGCAATGGGTAAAGAGTGGGTCTATACGTGTTAGTGATTTTATCGGTACATTCTATGTAGCAGCGTCACTGATCGCTGTAAGCGCTGCACTTCTCACAGCGCTGGAGCCATCGAATGCATAACAAGGCGCATCAATACGCGGCCGATGGCCGCCGGACGCCCTTTTCATTGCGGCTGCGCCTCCATTACAAGTGCGCCGTTGTGCGCTAGCGTTAAAAGCCTTCTGGGTGCTAAAGGATGAGTGAGGACGATAAAGATAGTCTTGGACGTGAGGCCGGAGCTATTCAGGATTTGCTGCTGGATAAGGTTCTTGCTCGTGTGATGAGGCCTAGAATCCATGAGGTTGTATTGGAGTTTTCGGACGGTACTCGCTTTTTGGTAGACACCCAGTCTGGCTGCGCCCTCGAGTTTTCCGTTACCGGGGGAGAAAGTGAAGATTAAACTCCGAGCCATGTCGGCTTCTAACAATCCGCATCAGTACGCGGCCGATGGCCGCCGGACGCCACTTACGTGGCGCCGCTGTGCTCCGCGTTAAAGGCTAAAGGGAGTTTTCGGTGAACAAGGAAGACCTATCCCCAGAAGACAAAGCCTACTACAAGCGTTTTGAGTTCAAGCCGTTACGAGTATTGCTGTATCTGCTGGCAGTAGTTTACTTGGTGTTTGTTTATGCCGTCGGTGGTTCCCAATTCAGTGGAGGCTTTTTCAGCGGCGCGGTCGGAACCTTTATCCTGATTCAGGGTATCGACCTCTCTCAAAGACGACTGATCGTCATTGGCGGATTCCTGACAGTTGTGAGCGTCACCCAGACAATATTATCGGTGTTGTAGTGACTACCGAGTGCTCACTGCAAAAGCCTTTAACAAATAGTTGTAGTACGTTTCGGGCCTGGCGGCCCTACACCGGGCGCCCATTTCGCTGCGCTACATGGGCGCCGCTAAACAAGGGCGTTAGTGATCGGGGTTTTACAGGAGCTCTGGATGAGCCGCTATGTTCTGTCGAAAAAGGCAACCAAAAAGACTTCGAACTCACTGAAGCCTCTTTTTTCATTTGTTTTTATAGGGTTGATACTGCTTCTGATGTTTATCAGAGCTGGCTCAGAGGATTTTGGTGAATATTCCGACTGGCAGACGATTGTTGTAAACGGAAAGAGCAGGTCGCCGCAAGGCTCTTTTAGCATCGAAACTGCTGGTACCGAGTACCCTATCGCTCTTCCCAATTCAAATGCGAGAACGTTTTGGTACCAGGTGGATTATTTTGATGAAGTTCAGGTACGTTTAACAGAGGGCAGGAGAATAGCCGCGCTCAGGTTCAGAGAAGAAGAAATATATGGTATCGATGAGTTTGAGGAAGCTGCAGAGCGGACATATTCAACCTTGACCGACAAGATGATTCAGATCTCGGTTATTTACTCAATAATAATGATTTTTTTGATAGTTAAAGAGCGCAGTTAGGTGTTTATAGCGTTTAAGCTGCCGGAACAATCGGTGCCATGCGTAAGGCCTACTTACAGCCTACCACTAACCAGTGCAGGCACGGCGACGCCTACTACATTGCGCCTTCGGCTCCATTCCGCAGGCGCGCATGCTGCAAGCGTTATAAAACCAAGGAGAGTGCATGATTAAGGCCAACGTTAAATTCTTCGGTCATGAGCAGGATGGGTATGGTATGCCCAAGCCATATCATAGCTATCTAGTTGTCGCGTCCCCTTGGGAGCAACAAGGGTCAGGGGTGGCCTCAGTGATTCCACTTTCATCTGATACGCCTGCTCTTGATCCGCCCCATAAGATGTCCTTGCAGGGCGGTCCGGAAAAGGCTTTTGACGAAGTCTTGGTGTTGCTCCGGGGGCTACCCCAGAACAAAGGCCTCAAAGAGTTAATCCACAAGGACTGATTTTTATAACAAGTCGCAGCAGTACGCGGCCGATGGCCGCCGGACGCCCTTTCCATGGCTCCTTCCTCGCCATTCCAAGGTCGCCGCTGTGCTCAGCGTTATGCATTTTAATAGGAGGGGCTTTGAATATGAGTGAAGTTATTACCCTCATTGCAGCCCTGATAGCGGTTGTAGGATCGATTATATCTCTGTTTATCAGCACGAAGCTGGCGATACATAAGGAGCGACGACAGATTCTTTGGGCGAAAGAGTTGGAGCGGTTTTTCGGTCTTGAGGAGCAAGCGGGTGAGCTTGTCGAATTTGCCGGTGGGTATCGCTCACTTCCGGAGGATCGATCAAAACTAGGCGCTCAATTAGATAATCTGGCCGATTCTGCTGGTAGATTTGCGCGATACCCTGAGGTTCGTCAGGCCATCAGAGATTTACACAATACATTGGGTAGAGCATTGGACATGAAGCAAGGGGAGAGCCCAGACAGGGAGGTTCGCGCAGAGCTTGGGCCGGCTTATCAAAAGCTACTTTCAGCATGTGATGAGGTTCTTCAGCGTGAGCGGGCAGCCAATGCATAACCAGGCGGTCAACCGGACGCCAAAAGCGTGGCGCTTTTGGTTCCCTCCGCTGGCGCTCCGGCGCCGGTTAACTCAGCGTTATGCAATCAGAGAAGTCATATTCCGATGGAAATAGAAGACCTCAAGAGTATTAGAGATCAGCATGATATTTTCGGAAAAAAGCTTTTTGCAATCTGTGATGGCAACCTGTTTCCAGCAAACGCTCTTTATTTGTCCATCCTAAATAGATCTCTGGAGATTTTTGATGGATTTGTGCTCTTGGCGGAACACGGAAACTATAGTTGCTGCATGGCTATGTTAAGAATGCAGCTCGATAACGTCATGAGATTTTATGGGATTCTTATCACCAAAGATCCCCACGCAACGGCCAATTTAGTTTTAAACGGAACACATCTCTGTAGGCTAAGCGATGTGAAGGGTAAAAAGCTCACAGATACCTATTTGACCAAGAGGTTAGGTGCCCAGAACGACTGGGTAGGACGCGTTTATAAACTCACTTCTGGATACGTTCACCTTTCAGATCAGCATTTTTATCACTTTCTTGGTCGTAGCAAGGCGTCCGATCAGGCGGAGCGACATTATTATCTCAGTTCAAATGACTCCCATGTAGATCCAGTTCATAAAGAGCAGCTTGTTCAGGCGTTTAAGGTTACTACGGTAGGTATTTTTGAGCTGTTTTATGAGTGGGAAAAAATATCGAGGAAATACAACCCTGATACACTATTCCAAGAATATGCTAGCAATGCATAACCAGTCATTTCAGTACGTTCCGCCCCTATGGGGCCTCCACCGGACCGGCTTGTGCCGCTACGCTACACAAACCGGCCGCTGAATATTGGCGTTAGGATTCCAAAATGACATGGATCGTCGGTAGAACGTTTGTGGCGGGTTACGCAGCAATTATCTCCGATGTACAAGTAACGTGGGGGTCTCAGTCTGCCGACTGTCTGAGAAAGGTTTATGCAATAGCGCCAAACATGGCGTGCGGATTTTCTGGAAGCGTCGAGACAGGTTTTAAGCTTCTTGCAGATATGAGGAAGTTTGCAGTAGCCCATGGTGCTGACGAAAAGATAATTAGTCCGAGGAGATTCCTTCAGGAATGGCATCGGTCAGGTAGAAGAGAATTTGAGAAATCGCCTGTTACGGAACAAAAGCTAGGTTGCTCGCTTTTGTTAGCAGGCTTTTCGCCGAGAGAGTCCATAGGGAATAATGTTTTTTCGCCACGCACTGACATAATCGTCATGCGACATTCCGATGGATTTCAACCACAGGTGAAGGTTCGCAACCAAGCAACGTCAGTAGGTTCGGGCAGCACGAAAGAAAAGTATGCAATGTTTTTGGACGACCTCAATGAACCCGAGAACTCTGTAATGACTGAGAGTGATCACGGTTCGCTAGGCAAAGCCGGTGAAACGTTGGCTTTCCTTACCTCAATAATGATGCGAAAAAATATAAAAGCTGGTATCAGCCCACATGTTCACTGCACATTGGTAGGTCCCTTTGGGGTATGTTCTGAAGCGGTAGATTTCAATTACATCAAGGGTGACGAAAAAATCGAGCACAAAATGCCTCCCGTCGCCGAAACTTACAGTGATTTCAAAGATTTTGAGAGAAAATTCGTCGGATTCGGAGGTGCGTTGGCACTTGCCTGAAGTTGGGCGCTATCAATCAAATCCTAACAAGTGCAGGCACGGCGACGCCCACTACATTGCGCCTTCGGCTCCATTCCGCGGGCGCGCATGCTGCTAGCGTTATGTTCCTCGCAGGGCAGGTTCAAGCCCAAGGTGATCAACAAAAGGGAGAAAGTCGCGATCCAAAAACAGCAGGGGTAGCTCCTTCTCTATGCAGAACGTCGCGATGATCACGTCGGCAGTCTTTCTGATGGAAATGCCTTTTTTACAAAGCGCTCGATAATTGTCGGCGCATTTGGCTGCCATATCTTTGCCAAACATCTCATATTGATCCAGCGAGAGCAGACTTTGTTTGGTCTGACGGTATTGTTTGTCGTTGCGGATGCCTTGCAGGATTTCCAGAAATATGAGGTCGCCGATGGCGACGAATCCTTGGACTATTGAGGCATCCAGCAGGTCAGTTTGCGGGTTTTTGACTCCGTTGAAATAGTCGATCCAGACGCTGGTATCTACCAGTATCATCGGGCGCTCCGCATTTCATCCAGGTTGCCTTCCCACTTGATTTTGCCTCGCAGCTTTCGAATTTCCTGCTGCTTGCTCAGTTGAACCAGAAGTTTCAGACCTTGCTCAACGGCCTCTTTTTTGGTTTCGTAGCCGGAGGCTTTGAGGGCTTCGGCCATCAACTGATCGTCAATGACGATGTTCGTTCTCATGTTGTACCTATGTGTATGGTTTCCGATTTCTATACACAATCTAGCGCTTCGGGGAGAACATAACCATTGGCTGCGCAGCGGGCGCTACAGCACCAGCGAGGTAGCCAGGAACAGCATCAGGCCCATGCCGATAATGTCGGTGAACGTGGTCAGGAAGATACTGCTGGCGGTGGCCGGGTCAGCGCCGAAGCGTTTGAGCAGCAGTGGCACCGCTACGCCGAAAATGCCGCTACCCATGCAGGCGCCGACCATGGCGATAAAGATGACCAGGCCAAGCATGGCCGGGTTGGCGGAGTCGGTGGTCACGGCGTAGGCGAACATGGCGATGCCGGCAATGACGCCCACGGCGGCGCCATTGAGCGCGCCCAGCAGGATTTCCTTGCGCAGCAGCTGGCTGATCGGATAATCCTTGATTTGTCCCAGGGTGATACCCCGCAGGGTGATCGCCAGTGCCTGGCAGCCGGTGTTGCCGCTCTGCCCGGCAAGTACGGGCAGGAAGGCGGCCAGGGCGACGATCTGGGCGATGGTGCTCTCGAACATGCCTACCACGAAGGCAGCGGCGAAGGCAGTGATCAGATTTACCTGCAGCCAGGGGTGGCGCATGCGGAAGGCGGCGAGCACCGGTGTGTTGATCTGCTCCTCTTTCGCCACACCATACTGGGAGCCGGCCTGGGCGCTCAACTCTGTGGCGATGCGTTCATACAGCTTCCAGCCGCGCACCTCGCCGACCACGTGCTGTTGCTCGTCCACCACCGGGTACATCCGGTAGTGCCGGTAAAGCACCTCGCTGACTGCGTCCTCGACGCGTGTGTCCTGTTGAAAGGCGAAGGGCTCGGGCACCATGATGCTGGCCAGGGACTCGGAGGGCTTGGAGAGAATCAGGTCGCGCATGCCCACTACACCTACAAGGCGATCCTCGTTGGTGACGAATATATAGCTGATCTCGGACACGTCGGCGCTTTTCACCATGAAGGTCAGCGCTTCGGCGACGGTATAGCTGTCCGGCAGCGTCGCCGTTGGCGGGGTCATCAACTCACCGATGGTTTCTTCCATGCCGGAGAGCACCGCGCGGGTGGCGGCGGCGTCCGGGGCGGCCACCTCGCCCAGGTGGGAGGCGATCACCAGCGCCTGTTCCGCAGGCAACCGGGAAAGAATGAACTGGATATCGTCTGCCGGCAGCCGGACCAGTTCCTCGGCGGCATCCCGGGGTGCCAGTTCGCGGATATGCTCCACCCGCTCGGTCAGTCCCATACTGTGTGACATGTCTCGGTCCGCCCTCTGTGTCTGTATCCAGACTATAACAGGCGGCGCCACCGACGGCATGCCGCAGCCATCACAGTGGAATCACGCTGATGGGCTTTCGGGTTTCCTGGTTTCCGTCACAGGCACCTTCAACATCAACAGAAAGCCAATGACCAGGAACACCAGGATGGTGCTCATACCCCAGCGCTGGCTGTCGGTAACCGCGGTAACCCAGCCTACCAGCAAGGGGCCCGCAAACGCGGTGGCTTTGCCGGAAAAGGCGAACAGGCCGAACATCTGGGTTTGCAGGTGGGGTGGGGCTACGCGGGCCAGGTGGGAACGGCTGGCGGATTGCAGTGGCCCCACGAAAATGCCCAGGATCATGCCCCAAACCCAGAACGCCGTAGTGCCGTCTACCACCAGGATACCCAGCGCACTGGTGCCCAGCCCTGCCAGCGATAGCAGGATGGTGTTGCGACCGCCAAGAGCATCGTCAATCCAGGCAAAACCCAGGGCGCCCAGCCCGGCCGTTACGTTCAGGGCAATGGCGAATTGCAGCACTTCCGTGGAGCCCATGTTGAAGGTGCCGGCGGCGTATACACCGCCGAACGTAAAGATGGTGGCCAGGCCGTCGGTGTAAAGCATGCGGGCAATCAGAAAACGCACGATGTCTTTGTACCGACGAACGTGGGCGATGGACTCTTTCAGTTGTACGAATCCGGCCCGGGTGGCGGCTGCCAGGCCCAGGCCGGTGGATGGACGGTCAGGAATGAAGAAAAAGGCCGGGAGGGCGAACACCAGGTACCAGACAGCAACGAGAACGAAGGTGGCGCGCACGTGCTCGGCTTCGTCCCGGTTCAGGTTGAACAGGGTGGCATCGGTTTCGATAAAACCGTACAGCGCTACCACCAGGCTCAGAACACCCCCGACATAACCCAGCCCCCAGGCCCAGCCAGACCAGCGCCCGGTGCGTTCCGGGCTGGCCAGGTCCGGCAGCATGGAGTTGTAGAAAATGAAGGCGAATTCCGCACCAAGGGTGCCGAGGCCCACCCACAGGGCAGCGTTCCAGAACTGGTCCTGTTCCGGCGTGACGGTCCACAGCATGGCGCAGGAAACCACACACAACAGGGTAAAGGTGATAAACCAGGGTTTGCGTCGGCCCGACTGGTCGGCAATGGCGCCGAGAATGGGCGCAAGGATAGCGATAATCACGCCGGAAATGCCCACGATATAGCCCCAGGCCTCGGTACCTTTCACCTCGTTCTGCATCACTGACACACTGAAGTACTGGGCAAACACAAAGGTGAGGATGATGGTGAAAAAGGCGCTGTTGGCCCAGTCGTAAAAGGCCCAGGACCAGAGTGCGCGTTTGTCTTCCTGCTGCGCGCGCGAGGGCTGGGCTAAGGGCGTTTGCGGTGGCATGCGGGCGGGGCTCCTGTTCCTTGCAAGGGATATCCGTGCGCTGATTGTCGCCGTTATCGGTGCCGATGCCCAGCCCTGTCTGGTTAAACCGCCTTCAGGCTCTCAGCCTCATGGTCGAGCAGCCAGGCCTTGCGTTCCAGGCCGCCGGCGTAACCGGTTAGTGTACCGTCAGCACCGATTACACGGTGGCAGGGGATCAGGATGGCCACCGGGTTGAGGGCATTGGCCCGCGCTACGGCACGCACGGCCCTGGGGTTACCCAGAGTTTCGGCCAGCGCCCGGTAGGAGCAGGGCTTTCCCGTGGGAATGCCGGTGAGCCCCTGCCACACCTGTTGCTGGAAGTCGGTCCCGGTTAACCGGAGATCGTTCCATGGCAGCGGCTGCAAGACCCCGGCGAAGTAGGCCTCCAGCCACTGCGTAATGGCTTCGGGGGCGGACCGGGGCTGTTCCTGCCATTGGGCGTCACGGAAGCGCCGTGTTTGCAGGGTGTGCATGCGCTCGTCGTTGCCGTCAAAGTCCAGGTGAACGAGTTTGCCGTCTACCGTGGCCAGGCTGAGTGGGCCAATGGGGCTGGGAAAGCGGCTGACAGTGATTGTTGTGCTCATGACATTGTCTCCTCCCGGGCTGGGTGGGTGGCCAGTGATGTCCACAGGTACTGGGCTGCATAGGCCCGCCATGGACGCCAGCGCTCGGCGTAATGGGTTAGAGCCTTGGCGTTTGTCGGGCCACCAAGATGGGCAGAGGCCTTGAGTATGCCCAGGTCGCTTGCCGGGAACGCATCCGGATCGCCCAGGCCACGAAGTGCCAGGTAATTGAGTGTCCAGGGGCCGATACCACGCAGGGTGGCCAGTTGCTCCAGCAGGGTGTTGCCGTCCAGTTCGGCAAAACCGGGCTCGGCAAACCGGGCCGCGACTTGTGCCAGGGTGTCTGCGCGGTTACGGGGCAGCCCTATGTTGATTGGCGGCTGGTCTGCTATCGCTTCTGGCTGCGGGAATCGGTGGGTGATTCCTGTACCAGCCGTCAATTCATCAGGAAGTGGGGTGCCCTGGCTGGCAACCAGCCTGCCTGCAAGCGTGCGGGCGGCGGCAATGGATATCTGTTGTCCCAGGACAGCCCGAAGAGCGAATTCAAACCGGTCCCAGCAACCAGGTACCCTCAGGCCGGGATGTTGCGCAACCAGAGGTTGCAACAGTGGGTCCTGGGACAGGTGGTCGGTGATGCCGGGAAGGTCGGCATCCAGATCAAACAACCGGCGTACTTGCGCGCTTACCTCCAGGATGGCCTGGCGTGCCGGACCCCGCAGGATAACCTGCACGCCCTGCGGGGTGGTTTGCGGGCGGCAGATTACCAGCCCTGGTTGCCCCCGCACAGACACGGATCGCGCGTAATACTGTTTGCCCACCGCCTCCAGCCCGGGAATGGCGCGGGCGCGGAAATAAGTCAGCAATTGGTCGCCGTCAAAGGGCGAGCGTGCCTGGAGGAACAGTACAAGGTCGTCGCGGGCTGGCAAAAAGGGGGCGTCGGGAGTGTGCGGGGCATCGTTTGCAATGGGTTTAAGCCCACGACGGTAGGCCGTGGGCGCGTCGCCATAGGTTTCTTTCAGAGTGTGATTGAAGCGGCGCAAGCTGCCAAAGCCGGCGATATCAGCAATTTCGGTCATGCTCAGGTTGCTGTCCACGAGAAGCTGTCGGGCTCGTAACAGGCGCCGGGCCTGGGCATGTTGCTGTGGGTTCACTCCGGTGTGGCGCTTGTAGAGCTGGCGCAGGTAGCGATCGGTAATGCCAAGGCGCTCCGCCAGGTCGGATACCGTGCCTGTGTCCAGGGCGCCCTCCTCCACAAGCCGCACAGCTCGTGCCAGCGTGGTATGAACGCCGGCAGCTGCGGGGCTGCCAGGAGCCGCTTCAGGACGGCACCGCAGGCAGGGGCGGAAACCATTGGCCATGGCGGTTTCTGCTGATGGGTAAAAGCGCACATTGTCCCGCTTTGGGGTAACAGCGGGGCAGATCGGGCGGCAGAAAATTCCGGTGGTCAGCACAGCGGTGTAGAAGCGCCCGTCGAAACGGGGGTCCCGGGTTTTCAGTGCCTGATAGCAGAGGTCGTCAGTCAGTGTGTCCATGTCTGGAAGTGTACCAGTGCGGCGCGGGAAAACTCGCCGAATTCGGAACTGATGCTTTTCAAACATCCCCGCGCCAAGAGCTGTTTTCCGGGCTTTACTTCCACACTACAAACCGAGTGACAGCTTACCTCTGCCAGTCGCCGGGTGTTGGCGTGGTAAACCACTCAACCTTCTTCGGTGGCGCGCAGCTGGGCTCCATGTGTTTGTCACTGAGCAAAAGATAGCTCTCCCGGTGTGCGGTACCCAGAAAAATAGCCCCTTTATCGGTGAAGCACCGAAGATCATGATGGTCTTCGACAATAAGGTAGCTGTCCGCCGTTTTGCTCATCCACAGCCAAGCATTGCGCTCTTCCTGTTCACGGTTGCTGAAATAGCTGAAATGCGTGAAATCGAGCCGGGAGAACAGGATGAACTGTTCCTTGAAATCAATCATGCCGATCTGTGCATTGGACGGAATTTTTTGTTCAGCGGCAGCAAGAATATTGCGAGGGGTACGCAGGGGTTCGAGAATGCGATAACCCCAGGTTGTGTAGAGCAACCAGCTGACCATCAGAGCAATAAAGAAGCGCCCCAGCGCCTCAGTGCGCCAGAATACGCCGAGACTCAACAGCCATATCATGCCAACGCTGAAGACCAGTGTTCCGGCTTCATGCAGGCGCGCCGGGTCCTGGCTGTAATCAGACACTTTTTTAACCAGTCCCGGGTGATCGTTCCAGGCCATGATGCCCACGCTTATCAGGGCAATGGCGAGCAGCAAATGCAGCCCCGTCAGTATTGGTGGAAACCACCGGGCTGGCTGCCGGGTGCTCAGTGCCGGTGCAATGGCCAGGGCGAGCATGGGTAATGCCGGCAGGACATACACCCCACGTTTGCCTGGGCTGATACTGAAAAACACGATAACCAGAACGATCCAGGCCAATAGAACCATGATAACCGGGCGTTGCCGGATCGTTTCTGCCATTGGTCTTAGCAAGCCCAGCAGCAATAACGGTAGCGGGAACCAGAGTGAGGGAATGACACTGGTCAGGTAGTAATGCCAGGGCTGGATATGGCCCCACGAGTCTGCATAACGTTCGCCGGTCTGCTTGAACAGAATGTTGTCTCTGTAGGCGAGAGCTTCTTCTGTGCCCAGGCTGTTCACATAGAGCACCATGGGGATCAGCCAAGCTGCGACGACAGCGAGCATGGCCAGTGGGCCGAGGGCGCAGCGCCAGGTGAGTGTGTCGGAAAAAAGCTGGCGGTTCCGCAGCCCGAGTACCAGAATCGGGATAAGCATGAATGCGGGCAGAAACCCGACACCCTTGGTGATAATTCCGAGCCCCATGAATGCCCAGGCGGCAAAATACCAGCCCCAGGCCGGTCCAGTGAAAAAATGCCGGATCAGGCCATAGCAGGCGACGGTAATCCAGCAGGCTACCATGGCATCGATCTGGGCCTTCTGGGCCTGAATCAGAAACTGCGGTGCGAGCATCAACAGCAACACGGCGATGGTGCCGGTACGCGGGTTCCATAGCCTTGCACCCAGATCAAATACCAGCCCCAGGGTCAGCAGGCTGCAAAGTGCATTCGGCAGCAGGAAGGCGACTTTCAGGCTGCCAGTTAACCAATAGAACAGGGCAATGCTCCACATGAAGACGGGAGGCTTGTCCGGATAGAGCTCGCCCCCTCTCATGGGGATCAGCCAGTTACCGGAAGCCACCATCTCCCTGGCGACCTCGGCAAAGCGCGGTTCGTCGGCAGGCCACGGGGATCGCAGACCGATGCCGGTGAGGATCATCACTGCGGCGAATGCCAGCAGCACCAGCAGTAGCCGGTTCCGCGAAAGGTTGAAAACGTATTCGGGGAGATGGCGAACAAAGGGTGATGCGGGCATGGTCCAGTCTCAGGGATGATCAGAAACAGAGTCGGCCAGGTCTCGGGCCCTGTGATTCCGGTAGAGTGATGCCCCCATCAGTGAGGCCAGGGCAAACAGAACAATACTGAGCAGCAGCTGGTAACGGTCGGCGTTGCCGATCCCGGATCCGGCCAGGGCGAAAATCGCCATTTGGGGCAGGTATCCGAGCGTGCTCCCTATCAGAAACGGGACGAAACGGATGCCGGAGCAACCGGCCACCAGATTGGTCAGCAGATTGCTACCTACCGGCAGCAGGCGAACCATCACTATTTTCTGCAGGGTCTGCTCGCGAAACAGGTCATCAAACCGACGCATCTGGTGACTGAAGCGGAGGCTCAGCGAGTCGCGCAGCAGCCAACGAGCGGCAAAAAAACAGCCGCTGGCGCCGATGGCCGTTGCCAGTGATGAAAGTAACGCGCCGTTGATGCTTCCGAGGGCAAACCCCATTGCAAATGCGAGCACTTGCCGGGGCGCGCCGAGGCCGGTGAACACAGCACCGGCCACTGTGATAAACACAATGCCGGCCGCTCCGTGGCTGCCGAGGTAGCTGGCCAACCGGTTTTCATCGGTCAGGACGTTCAACCAGCCGGCATCAAAGGCCAGGTAGCCCACCAATGCCAATGCTGCGAAGAACAGCCCGCGGGCGAGGTTCTGCATGTCAGACTGCTTGCGAATCCAGAATCCGGGAAATGACGGGCACCCGGGTCCTGCGCAATAGCCACATGACGCCTATAAGATCGAGGATGCCGGCCCAGGTCCGGTTCCAGGCGCTGTACTTGGACACACCACCATTGCGCGGCCGATGATTGACTTCCACAACTCTGATTTCACCGCCAATCGCCTTGACCAGCGCGGGTATGAACCGATGGCCATGGTCGAACCAGGGCAGTTTGAGGAAGGTATCCCGTGGAAACAGCTTGAGCCCGCACCCCGTGTCCGGAACACCATCGTGCAGCAAGGCATTACGAACCCGGTTGGCAAGCCGCGACTGGAGACGTTTCCAGGCGGTGTCTTTGCGCTTTTTGCGATAGCCGGCGATGCAGAAGTCGGGTGCCAGGATCGTATTGGCTTTTTGCAGCAGCGCGGGTATGTCGGCCGGGTCGTTCTGGCCGTCGCCGTCCATCGTTACGATCAGGCGACCGCTGGCGTGCCTGATGCCGGTGGCGAGGGCTCCGCTCTGGCCGATACTCCGCTCGTGCCGGACTGTCACCAGCCGGCCACAGGCGGCTTGGGCCGCTTTCAATGCCGTGTCCAGCGTCTGGTCACTGCTGCCATCGTCAACCAGAACCACTTCAAAGCCCCGGTAATCCTGCATCACATCAAAGGCTTCGGTCAGCAGGCTGGCGATGTTTGTCTGTTCGTCCCTGGCGGGGATCACCATTGATAGCGTTTGTTCCTGGCTCATAAAGGCATTCCTTCGGTAGCAGGCGTGGCATCGGGGCCGGCTTTGGCCCCATCGTCAGGAACTGCAGTATCCGCCTGCAACCTTAATTCAACCTTAAGCCCTGTGGATTTGCCGGGCCGGCTGGGCCGGAAGCCAGATGCTGACACAGAGTCCACTCTGACCGTCGGTCCGGTCGCTGAGGGTCAATTGGCCACCATGGAGTTCGGCGATGCGGCGTGCGATGGCGAGGCCAAGCCCGGCACCGCCGCCCCGTCGCTGGTCAAGCCTTACGAAACGGCTGAGCGCCCGCTCGCGCTCTTTTGCAGGAATGCCCGGGCCCTGGTCGCACACGGTTATGAGGTAGCCGTCACCGGCGGGCACCAGGCGGGTGGTAATGGCAGTGTGCTCCGGGCTGTACTGAATGGCGTTGGCGAGCAGGGAGCGCATCAGTGTGTTGATCAGGGCACTGTGGCAGCAGGTCAGGGCCTTGCCGGCTTCGTCTTCGAGTATTGGGTCGATGTCCTTTTTCAGGGCCAGCGGCGCGACGTCTGCAATGCTCTGTTCCAGAATCACCGAGAGGTTATGGTAGCCCGGGCGGAAGTCGGTACCGGCATCGACCCGATTGAGCAGCAGCATTTGCTCAACCAGATGCACCATGCGGTCGACGGACTGGATCAGGTCCCGGAATTGTTCCGGATCCTTCTCACAGATCTTCTCGAGGTTCAGACGCAGCGCCGTCAATGGTGTTCGCAGTTCGTGGGCGGCATCGGCAGAGAACCGGCGTTCCCGCTCAAGAGCCTGGTTCAGACGCTTGAGCAGGCTGTTCACCGCCTGCACCAGCCCCGCCACCTCCTTGGGTGCCTGCCGGTCGTCGAGGGGATGGATGTTTTCCGCGGCCATGTGGCGGATGGGGCGCTCCAGTCTCCGCAGGGGGCGGAATCCCAGTTGGATGGCGGCACTGGCGGCAATCAGCAGCAGCGGCAGTGCCAGTAACAGAGGTAGTACATTGCCAAGAGCCAGTTCCTGACTCAGCTCCTCACGGATGTCTTCACGCTGGGCGGTACGGATCCAGAAGCCGGTGGCCGGGTCCTGGAGCGTGAAAACCCGCCAGCGGTGCCCGCTGGACTCGGCCCAGGAGTAGCCCGGAACCAGTCCCTCGGCATCATCGGCCTTGAGGGTGTCCAGCAGCGGTTCGCGATCAGGTGTCCAGACCTCAAAGGCCAGTTTTTTTTCATATTTGTGCCCGGTTCCGTCCGGCAGGATTTCATCATCGTCGGCCTCGAAATCGATGTCCATATCGTCGGAGCGCGGCAGTGCCAGTGTTTCACTGAGGGTTTGCGGTAACTGTTCCAGCGACTGGGTATCAGCCAGGTGGCGAACCAGGCCCTGGACGATCCGTGTGCTCTGGGCCAGTTCGGCATCGAACAGCTCTTCCAGCTCATGGTTGCTCTCGATGTAACTCCAGGCGGCGGCGATGAGCGCAACCAGCAGAACCGTTGAGGTCACCAGCAGTGTCAGGGTGCGGGTCAGGGACACTCCGGCACCCCGGCTGCAGCCTGGCTGTCGAGCAGGTAGCCCACGCCACGAATGGTACGGATGGAAGCCTTGCCAACCCGGCGACGCAGGTGATGGATATGCACTTCAAGGGCATTGCTTTCAGCGCCCTGATCCCAGCCGTACAGCTGTTCTTCGAGGCGCCTGCGGGTGGCAACCTGGTCGGGATGGCGCATCAGGTAGTAAAGAATCTGGAACTCACTTCGGGGCAGTGTGATGGTCTCGTCGCCCTTGATGAGCTGACCGGAGTCCGGGTTAAGTACCAGCTGTCCCACCGTCAGGCCCTGTTGAGGCAAAGAGTTGCCCCGGCGCGTGATCGCCCTGATCCGGGCCTTGAGCTCGGCCATGGCAAAGGGTTTGGTCAGATAGTCGTCTGCACCGGCATCAAGCCCGTTGAGCTTTTCATCGAGATCCGCCCGGGCGGTAAGAATGATCACCGGTGTCTGGATGCCCTGTTTCCGGGCACCCTTCAGAATATCGAGCCCGTCCACTCGTGGCAGTGTGAGATCCAGAATGGCCAGATCAAAATGTTCATTGATGAGGGCGTTCATGGCCTGCTGGCCATCGTCCAGCCAGTCAACTGTGTTCTGGTCGTCGCGCAGCATGCCCAGCATGGTGTTGGCCAGGTGGTGGTCATCTTCTACGAGCAATATCCGCATGGCGGGTCCTGTTACCGGTCTGGAAACCATTCTGGCACAGAAATCTTAAGGCCAGCTTAAGAAAAATCCCGGATTCTCTTAAGCCCTGATTAAGGCTGCCACCCTAATCTGGTCCCTGTAGCCAAAGGGAGGCCCTATATGACAGACCCGCTGATGATGTCGACCTGTTGTCCCCCGGACTCCGGGGACGTGGTTCCGGTCATCCGTTGTGCCGGTCGATGGTTTTGCCGGATCCATCCTGATACCGCAATGGCAGATACGGTTGTGGGATTCATTCGCCGGCGGTTTCTGCATGCCTACGGCGCCGAGCCTTCGTTGCGTATTCCGGCCTTGCTGGCGCTGACGACCGCACAGGGAACGTTGTTGGCGGCGGTTGGCGTGCGCAATGCAGCGCAGGAAAGACTGTTTCTCGAGGATTACCTGTCGGTACCAATCGAGTCGGTGATGCCGGTAACCGGCATTGAACGCTCCAGGATTGCAGAGATTGCTCACCTGGCCGGTGTCGAAGCCGGTGTCAGCCGTTATCTGTTTGCTTCCCTGTCAGTCTGGTTGAACGGTGCCGGCTATGACTGGGTGGTGTGCACCGGCACCGATCAGTTGCGTAACAGTTTTCACCGGCTCGGTATTGCCACGGAAGTCCTGGCAGATGCCGACCGGGCACACCTGCCTGATAGCGGCGCTGGCTGGGGGCGATATTACGACCACCATCCGGTGGTAATGGCGATTCGCGTGGCCGATGGCGTGTCCGCGTTGCGCAGCGCCGGCTTGCTGAAACTGGTCCAGCCGGTAGCGCAGAACAACGGTGAAGGAAAATCGATGTTGGGAGGTTCCTATGGCCGCACTGCCTGAACTGCTGTGGCGCCAGGCGGGTATTCTCCCCTCTCGCGTTGCTTTGCAGGGGCCGGATTCGGCCTTCAGTTATGCCCAGATGATGCAGGCGGCGAATGCCCTGGCCGATCAGTTGAAACGGTCGGGTGTTCGGCGTGCGGGGCTTTGCGGCGACAACTCTGTGGCCTGGGTTCTTGCGGATCTGGCGTGCCTGCTGGCAGGAGTGGTTTGTGTGCCGATGCCCGTGTTTTTCTCCCACTCCCAGACGTCACACCTGATTGAAAGAGCAGGTCTGGACTGTCTGCTGTCTGTGGAAGCCATTACAGGTGCAGAACACCTTGGGCATGGCATCTGGATACGACACTTGCCGGTGTCAGCAGCCGGGGCGAGGATGCCGCGAGAAACCGCAAAAATCACCTTTACGTCAGGCAGTACCGGCACGCCGAAGGGTGTCTGCCTGTCTGTCGAGCAGATGACAGCGACCACCCTGGCCCTGAAGGAGCGGTTGGGTGGTGTTGAGCTTGAACAGCACCTCTGCATCCTGCCGATGGCCACCCTGCTGGAAAACATCGCCGGTATTTATCTGCCGTTGCTTATGGGCGGTACCGTCAACATTGCTCCTCTGCAGAGTCTTGGCATGACCGGCAGCAGCGGTCTGGATCCTGGCCGCCTGGTGCAGGGGATCAACCAGAGCGAACCGCATTCACTGATTCTGGTGCCGGAACTGGCCATGGCACTGGTGACGGCGGTGGAACAGGGGCAGCTGGACAGCCGGTCGTTCCGGTTTCTGGCGGTTGGCGGAGGCCGGGTGTCGTCCGGGTTGCTGGCCCGTGGCCACGCCGCAGGTTTGCCACTCTACGAGGGTTACGGCTTGTCTGAATGTTGCTCCGTCGTCGCGCTCAATGTTCCCGGAGCCGAGCACGAGGGCACCGCAGGCGAACCCCTGTGCCACGTCGAGGTGAGGGTGGATGACCGCAGGCATATCCTGATTCGGGGCAACACCCACCTTGGCTACCTGGGCGAGGAGCCTGATGATCATGAATGGCTGGATACCGGGGATCTGGGCGCCGTGGATACGGCCGGTTTCCTGTCGGTGAATGGCCGCGCCAAGAACCTGCTGATCACCAGCTTTGGTCGGAATATCAGCCCCGAATGGCTGGAAAGCGAACTGATTCAGGCCCTGGGAGCTCATCAGGCCGTGGTGTTCGGGGACGGTGATCCCAACCCCAGTGCACTGGTGGTTATCCGGGATGGTCGTTCGCCGGAGCAGTTGCGCGGGGCTTTGGCCACACTCAATGGCGGACTGCCCGATTATGCCCGGCTGGAGGCGGTGTATATCCGTCGTCAGCTACTGACCCGGGCGCAGGGCCATTTGACCGCAAACGGTCGGCCAGTGCGCCATCAGCTTCAGGCCGACTTGCCACGATTGTTGGCGGGTGCCTTGCCGGTTTTCATGAATCTTTCTGTTGACCAGTCAACCTTTTCAACCCAGCCAGGAGACACTGATATGGCATTTTTCGACCGTCTGCAATCCGAGACTGCGCAAGCCCGAGCCCATGTAACCGGAGCCCCCGTTGTTGAAGCTATCCGTGAAGGGCGCTTTGACATCAAGGGCTATACCTGGTTTCTGACCCAGGCCTATCATCACGTAAAACACACCGTTCCGCTGATGATGGCTTGCGGTGGTCAGCTTCCGGAGCGGCTGGAATTCGTACGCAAGGCCCTTGTGGAGTACATCGAGGAAGAGTACGGCCACCACGAATGGATACTGAATGACCTGGAGGCCTGTGGCGAGGATAAGGGCGCCATCCGCCATGGTAATCCGGATTCCTCCATTGAACTGATGGTGGCCTACCTGTACGACCGTATCCAGCGCGGCAACCCTGCGGCTTTTTTCGGCATGGTGCAGGTCCTGGAAGGCACGTCCATCGAGCTGGCTACGCCGCTGGGTGAAGCCATCCAGAAACAGCTGGGGCTGCCTGACGAGGCCTTCAGTTATCTGTACTCCCATGGTGCCCTGGACCAGGAGCATTTCGAGTTCTTCCGCAAACTGATGAATGAGATCACTGATGCGGATGACCAGCGGGCGATCATCGAAGCCGCTCGTATGGTGTATCGCCTCTACGGTGACATGCTTCACAGCATCCCGCTGCCGGCCAACCGTAAGGAGCAGCGCCATGAGGCTGCATGACCGGGTATTCCTGTTGCTGGGAGGAACCGGCGGTATCGGCAAGGCATTGGTGGATCCGTTGGTAAGATCGGGAGCCCGGGTCATCGTGGCATCCCGGCATCCGGAGAATCTCGGGCACCGGGAGGGGGTGTCCGTGGTGCATCTGGATCTTGCCGCCGGCGATCTCGATCAGCAGTTGGTGCGGCTGAGCGAGGCCTATCCGGATATCGACGGGGTGATCCACTGTGCCGGCCAGAATCGGTTTGCCGGGCTCGCTGCTATGGAAGTCAGCGAACTGGATGCCCAGCTCACTGTAAATCTTCGCTCTGCCATGCTGGTAGCGAGGCACTTCGTGCCCCGGTTCAATAAGGCCGGCAGCGGTGCCCTGGTATTTGTAGGGTCTACTTTCGGCAGCATCGGTTTTCCTGGCTATACCGCCTACTGCGCCACCAAGTTCGGTTTGCGCGGGTTTACCGAGGCGCTGCGTCGGGAGCTGGCGGATACCGCCGTTCAGGTGGTTTACGTGGCACCCAGAGCCACCGCCACCGAAATGAACCCCGAAGAGGTGAATGAGCTGAATCGCGCCCTCGGAAACAGCGTCGATACACCGGAGACGGTGGCATCGCAGATTCTGGAAGCCATGAAGCATGATGACCGACGCCGGTTCCTTGGCTGGCCGGAGAAACTCTTCGTGGTCATCAACGGAGTACTCCCGCGTATCGTCGACAAAGCCATACTCAAGCAACTGCCGATCATCCGGCGTTTTCTCAATTCAGGAGTACTGTCATGAAGTGGATCGTTCTGATGATGGCCTGGGTGGTTGCCATGCCTCTCTGGGCCGCGGATCTGGAGACTGAGCTGGCGGCCATTCAGCACCGCTGGGCGGAAATTCAGTATCAGCTGCCGGAAGACCAGCAGGAGAAGGCGTTCAAAGACCTTGTGACTGACGTTGAAGGATTTGTGGCGCAATACCCTGATCGCGCTGAACCGCTGATCTGGCAGGGCATTGTGCTGAGCACCTATGCTGGCGCCAAAGGCGGGTTGGGAGCCCTGGGGCTGGTCAAGGATGCCCGTCAAGCTCTGGAAGCGGCGCTGGCGATAGATGAGAGTGCGCTCGACGGCTCGGCCTACACCTCCCTCGGCAGTCTTTATTACCAGGTGCCAGGGTGGCCATTGTCGTTCGGAGATGACGAACAGGCGGAGAAATACCTGCAGAAGGCCCTGGCTATCAACCCCGACGGCATCGACCCCAATTACTTTTTCGGTGATTTCCTGCTTGAACAGGGCAAGAAATCCAGGGCAAAGGTTTATCTGAGCAATGCGCTCAGGGCCTCACCCCGGCCGGGCCGGGAAATCGCGGATGCAGGCCGGAGGGAGGAGATAGCCGAACGGCTCGGGAAGCTTTGATCCTGACCGGTTGTTACAGCTCGCAGCTACTGTCACCTTGCTCTACACTCCATTAACAGGAGGGCAGATCAGGCCCTCCGCATCCGGAGTTACTGAGCGTCTATGCCGCAATTTGATGACGACTGGCCGGGAAACCTCCGGTCGACGGAACTGTTTCCTAAGCTGGCGTCGGGAGTGCCCGGGGTTTTGTTCATCTATGAGCGCAGTGCTGACGGGCACCACCAGCGGTATCCCTTTGTCAGCGAGCGGGTGCGGGAGCTGTTCGGGATAGATCCCGCGGATCTGCAGAAGGATGGCGAAAGGGTATTCTCTGTTATCCACCCGCAGGATGTAGCCGGCGTGGCCGCCAGTATTGCTGAATCTGCCAGCAAGCTCACGCCGTGGCAGCATCAGGCCAGGATGCGCCTGGCCAGCGGAGACTACCATTGGTTCGAATCCGATTCGATTCCCGAGCTCCAGGCGGATGGCAGCATACTCTGGTTCGGCCAGTTCAATGACATCCAGCCGTTCAAGGATCTCGAGTTCTCCCTGCGGGAGAGCGAGGCCGAGTTCGCTTTTCAGGCGGGCTTCCAGAAACTGATCGCACGATTGTCCACGGATTTTATTACCCGAGGGTTTGGCAATATTGACGAGAGCATCAATCAGGTGCTGGAGGCTATCGGCGAGTTTTTTGGCGTAGACCGGGCGTACCTGTACCGTTTCTCAGAACAGCGCTCCGAAATGACCAACACCCATGAATGGTGTCGAAATGGCGTTGAGCCGCTGATCGGCTCCCAGCAGCAGGTGCAGATAGATACCTTCGCCTGGTGGCATGGCCAGATCGACCGGATGATCTGGGAAAACGGGGTCGTGTTTATCGAGGATGTGGATGCATTACCCGTGGAAGCCGCCCCGGAAAAAGCCCTGCTGACGGAACAGGGGGTCAGCTCCATGTTTTGTGTTCCGGTGCGGACCCGGGGGGTGGTGTCCGGTTTTTTTGGCGTGGATTCTCTTAGCCAGAGGGTCTGGCGCATTGATCAGGCCGACCTGTTGATCATTGTCTCCGGGCTGCTGTCTGGCGCCCTGGAACGTCACCGGCTGGAGGAGGAACTACTGAACCAGTCGATAAGGGACCCGTTGACCGGGCTTCACAATCGTCGCTATCTCTACCCCCGCCTGGATGAAATGATTGCCCTCTGGAATCGCGAGGGGCAGCCATTCGTACTGGCGCTGTTTGATATTGACCACTTCAAAGTGGTCAATGACACCCTCGGCCACCTGGCTGGCGACTACGTGCTCAGAGAGTTCACCGGTATTCTGCTTGCGCATACCCGTGCCACGGATGTGGTTGTCCGCTTTGGTGGCGAGGAGTTTGTCGTCGTTTTTTCTGCCACCGACGGTCAAGCTGCCGGGGCACTGGTGAACCGGATTATTTCCAGGGTCCGGGTGTACGACTTTGTCTTTGAAGGACAGAACATTTCCCTGACCGTAAGCGCTGGAGTTGCAGCTGTCGGCGATAATGGTGCTGCCGACCCGACATCGGAAACGCTGATAGGCGAAGCAGATAACCGGCTCTATCTTGCCAAAGAAGCGGGGCGTGATTGCTTCGCCAATGCATCAGGGCCATCGCGGCTATAACAAAAGATCATTTCCCTCTATATTTCATTTTAGTATATGCTTAGAACTAAATATGAATGACCCGGGAGATGAGTACTATGGCTAATCCACTCGTCCAGCACTTTTTCGACGGACCTACCAATACATTCAGCTACGTTGTCAGTGACCCTGACAGCAATGCCTGCGCAATCATCGATTCTGTTCTCGATTTTGACTATGCCGCAGGCAGGATCGACGTGCGCTCTGCCAATGCAATCATTGACTATGTCCGGGGAAAGAACCTCAAGGTGGAGTGGGTCATTGAAACCCATGTTCACGCCGATCACCTGTCTGCAGCGCCCTACCTGCACACGGAGCTTGGCGGTAAAACCGGCATTGGTGCCCACATCGTTGAGGTACAGGAGATCTTTGGCAAGGCTTTCAATGCCGGTACCGACTTCGCCCGGGATGGCAGCCAGTTCGATGCCCTGTTTGAAGAAGGTGATCGCTTCCGGATTGGAGGTCTGGAGGGCCGGGTGTTGCACACACCGGGTCATACTCCTGCCTGTCTGACCTACGTGATCGGTGATGCTGCCTTTGTCGGGGATACCCTGTTTATGCCGGACTACGGCACCGCTCGCTGTGATTTTCCCGGTGGCGATGCCCGGACGCTGTATCAGTCAATCCAGAAAGTCCTGGCGTTGCCGCCGGAGACCCGCATTTTCCTTTGCCACGATTACCAGGCTCCGGGGCGTGATGAATACCATCATATGACCACGGTGGCAGAGCAGCGCCAGGCCAACATTCATGTCCATGAAGGCATTTCCGAGGAAGAGTTTGTGAAAATGCGGACCGAAAGGGACGCAACACTGGACATGCCCCGGCTGATTCTGCCTTCGGTGCAGGTCAATATGCGGGCAGGGCACATGCCACCAGCGGAAGACAACGGCCAGGTCTATCTGAAAGTACCCGTCAACCTGTTCTGAGGTACGGATGAAACTGAAACAGTACCTGCCTTTTCTGGGTTGGTTACCCGGTTACAGGCGTGAGCATGCCGTCAGTGATCTCGTGGCAGCAGTCATCGTCACCGTGATGCTGATCCCCCAGTCGCTGGCCTATGCCTTGCTGGCCGGGCTGCCTGCCCAGGTGGGACTGTACGCCAGCATCCTGCCGTTAGCGCTCTACGCCCTGTTCGGAACCAGTCGTACGCTGTCCGTGGGCCCGGTTGCCGTGATTGCCCTGATGACCGCCGCGGCACTTGCCCCGATCGCCGATGCTGGCAGCCCGGAGTATGTCGCCGGTGCAGTGTTGCTGGGTGTCATGTCAGGGCTGATGCTGTTTGTGATGGGCGTGCTGAAGCTGGGGTTTCTCGCCAATTTTCTGAGTCACCCGGTGATTTCGGGTTTTATCACGGCGTCCGGGCTGGTGATTGCTGCCAGTCAGCTGAAACATATTCTGGGGGTCGAGGCGTCAGGCCATAACCTTCTGGAGATCGGCTCGTCATTATTGGCCAATATAGGGAATACCCATCTACCCACCGTTCTGGTGGGTATCGGCGCGCTGGTATTCCTCGTGCTGTCCCGCAAAAAACTCAAGCCCCTGCTCAGGCGTCTGGGTCTGGGGCCGCGAATGGCGGATATCCTTACCAAGACGGCACCTATTCTTGCAGTATTCGTAACCACCCTGCTGGCCTGGTGGCTGGGGCTGGATGCAAGGGGAGTGAGCGTTGTTGGCGACATTCCCCGGGGACTGCCGGAATTTACCCTGCCGCCGATGGAGCTGTCGCTCTGGAAACAGCTGGCGATGGGCGCGCTGCTGATCAGTGTTGTCGGGTTTGTTGAATCGGTATCCGTCGGGCAGACATTGGCGGCCAAACGGCGCCAGCGAATTGATCCTGACCAAGAACTGATCGGCCTTGGTGCTGCGAATCTGGGGGCGGGTTTCTCGGGGGGTATGCCGGTAACGGGTGGCTTCTCCCGTTCCGTGGTGAACTTTGATGCCGGCGCTGAAACCCCGGCTGCAGGCCTGTTCACGGCCGTTGGTATTGCTCTTGCCACGTTGTTTCTGACACCCGCTATCGCCTATCTGCCGGTGGCCACTCTGGCTGCAACCATCATCGTGGCCGTGGCCACCCTCATTGATCTGCCCGCGCTAGCCCGCACCTGGCGTTATTCCCGGTCAGACTTCGGAGCCATGCTGGCCACCATCCTGCTGACACTGCTGTACAGTGTGGAGGCCGGTATTGTCGCTGGTGTGGCTCTCTCTATCGGTCTTTTCCTGTACCGCACAAGCCGTCCACACAGTGCGGTGATTGGCCGCGTGCCGGGTACCGAGCATTTTCGCAATGTGCTGCGGCACCAGGTGGAACTGTGCCCGAAAGTGACCTTCCTGCGGGTGGATGAAAGCCTGTATTTCGCCAACGCCCGCTTTCTGGAAGAAACCGTGATGGACCTGGTGACCCGGCAACCGGAACTGCAGGACCTGGTGCTGGTATGCCCGGCGGTCAATCAGGTTGACGCGTCTGCCCTGGAAAGCCTTGAAGCGATCAACGAAAGGTTGACGGATGCCGGTGTTCGCCTGCATCTTTCAGACGTAAAAGGCCCTGTTATGGACCGACTTGGTGGCACCGAGCTGTTGGCGAACCTTGGGGGGCAGGTCTTTCTGAGTGCCTACGAGGCCTGGCAGGCACTGACCAGATCCTCTGCAGAGGCAGCTCGACGTTCTGGACCGGAGCATCGAAACCATGGGAATGACCGAGAACCTGCTCTCTGCCAGCCAACTGATCATCACGGGTCTGATATTCCTGGCGATTCTGGTTAATGCCGTGCGGGGCACCGACTGGTCGGCCTTCCGCCGCGACCAGGCCCTGCAACATTCCTTCTTCGGGGCGGCAGTGGCTCTCGGATTTGTCTGGCAACTACGCGCGGGGATTTCCCCCGGGCTGTCCATCCACGTATTTGGTATCACCCTCATTACCCTGATGATGGGCTGGCGGCTGGCGGTGTTGTCCGGGTTGCTGGCGCTGGTGATTACCGTGATTACCGGGCGTGAACCGCTGATTGCTTTCGCCGCAAATGGACTGGTGACGGTGATGGTGCCGGCCCTGGTCAGCAACGGCATCATGCTCTGGGAGCGAAAACGCAATTTCAGGAATTTTTTTGCCTACATTTTTTTCTGCGGTTTTTTTGGTGCTGGCATCTCTGTTGCCGTGGCAGGCATGGTGATGTGTCTGATGCTTTGGTCTGCCGGGGTGTATACCTTTGGCGAGCTGATCTACGAGTATCTGGCGTACCTGCCGTTGTTCATGATCCCGGAAGGCTTTGTGAATGGCGCCTTCGTCACCGGGCTGATGGTGTTCCACCCGGACCGGCTGACAACCCTGGATCAGAGGCGCTATCGCTGAGAGGTAGATGTCAGCTAGTTTCGCCAGCGGGAATGTTTCTGCAATTTTCGCTGCAGGGTGCGGCGATGCATGTTCAGGGCCCGGGCAGTGGCTGACACGTTGCCTTCGTTGTCGTTGAGTATCCGCTGAATGTGTTCCCATTCCATTTCTTCCACCGAGGGCGGCTCGTTGCGGAGATTCGGCGGGGCATCCAGCGGCTCGAAACCCGCAAGCAGCTGATTGAGCGTCACCGGTTTACACAGGTAGTTCACTGCGCCCCGCCTCATGGCCTCGACCGCTGTAGCGATGCTGCCGTAACCGGTCAGAACGAGGATGTCCAGATCCGGCCTTATCTCCAGAAGGTCCGGCAATAGCTGCAGGCCGCTTTCTCCGGCGAGGTTCAGATCCAGAACGCAGCGGTGAACGTCGCCGGTTGTCAGCGCCTCTCTGGCTTCCTGATGGCTCCTTGCCAGTCGCGATTCTATGCCCTGGCGGCTCAGCGAACGCTGAAGAACCTGCAGAAAGGCATCATCGTCATCAACAAGAAGCCATGTCCGGTTGTCGCTCACGCGCCGCCCTCTTTCTGGCCGTTGTGACCGGTTGCCATCGGCAGGTCAATAATCATGGTGGTTCCCTGTGCCGTTACCCGGGCTTTCAACGTGCCCCCGAGCCGCTGGATGGTGGCGTTGGACAGGAACAGGCCAACCCCCAGGCCATTTTCCGAGCTCACAACCTGCTCGCCCAGGGCGCCCTCAAGGGCTGACTCCAGCCCGTCACCACGGTCTTCAACAATCACTTCCAGCCGTCCCCCGCCTGCCTCGCGGGCGCTAATCGCGACCCAGGACGGGCTGGCGGTCACGGCGTTGGCGAGCAGGTTCAGGACGGCCTGATCAAGCGTGGCATCCACGGCCACCAGGCAGTCGGGAAACGGCTGTTGCCATTCAATGGTTGCGCCGGGCCAGAGCAGGGTGGCGGACTCCCGCAGCCGCATCATCCAGTCATGGGCGGTCAGGATCTCCAGTTGCGCGGTTCTTGCCTGCATGGCTGCCGAGGAAAGTTGTTGCAGGTGGCCGCTGCAGAGCCCCAGTTGCTGTTCCATCAGCGCCAGGTCATCCGCAATAAGGTCGTTGTCCGGCACTGCGGCCTTCATCTCATCCACCAGCAGAGTCATGGTGTTCAGCGGTGTACCCAGGCGGTGGGCTACGGCGGCAGCGGAAAGCCCCAGAGCAATGACCTGCTCATCCCGCAGACGGGTTTCCCGTACCTGTGCCAGCAGTGACTGTTGCTGTCGCAGGCGGCGGGCAAGTGCGCCAACGACGAGAAGCAGAATGGCGGCAGTAATGGCAAAAGTTACCCACATGCCCACCAGGTGCAACTGCGCCAGATTGGCGCTGTGGTGTTCGTGGGTAAGCGGCGTATGCCAGACCACCAGGGAGGTATAGACCGCCACGCCGGCAACGGTTACCGCGATGCTATGGCTCAGTGGCACCAGGATAATGGCAACGGCAATGGGCAGCAGCAGTAGCGAAACCAGCGGGTTGGTATAGCCGCCGGTGAAGTAAAGCCAGGCGCCGATCAGCAGCAGGTCGATGGTCAGAACCAGGCTGACCGTCGCCGTGGAACGAGGCGGCCGTCGGGTAAACCAGAGCCAGCCCAGTGTAGCCACAACGGCATATACCAGGCACAGGATCAGGGCTTCGGTCTGGTGCGCCAGAGTTACCATGGCCTCTGCAACGCCGATTGCGATCAGCTGAAGCACGACAAGCGTCAGCCGCATCCCCAGCAGGTAGCGGGCGGACTGTTGAAAACCGGTCTGAGAGTGGGTGAGCCATTCCATGGACGGGATTCTAGCAGCAGAGGCCGGTAAATGGTGGGAAATTGGGTGCCTGATTGCCGGGGGTCAATCGGGGAAGTAACAGACCAGTTCCGGGCTGCTGGTGCCCCATCGGCCGGGATCAATCAGCAGGGTTGCGGTGCAGGAAGTCCTGGAAGATGGGTTCCAGCTTTTCATCAAGTTTTGCAGTCATATGGGGTAAACCCTCGGGATACGCGTATTGAGCGCCGTAAAACGGCGGCTGCTTAAAAAAGGATTTTTAGATGTACACGAAATACCCCTAAAGGGGTGCGACATTGTGTCTCAAGCCATGATCGGCCTGGCCCCTTACACTTCCGCCTATCCAGAAAATCTGTCTAGCCACTCGTGCATCAATAAGGACCCCTTCCTAATGGTAATCAGACACCTGGCTCGTTGTATCGGCCTGAGCCTGGCCGGTTGTGCCATCACCCCGTTGGTTCAGGCAGAAACCGAATCAGCGGACCAGCTGTTGATCCGGGTTACTGAGGGCCGTTCGGCGGAAATGGCCCGGTTGAACCAGGCGGCGGTGTCGCCCGAGCCTGTGCAGCGCCTCTCCGGTGGCCCTTCGGTGTCTCTCTCCCGCATGGGTGGCCGGGGCCTGGATCCGGTGGTCCGAGGCCAGGGCCAGGAGCGTGTGGATGTGCTTCTGGATGGCATACGGGTGGAAGGGGCCTGCCCCAATCGCATGGACCCGCCAACCAGTCGCCTGAGTGCAGCGCTGGCACCGTTACTGGAGGTCCGTACCAGCAATCAGACCCTGCGCTGGGGGCCCATTACTGGAGGGCAGGTGATCGCAACCACCGCCGAACCATCTTTCAATGGCGCTGCTACAACGGGCCACCTGACTGTGGGCGGCTCAGACAACGGCAATGCCAAACTGATCAACGGCAGCGCCGCTGTTGGCAACAAGAGTGCCTGGCTAAGGCTGGCGGGCGGTTACGACGAGGCTGACGATTACGAGGATGGTGACGGCAATGAGGTTCGCACTGCTTACAAAAACGCTGAAGCTAGGGTTGATGCGGCGTGGAAAGCGGACAACGGTTTCTATATCAAGGGGCTGGTGAGTCGTCAGGAGGAGCGGGACGTGAAATACGCCGGTTCCGGCATGGACGCGCCTAAAACGGATACAGACATCCTGCGCCTGGAACTGGGCGCACCGGTGGGCAACGGGGACTGGAACCTGCTCGCCTGGCAGGCGGATGTGGATCACATCATGGACAACTTCAGTCTCCGTGAAGCCACCATGAAAATGCTCACTGCTTCCGAGACTGAAACCCGAGGCCTGCGGCTGACCCTGGACCAGAGCCCCGATGCCAGAACCGACTGGGCCATTGGTGCCGATGTTGAAACCAACAACTGGCACGCGGAGCGCTTCGGCGGCGCCAGTCTTGATAGCCTTACCTCGGTTCTCTGGCCCGATGTGGACCGGGACCGCTTCGGAGTCTTTGCCGAAAGGTTTTACCGCGTAACACCGGCGCTCAAGCTCGGCGGGGGTGTCCGTTATGATCGTGTCGAAATGTCCGCTGCTGCCTCTGGCAAAGTTTTCGGCAGCGGCATGATGGCCATGTCAGCGGCGGATGCCTACCAGAGTATCTACGGCACCACCAGCACCGACGTTGCCGATGATAATGTCAGTGGTTTTATCAGCAGTGACTGGCGCCTCTCACCCATCCAGTCGATGGTGGTTACGGCGAGCCACAGTGTCCGGAGCCCGGGGGTGACCGAGCGTTATATTGCCAGTTGGAACAACATGGACCCTTCCCGGCGTTGGGTTGGCAATCCCGCTCTGGATACCGAGAAGCACCACAAACTTGAACTGGCTTTGCCGGGCCGGAGCAACGGCTGGCACTGGCGCCCTGCGGTGTGGGTGGATCAGGTCGATGATTTTGTCCTTCGCACCCGCAACCAGGATCAGGTCAGCGTTTACCGCAACATCGATGCCCGCCTGCTGGGTGTGGAAGCGCAGCTGGGCTGGAGCAATGGCACCTGGAGCACCAATAGCAGCCTGGCGTCCGTCCGCGGCGAAAACCGGGATGACAACAAGTCTCTGCCACAGATTCCGCCGGTACAGTTCCTCCAGACCCTCGGCTGGCAGCGCATGGGCCATGCCATTGAGGCGGAGTGGGTGCTGGCCCGCCGCCAGGACCGCATCGACCCCCAGTCCGGCCAGGATGCCGGCACCTCACCCGGCTACGGCGTTTTCAACCTCTCCGGCAGCCACCCGCTGGTGGACGACCTCAGCGTTAGCTGGGCCGTCGATAACCTGTTCGATAACACCTGGGCGCCCCATGTCAGCCGGGCCAATACCGATCCATTCAACCCGGAAGCCGTAAGGGTGAATGAGCCCGGGAGAACCCTTCGTGTCGCACTGACGGCCAGGTGGTAAGTCCTCAAATGGCGGTTACCCGCTTCTCATAGCGGGCGGGTGACATTGCGCCCCGGGTGGAACCAACTCCTTCACCCGGGGCTTTTTTTGTCCGGGCTCAATGTAAGACACTTACCCACCTGTTAAACTTTCATCAATCAAAGGAATAACCTTATAACCTTACTGAGAGGTTGGCATGTGTCATCTCGGTCGCCTTTTTACCACTCTGCTGCTCATGGTGCCTGCACTGGCAGCTGCGCAACCTGCCTTTGAGGCCGTCGAGCGCCTTACTTTTCATGAAACCATTCACCTGGACGGCGTTATCGAAGCTGTCCAGCAGAGCACCGTCTCTGCCCAGACCAGTGGCACAGTCCAGAGCCTGCCTTTTGATGTCGATGACTCGGTTGCCGCCGGGGATGTGATCGTCCAGCTGGAGGACAGCGAGCAGCGTTCCCGCTTGCGCCAGGCCCAGGCCGGGCTGGAAGAGGCGGAAGCGGCGCTCGCGGATGCGCGGCAACAATTCGAGCGCATTGAAGCCGTCCATGAAAGGGGACTGGTGTCCCGCCAGGAATTTGATCAGGCCCGCAACAATCTGGCCGCCGCCCGGGCCAGGGTGGAGCGTGCCAGCGCCGCGGTTTCCGAAGCACAGGAGCAGCTGTCCTATACCCGTGTGGTGGCGCCCTATGGCGGCATCCTCACCGAGCGCCATGTGGAGCTGGGCGAGTCCGTAAACCCTGGTCAACCGCTGCTCAGCGGGCTGTCCCTGGAACAGCTCCGGGTCGTGGTTGAGCTGCCACAGAAGTATACGGAACTGGCACGCACCGAGCGCCAGGCCATGGTTACCCTTACCGACGGTCGGGTGTTGGAAACCGGCGAAATGACGTTCTACCCCTACGCCAATCCGCAAACCCATACGTTTCGGCTGCGAATGCGTTTGAACGAACCCAATGGCTCCCTGTTTCCCGGCATGCTGGTGAAAGTCGGCGTGCCGGTTGCGAGCCGTGAGGCGCTATGGGTGCCGGCCAGCAGCCTGATCCATCGCAGCGAACTCAGGGCGGTGTTTGTGCTGGATGACCAGGACCGACCGCGGCTGCGTCAGGTGCGTACCGGGGTAAGGGACAACGGCCGGCTTGAGATTCTGGCAGGGCTCAGTGAGGGCGAGCGGGTGGTTACCAACCCGTCGGAGCTGGTTGGCAGTGAACGACTGAATCTTGTCACCGAGCCGGACGCGGAGGCGAACCCGTGAGCCGGGAACTGCCGCCCGTGGGGCCATCCGGTGCCATTGCCCGGGTATTCCAGAACAACCACCTCACCCCGTTGCTTGCCATTCTGGCCATTATTCTGGGCATTCTCGTCGTGGTGGTCACTCCGAAAGAGGAAGAACCCCAGATTGACGTCACCATGGCAGACATCATGGTCGCGTTTCCCGGCGCCAGCACCCGCGAAGTGGAAAGCGCCATAGCCACGCCGGCCGAACAGGTAATGAGCGAAATCCAGGGCGTGGAGCATGTCTACTCGGTGTCGCGACAGGGCCAGGCGGTCATCACCGTTCAGTTCGAAGTGGGCATTCCGCGCCAGGAAGCGTTGGTGCGGTTGTACAACCAGGTCTATTCCAACCAGGACTGGTTGCCAGCCAACCTGGGTGCGACCCAGCCGGTCATCAAACCCAAGGGGATTGATGATGTTCCGGTGATGACCCTGACGCTCTACGATCCGGTTAACGGACACACGGGTGAGGAGCTTACCCGCCTGGCTCATATGCTGGAAGTGGCGTTGAAGCGGGTTCCGGGTACGCGGGATGTTTACACGACCGGGGGTATTCCTGACCGGGTCGATATCCGTTTTGACCCGGCGTTGCTGGCCGGCTTCAACCTGACCATCGACGATTTGCGTAACGCGCTGGCCGCTGCCAACACCAGCAGTCAGGAGGCCCGGATTACCCGGGATAACCTGTCCATTCCGGTTCAGGCCGGCACGCTGCTGAAATCGGTAGAGGATGTTCGTCGTCTGGTGGTGGGCATGCACAATGGCTCGGCGGTGTACCTGGAGGATGTAGCTGACATCAGCCGCGGCGGCACCGTGGCCGACCAGAGCGTGATGACTGGCTTCGGGCCGGCACAAGAGGCCGGGAAAGCAGGCCAGCCCGGCGACGTGTATCCCGCAGTCACCCTGGCTATCGCCAAGAAACCCGGTGAAAACGCCGTCAATATCACTACCGCCATTGAAGAACGGTTGGAGCGGTTGCGCAATCGGGCTTTGCCAGTGGGTGTGGAGGTGCTGGTTACCCGTGACTACGGTGCCACAGCCTCCCAGAAAGCCCGCAAGCTGATTACCGATCTTATTTCCGCCACCCTGTGCGTGGTGCTGCTGGTATTGCTAGCCATGGGCTGGCGCCAGGCCCTCATTGTCGGGCTGGCCGTTCTGATTACCCTGTTGCTGACCCTGGTGTTTTCCTGGGCCTGGGGTTTTACCCTCAACCGGGTATCGCTGTTTGCGCTGATTTTCTCCATCGGCATATTGGTGGATGACGGCATCGTGATCACCGAGAACATCAACCGCCGGATCCAGAACTCCCGGTGGCCGGTGAAGGACATCATTCCGGTGGCGGTAGACGAGGTCGGAACGCCCACCATTATGGCGAGCCTGACCATCATGGCAGCGCTGATTCCGATGGCGTTTGTCAGTGGTCTGATGGGGCCCTACATGAGCCCGATTCCGATCAATGCCTCGGCGGGTATGGTGCTGTCCCAGATTGTGGCTTTTGTCGTCGCGCCCTGGCTGGCGTTCCGGTTGCTGAAACACAAGAAGGGGGAGCTGGCCGCAGAAGCGGATGAGGCGTCCAGTTCTGCCGATGGTGTCAGCCCGCTGTCCCTGCGCATCTTCCGCACGGTGCTGGCCCCGTTCCTCGGTGATCATCCCTGGCGCCGTCGCCTGCTTGGGCTGGGCGTGGTCGGACTGACCATTGCGGCTGCGTCATTGCCGGTGTTCCTGGCGGTTATTCTGAAAATGCTGCCATTCGACAACAAGTCGGAGCTGCAGGTGGTCGTGGACATGCCGGAGCGCACGCCGATGGAGCAGACCCAGCGGGTGCTGATGGAAATGGGCAGCTATCTGGAAACGATCGGGGAAGTGGCGAACTGGCAGACTTACGCCGGCACGGCCGCCCCTATCAATTTTAACGGCCTGGTACGCCAGTATTATCTGCGCAGCGACCCCTATCAGGGGGATATCCAGATCAATCTGAGCCACGAGGACAACCGGGACCGCCAATCCCACGACATCGCCCAGTCCCTGCGGGCGCCGCTTACGGAGATTGGTGACAGGTACGGTGCCAGCGTGAAGATTGTGGAGGTGCCGCCGGGGCCGCCGGTGTTGTCTCCGGTGGTGGCCGAGATCTACGCCGTGGATGAATCCCGTCGGGCAGAGCTGGCGCGCCTGGTGGCAGAGGGTATGACAGAGATTGACGGGCTGGTGGATATAGACACCACCCTGGAGGCGCCGACGAAGCAGTGGGAAGTCGTGGTGGACCGGGATCGCGCAGCACGGCTCGGGGTTTCGCAGGCCCAGGTGGTCGGAGCCTTGCAGACGGCCCTCGGCGGAACCAGCGTCAGCTTCCTGCACGATGACCACGCCAAGTATCCCGTGCCCATCCGGGTAATTCTGGGGGAAGGGGATAAGGCTCAGCCCTCGGTGCTGCTGTCGCTGAATGTGCGCAGCCGTGCCGGTAACCTGGTTCCGCTGGCAAGTATCGCCGAGGTTCGGGAAGCGGACTGGATGGGAGCCATCTATCACAAGGATTTGCTGCCGGTGACCTACGTCACGGCGGACATGGCGGGAGAGACCGACTCACCCTTGTACGGCATGTTTGCCATGGTGGACCGCCTGAAACAGCAGGAGGGTGCCCCGGAGCAGTACTTTATCGATCAACCACCACTGCCGGAAAAAGGCACCCTGAAATGGGACGGCGAGTGGCAGATTACCTACGAAACCTTCCGGGACATGGGCACCGCCTACAGTGTGGGCATATTCATGATTTTCGTGCTGCTGGTAGCGCAGTTCCGGTCCTACGTTCTGCCGCTGGTGATCATGGCGCCCATTCCGCTGACGCTGATCGGGATCATGCCCGGCCATGCCCTGCTGGGGCGTGAGTTTACCGCAACCAGCATGATTGGAATGATCGCCCTCGCCGGCATCATCGTGCGCAATTCCATCCTGCTGGTGGTGTTTATCCGCCAGCTGATTGACGAGGGCGTGGAGCTGGACGAGGCCGTGGTACTGGCCGGGGCGGTGCGGATAAAACCCATTGCTCTGACCGCCATTTCAGCGATGGTGGGAGCCTACTTCATCCTCAACGATCCGATATTCAATGGTCTGGCGATATCCCTGATCTTTGGTCTGGCCATGTCCACCTTGCTGACGGTCGTTGTGGTGCCATTGCTTTACTACACTCTGGCTCGTTGCCGTTGGGTCTGATCAGGTATTGGCTGTGGCGGTTGAAGGGGAAAGCGCGGGGATTATCCGGTTACGCCCGTCCTCCTTGGCCTTGTAAAGGCGGATATCTGCCTCGCGGACCAGCTCCCGCAGGGTGTCGCCATCGGTGCCAAGTTCAGCAACACCGCCGCTGAGCGTCACTCGAATCACATTGTTGGCGACGGTCAGGGGGGTGGACGCCACGGCTATGCGGATTTTTTCAGCCACTTCCATAGCCTGCCGGCTGTTGGTGTTGCTGAGCAGAATGCCGAATTCCTCGCCCCCCAGGCGCGCGGCCACATCGGTGGCGCGCAGGCATTCCCGGAAAATACGCGCAACGTGTTGCAGCGTCAGGTCACCGGTTTCGTGGCCATGGTTGTCGTTAACGTCCTTGAAGTGATCCAGGTCGAGAATCAGGACAGACACCGGAGAGCTGTATCGCCGCGCCCGTTGTTTCTCCTGCTCAAAAACATCGCTGAGCCGGGCCCGGTTGGCAAGACCGGTTAGCGGGTCGGTCTGGGCGAGTTTCATGAGCTGGCGCTCGGAGGTTTCACGGGTAACTTCGTAGACATGTGAAAACACCAGAATACACAGGGAGATAACTGCGATGTTGGTAATCGGAAGAGCCTGCATCATGTCGGGCTGATCCAGATGCCTGTACACGAAAATCACTGCGGCTATTCCCATGTAGAAAACGGAAACGGCGAGCCCGAGACGACGCCCCATCAGCAGGTGCGAGATAATTGGTATCAGCAGCACCCAGGCGTGGACAGCAGAAGTGGCCCGCGGGGTCGCCATTGCGAACACCATTGCGGTGAAGAATGGAATCAGATAGGCAATGATCCAGCGTTCCAGGTGCCGGGTGTTGCGGATCGCCCGGTAAACGATGATGGAATAGATGCCCATTGCGATTTCCACAAAGGCCAGCGGATAACTGCCTCTCATGAGATTCATGGCCGAGAACAGTGTGGCGCCAATGACGCACAGCACCAGCAATGCCTTCAGTACCGCCTTGCGGTAAGGCCGCGCCAGTTCTTTCAGGGGGTCTTTGTAGCTGTCCATGCGCGAGATCTGTAGCGGCCGGGAAGGGGCTGATTCCGAACCCTGGAATGTGTAGATAAAGTGAGCATACCTCAGAAGTGTGAATTAGATCAGATTTCCGACAAAAAGTGATGATGCCCGAGACTAAAGTCTAAGTGTTCCTGACAAAGATCCCACATGCGCTATATTGACGCACCATGCCGGATCCGGATCCAAAACCGGGTTGGGGCTGTATAGTAAGTAGCCTGATTTCTTCGAGGCTTACACACCGTGATTGGCCAGAGAACCATGAAAAAACGTTTTATTCCCCTGCTTATACTTGCCATCGGTATTGCCGGCTTCGTTCTGCTCAAAGCTACCCGGCCAGAGCCGGAAACGGCCAGCGCCCGGGAGCGTAGCTGGCTGGTTGAAGTGATGACCGTGGAGCCCGGTACCCACACACCCGTGCTGCCCCTCTATGGTCAGCTTATGGCGCCGGAACAGGTAACCATTGTCGCGCCCCTGGCAGGGCGAATTGGAAGCCGGCCGGTGCGGGAGGGGCAGCGCGTGGCGGAGGGAGAGCTATTGGTCGCTCTGGATGAAGCGGATGTCAGGCCGCTGGTTGCCCAGGCAGAGGCAGATGTAAAAGATCTCCAGGCCCAGCTGGCCTCGGAACAGGTGCGTCATGCCAATGACCGCGAGGCGCTGGAGGGGGAGAAAGCCATTCTGAGCAACGCCAAACGCCAGTTTGAGCGAACACAGTCCCTGGTTAGCCGCAACCTGTCCTCTCAGGAAGACCTGGAAGCCGCCTCGGATGCCCTGGCACGGGCCCGCCTCACGGTTACCGCCCGGCAGCGGGCGGTGGACGAGCACCCCTCGCGGCTGCAAAGCCTGGATGCCAGGCTTGCCCGGGCCCAGGCCGCATTGGCTGCCGCGCGCCGGGACGCCGGGAGAGCGACAGTGACTGCTCCTTTCGACGGTATTGTGACGGATATTCAGGTGGCCGAGGGTGACCGCATTTCGCAAAACGCCAGGCTGCTTTCCTTCTACCCGGACCAGGGGCTGGAACTGAGGGCCAGGGTGCCGGATGTATTCCGGCAGGAGTTGCTGGATGCCCTGGACGCCGGTGAGGAACTGCAAGCGGAAACCGAAAATGGCCAGCATCGTTTTGTCCTGTCCCGTTTCGCCGGTACCAGTGATCCTGCGGGCACCGAGGCGATACTGGTATTGAGCGGCGAGGCCGGTGGCCTGCGCCCGGGTGGGTTGCTCCCGGTCACGCTGGAACGGCCGCCGAGGCAGGACGCCATTGCCATCCCCTACAGTGCCCTCTATGGCAGTGACAGTGTGTACCGGATGACCAATGGCTCCCGTATGCAGCGCGTCACGGTGAAACGCCTGGGGGAGGCCAGAGGTTCGAACGGTGAGCGTCATGTGCTGGTGTCGGCTGAGGGGCTGGACGCCGGCAACTCCCTGATTACCACCCATCTCCCCAATGCCATGACGGGCCTGAAAGTGGAGCTTGCGGGCGGCGCGCAGGAGGCGGGCGAATGAGGCGCCGCCGCGGTGTGATCGGTTTCTTTGTTCACCACCGGGTCGCGGCCAACCTGGTCATGCTGGTTATGCTGCTTGGGGGCACCCTGGCGCTGAGCCGGATGAACATCCAGTTCTTTCCCAATTTTGCCCTTGATATTGTGAGCGTCCGGGTGGTGTGGAGTGGTGCCTCCGCCGAGGACGTCGAGCAGGGCATCACCAATCCCCTGGAACAGCGCTTACGCAGTGTTCAGGGCCTGAAGAAAATGACCTCAACCTCCGCCCAGGGGGTGTCATCCATCACTCTGGAATTTACCGAGAACACCAACCCCATCCAGGCCCTGGATGACGTTCGCCAGCAAGTGGATGAGTTCACTAACCTGCCTGCTGAAGCGGAAGAACCCCAGGTAACCCGCTTTGAACGATACGAACCTGTTGGCCGGTTGCTGGTGTACGGTGATATGGATCGGACTGAGCTGCGTCAGCTGGCCTACCGATATGAAGATGAGCTGCTGTCACGGGGTATCGACCGGGTATCCATTCGCGGTCTGCCGGAGCAACAGATCAGCATCGATGTGCCGGTGGAGCGCCTGGAAGCCCTGGGCTTGTCCCTGGACCAGATTGCCGAGCGTGTAGGGTCCATCTCCCGGGATCTGCCTGCCGGCATGATGGGGCAGCAGGACGCCACCCGGGAGCTGCGGTCGGTAGAGCAGCGCCGAAGTCCCCAGGCCTTTGAAACCATTCCGGTGCTCAGTGGTGAGCGTATTCAGCTGCGTCTCGGTGATATTGCCATCATTCGCCAGGAGGCACGGGAGAGTCAGGTGAACCTGACCCGGGATGGGCACCCGGCGGTGGAACTCCAGCTTCAGCGTGCCGAGGATGGTAACTCCCTGGAAGCGGCCGGCATACTGGAGGAGTGGCTGGCAGATACCCGGCCGGTGCTGCCGCCCTCTGTTGAACTGGAGGTCTATGACGAGACCTGGCAGTTGCTGGATGACCGCATTTCCCTGTTGATCAAGAACGGCATGGGCGGCCTGGTGCTGGTCATTATCCTGCTCTACCTGTTCCTGCCGGGCCGGGTAGCCCTGTGGGTGGCCATTGGTATTCCCACCGCCTTTCTGGCGGCATTGGCCGTACTCTGGGGTATTGGCGGCTCCATCAACATGATTTCCCTGTTCGCGCTGATCATGGCCCTGGGGGTGATCGTGGACGATGCCATTGTGGTGGGGGAGGACGCCGACGCCCACGCCCGCATGGGGGAAGAATCCATCTATGCCTCCGAGGGGGCCGCCAGACGCATGGTGTGGCCGGTTCTGGCGTCGTCGCTGACCACCGTGGCTGCCTTCATGCCGTTGCTGGTGGTGGGAGGTGTGATCGGCAATATCCTGGGGGATATTCCCCTGGTGATGATCTGCGTGCTGATTGCCTCGTTGCTGGAATGCTTTATCGTGCTGCCGGCTCATCTGCGCCATGCCTTCATCCCCGGCAAACCCAAGCAGTCGCAAGCCGGTCCGGTGGAGCGTGTGCGGAACCGGTTTGAGTCAGGCTTTGATCGTTTCCGTGAGGGGCCTTTCCGCCAGGTGTCCCGCTACACCCTGCAGCATCGTGGCCTTACCCTGGCTTCTGCCCTGGCGGTGGCCCTGCTGACAGTGGGGCTGCTGGTTGGCGGCCGGCTCGGGTTCAATTTCTTCCCGACACCGGAGCCGTCGGTGCTCTACGCCAATGCCAGTTTTGTGGCCGGCACCAACCGCGAAACGGTGGACGATTTTGTCGCCAGGATGCAACAGGCCCTGAACGAAACCGAACAGGCACTGGGGGGCGACCTGATCCTGCACGCTGTCGCCAATCACGGCACCAGCCAGGGTGCTGAGGGCACCACACGGACCGGGGACGAGCTGGGCTCCATCATGGTGGAACTGGTGCCATCGGACCGCCGCACGATTCGCAACCCGGAATTCATTACTGCCTGGCGGGACCGGCTGAACCGGCCCGCCGGCCTGGATAATCTCACCATCTCCGAGCGCCAGTCTGGCCCGCCAGGCAAGGATGTGAACGTGCGGCTGACGGGAGAGAACGCCATCGACCTCAAGACGGCGGCTGAAACCCTCAATGAGTCCCTGCGTACCCTGCCCGGTGTGCTGGATACCGAAGACGACATGCCCTGGGGCCGGGAGCAGCTTATCTATCAGGTCAGTGCCCACGGTGAGGCGCTGGGACTGACCACCAATGATCTGGGGCGCCAGCTGCGGGCGGCATTCGACGGCCGGATTGCCCAGATCTACCAGGATGGGCGGGACGAAGTGGAAGTGCGGGTACAGTTACCTCGCGAGCAGCGGGAAAGCATGGCAACCCTGTCACAGCTGACCGTGCGGATACCGGACGGGCGCTTTGTGCCACTGGCACAGGTCATGAATCTGGACCATCGCCAGGGCTTCCAGGCCCTGCGGCACGCGGAGGGGGAATTATCGGTAGAGGTCACCGCCTCCCTGAATACCCGCATCAGTACCTCAGACCAGATCATCGCCAGTCTGGAGGAAAATGTACTGCCGTCCCTCGCCAGCCAGTACAACCTGCGATACAGCTTCGAGGGCCGGGCTGCCGACCAGCGTGAAACCATGGACGACATGAAAACCGGGCTTATTATCGGCCTGGGGCTGATGTATGTGGTTCTGGCCTGGGTGTTCGCGTCCTGGAGCATGCCATTGATCGTAATGGCCATTATTCCGTTTGCCCTGGTCGGGGCGCTGATCGGCCACTGGTTAATGGGGCTGCAGCTCACCATTCTTTCCCTGTTCGGGCTGTTTGGCCTGTCCGGCATTGTGGTGAATAACGCCATTATTCTCGTGGCCTTCTACAACCAGCAACGGACGAAAGGGCTGGGCATTACCGATGCCCTTAACGAAGCGGCGGTGCAACGGGTGCGCGCGGTATTGCTGACCTCACTCACCACCATTGGTGGCCTGCTGCCCCTACTGTTCGAAACCTCCCTGCAGGCCCAGTTCCTGATTCCCATGGCCACCTCCATTGCCTTTGGCCTGGGGCTGTCTACGCTGCTGGTCCTGGCGGTGATTCCGGCGTTACTGTCCTACCTTGAGCAGTTTCGTGAGTGGCGGGCCTACCGCCGGGGTGAGGAGCCCGAACCCACTATTCAGCGGAGCGTGTGATGTCGAAGCCGGTACTGGCCGTTGAAGGGTTGAGCAAAGGGTTTACCAGCGGTGAGCAACGGGTGGCCGTGCTGAGTGACCTGTCGCTGAGTGTCGGCCCGGGTGAGTCCCTGGCGGTTATCGGGCGCTCCGGGTCTGGCAAGAGCACCCTGTTGAACCTGTTGTGCGGCCTGGAAATACCGGATGAGGGAACCATCACGGTTGCAGGAGAATCCTTTGACGGGGCTGGCAGCAGCGATGCCGATGCACGCTGGGCGGAACTGCGGCGACGCTCCATTGGCGTGGTTTTCCAGGACGCCAACCTGATGCCGGCGCTGTCGCTGTTGGAGAATGTTCGACTGCGGGGGCATCTGGCCGGCCAGGCCGTCGGTGGCGAGCGCGGTTGGTTGGAACGTCTGGGCGTGGGGGCAGAAGTCGATCGCTATCCCGATAAGGTCTCCGGTGGTCAGGCCCAGCGTGCGGCACTGGCCATGGTGTTTGCCATGACGCCGGCTCTGATACTGGCGGATGAGCCCACTGGCAGTCTCGACCGCCATACCGCCGATGACGTCGCCGACTGTCTGTTTGACATGCAGCGGACGACGGGCTGCGCTTTGGTACTCGCCACCCATGACAGAGAACTGGCTGCCCGCTGTGATCATCTGCTCGACCTGAGCGCTCTCGACCCGATGGGACGTGAGTAGTCCATGATGCTGGTCCGCGCCTTCGTCAGCCATTATCGCCGCCACCCCTTCCAGCTTGCGGCGCTGGCAGTGATGATTGTGCTGGCCACCATGCTTTGGACGGGCGTCACCGTGCTGACCGATCAGGCTCGCAACAGCCTGTTCGAAAGCGAGGAAGCCGTGGCACCCCGTGTTCATGTGGTGCGCATGGATGGCCAGCGCATCGGTGTTGATGAATTTGCCGAGCTGCGTCTGGCCGGCGTCTGTGTCGCGCCCTGGCTGGAGATAGAGCGCCCGCCTCCGGAGGGTCGGGTGATCGGTATCGACCCCCTGGCCATGAGCTGTTTTCGCGAGGGCGCTCCAGGCGGTGATGCCGGCGAACTGGACGGTGCTCCTTTTCTGGATATCAGCGAAGCGGTGAGGCTGTCCCGTGAGGGTCACGACCGCCGGCTTTACCTGCTGGCCGCCAATGAAAACGTCGAGCTACCCGAAGGCTACACCCTGCGGGACTTTTCACTTGGCCCGCCCACGGGCGAGTTGGGGGACAGCTTTCTGCTCAACCTGGACGCCCTGAGCCTGTTGGTGCTGCTGATCACCGGCTTGCTGGTGCGCAGCGTGCATCGTCTGGGTATCGCCCAGCGCCAACAAAGCTTTGACCTGCTGTACCGATTCGGAGTGCCCCGCCAGAAGGTGAAGCAGTTGCTGGCGGCGGAGTTGGTGGTGCTGACCGGTGTTTGCGTGTTGCCCGGGCTCTGGTTGGGTACGCAGCTTGCAGGAACACTGGGTGGTGGGTTCGGGCAGGCTCTTGACAGCCTGTTTGATGTAACCCTCTACGCGGGTTCCGCGCAATCTCTGCCCTGGCAGGCTGCCGGCGTTATGGTGCTGCTTGTGTTGACGGTTTGCCTGCTGGACTGGGTGGTGCCCCAGGGCTGGCAGGGTGCTGCTGTGTCAGGCCGGGGACGATTGATCGCGGTCACGGTTCTGCTTGTGGGGCTGGCGAGCGTTGCCCTTGCTCCGGGCCTGGCCTGGGTCTTCGTGGGGACGGCTCTGGTGTTCGCGGGTAGCGGTTGGCTGGTGCCCGGATTACTGGCGTTATGGGCTGAGAGGCGGTCTGATCAGACCGATTCGGATGGAAACAATCCTCTTACACGCTGGCGACGCCGGGAACTGGCGGTGATGTTCCGACATCTTGCACTTCCTGTGGTGGCACTGCAGTTTGCCATGGCAACGGTGCTGGCGGTGCAGGCGCTGGTGACAACGTTCGAACGTACGTTCGACGAATGGCTGTCCCAACGCCTGGAGGCTGAGTTCTATGTCGGGGTGCCTCGTGGAGCGGATGCCGGTCTGGCGGCAACAACGTTACGAGGGCTTGAAGGTATCGGGGCCTGGCATCGGGTGATCCGTGGCGAGGCACGGATCATTACAGACGGATTGGCCAGTGAAGGTAGCACGGTTGCCGTTGATCTTTTGGCGCTGGCTCCCATCAGCGATCTGGTGCTGGACTGGACGTTGCTGGCCAGTATTGACCGGCCCTGGCAGAAGCTTGAACAGGGCGGCGTGATGGTCAACGAGCAACTGGCCCGGCGTGATCAGCTAGAGGTCGGTGACACCCTGAGCGTTGTCATCGCAGGCACCGAAATCAGTGCTCATGTGATCGCCATCTACGCGGACTATGGACGCCCGGCAGGGGAACTGTTGATGTCCGGCGCCGCCTTGCCGGACGGTTTCAGCCCCCATTTCGAAAGTTTTTCGGTGAATCCGGGCGAGCTGGCCATGACGGATATCCGGGAACGGTTGGCCGCTGTCTGGAATACGCCTGACGTTACTGTCCGGGATAACGCCAGCATTCGCGCCCTGGCCTCCCAGGTGTTCGGCCAGACCTTCCTGCTCACCCACGCCATCAGCCTGCTGACACTGGCACTTGCCGCGGTTGCTCTGCTGATTATGGGCTGGGTGTTTTTCACAACGCGGGTCTGGTACTTCCAGTTGCTGGGTATCTGGGGCCTGCCGGCCCGGAAGGTCTTTGGCCAGCTCCGGCACCTGTCGGTCACGCTGACTCTGGCGGTCACCATCGCCGCCCTGCCGCTTGGCATCTGGTTGACCTGGGTGCTGGTCAGTCGAATCAACCCTTTGGCTTTTGGCTGGTCACTGCCTATGGATCTGTATCCCCGGTTCTGGCTTGAGCTGGGCCTGGTGGCAGCGGTCACTGGCCTGGTGGTTGCGCACCTGATGCGCAGGCAGCTGGTTCACCGGGCAAAGGACAAACAGGTGAAGACATGAGAGCGCGTTTCGCCTTCGTCGCATGGTTACTGACGGCTGCTGTCGCAGGTTGTTCGGATGCATCCAAAGAGACGGGTTTCGCCGGCCTGGCTCAGCAGGTCGGGGAGGTGGATGACTCCGGATTTCTGCAGCCCCGGCCCGGCGATCCCCTCGTATTCCCCGATGATTGGGGCCCTCACCCGCAACACCGCATTGAATGGTGGTACCTGACTGCCAACCTGGAAACCCGGGACGGCAAACCACTGGGGCTGCAATGGACCCAGTTCCGTCAGTCCCTGCAGCCCCGGCCGGCTGAGAGTAAGGCTCCCGATCCGGAGGCCTGGCCCCTTGAGGCGGCCTGGATGGCCCATGGTGCGGTGTCGTTTGAGGGGGAGCATGGGTTTGCCGAGAAGCTTGCCCGGGGTGATGTGGGCCATGCTGGCGCCACGGCAGATCCGTTCCGCGTTTGGCTGGATGACTGGCGGCTGGAAGCGGTGCCAGGGTCGGATAAGTGGCGCCTGCAGGTGACAGCGGATGGCTGGAGCTATGACCTGCAGTTGACGGGTACCAGGGACGTGGTAGCCCATGGTGTCGAAGGCTTCAGCGCCAAGTCCGCCAGTGGTGAGGGCTCCATGTATTTCAGCCTGGTGGATTTACAGATCGGGGGGACGGTGACGCTGGGGGATCGAACCCTGGAGGTTTCCGGCAAGGGCTGGTTTGACCGTGAATGGAGCAGTCAGTTTCTCAAGGCAGGCCAGCAGGGCTGGGACTGGTTCGCGCTGCATCTGGAGGATGGCCACAAGCTGATGGCCTTTCGCCTGCGGGAAGACGGCGGTGCCTATTCGTCTGGCAGCTGGATCGGGGCCGATGGCCAGCTTGAAGCGCTGGATCGCGATGATCTGACCCTGTCACCGATCCGTTGGCATGAATCTCAACGTGGCCGAGTGCCCGTAGCGTGGCGACTGACGATTCCTCAGCATAAGGTGGACCTGACTGTCGCAGCGCCGCCCGGCGACTACTGGAACACCGGGCTCTATCCCTATTGGGAAAGCCCGGTGTCTGTTGCCGGCTCCCACAAGGGCGTGGGTTATATGGAACTGACCGGCTACAGGGAATAAAGGGCGGGGACGGTATCAGCGGATGACTGGTGGTTGGAGGCCGGTTACCAGCTCCTGGATGCCCTGATGCCATTGCTGGCGGAGTTGCTGGAAGTAGTCGTTGTGTTCGTCCACCCGGTCGGTGAAACAGGGCTTCAGTTCATTATTACGATAGATGGCCACGTCCAGCGGCATGCCTACCGACAGATTGCTTTTCATGGTGGAGTCGAAGGAGATCAGGGCGCACTGGTACGCCCGGTCCAGGGAGGACTGGTAGTTCACCACCCGGTCAAGAATCGGCTTGCCGTACTTTGACTCGCCAATCTGGAAATAGGGGGTCTCTCGGGTGGCTTCGATGAAGTTGCCTTCCGGGTAGATGTTGAACAGCCGCGCTTCTTCGCCGCGAATCTGGCCGCCCAGGATCAGCGAGCAACTGAAATCCACGTGGTTGATCTTGCCCTCCGGGTTGTCCCGATGGATAACTTCGCGAATGGTCTTGCCGACAATCTCCGCGGTCTCGAACATGGAGACCGTGGAAAAAACGTTGGGCACCTCGGAGCCGGCGCGCTTTTCCAGCAGGCTGACCACACTCTGGCTGGTGGCGAGATTGCCGGCGGACAGAATTACCAGCTCCCGCTCGCCCGGCTGCTCAAAGACATGCATTTTGCGGAAGGTCGAGATCTGGTCAAAACCCGCATTGGTGCGGGAGTCAGACGCGAACACCAGGCCATCGGCCAGCCGCATCGCCACACAATAAGTCATCGGGCTACCCTCGGGTGATTCGGAATCCGGCCAGTTTACCCCTTTCACCGCAGAATACATGGGGTGATGTGTCGATTTTGCAAAGCTTTTTGTTACTGGCTGTCCCCGGCTTTGGTCACCCAGGCGCGGGTCTGCAGACTCTCCATGCCGCCGCCACTGCGAATGCCTCGTACCGGCGCGGCATCCCGGTAATCCAGGCCCGTTGCCAGCTTGATATGGCTTTCCGCTACATTGAGCAGGTTCACCACATCAAAGGTATGCCAGTTGCGGCCCAGCCACGCCTCTGCCCAGGCGTGGGTGGCCAGGTGGTCGTCGCTGAAGGTGTGTATGTAGCCACTGACGTAACGCACCGGAACCCCGATGTGGCGGCAGCAGGATATGAAGATATGGGTGTGGTCCTGGCACACCCCGGCTTTCTGTTTGAAGGCCTCGGCGGCGGTGTGGGTCACGGTGGTGGCGCCGGGCAGGAACTGAATGTGCTCCAGGATGCGGTTCATCATCCTTACCAGGCTGCGCTTGTTGGGGGAAAACTGGCTGGCGAATGCCTTGATGGCCTTGTCGGCTTCCGTCAGTGGGGTGTGGCGCAGGAACACTTCCGGCGGGAAGGGTGAATCGTCCCGGGTCAGTGGTTTGCCGGTCAGGTCAACCACGCCTTCGGCGGTCAGGGTGATCTTCGAGACCGTCTTGTCCATGGTCATGACAGTAACCTGGTTGCCGAAGCCGTCGATCATCTGGCTGGTTTCCCCCGGGGCGCTCACGTGCCACTCCAGGATTCGCTGTTGTGGCGTGTTGCGGGGTGTCAGGCGCAGGTACTGGATGCTGTTGTGCATTGGCGCATCGTAGGTATAGGTTGTGTCGTGGCGGATGTTCAGTTTCATTGTTTCCACCCCATGTAGTCCTTCTGGATCTGGCCGGAAATGCGCTGGATGCGTTCCAGGAAGTCGGTCAGATATTCGTGCAGGCCTCGCTCTTCAATGTATTCCCGGTCGCCATAGTGGATGTTGGCATACAGGCTGGAGGCAAGGCGCCTGGCCCGGCGGGCATCACCACTCTGGATCTGCTCCAGCAGGCTCGCAATTTCCTGCAGGCACGCCCGCAGCGAGCGCGGTACATCCGGTTTGAGAATCAGCAGTTCTGCCACGTTCATGGGCTCGATGTTGTGGCCGTAGGTATGCTGGTAGGCCTCGAAGGCGGCCAGTGAGTGCAGCAGGGCGGTCCACTCGAAGAACGATTGCGTGGGGTGGCCTTCAAGGGATTTGGTGGCCATGTGATGGCGGATATCCAGAACCCTTGCGGTGGTGTCGGCCCGTTCGATAAAGGTACCCAGACGCAGAAAGTGGAAGGCATCGTTACGCAACAGGGTGCCGTAGGCAGCACCCCGGAACACGTGGGAGCGTTCCCGGGTCCAGTCGAACACCCGGCTAGCGTTGGACTCGGAGACGCCCTTGTGGCGCAGCTCCTTCAGTTCCATCCAGGCCAGATTGATGCTCTCCCACACGTCCGCTGAGAGATTACCCCGAATGTGCAAGGCGTTGTCCCGGGCGCTGCGTATAACGCTGAACACGCTGGCAGGATGGCGGTCGTCCAGAACCAGGAAATCGATCAGGTTCTGGGGCGTGATGTCGTTGTACAGTTCGTCGAACACCTCCCGGGTGCCAGTAACCAGCAGAGGCACGGATAGCTGCTCCTCACGGTCTTCCGGCACGTCAATCAGTGCCATGGTCAGGCTGACGTCCAGTAAACGGGCCTGGGTTTCGGCCCGCTCCAGATAGCGGGCCATCCAGAACAGACTTGATGCGGCGCGGCTCAGCATTCGTCGCCCTCCAGTACCCAGGTGTCTTTGGTGCCGCCGCCCTGGGACGAGTTCACCACCAGTGATCCAGCTTTCAGTGCCACCCGCGTCAGGCCACCGGGCACCATCTGTACCTTTTTGCCTGAGAGCACAAAGGGCCGCAGGTCCAGGTGTCGGGGTGCCACGCCTTCATCCACAAAAGTGGGACAAGTGGACAGGCTCAGGGTGGGCTGGGCGATGTAGTTTTCAGGCCGGGCTTTCAGCAGGCTGCGGAAGTGGCTGAGTTCCTTCTTGCTGGCCCTGGGGCCAATCAGCATGCCGTAGCCGCCCGCGCCCTGGGTTTCCTTGACCACCAGATCGGGAAGGTTGTCCAGCACGTACTGCAGGTCCTTGGGTTTGCGGCACTGCCAGGTGGGTACGTTCTTCAGGATGGGTTCTTCCCCCAGGTAGAAGCGGATCATGTCCGGCACGTAGGGGTAGATGGACTTGTCGTCTGCCACGCCGGTGCCCATGGCATTGGCCAAAACCACGTTACCGCTGCGGTAGGCCGCATACAGGCCTGGCACGCCGAGCATGGAGTCGGGATTACCGGCCAGGGGGTCGAGGAAATCATCGTCAATCCGTCGGTAAATCACGTCCACCTGCTGGGGGCCGATGGTGGTCTTCATGTAGACCTTGTTTTGGCGAATGAACAGATCGGCGCCTTCTACCAGTTCGATGCCCATCTGGCGTGCCAGGAAGGCGTGCTCGAAGTAGGCGCTGTTAAAACGCCCGGGGGTGAGCACCACTACCGTGGGGTTAGGCTTGAGGGAGGCGGCGCGAAGCGTTTCCCCGAGCAGTGCCGGGTAGTGCTCCACCGGCGCAACCGGCGCCTGGGCAAACAACTCCGGAAACAGTCGCATCATCATGCGGCGGTTTTCCAGCATGTAGGACACACCACTGGGGCAGCGCAGGTTGTCTTCCAGCACATAGAAATCACCGTCGTTATGGCGGATCAGGTCTATGCCGGCGATGTGGGAATAGAGGTTCCTGGGCAGTTTCAGGTTCTGCATGCCGGGCTGGTACTGGGGGTTGGCAAACACCTGTTCAGCGTTGATGACCCCGGCGCGGATAATGTCGAAATCGTGGTAGATGTCGAACAGGAAGCGGTTCAGGGCCTGAACCCGCTGTCTTAGCCCGGCCTGCATCCGCTGCCAGTCGGTGGCAGAAATCACGCGGGGAATCAGGTCAAAGGGGATCAGGCGGTCGGCGCCCTGGTCTTCGCCATACACGTTAAAGGTGATGCCCAGGCGCTGGAAAAGCACGTCCGCCTCGCGGCGTTTCTCGGCGAGCAGGTCCTCGTCGGACTTGATCAGCCAGTCTTCCAGCATCCGGCAACTGGGCCGTACCCGGTTATCTTCGTCGAACAGCTCGTCGTAAATACCCTCGGGTGGGGTTTGTATCAGCATAACCATGACCCTCTCCTGAACACGCCCTCCACCGGATGTGAAGAGTCGGTATCCAGCCGTTCCCATTCAAAAAAGGAATAGCAAAAGCCAGGCCACTCTGGCGCCGGAAGTGCGGTTTTGGCCAGGGCGGGCTATTTAAGAAAAGGCCAGGAGGGAGAATGTGTCAATAAAAGATACTGTCAGCCGCCCCTATGGCGGCTGACAGCCAGGGCTTATTCCAGCGATGTCGCACCAATGCGGTGAATGCTGACGTCTGCACCGTTGAATTCTTCTTCATCGGTCAGGCGCAGCCCGGAGATGGCGCTGACGATGCCGTAGACGATCAGGCCGCCGACAAAGGCCACGACAACGCCGGCAACCGCGCCAATGATCTGGGACATCAGGCTGACGCCACCCAGGCCACCAAAGGCTTCCTGGCCGAAGATGCCGGCTGCAACAGCACCCCAGACACCACAAACACCGTGCAGGGGCCAGACACCCAGTACGTCGTCCAGGCGTTCGATTTTGTCCTGGGCCCATTCAAACATGTAGACGAAGATCGCACCGGCAATACCCCCGGTGATCAGTGCACCAACCGGGTGCATCAGGTCCGAGCCGGCGCATACGGCCACCAGGCCGGCGAGCGGCCCGTTGTGGATAAAACCCGGGTCCTTACGGCCCACCAGCATGGCTATCAGCACGCCACCGACCATGGCCATCAGGCTGTTTACCGCCACCAGGCCGCTGATGCCATCCAGGGTCTGGGCCGACATCACGTTAAAGCCGAACCAGCCCACGGTAAGAATCCAGGCGCCGAGGGCGAGGAAGGGAATATTGGAGGGCGCAAAGGCCACCACCCGGCCGTTGCGATAGCGTCCGTTGCGCGCTCCTAACAGCAATACCGCAGCCAGGGCAATCCAGCCACCGACAGCGTGCACGACAACGGAGCCGGCAAAGTCGTGGAATGCTGCACCAAACTGGTTCTCCAGCCAGGCCTGGAAGCCGTAATTGCCGTTCCAGATCATGCCTTCAAAGAAGGGATACACGAACGCCACAATCAGCCCGGAGGCGATCAGCATCGGGTAAAATTTTGCGCGCTCGGCAATGCCGCCGGAAACAATGGCGGGTATGGCAGCGGCGAAGGTCATCAGGAAGAAGAACTTGACCAGGTCGTAGCCGTTGGCGGCTGTCAGCTCTGTGGCGCTGGCCATGAAGTGGCTGCCATAGGCGATGTAGTAACCGATAAAGAAATAGGCAACGGCGGAGATGCCGAAATCCGTCATGATCTTCACCAGGGCATTTACCTGGTTCTTGTGGCGCACGGTACCCACTTCCAGGAAGGCGAAGCCGGCGTGCATGGCCAGTACCATAATGGCACCGATAAGAATGAAGAGGGTGTTGGCGCTTTCGGTCAGAGTATGTACTGCACTCGTGATATCCACGGGTTGGTTGCTCCTGGTTGTGCATTGATAGCGTGCACAACAAGCAAGGAGTGTTCCGTTTTGATGCAATGCCAGGAAGGGTAACAGATTAGGGGAAATTTCCGCCCGATATAAGTGCGCCCGGCGGAAGAATCGTGGTCGCCGGCGCCCTGATATTGTGCGTTATTGGTGGTCTTGCACTATTGTGGTGGGCCCCTGCTCGGATTGCTCCGACCAGGCAGCGTAACGAAGCAGGTCCGATTCCACGAAGGCCAGGCAAGCGGCCACGACACCGGCGTCGTCCAGGAAGCCAATCCCCAGAAGCAGGTCCGGAATCAGGTCCAGGGGGTTAAGTACATAGATAAGAGCCCCGGCGATGGCTGCAATGCTTTTCCACGGTACGTTCCGGTAATTCCCCTGCCAATAGTCACCGACCATGGAAAACATCAGGCGGACATCGGTGCCGAAACGGCGCAGCTTGCCGCTTTTTCTCACCTTCTCCTCGATAGCCTTCTGACGGCGAAGCAGATCGGCAAGGTCATCGCGGCGAACCTTGGCGGCCTCGGTATCCATCTGTTCGTTAGCCTTGTATTCGCTGAATGTTGCCATTGGTTGTTACCTAAATTGAAGTACATTTCCCGACCCATAGTCCATCAAAGCTGTGATAAAGCCAAGGGGTTTGCGGGGTGTTTCCTTATCGTGGTTATACTGACTGTATGATCGATTTCATCAAACACAATTCCACGTCCTTTCCCGATGCGCTGTTCTACGAGGCCAAGGGCCTTGAGGTATTGGCAGACACCCTTAAAACCGCCGGTGTTACCGAGTTACGTGTGCCGGAGGTGACATCCGTCTCGGAACAGGAGCTGGTTATTCCGCGGATAAACCCCGGTCCGGCAACCGAGGCAACCATGGCAATGCTGGGCGAGGGGCTTGCCCGCATGCATGCGGTTCGCCAGCCACACTACGGGTTTGAAGATGACAACATGATCGGGTTGTCGCCACAGAAGAATCGCCTGACGGACGACTGGGGCGACTTTTTCCTCGAAGATCGCCTCGGTGTACAGGTGGGGATGATTCGTAACCGGCAGGTGAAGGAGGAGTTCGAAGCTGTGCTCAGGACAAAAGGCGATGCTCTGGCGCAGTTCCTGAATGCGCACTGTGAACACCCCAGCCTGCTTCATGGTGACCTCTGGTCCGGCAATGTGCTGTTCGACACCACCGGCCCCTGGCTGATTGATCCTGCGGTCTATTACGGTGACCGGGAAGCAGACATCGCCATTACGGAGCTCTTTGGTGGTTTTTCAACGGCTTTTTACCGCGCCTATGATCGCATTTATCCAAGAACGGGGGTTTACGTTACCAAGCGGGCTATCTATAACCTTTATCACACCCTCAACCACTACAACCTGTTCGGCGCATCCTATCTCGATGCCTGCAGGCGCAATCTGGGAGTGATCGCATCGCAGGTATAACGAAAGCTGGGGCACTTGATCAGTGCCCCCAGCTTGTTACGCTAGTGCAGAATCAGGCGGATTTACGGCGACGGGTATACACAAGGCCGGCCAGGCCAAGGCTGAATAATGCCAGGGTGCCGGGCTCTGGTACTCTGGCATAGGCATGGTTGTCGCTCTCGAAGGCGTAGTTGGTGCTGCTCAGCTGGACTTCGTTGAACAATTCACTTCCGAAGAAGAAGTTGATGTAACGGTTCGTGCTGTCAGAACTCTGGTTACCGTCTGCACTTCCGGGGATTACGGCAGCAATCTGGGTGCCGGTAAAGCTATCTACCAACAAACCGTTCAGCAGGAAGGATATGCTGTTATAGGTATCAATAGAGCCCCAGTAAAGGCCATAGTAATTCGACGTCATTCCGAGGCTCACGCTGGCAGTACCATTGCTATCGGGGTTGGGGACGGTCAGGTAGTTGTCCACAACTCCCGGAGGTGCAGCATTCTGTCCGGTGGAGCCACTCACGATACTGAACTGGCCAGAGCAGCTTGCCGGTCCACAGGTGCCATCATTAAAGTCTATAACGGTCGCATCAGCGACATTGGTGGTCATGACGCCTGCGGCAGAGGCTTCAATCACTACAGCATTGGCTGCTCCGGAGAAAGCAAGTGCAACTGCACCAGCAAGAAGAGAACTGGAATACTTGTTCATTGGATTACCTCAATCTGACATTTCATGGGTATGCACATGGCATGTATAAAAAGTAAGCAGATTGGGTGCCATTTCAGAAAAAGCTTTCGATTTCAGTTGACTATCGGTTTTTATCTGTGTGTGATTTTCGGATATGTAAAGTAATCCGACGTATTACTGTAGTGGTTTTACCACCAGGCCTTGCCCCACATTTCCGGGTTGGCCCAATTGTCGGGGTTGTTCCAGGCGCGTTTGTGGTTGTAGCTGTCGATGTTGTAGGTGTAAAGGGTTAACGGGTTGGTTTCATCTCCCAGCTCTGCCTGGCGGCGAAAGCCCAGCCCGATGAAGTCGGTAAATGCCCACTGGGGGCTGCCTGCCACTACCACTGCGATCTGGTGAGTGCCGTAGTTGCGAAGCTGGCCCAGCAGGATTTCCCCCTGTTCATGGCTCAGGTGTTCCAGGGTGTCGGTCACCAGCGCCAGGTCCTGGGTTTCGGATAGCGGGAAGGCATCGTTGGGGGCGTCTGTGTCCAGGGTTGTCATCGCGGACTCGCTGTGATGATGGCACCAGTGATCGCCCACCTGGCCGGCTACCTTGCCGCAGACAACCAGAGTACCGGGTTGGCAGGTGTCGATAATGCGGGCCAGGGCCTGATGGGGAGTTGTCATGGTCGGTCGTGTCCTGTCGGGATTGAACCGTCAGTATCCCACTGGCCAGTCGGCGGCATCAACCAGGTGAAGGCCAACCGGTTGCGCCGCGTTCCCATTCCAGCGCTTCACAAACATACCATCAGGGTCGAACTGTTGCGCCTGTTTCTCAAGGTTGAAGTGCCTTGGTCCCCTGGGGTCGGCGCCAACTCCGGCCTGGTACTGCCAGTTGCCATAATTGCTGGCAACGTCGTAATCCACCAGTTGCTCTTCAAACCAGGCGGCGCCGTAGCGCCAGTCCAGTTCCAGTTCGTTCACCAGGCAACTGGCGACGATCTGTCGACTGCGGTTGCTGATGTACCCGGTTTCCCGCAGCTGGTTCATGGCTGCATTTACCAACGGGTATTCGGTGCTGCCCGCGCACCAGGCCTTGAAACGATGAGGGTAGAAAGAGGCGGAGCGCTTTCTCTGCTTAATTCCATCCCGGCGAAACAGGTAAGAGCCATGTTTCAGGGCATACCAGTGAAAATACTCCCGCCATAACAATTCGAACCACAGCCAGTAAGTGGAGTCGTTTTTGACGTGCTTCTCTTCATACTCGCTGATGGTGTCCGCGACTTCGCGGATGGAGAGTGAGCCGTTCGCCAGCCAGGGCGACAAGCGGGAAGATGCCTCGGTGTCGTCCAGCGCGTTACGGGTTTCCTTGTAGGAATCAATGTGGTGGTTGACGAACAGGTAGTCGTGGAGCCGTTCCAGGCCGGCGGACTCACCACCAGTAAACTGAGCCGGGTGCCGGGATTCGGGAATGGCAGGGCAGGCACCCCGATTGTCTTCCGGATAGCCGGGCGCGGGCGGCAAGGCCGTTAGCGTGCGTATGCGCAGCTTCCCCGAATTACGCTCGCCGGTCTTTTCTACCTGCTTGCGGAACCCTGAAAAAGTCTCCGGCAGGCTCTCCAGCGCCATGGGCAGGGAACCTTCAGTGAACAGACTCAGGGTTTCGAACTGCTGGAACACCGTTTCCGGCAGCTGTTCCTTGATGGCCCGCCACTGACCGGCTTCCCGGGTGCCGGGGAGGCGGGAGCGTACCACACGCCCGATCCGATGGTTATGCACCAGTTCCGGGATTACCTCTTCAGGATCGCCAAAGGCAATGTGCAACCGTTGCCCCAGCGATCTGAGGCTGCGTTCCAGCGCCGTCAGGCTTTGCCATAGAAAGCGCCAACGATGATTACCCATGGTTTTGCACTGGAATGGGCCCGGCGCAAACCAGCGTGGATTGACCACGTACACGCACAGCAGCATGTCCGCCTTTGAGGCGGCCAGCAGGGCTGCGTTATCGTGCATTCGCAAGTCCCGTGTAAACCAGTAGAGGGTGGACAAGATCAGAGAACCTCACCGACAGATATGGATGGGGAATGGTACGTTGTGTCGATGGGAATAGATTGTCTCGGCGAGATTGCAGTGATTCCCTTCAGGTGCCCCCCATATAGATTGACATCAAATGATTGTCGTCCCTGATGTCCTCTTGTGTACCTGCAAATTTACGTTTGCCACCCGCAAAGATATAAACACTGTCGGCGACGGGTAAAGCTTCACGAATATTCTGCTCCACCATGATGACGCCGACCCCTCGCTCCTTGAGGCCGACGACTCTCTCCATGGTTTCGTGAACCAGCGCGGGCGAGAGCCCGGCCGAGGGCTCGTCGAGCATCACGAAAGCAGGGTCTGTTACGAGGGCGCGGGCGATGGCCACCATCATCTGTTCCCCGCCTGACAGTGAGCCCGCCGGGGTATTTCTGCGACGCTGCAGGTTCGGGTAATCAGCAATCAACGATTCAATGCGTTCTTCGATGAGCTGCTTGTTGTTTAGCGCATACCCACCCATCCTGAGATTTTCCATGACGGTAAATCGTGGAAACACACCCCCGCCCTGAGGCATCATCACAATGCCTTTGCTCACCATGTTGTGAACCGGTAATCCGGTGAGCTCGGTATCGCCAAGTGTTATCCGCCCGGACCAGGCTGGCAGGAGACCGGCAATAGCCTTTATGACTGTGGACTTTCCGCTGCCATTGGGTCCGAAAATACAGGTTATCTGTCCTGGCGGTGCAGAGATGGAGATGTCATGCACGATCTCCTGTTTGCCGTAACCGGTGACCAGATTGTCGACTCTCAGCTCGTTGCTCATGTACGCCCCAGGTAGGCTTGTTGGACATTGCTGTCGCTGGCGATGGTTTCGAAATCGCCTTCCGCCACCACTTTGCCCTGATCCATCACCACAAGCCGCTCGCAGATTTCTTTTACCATTTCCATGTCATGTTCGATGATCAGGAAAGTGATGCCGGTTTTTCGTAAACGCTGTATGGCGTCCAGAATTATCTGACGAATGTTGGGATGCACGCCAGCAGTGACTTCATCGAGCAAAATGACTTTCGGGTCCCGCACGCAGACCCGCCCGAATTCCACCAGTTTCTGCTGACCGCCGGAAAGCTCCGAGGCCAGGTTGTCGACCACGTGGCTGATCTCCAGCATCTCCAGAGTACGTTCCATCCTCTCGCGGGCACGCTTCCAGTCCCCTTCGACGGCTGCCGCCAACAGGTTGTCCCTGACCGTCATGTTGAGAAACAGGGAAGGAATCTGAAAGGTTCTGCTTATGCCGGTACGGGCGATTTTCCAGGTAGGCCAGCCAGTAACGTCGATGCCCTGCAAACGTATCTTTCCGGCGTCAGGCTTCTGGCCACCTGCGGCGAGGCTGAACAGCGTCGACTTGCCGCTGCCATTGGGGCCGATAACCCCGACGACTTCACCCACATCGGCGGAGAGTGACACGTCGTCGACTGCGGTAATGCCTCCAAAGTGCTTGCTAACTGACTCGATGGCCAGCGGCGGATACTCTGGTGACTCGGCTTTGCGGGACGCAGATGACATCAGAAGCCCTCTCCTAAAGTTTGCCGAGAATTCTGGAAATAAGTTCCTTGCCGCGTTGGCGACCCACGATAAGGCTGATCAATCCGTTGGGAAGGAATAGAACCACCAGCGCTATAATAATGCCGAGTACTGGGAGATATATGACGGTGTCCCCGAACGTCGACCAGATGTAACGATTGGTGATCCAGAGCAATACCGCGCCAAGGGCCGGGCCCCAGACGGTTCCAAGCCCGCCGAGAAGAACCATGACAACCATCTGGTCGGTAATCTCAGGCCCCATGACGGAATGTGGATCTATATAAGTTGTCCAGTAGGCGTAGATGCTTCCGAAAAGCGCGGTGATGGCTGCCGAAAGGGCAAAGGACTGGACCTTGACCAGGTTTGTCCTGATGCCCAGCGACTCGGCGGCCGGCTCGTCGTCCCGCAATGCCTTGATTCTGAATCCGAAGCGTGAGCGTTCGATTAATAACCAGACTCCGATGAAGCTGGCCGCTGATGCGATCAGCATGATGTAGTAGAAGAAAAACTCGTTGAGGTAGGCAGGCAGCGAGAGCCCGGCTGTGCCACCTGTAAAGTCGAGCACCGTGACCAGTTGCATCAGCATTTCGGCGAACGCCCAGGTTGCGATGGCAAAATAGGCGCCCCTGAGTCGCATGGTCGGCCCGCCAATGACCACAGCGACTGCGATGGACAGGAGGATCGCAGGCAGCAGGGTAACAAAAAACGAGGCGCCAATATTGGATTGCATCAGTATGGCCGTGGTGTAGGCGCCGATTCCGAAGAATGCCGAGTGCCCGAAGCTGATATACCCGGCGTACCCCCCCACAATGTTCCAGGCACAGGCCAGACCCGCCCACATAAGAGCCCCGGTGGCAATTCTCAGAGTGTAAGAGTCAATTAAGGCGGGCAATACCGCAAGGGCGATCACAATGGCGCCAAACAGGAGTGTCCGGACGATGAGTTTCGGGGTCAGAACAGGTTTAGATGCCACGGCCCAGAACTCCTTTGGGTGCGACCAGAAGGACAAGGTACAGGGTTCCGAAAACAATCAGCAGGGAGTACCGGGCCCCAATATAGGTGGCGACATAGGCTTCAAGCAGGCCGAGAGCCAGGCCGGCGACAAGAACGCCACCAACCGAACCGAGACCGGCGAGCACGGCGACAAAGAATGCAAAGAGTGTGTAGCGGATGCCGACGCTGGGGTTGACGGAATAGATGGTTGCAATCAGTACCCCGGCGGATGCTGTCAAAGCGGTATAAATACCATATACCCAGGCGGAAACCCGTTTTACGTCAACCCCCATCAAGCCGGCATGGTCGTGGTTTTGCGCAAGCGCCCTGACGGCCATGCCAAAGCGACTCCGGTAGAGCAGAATAAACAGCCCCAGGCTGAACATCATCGCCAGGATAAAGGCAGACAATCGCATCAGGGGAATGGTCACCGGGCCCAGGCTAAGGAACTGACCCGACAAAACAGAATCGACGCTCCGGCTGTTGTAGGACCAGAGCCAGAGGGCGCCTCCACGCATGAACAGGAATATGCCGAAAGTAAAAGCCAGTGCCATCAGGTCAGGTCGCGCATACCGACTGGTTCTGACATGGTAAATCAGCGGGCCAAGCCCACGACCGATCAGCAGAAATAGCGCGAAAACCAGGAAAATGCTGATGAAGGGATCAATGCCGGCCAGCGTTACCAGCCAATAGGCGGTGTAGCCGCCGAGCATGGTCCAGCCCCCGACAGCAAAGTCGATCACATGGAGCACGCCGAAGGTCAGTTGGAATCCGATGGTCAGGCAAATCAGGATGCCGCCGATCAGGATGCCGTTTACAAGTGTCTGAAGGAAAAGGTCCAATCCGGTGCTCCTCAGCCAAGCTTGTCATCCACGCTTGTTACCGTCGCCGACAGCCTTCTCATCGGGAGAACTGTCGGCGACTTTACATCCGGCGGTGTGTCATGAAGTGCCGGGGATTGGGTAAACAAGCTCTCCCTTGGACGCATTTTCCGGAGCCACTGGCACAATATCGCCGCTCTTGATCTGAACGACAGCCGGCACTGGCTTGGTATTGTTGTGGTAGTGGCTGCCTTCCTTGGCAAACCCCACTGGGCCGTAGAAGGTTTCAATGTCGGTATCTTCAATGGCCTTGGCGAGTTCCGCACGGGTTCCCTGATCCCAAGGTGGCGCCTTTCCGAGCCGGCGTGCAGCGTCCTGCAGCACCAGGCCGCTGGCTGAACAGGCCGCTTCGGTGTAATCCGGCCGTGTTCCCCACCGGGAAAAGGACAGTTCTGAATAGTCGCTGGCGGTTCCGAACAGTTCGTCCTTGTAAGGTAAACCTTCAGTCCACACGGAGACGCCGAGAATGCCGTTTGATTCGGTCCCGGTTTCCTTAATAAAGGCTGCTGATGTCACACCGTAGTGCATGATCAGGGCCTTGGGCTTGTAATTCAGCGCCTTCGCCGTACTTACAAAATTGATAAAGATATCTTCATGCCCTCCTACAGCCACAATATCCGGGTTGCTCGACTTCAGCTTGGATATAATGGCGGAGAGATCAGAGCCGGCGGGAAACAGCTCGTAACTCAGGAGCTCCAGCCCCGACTCCTCAACACCTTTGCGGAAGCCTTCTGCCGTTTCCTTGGAGAAGGGTTCATCAACCCCGATAACCGAAGCGGTTGTTGCCCGGTCGCCAAGGTTTTCCGCCAGTACTACCATGGATTTATCAGTGGTGAGATCTACAGCGGGAATCATGCCGAAATTGAAAGCCGGCTTTGCCAGCCAGACATTCGGAGACTCTGCGGAACCGGAGATCATTGGCACCCTGTATTTCTGGCTGATGGGTTGTACTGCGAGGGTGACACCGGAGGTATAGGGCCCGAACAGGACATCGACTTCGTCCTGGATGATCAGCCTTTCGGCGGCATCCGCACCGGAAGCGGGTCGTGATTGGGCATCACCATAGAACATTTCCACGGGATATCGCTTTCCCTCAATCTCGATGCCTCCAAGCTTGTTGATTTCTTCGGCCCATAGATCGTAGCCCCGGCGTGTCAGGTTACCGCCGAAACGATTTGCGCCTGATAACGAAGTAACGACACCAACCCGAATGTTGTGCTCTTGCGCGTTAACGTTCAACGCTGGAAAACCAAGGGTCATTGCGCCGGTGCCGAGTAAAGAGTTCCTTAGAAACTTCCTGCGGGAAAATTTATGATTCATGAGCCTGCTCTCCCCCAATGGGTGCATTCAGTGGCTTGTTGTAAATCTGAATACTTCGTTCTGCCACTCAAAAATCAGTAGATGCAGTTATTCCAGATACATATTAATGGTTAGTCCAGATTTCCGGCGATTTCAAACCGGACAACCAGATTTGCCTGAATGATATTGAGTTTTGAGGTGCAACGATTGGTGCGGGAGGGAGGGGAAGTCTTTGAAACTGATGCAGCAACGCCGCCAATTGGAAGGCGGCGTTGCGACAGTTATACACAAGCGTACAGGTCTTACAATTCCTGGGCGGTTGGCCTCAGGATGATTTCGTTGATATCGACGTCGGCGGGCTGTTCGATAGCGTAAACAATGGCCCGGGCTACGGCGTCCGAATCAATCGCCACCTCGTAGAGCTCTTCCGCTGCCTTCTTGGCGTCGGGATCGGTGATGGTGCTAGTGAGCTCGGTAGCGACTGCACCCGGCGAGATGTTAGTACTACGGATCTCGTCACCGGCTTCCATGCGCAGGCCTTCCGACAGAGCTTTTACCGCGTATTTGGTCGCGCAATAGACGGCGGCGCCCGGAAACACTTTGTGGCCGGCGACGGACGACAGGTTGATGACGTGCCCACTGTGTTGCTCGCGCATGGTTGGCAGTACAGCGGCGATTCCATACATCACGCCTTTGATGTTGACGTCCACCATCTGTTCCCACTCATCGACCTTCAGGGCATCCAGCGGTGCCAAAGGCATCAGGCCAGCGTTGTTGATCAGCACATCGATTCTGCCGAAGGTCTTTTTTGCGAGGGCGGCCAGAGCTTCCACCTGTTTGCGGTCAGTGACGTCGGTTGTTTGCCATATGACCTCGGCTCCTTCGGCTTTCAGGTCCTCAGTCAGAGCTTTCAGGCGGTCGTCACGACGGGCGGCGAGCACCAGTTTTGCGCCTCTGCCCGCCAAGCGGCGTGCAGTGGCCTCACCGAGACCACTGCTGGCACCGGTAATAATCACAACCTTCTGGTTAATCGGATCGTTGGTGTTACTCATAGAGTTACTCCTGGTTGAGTTCATTTTTCAATTCAAGCGCTGGTTTCGAGCTCTTTCAGCGTCGGATAATCGGTATAGCCGCGCTCATCGCCGCCATAGAAGGTACTGTCATCCCATCTGTTCAGTTCGGCATGCTGGCGGAAGCGGTCCGGCAGGTCCGGATTGGCGATAAACAGACGACCAAAGGTCACCAGGTCGCAACGGCCACTGCCGATACGCTTACGGGCTTCTTCAGCGGTGTAGGCACCGTTGGCAATATAGGTGCCCTTGAATCCGGCCTGGATGGCATCGATCACCTCTTCCGGGCGGCCGTTGGCGTGGTTGCCCTGGAAGGAATCCTCAACCACCTCGATATAGGCAATGCCCAGATCGTTCAGGCGTTTGGCGAATGCGCCAAAGGTTTCCACGGGATTTTCGTCAACCATGGCGTTAAAGCTGCCCGTCGGGCTGACACGAACGCCAACTTTGTCCTTGCCCCAGACATTGACCACGGCTTCAATCACCATCAACGGCAGGCGCATCCGGTTTTCCACGGAACCGCCAAACTCGTCGTTACGCTGGTTGCTGCCGCTCTTGAGGAACTGGTCCAGCAGGTAGCCATTGGCAGCATGGACTTCAACCCCGTCAAACCCGGCCTCTTTGGCGTTGAGGGCACCCTGGCGAAACTGCTCAACGATATCCGCCATTTCGCTTGCTTCCAGCGCCCGTGGCTCTGGTACATCCACCATGCCCGAGTCGGCACTGATGAAGGTCTTTGCGCCTTCGGGTTTGATCGCGGACGGTGCCACCGGCTTGTTGCCGTCTGGCTGCAGGGCGGTGTGGGAGATACGGCCGACGTGCCATAGCTGGGCATGAATTCGCCCTCCCGCCATGTGCACGGCTCCGGTGACCTTGCGCCAGCCCTCAACCTGTTCCGGGGAATGGATGCCGGGGGTGAACGCATAGCCTTTACCCTGGGGCGATACCTGGGTGGCCTCGCTGATGATCAGGCCGGCGCCGGCGCGCTGCTGGTAATAGCGGGCGTTCATGTCATTCGGCACATCCCCCGGCTGACTGGCCCGGGCACGGGTAAGGGGTGACATCAGCACACGGTTGGGGAGTGTCAGTGTGCCGAGTTCGCAGGGTTGAAAAAGCGCATCGTTTACGTTGTTCATGAATGATTTTCCTTCAGAATTCATTGGATTTAATTAGACCAGTCTACTAGTCGTAAGCGAAAAAAATAGCGGCAGTTTATTCAGGCAACACCAAGGCATTGGCGGAAGAAAACCCGCACAAACCGCTCCATGGGTTCCGTGGACTTCAGCACCTTGGCCCTGAGAATGGCGCCTTCCCAGCCGGAAAGCAGGAAGCTGGCAACATCGGTGGGGTTGATGGTTGCATCCACATCCCCTGCCTGCCGGGCTTCCTCAATACAGCGCTCAAAGCGCTTTTCCCAGCCCTGGAACACTGTATCCAGGTGTTTGCGGAAGGTTTCGTTCTGCCCAGCCAATTCCTGGCCAAGATTGCCGATCAGGCAGCCGCGGGTGAATTCGCCGCTGGTCATGGTTTCCAGGCCGCTATCGAAGTAGGCACGCAGGCGATCCACGCAGGAGCGGCTGCCGTCGTTGAGGATCCGATCCAGTTTGGTGTCGTATTCCTGCGCAAAGGTGTCGATGACAGCCAACCCGAAATCGTTCTTACTGCTAAAATAATGGTAGAACGACCCCTTGGGTACACCGGCAGTGGTCAGCACGGCGTTGATGCCCGTGGCACCAAAGCCTTTCTGGCCAATCAGGTCGGCACCGGTGTGGATGATGTGATTGCGCGTGTCGTTCGATGTCATGGTTGTTATAATAGACCGGTCGTCTACAATACGTCAAACCCGTAAAACCCGAGATATTTCATTCCGAATTGCGTTCAAGGAGTCTGCCAGTGATTAAATCCCGTGCTGCGGTGGCGTTTGCCCCCAATAAACCGCTGGAAATTGTAGAAGTGGATGTTGCCCCACCCCAGAAAGGGGAAGTGCTGGTGCGTATTGTTGCCACGGGCGTGTGTCATACCGATGCCTACACCCTTTCCGGTGCCGATTCCGAAGGCAACTTTCCGGCCATCCTGGGGCATGAAGGCGGTGGCATTGTTGAAGCTGTCGGCGAAGGTGTGACGTCCCTGGAAGTGGGAGACCATGTCATTCCCCTGTACACAGCAGAGTGCGGAAAGTGCAAGTTCTGCACCTCCGGCAAGACCAACCTGTGCGGTGCCGTTCGTGAAACCCAGGGCAAGGGCGTGATGCCGGATGGTACCTCTCGCTTTTCCTACAAGGGTGAACCCATTTACCACTACATGGGCTGCTCCACCTTTTCCGAATACACCGTTCTGCCGGAAGTCTCCCTGGCGAAAATTCCCAAGGAAGCACCGCTGGAGAAAGTCTGCCTGCTGGGCTGTGGTGTTACCACCGGCATTGGCGCGGTACTGAACACCGCCAAAGTGGAAGAGGGCGCAACCGTGGCCATCTTCGGCCTCGGTGGAATCGGTCTGGCCGCCATCATCGGCGCCACGATGGCCAAGGCCAGCCGCATCATCGCTATCGACATCAACCCCGGCAAATTCGACATCGCGAAACAGCTGGGCGCCACCGATGTGGTCAATCCCAAGGATTACGACAAGCCGATCCAGGAAGTGATTATTGAAATGACCGATGGCGGCGTGGACTATTCCTTCGAGTGCATCGGCAATGTGGATGTGATGCGTTCGGCGCTGGAATGCTGCCACAAGGGTTGGGGTGAATCCATCATCATCGGAGTGGCCGGCGCCGGCGAGGAAATCCGTACCCGCCCGTTCCAGCTGGTGACCGGCCGGGTCTGGAAAGGCTCGGCTTTCGGCGGTGTCAAAGGCCGTACCGAACTGCCGGGCTATGTGGAAAAAGCCGAGAAGGGGGATATTCCGCTGGATGTGTTTATTACCCACAACATGCCTCTTGAAGACATCAACGAAGCCTTCGAGTTGATGCATGAGGGCAAGAGCATCCGGTCGGTTATTCACTTCTGAGAACTGGCGCCCGCCAGTCGGCTAGCGAATTGTCGCTAGCCGACTACCTTCAGTTATCCATTGTATCCTTGGTTCTGGAGCCTGCCTCCATCTCCTGTCGGCGCTGACAGTGAAATGGAGGCCGTTGTACGAATCGTGGCCTCCCCCAACCAATGCCCTGAAACCTAAGTGAAAAAAAGCAGCTAACATTCTGGGGGCAGCATGAAGACGCTCTACAGCCGGTTGCGGCAATATGAGCGCCGGAAGGATGTCTGATTCATTAAGACATCGACGAATTATTTGATCTGGTCAGTTTTTTCGAGGCACCCTATACGTCTACCGTTACTGCCTTGCTGACCAGAGTAATCTCATGACCAACCAGCCATTCCGCTTCCGTTTCCGCGTCCGCTACGGCGAATGCGATGCCCAGAGCGTCGTCTTCAACGCCCGCTACGCGGACTACGTGGACATATCCGTCAACGAATACATCCGCACCCTGTTCGGCGACTATCAGAACCTTCTGGATCAGGATCTCGACATCCAGGTGGTGAGCCTAACGGTGAACTACCGGGCACCGGCGCGTTTTGATGATGTTCTGGAGGCGAGAATAAAGGCAGGGCGCATAGGCAACACCTCGTTCACGCTGCATCTGGAGTTCTACCGTTACGCAGAGGAACGTCTGGTGGCGGAGGCGGATATCACTTATGTGCTGATTCAGCCCTCCAGAATGACGAAGACCGCGGTACCGTCATCCATAAGGGAACTACTTGAGGTGGGAGCCCCCGGCGTGCTTGTCAGTCACGCCGGGGAATAGCCGTCAGGAGGGTTTTCAGCCTGCCTGAAGCGCCTGTACCACGGCCTTGGCCGCGCCTTCGGAGGAGGCGGGGTTCTGGCCGGTGATCAGTTTGCCGTCCACCACAATGTGTGGCGCCCAGTCGTCACCTTTGGAGTAGGTGGCGGTGTTTTCCTTCAGCATGTCTTCCAGCAGGAAGGGTACAACACCGCTCAAGCCCACGGCTTCCTCTTCGCTGTTGCTGAAACCGGTCACTTCACGGCCGCCTACGATGTTCTGTCCAGGCTTGATTTCAACCTTCTTGAACACGGATGGCGCGTGGCATACGGCGCCGATAACCTTGTCCTGTTCGTACGCCGTCTTAATCAGTGCAATGGATTTATCGTCATTCACCAGATCCCACATCGGGCCGTGGCCGCCGGGATAAAACAGGGCGTCAAACTCGTTCATATCCACATCCGCCAGTTTCTTCGTGCTGGCCAGGGCTTCTTTGGCGTGGGCATCCTGCTCAAAGCGGCGCGTGGTTTCGGTCAGCGCCTCGTCTGTTTCGCTGTTGGGGTCAACCGGCGGCTGGCCGCCTTTGGGCGAGGCAATGGTGATGTCTGCGCCGGCATCCCTGAAGACATAATAGGGTGCGGTGAACTCTTCCAGCCAGAAGCCGGTCTTGTGTCCGGTGTCGCCCATTTGATCGTGCGAAGTAAGAACCATCAGTACTTTCATCCGGTCTGTCCTTTTGATTCGGGGAATGAATTCGGTATTACTGCCTTATACAACCTTTGTTGCGACGATAGCTCGGTAAATCAACTGTGAGCCTTTATTTACGGCGGCAGATATCAAACAGATGCTGCGGATGTCCCTTACTGTATATCGACTATACTTTCAGTGATCATGGATAAAATACTGAATCAGAATTCAGAATTACGGTCTTCATAATAATCTCATGGAAGGATCTGCACATTGCGTCTTCTTGTTTCTTGCTTCATGGCAGCTCTGTTTCTGGTGGCTCCACCGACATCTGCCGAGGATGAGGGGCATTCGATAACCGTGGGCATTAACCATGCTCCTCCGTACCGGATTGTGGGCGACGAGGGCGTCACCGGCCTTTATGTCGACATATTCAATGAAATCGCCGACAGGACTGGCTGGGAAGTGCATTACGTTGAAGCCCCGTTTCGCCGGGTGCTGCTGATGATGGAAGAGGGCAAGGTGGACGTCATGCTCGGCCCCCTGAAAACCGAGGAGCGGGAAAAGATGATGGCCTTTGTGGCGCCGGCTTTTCCGCCGGAACGGAAACTGTTTTTCTATTACCATGACAAAAACCGGATCACGGAGTACGACGACCTTTACGGCAAAAGAATTGGCGTACTCGCCGGTGCCAGCTATTTTGAAAAGTTCGACACCGATGAAGAGCTTACCAGAGAGCCGATTGCACGCTATGAAAACCTGATGCAAATGCTGGCAATGGGCCGTGTTGACGTGGTGGTTGCCCCCGAGCTGGTGGGTCGCCATACCGTCAGTCAACTGGGTATTGATGTCTCTGAATCGCCCTATCAGGTGCCCGGTGAGCATTCGTATATTGCCATTGCAAAAAATTCGCCCGTGCTCTCGCTGCAGGATCAGGTCACTCAGACGTTTGAGCAGATCAGGCAGGATGGCACTTACGACAAGTTGGTGATGGGCTATCGGGACCACGCCAGTAAATGACACCGGATCGGAATGATTTGTGGTTCCTGCCTCCAGACATCACTGCCGACAATTTCAGCGCCCGCCACACAGCGTGAACAAATTTGCAATAGTCGTTCGCAGCCTAACTGTATAAACTCGGTTTTAACGCTCGCTTATTTACCGACATCCGGAGGCAGTACCCCCATGGCAATATGGACCCGCAGCATTCCCATTCTTGAGCATATGACTGAGGGCAGCAAGAACACGGCTGTCGCAACCATGGGCATTGAATTCGTGGAAATTGGTGACGACTACCTGATTGGCCGTATTCCCGTGGACGAGCGCACGGTGCAGCCATTTGGCATCCTGCATGGTGGGTCATCGGTCGTGCTGGCGGAGACGCTGGGCAGCATGGCTGCCAACTATTGCCTGCGTAAGGAAAACCAGATTGCGGTGGGGCTGGATATCAACGCCAACCATATTCGTTCCGTCACCAACGGCTGGGTCTACGGTACGGCACGGCCCGTTCACATTGGCGGCACTACGCAGGTCTGGGAAATACGGCTGGAAAACGAGGAAGGTAAGCTGACCTGTATCTCAAGGCTTACCATGGCCGTCATCGACCGGGGCTGAGATTTCGGGAGCCTTGCGGTTGAGAATGCCCTGTTCAATAAAATCCTTCATCACAATGCCGTAGCTTTCGTCCGGCACTTCCCGGGCAATCTTATAGGGTTGCCCGGCACTGTCGGGAACGCCTTTCAGGAGGTCCACTTCGCGGAAGGTGGCCAGTGGCTGCTTGAGCGCGTCACGCACCAGCAGAACCCGGGGTTTGAGTTTGCTGGTAGTGTGAGTGGTGACCACAATGCCTACTTCCTCGTTGGTCATTTCCACGATTGAGCCTGGCGGGTAAACGCCGATCATGCGGATGAATTCTACCGCCAGGCCTGCATCAAACTGGGTGCTTTTATTGCGGTGAATGATCTGCAGCGCTTCCATTGAAGCGCGGCCCCTGTCGTAAACCCGCGAGCTGGTGATGGCATCGTAGGTGTCTACCAGCCCCACAATTTTTGCAAACAACGGAATCTGGTGCCCGGCCAGTCCTCGCGGATAGCCTTTGCCGTCCATCCGTTCGTGATGTGAATAGGCGACGTCAACCGCCGAATGGGCGAGCCGGGGCAGGGCTGCCAGCACGTCCCGTCCGAAGGTAGTGTGATTTTTCATCACTGCGAATTCTTCGGGTGTGAGGGCGCCGGGTTTGTTCAGGATGTCATCGTCAATGCGCATCTTGCCCACATCGTGCAGCAGTCCACACAGGGCGACAGTTCGAATCTCTCCTTCCAGTAGCCCCAAGTGCTTGGCGAATGCCGCTGAAAGGATAGACACGTTGATGCAGTGTTCGGCAGTGTATTCGTCCTTGTTTTTGATCTTGGTAAGCAGCAGCAGGGCGTTGTCATTTCGCAGCACACTGTCCACACAGCTATCCACCACCTGGTGAATCTGGTTCATCTCAAGTGTGCGACCAAGCCGCAGGCTGGACATGATGTTCTTTGCGGTGGCCTTGGCGTCTGTGTAGCTTGTTCTTGCCGCGGCCATTTCACGGCTGGCGTCGACCTTGTTGATGTAGGTGACTTTGCGTTTGGGAACCGACGATGACGATTTTGAGGTGTCAGGTGAGGTGGGCTTTTCCGGTGCAACATCCACCCGCCCTTCCACAACGACCGTTTCGCACTGTTGCTGAACAGCAAGCACGTCCTCTTCGTTCTGGAGGATAAAACCCTGAAGCAGGAAGTCTGTTTCTTCCCATGGCCGATCCAGACGAACGACATGCATCCCGATCTTCAGCTGGGATACAGGGATTTCAGTCTCTATGATGTCCTGACGGGCCGTGTGCATAATGCAGCGTCTCAAAACCGGAAATGGCATGCTGACCAAACGGCACCCTGGTCACACTTCTAGCACTATGACTAAAGTATGGGTGAATACTGCTTCAGTGTATCGCGCGATTTTTTAAAACATTGTCAAATGCTGTAACGGGACGCAATGCCTGATGGAGCGGGGAGAGCGCCATGAACAACGGCAAAAACGGAATTCCGCTCTGGTGGCTGGCCATGGCCGCTGCCTTGACGCCTTTGGTGACCATTCACGTGACCTTCGCCGTATCGGTTCTGGAAGGTCATATTTCCTGGTGCATCCCATATTGGGACAGCTGTACCAGCATCAGCCGTACCGGCCGTTACGGGAGCAGCTATTTTATTTTCAAGGGCACCATGCTGCCGGCGGCGATTCTCGGCATCTTGTTCTGGTTTCTGAACGGCCGCTGGCTTCTGCAGCTGGGCGCGACCAGCCGCGGTCGCCCCTGGATTCCCTGGCTGGGCTTTGTCGCCTGTGTATCGCTGGCGGCCTATACTCTGGCGCTCGGCCATGCAGGAGACGCGTTCAACCTGACCCGTCGGATCGGCGTGGTGCTGTATTTCTCGCTCACTTTCATTGCACAGTTGCTGATCAGTTCGGCATTGATGGGGCATCCGCGATGGCACCACAGCGGTAAGCACCTGTTGTGGCTGTGCGAACTGGCGCTGGCGGTTGGCATACTGTCGGTTATCCTCACCGCCGTAGTGCCGGAGATCTATGGCCAGATAGACGATGCCTTCGAGTGGGTGCTGGCATTCCTGATCAACCTGCATGCGATCTGGATTGCCGTTCTGTGGAAACAGAGCCGCTTCCGGGCACGCTTGTGGGCGGAGTAGAGTCAGTAGAGTTACCTGTTATAACGACATCAGGCCGCGAACCAGCGCTGCTATGCCAGCCACAGCCGCAATGCCCAGGATAACGGGCCTCAGCCCGTCAAAGGGCATGCGATTGACCAGCTTTCCGGAAAGCCAGAATCCTGTCAATACTCCCGGGAAGGTGACTGCAAACAATTGCAGTTCCCGCTGTCCCAGGTAGCCGGATGCCAGCAGGGCGGCAATGCTGAAAAAGCTCGCCACCAGAAAGAACGCCGACATATTGGCTCGCACCAACGGGCCTTTCTGGTTCTGGTAGATCAACGCAATCGGTGGCCCCCCAACGGCAGTGATGGTTCCCATGTAGGTTGAGGCGGCCCCGGCCAGAACGCTGTTACGGGCATTCAGAGCCGGCCGTAAACCGGCCACGCTGAGCAGTACGCCCATAAGGATGAGTATGCCGAACACCAGCTCGAATCCCTTGGGTGAGATCAGCATCAACGTGACCCCGGCCAGGAACATCCCGGCAACCCCGCCACCGATGGCAAAGCGCACTTCCCGTATCTGCAGCGCACCCCGGTTTCGCAACACCATGAAAATTGTCAGCACTACCGCATTAAGCACCAGTGGCGCCGGCACCAGTACGGGGCTGATCAGAAAAAGCAGCGGTGCAGCCAGGGTTCCAATGCCATAACCTGCCACTCCCTGCAGACAGGAACCGGCCAGCAGGGCAAGGTTGGCTAGGAAAATCTGCAGCAGGGAAAGATCAGTCACATTCAGGTTACTCGAACAGATGGATGAGTGTTGATATCACAGCGCCGGGACAACCAAAACTGTTAAAATGAACCTTTTACCCCGGCTCGGAGGCGTTGGCAGATGGTTGCACAAGGAACTCAGGAGCGTTGTCCCTGTGGCAGTGGTGAATCTTACAGTGCCTGCTGTCAGGGCTACCATCAGGGCAAACCGGCACCAACGCCGGAAGCACTTATGCGGTCCCGCTACAGCGCCTTTGTACTGAAGCTGGCCGATTACCTGCAGTCCACATGGCACTCCAGCACCCGCCCACAAAACCTGGGCCTGGAGCAAACGCCCCGGTGGGCCTCACTGAAGATCCTGTCGTCAGATGATTCGGGTAACGATGGCACCGTGCATTTTCGTGCCATCTATCGTACTGACAACGGCTGGGGATACCTGGAAGAGAAATCCGACTTCCTCCGAGAGGGTGGCCGCTGGTATTACGTCAGCGGTGACACCAGCGAAGGCGTGCTCAAGCCTGGCAGGAATGAGCCCTGCCCCTGTGGTAGCGGCAGAAAATACAAAACCTGCTGCTTCTGATCCGCACAGCTACTCGAAAGAGGGCATTTCAGGCTGCACCACGTCTTTGCCGGCCTCTTGCCAGGCATCAAACCCTCCGGCAATCGAGGTGACATGCAGGTACCCCATTTCCTGCAATGCTTTCGCGCTGAGCGCGGCCCTGCCAGAGGTTTTGCAGTAGCACACAATGTTCAGGTCACGGCTTTCCAGCGCCGGATCGTTGCTGAACTTGAACTCCAGCATACCTCGCGAAATATTCACTGCCCCGGGGATATGGCTGGTGCGGTATTCGTCCGGGTCTCTCACATCTATCAGCATATCGGCTTTCCGGATCGCATCATCCGCCTGGTCCAGCGGGACTTCGTGAATATCCTGTTTGGCTTGCGCAACCAGATCGTGGGCCGTTTTCATGGGGGTTCTCCAAAGCGCTGAAGTAATACACCGAGAGTAAGGCATTTGCCGGGCAGGCGTCACCAGCAGTGTGCTAAATTGACGCACCGGATCATGAGGAAGCTATGAAAACTGACACTCCCGAAGCCACCAAAGGCGTCTTGTACGGCCTTTCCGCCTATACCATATGGGGCTGCTTTCCGCTGTACTTTGCCCTGTTCGCAGGGGTGCCCTCGTATGAAGTGCTGATCCACCGGGTTATCTGGTCCTGCGTTTTTCTGGCTGTCGTGGTGACCATTCTCAAGCGCTGGAAGCCGATAACAGCGGCATTGGCACGTCCCAAAAAACTCGGCTTCGTACTCGGGTGTGCGGTATTCATTGCGGTGAACTGGGGTGTCTACATCTATGCTGTGGAAACCCGCCACGTACTCCAGGCCAGCCTCGGTTACTTCCTCACGCCGCTGGTGAATGTGGCCCTGGGCATGCTGGTGTTGAAAGAGACCATCTCCCGCTTGCAGGTTGTGGCCGTAGCGCTGGCCACCGTCGCCATTCTGTACCAGTTGTTCCTGCTGGGCCTGGTGCCCTGGATAACCCTGGTGCTGGCCTTCAGTTTCGGTACCTACGGCTTGCTGCGCAAACAGGTAGAGCTGGATGGCCTGTCGGGCCTGTTCGTAGAAACCTTGCTGCTGCTGCCTGTCAGCCTGCTGGCACTTGCATGGTTGGGCTCTGCCGGCCAGTCCCATTTCAGTGACAGTTCAACCATCACGTTGCTGCTGATCTCCAGCGGTATGGTCACGGCTATCCCGCTGCTGTTGTTTGCCGGCGCCGCCCGCCGGTTGCGACTGGCCACCGTGGGCTTTCTGATGTACATCAACCCCACGCTACAGTTCTTTATCGCGTTGTTCGTGTTTGACGAGCCCATGAGCGGGGAAAAACTGTTGAGCTTCGTGATGATCTGGGTGGCACTGGGGCTCTATTCCTGGTCGGCCTGGGCTGGGCGTCAACGCACTGTGTAGTTTGCCTGCTGTGTGCTTGCCGCCCTTCAGCCAGGTTTTTTGCAAAACCCTGTAAAACCTCCTGATGTTGGCGCCATTGTTCCATCCTCGACGTGTACCATCTCCGACCCTGAGAGAATCATTCCCCGTACACAAGGAAATCAGTATGTTGAAGGCAAACAGGGTTTTGTCGTGCGTGTTTGTTGCTGGCGTGTTTTCAGGTGTTTCCGGCAATGCCGCCGCCGAGTATGTCTATGCAGGTTTCTCTTTGGGCCAGGCAGAAGTGAAAGATTTTTGCGAAGGCCTCGGGTCTGGTTGTGATGATACATCGACAACGGGCCGTCTGTATGGGGGCGGCTTTCTGGATGAGCAGTTGGCGTTCGAAGGTGGCTACCGCTACATCGATGATGTGTCTGCCAGCGCTTCCATTCCGGGTATGAGTGCCTCGATCGATGCCAGCTACCACATGTTTGATGGTTCGTTGCTGGTTTTCACTCCCAGATTCGGAATGTTCCAGCTGTTTGCCAAGGCGGGCGTGCAGTTCTGGCAACAGGATGTGAGCGCCTCTCTCACGGGTTTTGGCAGCGCCAGTGACTCTGAGCGCGGTATCTCATTTCGCACCGGGGTGGGTTTCAAGGCAGACATCACCAGATCTTTGGGTTTGCGTCTGGAATGGGATTATCTGCGGAATATTGGCGATAACATCGGGGATGTCGAGAACTTCGAATCCGACATTCATGTATTCTCGGCCGGCCCTGAGTACCGGTTCTAGATAGTTAAACCTCACAGGTTCCGCAGGCGTATTTCCGATCGTAGCGTTTGTCTGCCCAGCTTTCGTAGATGCGCTCTGCAACGGGGTAAATGACCGGCCAGAGTAACGGCTTGAAAAAAAATCCCAGGCGGGTGTGAGACCAGGCACGCACGTTGGCGGGCAGGCCAATCACCCAATTGCCGTCGCCGGTCAGCAGGTGGAGCCGGCGTAGCAGCGCCTCCCGATCTGGCAGCATACCCTTGCGGTTCTGCTGGGCGTGGATGTCCGCGAACACAAGATCCCCCCGCTGCAGTTTCCTCAGAGTACCGATTTCCTTTGCGCACAAAGGGCACTGGCCGTCATAGAACAGGGTGTCCATCAATACCTCCTAGGGTGAGTATGTCATCTCGCACGCTGGTTTTTTCAGCCGTCAGGCCTGCTATCAGGTCATTCAGTCCTGCTACGGGCTCAAGCATGTCGGGTTCGGTGGCGATACCGTTGCGAAAGGACGTCAGCATATCGATCTGCACGCGCAGATCCTGAAAATCACCGAATCGGTGTTGGCGTTGTTTCAGTTGTCTGAGCATTTTCCGGAACGCAGGTTTGTTCAGCTCGGCCAGGTAGCGTATGCGTTTCAGCAGTTTCCGCAGGCTATGGTAGTCGTCGTCTGGTGCCTGCTGGCTCAGTTGCTGCGTTAACGTGTTGTATTGCTTTATACGCCTGTTCAGCGCTTTCCGGATGTCTGCCGTTGTCAGTTTCCGGGTCTTTTTTTCAAAGTAGTGGGATGTGATGAGCTGGTGCCAGCTGTCCATGTCCTTGCGGTATTTCTTGCCGGCCATTCGCTTGGCGAGCGCGCGGTGCTCAAGGTCTGCCAGGTTGGCGAAATGACTTCTGGCGCCTGAGCTGACCAGCGCCGATTGTGTCTCTGCTTTAAGTTGCCACCGCTCCAGGTCCGCAAGGAATACGTGCAGGTCTCTGAGCTGGCTGGTGGCCCGGGCATGCCTTTTCAGTGCCTTGGTTGCCTTGCGCAGGTCGGAGTCGCCGCCTGTCTCGCTGACGGATTCGGCGATGGCGCGGCTACGCCGGATGGCAATGCGGTACTGGTGCAGGAATTCGTCATCAAAGCCCCGGATAACCCCGGTTTCGAGATCCCGTATGCGCTGGTACTGGTGTTGCAGTGTCTCGGGGATGTGTCGGGTCAGAGGTGTGTCTTCGTTGCCCGGGAGCTTCAGGCGCTTGCGGTTGAATTGCTCATAACTGACATCTTTGGGCGTAAGGAACTGTTTCAGTCGGCCTTTGTTCCGCGCCAGCTTGTGCCAGTTTTTTACCGGCAGTGCTATCTGCATGAAGCCGCATGTCGGAAAACTTTCCGGCGCCTGTTTCAGCAGGTAGCCCGCCAGCTCTTCCAGGGCGGGATTGTGGCCAATCAGGGTGATGCTCTCTTCTTCCTGCCGCTCCCGTAGCCAGTCAATCAGCAACTTGTGGTTAAAGGTGTAGAGCGCAGGTTCTACGTAAGTGTTCCGACGCAAGTCTCCCGGAATAAGTCCATCCAGGGTCTGCTGTGCGCGGGTCGCATTACTACAGAAGATCGGGCCATCCAGAACGCCTGCCGCACGCACCGCTTTACTCATGGGGCCAAGCTGTTTTCGCCCCCTGCTGTTCAGGGGGCGCTGGTGATCACCGAGGCTGTCATCGGCCCAGCTCGATTTGGCATGTCGAATCAGATACAGGTATTTCATCCGCGCCTCTGAACAGGAGCCAGGCCTTTCGTCTAAATCCGGTTCAAGCCCTTCAGCTATTGGCCGATAACCCTTTAAACACGAAATGCCGGGACGCTAACGAATTGCGGCATGGAAGTACGAGGATGCAGCCTGCCTGTTTACGTACGTTTTACAAACTGGAACACACCCGGGCGCACCATTGTGGATAATTGCGCACAGTATCCAACATTTTTCGGAGTAATAACCAATGAACTTACTGAGCCGGCTACGCATTCGTTCCCGTCTGTTGCTGGGCGTTCTTGTTCCGGTAATGATTACGGCGGCGACCCTTGCCTGGATTACCGTTGCCCAGATAAAGAGTGGCGGCGAGGCCGAGCTTGAGCGACTGGAGGCCAGCCTGCTGGACTCGCGCAAGGAAGGATTGAAAAGCCTGGTAGATGCAGCCCGCTCGGTGGTTCTGGAAGCCAAGAATGATCCGGACCTGTCAGACAGGGAAGCCCGTGAAGCGGCCAGGAACCGCCTGCGTTCCATAAGGTTTGAAGGCGGCAACTATGTGTTTGCCTACGCCCGTGACCTGGAAAACCTGGCTTATGCGCCGGATCCTTCCCGGGAAGGGCCTACCACCAATCCGGATGTGCGGAAACTGATACGGTCACTGTTCGATGCGGCAGAGGGCGATGGCTATTTTGGTTATGACTGGCCCAATCCGGCGTCCGGCGAGGTTGAGCCCAAGGTGTCCTTTGCCACCATCATTCCGGATTGGGGCTGGATGATTGGCACCGGCGTTTATGTCACCGATATTGAAGAAGAAATCGCCACAGCCCGGGCCGATATCGAACAGGAAATCGCCGAGACTCTGGGCTTTATTGTACTGGTAACCGTGATTGTGGTGATCATTGCCCTGTTGATCGGTGTCTTCGTTGGCCGCACTGTCACCAACCCGCTGAATCGGGTTATCGCCCTGATGAAGGACATTGCCGAGGGTGAGGGTGATCTCCGCCACCGCCTCCCAGACGAAGGTAGCGATGAACTGGCGGAGCTGGGCCGCCGATTCAATGCCTTTATCGTGAAAATCCAGGACACCATACGGGAAGTGGGTGCGACGACCGATCAGGTTGCGTCTGCCGCTGAAGAGCTCAGCCGCGTTGCCACGGAAACCCGGGCATCGGTTCAGGAACAGGGCTCGGAGACCGACCAGATTGCCTCGGCCATCAACGAAATGGCCGCGACCATTCAGCAGATCTCCGGCAATGCCAACGAAGTGGAAAGTGCCGCTTCCGATGCCGACAAGCTGGCCCGGGATGGCGGTGAGACCATTGCCAACGCCCAGTCTTCGGTCAACCAGCTTTCGGACGAAATTGAAGCAAGCTCTACCCGCATCAGTAACCTGGCCGAAAAGACCGACGAGATCACCCAGGTGCTGGATGTGATCCACGCGGTTACCGACCAGACCAACCTGTTGGCACTCAATGCCGCCATTGAAGCTGCGCGTGCCGGCGAGCATGGCCGTGGTTTCTCGGTAGTTGCCGATGAGGTACGGCAGTTGGCCAAGCGCAGCGCGGAATCCGCAGACCAGATTCGTGGCATGATCGATGGCTTCGTGACCGAGTCCCGCGCAGCCGTTGAGCGGATGGACGCCTCCCGCAGCCGTTCCACTGAAACGGTCGAGCGGATCAACCACGCCACGGATGCCTTGCGGACCATCGAAAAATCCGTGGGGCATATCCACGATCAGGTCACCCAGATTGCCACGGCGGCTGAGCAGCAAAGCCAGGTGGCCGAGGAAATCAATCAGAACGTAGTGCGTATTGTGGATGCGGCTCAGCGCAGCGATACCGGTGTTACCCAGACCAACGAAGCCAGCCACGAGCTTGCGCGGCTGGGTGAGAACCTGCGGGATCTGGTGGGGCAGTTCAAAGTATAAAACCTTTGCTATCGGCCGGTTGACGATTGGCGTCAGCCGGCCAGCAAGCTATGATGTGAGCCGTATGTTCCAACTCCAATAATAACGGAAAAGGGCTCGCTTATGTTTTCTTTCAAACCCCTCCTGACTGCCCTGGCTCTGATGCTGTCTTTGACAAGCACATCACTGCTGGCGCAAGAAACCTACACTATCCGCCTTGCTGAAACCTGGGGGCCTAACTCCCCGATCCTGGGCGAAACACCGCGCAACATGGCGGCCATGGCCGAAAAGATGTCCGGTGGCCGCCTGCAGTTCCGCATCGATTCCTCGAATAAGCACAAAGCACCGTTTGGCATCTTCGACATGGTGAAAGCGGGCCAGTACGACATGGGGCACACCGCCTCCTACTACTACAAGGGCTCGATTCCTAACGCCATGTACTTCACTACTGTGCCTTTCGGAATGATCGCGCCTGAGCAGTACGCCTGGTTCTACCACGGTGGCGGCATGGAGCTGATGCAAAAGGTCTACCAACCCCATGGATTGCTGTCATTCCCCGGTGGTAACACCGGCAACCAGATGGGCGGCTGGTTCCGCGAGGAAATCGAGACTGTGGAAGATCTCCAGGGCCTTAAAATGCGAACGCCCGGGTTTGCTGGCGAGGTCATGTCCGAGGTCGGTGTGGCTGTGACCAATATCCCCCCGGGTGAGCTATACAGCGCGCTGGAAAGAGGCACCATCGATGCTCTGGAGTGGGTAGGCCCGGCACTCGATTTCCAGATGGGTTTCCACCAGATTGCCAAATACTACTACTCGGGCTGGCAGGAGCCGGGCGCGGAAGTGCAGTTCCTGATCAACGAGAAAACCTGGAACAAGCTCCCGCCTGAACTGCAGGAAATCCTGCGGGTTTCCATGCGCACCGCCGCCTATGACATGTATATCCAAAGCACCCATGAAAGTGGTATCGCCTGGGATCGCATGAAGGAAGACTATCCGGACGTAACTCACAAGACGTTCCCACCGGAAGTCATCGAGGCGCTGCGAGAGGCGACCGACAAACTGCTGGCGGAAGCGGCACAGAAGGATGAACTGGCAAAGGAGATCATCACCTCCCAACACGACTACCTGCAACAGGTTCGCCAGTGGACGAATATTTCCGATAAGGCCTACCTGAACAGCGTTTCGAGTGAATGAAGGAAGCGCTCCTCTCGCTGAAGAACGTCTCCAAGGCGTTCGACGGCAAAACCGTGCTGGACTCGCTGGACCTGGACATTCTGGACGGCGAGTTCATCACGTTGCTGGGGCCATCGGGTTGCGGTAAAACCACACTTCTGCGACTGATGGCTGGCTTCGAGCAGCCGGATGCCGGATCGGTGATCCTGTCCGGCCACGACATCACCCATGCCGCCCCCGAGCATCGCCCCCTCAATACCGTATTCCAGAATTACGCGTTGTTTCCCCACATGTCGGTGTACGACAACGTTGCCTACGGCCTGAAAATGGAGAAGCGGCCAAAAGATGAAATCCGTCAGCGCGTGGATGACGTGCTGGCGATGGTGCAGTTGCAGGACTTCGCGCGCCGCAAGCCACATCAGTTGTCCGGCGGCCAGCAGCAACGGGTGGCTATTGCCCGTGCGGTGGTCAAGCGTCCGCAACTGCTGTTGCTGGATGAGCCGCTGTCTGCCCTGGACTACAAGCTGCGCCGTACCATGCAGGTTGAACTGAAGCGCCTGCAGCGGGAATTGGGGATCACCTTCGTGTTCGTCACCCATGACCAGGAAGAGGCCCTGTCGATGTCGGACCGGGTGGTGGTGCTGAAAGACGGTGAGATTCAGCAACTGGGCACGCCCCGTGAAATCTACGAGCGGCCTGCTAACCTCTTTACAGCGCGGTTCGTGGGCGAAACCAACCTGTTTCCCGGTTATCTTGCGTCTGTGGCTGCGGATGCCATTACGGTCGATATCCTGGGGCTGCGCCGTACCCTGCAGAAACCGGCATTCGATGTGCGTAATGGTGAGCAGGTCAACGTGCTGCTGCGCCCCGAAGATATTCGCGTGCTTGCTCCCGAGGACGAACATGGCCTGGCCGGAAAGATCGTGGAGCGCAACTACAAGGGCAGCACACTGGACTCGGTGATTCACCTGGAAGATGGCACTGAAGTGCTGGCCAGCGAATTCTTTGATGAGGACGACCCCACCTTCGACTATAAACTGGGTGAGCCGGTAAGGGTCAGCTGGGTGGATGGCTGGGAGTGGTTGCTGCCGGTAGAACCGGAACCGGTGAACGAAGAGGCGGAAGGGCTGGCCACGGATGCATAGAGTGCTTCAGCAGCCCTTCAAGACTGCTGTGCTGGTTCTGGTCTGGGGCTGGCTTCTGCTCCTGGTGCTCACCCCCAATCTGCTGGTGGTGGGTGCCAGTATGATGACCCGGGATCCGGGCACCTTCCTCTCGCTGCCACTGAATCTCGACAGTTACCGGCAACTGTTCGATCCCCTGTACCTGGATGTCTTCCTCAGCTCCCTCTACATGGCGGGAGTAACCACCTTTTTCTGCCTGCTGATCGGCTATCCCTTTGCCTGGGCTCTGTCTGGCCTGGGCAAGCAGCGCCAGACCCTGCTGATTTTCCTGCTGATCGTTCCCTTCTGGACCAATTCCCTGGTGCGCACCTACGCCCTGAAACTGCTGCTGGCCACCAACGGTCTGATCAACAATGTGCTGATGGGAGCGGGGATTATCGACGAGCCATTGAAAATGCTCTACACCGAAGGCGCGGTGATTATCGGGCTGGTTTACCTGTTGCTGCCATTCATGATCCTGCCGCTGTATTCCGTGTTCGATGATCTCAGGCAGGAGCTGTTGATGGCCTCACACGATCTGGGGGCAGGCAAGTTGTCCACCTTCCTGCACGTAACCATTCCGTTGACCCTGCCCGGTGTATTGGCAGGCGTGATGCTTGTGCTGCTGCCGGCCATGGGCCTGTTTTTTGTGGCGGACATACTGGGGGGCTCCCGCAACCTGCTGGTGGGAAACGTTATCAAGAACCAGTTCCTGGATGCCCGTGACTGGCCCTTCGGTGCCGCTGCCAGCATTCTGCTCACGGTGGCCATGGCGGTATTGCTGTTTGCCCACAAGCTCAGCCAGCGGCGGCTGGGTGAGGAGGCGCCGACGTGACCCGCTGGCTGCCGAAAACCTACCTCACCCTGGTGTACGTGTTGCTTTACCTGCCAATCCTGGTGCTGGTGGTGTTTTCCTTCAACAGTTCCCGTACCGGCTACCGCTGGGGCGGGCTCAGCCTCGAGTGGTACCAGTCGCTATTCAACAACCACGCCATGGTGCAGGCCATGTGGAACTCCCTGTGGCTGGCACTGGTGGCCGCTACGGTATCGACCGTCATCGGTGCGTTGACGGCGCTGGCGCTTCACCGCTATCGCTTTCGCGGCAAGCGCATGCTGCGGGGCATGCTGTTTGTCGTCATGATGTCGCCGGAGATTGTGCTGGCCATCTCGCTACTGGCGCTGTTCCTGCTGGTGGGGCTGCAGCTGGGGTTTGTGTCCCTGCTATTGGCCCACGTAACCTTTTGCCTGCCATTCGTGGTGATTACCGTGATGGCCAGGCTCAGCGGATTTGATGAAAGCCTACCGGAAGCGGCCCGGGACCTGGGAGCCAATGATTTCACCATGACCCGCACGGTACTGATTCCGGTGATCATGCCGGCGTTGCTGGCCGGCTGGCTGCTGGGTTTCACCTTATCCCTGGATGATGTGGTGGTCAGTACGTTCGTGAGTGGCCCCAGCTATGAAATTCTGCCATTGCGGATCTACTCTATGGTGCGTGTGGGTCTGAAACCCGAAGTGAATGCTTTAGGCACCCTGTTACTGGTATTTTCCCTGACGATGTTGATGCTGTCTCAATGGATACTGACAAGGAGCAAACGATGAAAAAACTGGCGCTGGCAGGCCTGGTGGTTGCGACTCTGACCGGATGCAGTTCCCAGGAGGAACCGCAGATAATGAACCTGTACAACTGGTCTGAATACATGCCGCAGGAAGTACTGGACCGCTTTGAAGAGGAAACCGGTATCCAGGTGATTTACACCACTTACGACAGCAATGAGGCCATGTACGCGCGGCTCAAACTGCTGGACGAAAGCGGGGATTACGATCTGGCATTGCCATCCACCTATTACGTGAACAAAATGCGCAAAGAGGGCCTGCTGGAGAAAATTGATCGCGAGAAGATTGAAGGCTTTGAAAAGCTGGATCCCGAGCTGATCAACCTGGAGATCGACCCCGACAATGAATACAGCGTTCCCTACCTGTGGGGCACCACGGGCCTGGCCTATGATGCCAACGACGTCGACGGCGGCGAAGTAACGGCGTGGGAAGACCTCTGGAACGAGAAATACGAAGGCCGTGTGATGCTCACCAACGACATGCGCGAGGTTTTCCACATCGGTCTGCGGGTTCTCGGTTACTCCGGCAACAGCACCGACCCGGATGAAATCAGGGAAGCCTACGAAAAGCTCACCGAGCTGATGCCTTCGGTGCGCACTTTCAACTCTGATGCGCCCCGCATGCCGTACCTGGAAGGTGAAACCGATATCGGCATGATCTGGAACGGCGAAGCTGTTATGGGCAAGGAAGACATGCCTTCACTGGAATACGTCTATCCGGAAGAGGGAACCATTGTGTGGCTGGACAGCTTCGTGATTCCCAAAAATGCCGGGAATCCGGACGCCGCTCACAAGTTCATCAGCTTCGTGATGCAGCCGGAAATTTCCGCACTGATCAGTGAAGATATTGGCTATGCCACGCCCAATCTTGCTGCCCGTGAACTGTTGAGCGACGAAGTCGCCAATGACCGCACCAGCTATCCAACAGCAGAGGATCTCACTAACGCCGAATTTCAGAAAGACGTGGGTGACGACGCCATGCAGGTGTACACCAGGTACTGGGAAATGCTGAAGTCCGGGCAATAACTGTGTTTCCCGGGAAGGTACCCCGGAGTTGATGCTCCGGGGCGTGAAAACGTTTTGCTGGCCGGCGCAGTCAAGGCTTGAGTTTATCGTGCCCTTGAGAGAGTTTACTGGCACGGGTGTTCTATAATATAAGCACTGTATCCTCAAGCGACAGGCGCCGTACTGTATGCAGAAGCTGTTCCCCCCACAGGTAGGAAGCCTGATCCTCCTCGTTATCCTGAGCTTTTTCGGCGCGCAGGCGGCTAATGCCGCCGTTGACTTGGAAGAGGGCTGGGAATATCGCTGGGGTGATTCGCCGTTCACTGAAGACGGCGTTCCGGAATGGACACAGGCAGACGAGCCGGATCAATGGCAGGCCATCGGTTTTCCGTCCAATCCTCCAGGGCGAAATGGCCGTGAACACGTCTGGTACCGCGTCACCTTGCCGGAGGGTGAATGGCAGGAACCCGTGCTCTACATCTTCAGCGTGGATCTGATCGTGCAGGTCTGGCTGGATGGCGAGAACATCTACCAGTACGGTACCTTTGATGATCAGGGCCGGGGGCGTTTCGAGGGGTGGCCCTGGCATGCCATCCCATTGCCGGAGGGGTTCGAGGGCAAGCAGGCGTACTTTCGGATCTTCTCGGATTACACCGATATAGGTCTGTGGGGCGAAGTCTCCATCATGAACCGCCCAGACCTTGTGCTGTTTATCCTCAAAAACTCCCTTGATGCATTGGTTATTGCCGGGTTTTCCGCCCTGATTGCGTTGTTGTCCCTGATTTTTGCCCTGCTTCAGACCGAGAAAAAGAGCTTTGGCAGCATTGCCCTGTTTTCATTGTCATCGGCCCTGTTGCTGCTTTCCGAAAGCCAGGCAAGCCAGCTGCTCTGGAATGCTCCACTGGCCTGGGATTACCTGGCAGCCGGCTCCTACTATATGTTGCCGGTGGCCATGGCTTTGTTGCTGGAACAGTGGTTTTCGGAACACCGTCCTTGGCTGATCAACCTGGTGTGGAAAATACACCTGGTGTATGTGGTTGCCGCCATCGGGTTGGCGTTAACAGGGGCTGTGGACCTGTCATCCACATTCCCGCCATTCGATGCCCTGCTACTGGCCTCACTTGTCATGATCGCCGTTGTCGTGGTCAGGCGCTTTCGTGACCTTCGGATTGAACAGCAGGTCATACTCGCCGCCTACGGCATATTCTGCAGCCTTCTGGTGGTGGATATGGCGGTCGCTCATGGCGTTCTCCCCTGGTGGCGGGTGCCGGTCAGTTGGGGCACGCTGATATTCTCATTGGCGGTGGTGCTGATTTCACTGTGGCACTACGCCCGCACCCAGCAGGCGTTGCACCAGTTAAACCTGTCGCTTGAGCAGCAGGTTGCCGAGCGAACGGAAAAGGCAGAGGCCCTCGCCCGTCTTGAGCAAGCCAGGGTTCGGTTGCTGACTTTCGAGAATGAGAAAACCCGCGTTCTCAATGACATCATTGCGGAGTTACAGGATTGCATTACCCTGAACCAGACGTTCCCTGTTATGGCACGACGGCTTCCGGACCTCTGCAGCCCCCTCAGAGGAAGACTTTACCAGAGGGTCGATGACGGCAGGGCCTACATGTTGCTGACACGCTGGGGCTACGCGGGAGAACCAGAATCGCCTGCCCGGATCGAAACTCCCGATGGTCCACCGCCGCAGAATCATATTCCAGCCCGTTACAGTGCCGAATCCGGTGAGTCCTGGTCTGAGTGGCAAGAAGATGTGAATGGCTCCCTGTGCCTCTGGATTAATATCCAGTCGGCAACAGAAGGGCAGATAACCATGGCTTTGTTGTTTGTCGAGGTGCCGAAGGAATTCGCTGGAGAAAGTACGGATTACGGTGCTGCCAGGCTATTTCAGGCGCTGAGCCAGGGGCTCCAGAAAATCGGCATTGCGCTTTCAAGCATTGGCTTGCGGGAGGAATTGCACAAATACTCTTATGAAGATGCGCTGACCGGACTGAAGAACCGCCGCTACTTCGATCAGTTGTTCGAGCACGAGTCCGCGGTTGCCCTGAGAAGTGAGCAGCCACTGTCCTTGCTGATTGTGGATATCGATCTCTTCAAACAGTTCAACGATACCCATGGCCACGAGGCCGGTGACTCGGCCCTGAAAGCGGTAGCGGGCAGGTTGGCCAGGCACTTCCGCGACAGTGATGTGGTGTGCCGCTTTGGTGGTGAGGAGTTTGTCATCATCATGGCAGGCTCCAACGCCAAAGCCGCCTGTGACAAGGCAACGGAGCTTGCCCGGGCGATTCGATCAATGCCGATAGAACACAGTGGTACCGACCTGGGCCATGTCACTATCTCGGTAGGTGTTGCAAGCTGGCCCGAATGCAGCGAATCCCCCGATAGCCTGCTGGGGCTCGCCGATCGGGCACTTTACCGAGCCAAGGAGGCCGGGCGGGACAGGGTAGAGGTGGCCTGAGGTGCCGAAAAGCGCTCTATACCACCAAAACCGGACACTTCGCCTTGGAAGCGACGCGGTGCGACACGCTGCCAAGCAGCATGCCGTCCTTGTCGCTGTGAGTGCCCCGGCTGCCGAGCACAATCAGGTCCACGTCTTTTTCCTGGGCAAACTTGACGATAACGCTGGAGGGGCGCCCGGCCTTGACGAACCCCCGGACTTTCACCGCACCCTTCTCTTTTGCCTTTTCCTTGGCATGGTTGACGATATCCTTGGCGTATTCCGATAACGCCTTGTCAGGGATATCCATGCGTTCGGGGCGCTCAATCGACATGGATGCCTCAAACAGGCTGTGGTGTTTGTAAACACAGATCAGATAGATCTCGGCATCCATAAGCTTCTGCAGTTCAATGGCCTTGTCCATGGCCTTGAAGGACGACTTGGAACCGTCAACGGCCACCAGGATCTTTTTGAACATGATCTTCTCCCTGAAATTGGTCTTTGCGGCCCTTAGCGGAACGCCATGTCACGCAGGAACAGCGCAATTTGCGGGAAGGCGATGAGCAGCCCCGCAGCAGCCACCAGCATAAAGATAAACGGTGGAGTGCCGCGAATGACCTCCCAGTACGGGCGCTTGAATATGGCTATGGCAGTGAATATGTCACACCCGAAGGGTGGTGTTGCCGAGCCGATGGCCACCTGAAGTGTAATCAGGACACCTACAAGTACCGGGTCCAGGCCGGTGGATTCAATCGCCGGGGCAAAAATCGGTGTCAGTACCAGAATCACCACAATCGGATCGACAAACATACAGGCGACGAAGAAGGCAATACAGATGGTAACCATGACGCCAACCGGCCCCATATCAGCGATACCGACCGATTCAAGAATCGCCTGGGGAATCTGGGCAAAGGAAATAATCCAGGAGAAGCCCGTACCCACTGCTACGAGGATGAACACCACAGCGGTAATCAGGCCTGTGGATTTTGCGATCCGGTAAATGTCCGGCAATTTCAGCGAGCGGAAGACCACGAATTCCAGGAGGAAGGCGTAGAGCACGCAGACCGCAGCTGCCTCTGTCGGGCTGAAAATGCCGCCATAGATGCCGCCGACAATAATAACCGGGAAAAACAATGGCCATAGAGCCTCGCGCATGGCTACGCCTCGTTGGCCCCATGTGGATTTTTCCTCGGTGGGCAGATTGTTGACGCGAGCATAGATCAGGCAATAGATCGAAAACATGAACAATATCATCAGGCCCGGCCCGATGCCGGCAATGAACAGTTCGGCAATCGAGGTCTCGGAGATAACCCCGTAAATAATAAAGCCGATACTGGGAGGGATCAGAAAAGCAATGTCACTGGAGTTGATGATCAGTGCCAGGGAGAAGGAGTCGGAATAGCCCGCTTTGAGCAGTTTTGGCCGCAGGGGAGAACCCACAGCCACAACCGTTGCCTGGGTTGATCCGGACACGGCACCGAACAGGGTGCAGGAGGTGGCGGTACTGATGGCCAGTCCGCCTTTTACATGGCCTATGAACGCCATGACCATGTTAATCAGCCTGTCCGCGGACTGACCACGGGTCATAATATCCGCTGCCAGAATAAACATCGGTACCGCGATCAGCGATGCCGGACGAATACCCGCCATCATCTGCTGTACGAAGGTTCCCATCTGTCCGAAGCCATCGAACATCATCACGAAACCAACAACAGCACCGGCGATCAAAGGCACCATCATCGGGAAGCCCAGCAGAAGCAGCCCGATCATGATCACCATCATTATAGTTGCCATGATTTCTTTCCTTTTTTAGTGCAGCTTCAGAGGGTCAGACCTCGGACTCGGAGTCCGAGTAACCATCGATCACACCGGTAGACAGATAAACATCCTTGCTGGTGAAGTTCTTGATAGCCGTAAGGAAATACTGAATGCCGGTGATGGCGAAACCGACCGGTGCCCAGATGTATATCCACCAGATTTCGATCCCAAGCGCAGGGAGAATCAGCCCACGGCTGGCAAGAGTTTCGATGTAAAAATAGGAGTGGTAACAGAGGAAAAACATTAGCACCGAGGTGACCAGAGCAATGAAGATCATGAGTACTTTCCGCCCTTTGGGGGGAATAGCGTCGTAGATCGCAGACATCCTGATATGCCGGCCATGGCGGGCCGCATAGCCGATGCCGGCGAAGGTAATGAGGATAATCAGTATCCGGTTAACCTCACCTGAAAAGAACATGCCCTCGCCCAACACATACCGCGCAATAACATTGGCGCAAGTGTTCAGTGCCATCAGGATCACGCCCATGGCGAGCATGACAGCCTCTACTTTACTGATAAAGACATCAATGGTTCCCAGAAATCCGGGCAAGCCAGACTCAAAGGAGCCGGTGTCATCGTTTAAATCCGGGGAATTATCAGACATGGGAACGCTCCAAAGCATCCCGCTCCCGACCGATGGAGAGGGCCCCGGTGGGGCGGGATATATGCAAAAGCTCCGCCGGCGGACCGGCGGAGATCATTCCTTACATATTAATTATTCTCAACTTCTTTGAGATCTTCATGGAACTGGTTGAGCAGTTCTTTGCCGCTCTCGCCAGTCATTTCGATGAACTTGTCTTCTACCTGCGGTGCGCGGGCCTTGAAGGCTTCGATCTGCTCATCATTCAGACGGGTAACGGTCACTTCGTCGCTGGCCGCCTTGATTTTCTCAAGGGCTTCAGCGGCGAGGCCATCAATGTGAACAATGATCTTCTCGAATGCGTAGTCAGCTCCGTCCTCGATAAGCTTCTGATCCTCGTCAGACAGCCCTTCGTAAAAATCCAGGTTGGCCATCATTGCAGTTGTGAACCAGCCGTGACTGGTAAAGGTCAGGTGCGGAGACACTTCGTACAGACCGCCGGACTCGATCCAGAAGATCGGGTTTTCCTGCCCCTGGATCATGTTGGTCTGCAGTGCGCCGTATACCTCGCCCCAGGGCAAAGGTGTCGCCGTCGCACCAAAGGCGTTGTAGGTTTCGGCCAGCAGCGGGTTGGTCATAACCCGGATCTTCTTGTTTTTGAAGTCCTCGGGCTTGGTAATCGGCTCGTTAGCGGTTACGACCATCTCGCCTTCCGGGTACATCTGCAAAAGCTTAAGGCCGTTCTCAGCATAAAGCTCTGGGAACCTCTTGTTAATGGCCTCACTTTCACGGAAGAACTCAATCACCGTGTCCATGTCGGTCGGCATGAGGTAAGGAATGAAGAAAATCTGGGCTTCCGGAATCAGGGAACCGGTGAAGCCGGGGGACTGGTTTACAAAGTTGAGGATGCCCGACTGGGTCTGCGCCATGATGTCGTCGGATTCGCCAAGCTCACCAAACCGGTAGACCTGAATGGTGTGGTCGGAGTTGTCTTCAATGTATTCCTTGAAATCGTAAGCGAATACGTCCTGAACATCACCTTCGTATTCTTCGTGCGCATAGCGCCAGGTTGCGGCGTTTACCGAATTGGCCGCTGTCATTGCGGCAAAGGCAAACGCAGAAAATCCTGCCAGTTTCTTGAACTTGCTTATGGTACTCATCGCGTTGTCTCCGCTTATTTTTTTGCTGAAATGAACTGTTACATTTTATTAGACTGGCAAAACAATCCCGATTTCGCAAGAAATTGGCAAATTTACCTGGCGCCGGAGGCTACCCGTCCCGGCAGCCCGTTCAAGTTGTGATAGGCTCTCAGTTCTTAACCGAAAATACACACAGGGCAGGTATGCCAGCGACGCCATCCATTGAGCCCGGCTTTCACGCCATCCATGCCAATCATCTGGAAGACCTGCGCCGGGCAGTGGTCTGGATCTGTCGGAACAGCCCTTTGCCGCCCCTGGAAAGTGAAACCTTTCTGGTGCAGAGCAACGGCATTGCCCAGTGGCTCAAGCTCGCCCTGGCGGAGGATCCCTCCAGTCCCGGGGCGGGCAGCAACAATGGCGGCATGGGTGTCGCTGCAGGCATGGATTTCCTGTTCCCCGCCCGCTTTATCTGGCAGGCCTATCGTGCAGTGTTGACCCACGCCGGGGTGCCGGAACAGTCGCCTTTCGACAAGTCCCGCCTGGTCTGGCGTCTGTTCCGGTTGCTACCGGATCTGATAGCCCAGGACGGCGTGTTTGCCCCGCTGCAGAGATTCATGGCCGGCGCGGATACCGAAACACGCCGCTACCAGTTGGCCGGCAAGATTGCCGATCTGTTCGACCAGTATCAGGTGTTCCGCGCCGACTGGCTTGCTGACTGGGAAGCCGGGCATGACCGCCTGCAGATGGCCAGGGGCGAATACCGGGAGCTGGGCGAGGAGTTGCGTTGGCAGGCGGTACTGTGGCGCAAACTGGTAGCGGATGTTGGTGAACTGGCCGGCACCAGCCGCTCGCGCATCCATACCCGTTTCATGGAGGAAGGGCAGACGCTGACCGCGGCAGACCGACCGGCAGACCTGCCCAGGCGCATTGTGGTGTTTGGCGTTTCCTCACTGCCGAAGCAGGCACTGGAAGCGCTATCGATCCTCAGTCGGGTCAGCCAGGTGGTGCTCTGCGTCCACAACCCCAGCGAGTTCTACTGGGCGGACATTATCAGCGATCGTGACCTGCTGAATGCCGACCGCAAGCGGGGGCTGGCCCACCCGAAACTGGCACAACTGACCGACCCTGATGATCTGCACCAGCACGCCAACCCGCTTTTGGCAGCATGGGGCAAGCAGGGGCGGGACTATATCCGCCTGCTGGACGAATTTGATAATCCGGAGGCGTATAAAAGCCGCATCGCCACGCCGGACGGCCGCATTGATATCTTCACGCCTCACGGCGAACCGGAACAGCCGTTGCTGCTGCACCAGATCCAGAACGATATACGCACGCTCACATCGCAACAGGAGATGCTGGACCAGAAGCGCAGCCTGGACCCGTTCCGGGACGATTCCGTGGTGTTTCACAATGCCCACAGCCCACAGCGTGAAGTGGAAATTCTCCATGACCAGTTGCTGGCGGCGTTCAACAGCAACCCGGTGCTTCGGCCCCGGGATGTGATTGTCATGGTGCCGGATGTGGATACCTACGCACCCCACATCCAGGCAGTCTTTGGCCGCTATCCGTCGTCGTCCCGCCGCTATATTCCGTTTACCATTTCAGACCAGGGCCAGCGTCACCGTCAGCCGGTATTGATTGCGCTGGATACCCTGATGGCCCTGCCGGAAAGCCGCTTTGGTGTCAGCGAGATCATCAGCCTGCTGGAAGTGCCAGCGGTACGGAGCCGGTTTGGCATTGCCGAAGGCGACCTGCCCCTGGTGCGTCAGTGGGTTGAGGGCGCCAATATCCGCTGGGGCCTGCACAGTGACCACCGTAGTAGCCTCGACCTGCCCGATGGTCTGGAGCGCAACACCTGGCAGGCCGGCCTGCGGCGGATGTTGCTGGGCTATGGCACCGGCCGCGACGACCCCTGGCAGGGTATTGAGCCCTTCGAGGAAATTGGCGGCCTGCAGGCCAGTGTGGCCGGCAATCTGTGCCGCTTCATCGACCGGCTGGAAGATCTCTGGCACGAACTCCGGGCTACCGCAACACCGGCAGGCTGGCTGGATCTGCTGCAATCGATACTCGAACGTTTCTTCGATGACCTGTCAGACGACGAGCTGCTGCTGGTGAACCGTTTGCGCCGGCAGGCGGAGCAGTGGCTTCAGGACTGCGACAGCGCCGGCATGGGAGAGGTAGAGCTGCCCCTGAATATCGTTCGCGAAATCCTGCTGGAAGGGTTGGAGGAGGGCGGCCTCAACCAGCGCTTCCTCGCCGGCAAGGTCAATTTTGCCACCCTGATGCCGATGCGAGCCATCCCGTTCCGGCACGTGTGCCTGCTGGGCATGAACGATGGCGATTACCCCCGCTCCCGCCCGCCGGTGGATTTTGACCTGATGGCCCTGGATTACCGGCCCGGCGACCGTTCCCGCCGGGAAGACGACCGTTACCTGTTTCTGGAAGCCCTGCTGTCCGCAAGGGAGCAGCTTTATATCAGCTGGGTAGGGCGCAGTATTCGCGACGACTCAGAACGTCCACCGTCGGTACTGGTCAGCCAGCTCCGGGATCACCTCGATGCGGTCTGGCAGGTGGCGGCATCCGACGAGTCAGCCTCCGTTGCCCTGACCATTGAACACCCGCTGCAGCCCTTCAGCCGCGAGTACTTTCCTGATGTGAACGACGTTCCGTCCGCGCGTCGGCTGTTCACCTACGACAGCGAATGGCTCAGTGCCCACCAGTCCCGGGCAACTGAGGCGGAGCAACCGGTGCTGAGCTATCTGCTACCGGCAGGCCCGATCACCCTGGGTGAGATCGGTGCCTTTCTTAAACGACCGGTAGAGATCTTTTATCAGCGTCGACTACAGGTACGTTTTACGGATGTGGAGAGCCTGGATACCGACAACGAAGCGTTCGCCATGGATGGCTTGCAACACTGGCGCCTGGAGGATGAGCTGATTCGTCAGGCAGTGATGAAAGCCGGTAACGAAGCTGAACTGCAGCAACGTCTGGACAGCTCCCTTGCCAGCATGGCCCGCCGGGGCGAGCTGGGCATGGGGCTGACGGAGTACGCTCTGACCCGGCAGCTGGAAAGCCGCATGCCGGACCTGCACAGGCGCTACCAGGAAGCCCTGACCCTCTGGCCCGAGGCCATTGAAGACGTGACGGGCTTCGACTACCACCATCAGCGTGGTGAAGATTCCGTGGCTGTCAGCGACCTTCTTGGCAATCTGCGCACCCGGCCGGATGGCGCCGTGTGCAGGGTAGTGATTGCCAGCAGCAACCTTCTGGAAGGGTCTGGTGGTTCTCGCCAGCTGCGATTCCCGGCCCTGCTTGACCACTGGGTGACCCACCTGGCGGGCAACCTGCGCTTTGAGGCTTTCCATACCCTGGTCATCGCCAAAGAGGAACAGCGCATTGTCAACCTGTTGCCCATGGACAGTGCGGCCGCCGGCGAATGTCTCGCGAAGGTGCTGGATGCCTGGATGCAGGGTCAGACACAGCCGCTGCCGGTGGACTCCGGGGCAGCCTTCGCCTATCTGCGGGGTTTTTATCCCGCCAGGGGTGAGGGCAATGAAGACAAAGCGCTACAAAAAGCCGAGGAGGCCTACAATAAGTCCCTTGCCCGGGACAGCGGCTACCTGCACAGGGCTTTCCCGGAGTTCGGGCAGTTGCTTGCCAGTGAGCAATTTGTGCAACTGGTGTCGGCGTTGTACGAACCGCTCTGGCATGCGGAGCAGGCGGGCCGGGCAAAGAGCAATGGCGCTAACAGGGAGAAAGCGTCATGACCGGAAGCGTTCGCAAACTCGACCCCCTGACACTGCCACTACGCGGCAGCCAACTGATCGAAGCCAGTGCCGGCACCGGAAAAACCTTTACCCTGGCACTGCTCTATGTGCGACTGGTGCTCGGGCATCGCACTGCCGAAGAGTCCCTTGGAGAGGGCATCATGCCCCCCCACCTGCTGGTGGTGACCTTTACCGAAGCCGCCACCAAGGAACTCCGGGACCGTATCCGCGCGCGCCTGACCGAAGCCGCGGCCCTGTTTGCAGTGCAACCGGATACTGTGGATACCGCCGCAACGGCGAAAGACCCGCTGGTCAACCTTCGCAATGCGTGTCCATCGGCGGACTGGCCGGCCTGTCGTCGCAAACTGCTGCTGGCCGCGGAATGGATGGACGAGGCGGCCGTTTCCACCATCCATGGCTGGTGCAACCGCATGCTCAGCGAGCACGCCTTTGACAGCGGCAGCCTGTTCCGTCAAACCCTGGAAACCAGCCAGACCGATCTGCTGGACACCGTGGTGCGGGATTACTGGCGCACTTTCGTGTATCCGCTGCCGCCTGAATTGATGAGCGAGGTGCTGGATAACTGGAAAACCCCGGAAAGCCTGCGTCAGTCCGTTCGTAACCTGTTGCCTCATGTCGATGCCCTGCCTGTGCCGGAGCGTGATCCGGTGGCAGCCGCAGATCACGCGAAAACCCGACGTGAGCAGAGACTCAGGGAGCTGAAAGCCCCCTGGCCGGCCTGGTGTGATGAACTGGATGAATTGCTGTCGGAGACCGGCAAGCGCAAACCCAAACCCCTGCACGGCACTACGAAAAACTCCATCCAGAAGGCTGTGGCTTACCTGCGGGAATGGGCCACCACGGACGCCGCCGAACCCCATGAATTCCTTTCCAGCAAACGCACCAAGGGCTTCGATACCCTGGAAGCCGACGCTTTTGCGGAAAAATGGACCGGCGATGACGAGCCGCCCCATCATCCGGCCATGGACGCCATCGCCGAGCTCAAACCGGCTCTCAAAGCCATGCCGGTGGCAAAACCGGACATTCTCAACCACGCCGCCTGCTGGATTGCCAAACGTCTGGACAGTGAAAAGCAGCGCCTCGCCAGCATGGGCTTTGACGACCTGCTTACCCGCCTGGATGAAGCCCTGGGCGGCCCTCAGGGCGGGCGACTGGCCGAGACCATTCGCCGCCAGTTCCCGGTGGCGATGATTGACGAATTCCAGGACACCGACCCGGTCCAGTACCGGATCTTTGATCGCATCTACCGGGTGGCCAGTAACGACCAGGACACCAGCCTGCTGATGATCGGCGACCCCAAACAGGCCATTTACGGTTTCCGGGGTGCGGATATCCATACCTATCTGGACGCCCGCCGTGCCGTCAGCAGCCGCACCTATACCCTGGGCACCAACTTCCGCTCCGCTGTTGCCATGGTGGATGGCGTCAACCGTGTGTTTGCCCGGGCGGACCAGTCGCTGCCGGAAGGGGCATTCCTGTTCCGTACCGCCGAAGACAACCCGCTGCCATTCAGCCCGGTAAATGCCAAGGGTACCGACCAGCAGTGGTGCGTGCAGGGCCAGCCACAGCCGCCACTGACGTTCTGGACCCTGGCGGATGACCGACCTATTGCCAAGGAAGCCGGCAGGGAGGCGATGTCGGAGGTCTGCTCGGCGGAGATTGCCCGCCTGCTGAACCTGGGGCAGGCCAGTGAGGCCGGGTTCGGGGCTGAAGGCAAGCCGCTGGAGCAGTTGCGACCAGAACACATTGCCATCCTGGTGAACAAGCGTGACGAGGCGGATGCCGTCAGGCGGGCGTTGAGTGCGCGGGGTATTCGTAGTGTGTACCTGTCAGACCGCAATTCGGTGCTGCAATCGGCGCAGGCGATGGAGTTGTTGCAATGGCTGCAAGCCTGCGCCGAGCCCGGCCAGTTGTCACTGATTCGCGCGGCGTTGGCCACACCCACCATGGGCCTGGCCTACCAGGACCTGGACCGGCTGCTCAGCGACGAGAACGCGCTGGACAGGGAGATCAACCGCTTCCAGGGCTATCGGGAACTCTGGCAACAGCAGGGCGTTCTGCCCATGCTGCGACGTCTGCTCATGGACTACGAAGTGCCGGCCAAATTGCTGGCCGGGCCGGACGGTGAACGCGGGTTGACTGACATCCTGCATATTGCCGAACTGCTGCAGCAGGACAGCCAGCAACTGGACGGTGAACATGCCCTGATCCATCACTACACCGAGATGCTGCGTGAGTCCGACGACGAGGACGAACACCGCACTATGCGCCTGGAGAGTGACGCCGGGCTGGTCAAGGTGGTCACTGTGCACAAGTCCAAAGGCCTGGAATACCCGCTGGTTTTCCTGCCGTTCGCCACCGAATTCCGTGAGGAAAAACCGAACCAGGCCTTCATCAAGTACCACGACGATGAGGGCAAACTCCGGATTTCCCTGGAACCGGATGACGACACTCTCGCCCGGGCTGACCGTGAACGACTGGGCGAGGATATCCGCAAATTCTATGTCGCCCTGACCCGCTCCCGCCACGCCACCTGGGTAGGCGCCGCCGGTATCAAGGGCTGGCGCCAGAGCGGCCTGGGGCACCTGGTGGGCCGTGAGGCCAGTGAGGACGACACTGATCTGATGCCCTTCCTGCAGGCTATGGCCGCCGGCGAGCCCGCGATCGAGGTAGCGCCGGTGCCTGAGCCCGGGGACGATGTTTATGCCGGTGAAACGGAACCCGAGCTTGGTAAGGCTCTGGAGCCCGTGCGTGAAGCGAAGGAAAACTGGTGGATTGCCAGCTACTCCGCTATCACCTATGGCGCCCGTAGTCGTTTTGATGGCGAGTTTGCCCCCGCCAGTGAGGACCCGGAACAGGAGAACCTGCGAGAGGAAGATGAAAGCACAGGCACCGATATCGCAGCCTCAACCGATGCAGTGGCCAAAGGCCCGCTTCCCTTCAACCAGCACAGCTTCCCCAGGGGGGCCGGCCCGGGCACCTTCCTTCACGATATTCTGGAGTGGTGCGCCACCCAGGGATTCCGAAAGGTAGCCCACACACCGGATGATCTCCATGAATTGCTGGAACGTCGTTGCAAACTGCGCAATTGGAGCGACTGGGTGGAGACTCTGAAAACCTGGATCCACACGCTGGTCACTGCGGATATTCCCCTGCCGGATAGCGGGGGGAGCTGCTCCCTAGCAGGTCTGGAAACCTTCCGACCGGAGCTGGAATTCTGGTTTGAAAGCCACCAGGTAAATACCCGCACCATGGACAAACTGGTTCGCCAGCACACCCTGAATGGCGAGAACCGGCCGGAAGCCCACGAAACCACTTTCAACGGTATGCTCAAGGGCTTTATTGACCTGGTGTTCGAATACGGGGGCCGCTACTACGTGCTCGACTACAAGTCCAACGTCCTGGGGGAGGATGACCAGGCTTATACCAACGACGTGATGATAGAGAAAATCCTCGAAAATCGATATGACCTGCAGTACGTCATTTACCTGTTGGCTCTGCATCGCCTGCTGAAGTCGCGGCTGCCGGACTATGACTATGACACCCATGTTGGCGGTGCGGTCTACCTGTTCCTGCGAGGATGTGACACACCTGGCGCCGGCGCCTTCACTGAGCGGCCGCCCCGTGAACTGATCGAGCAACTGGACCGGCTGTTCAGTGGTCAACAGGAGAGGGCAGCATGACGGGGGACAGCGGATACATCCAGGACCTGTTCGACGAAGTGCCGGCGCACACGGCATCCTTGCCTGGCAGTGCTCCTGAAGCGCTGACTCTGCTGGACGACTGGGTCGAGCGCGACTGGATCCGTGCCCTGGACCATGCTTTCGCGGCTTTTGTCTGCAACATTGTCAGTGAACAGGGCGAGCAACCGTCGGCCATGCTGGCATTGCTGGCCGCCATGGTTTCTCACCAGGTGGGGCGTGGACATGTCTGCCTGGATATAAACCACCTTTGCCGCGACACCGAACCCACGCTGGTGCTGCCGCCGGAAGGCGTGGGCGCACTTCCGGCTGATAGCCTGCGGCCCTCCGACCTGTTTGCCGACGTCAGCCCGGGCGAACTTGTTGCGCTTCTCGGGCAAAGCAGTGCGGTGGGTGACGGCGAGCAGGCGACTCCACTGATACTGGATGGCTCCCGGTTATACCTGCGCCGTTTCTGGCGCTACGAGCAGGCCATTGCCGGCGGTATACGGATGCGTCTGGCAGACCGCGCGGAGCTGGTGGATTCAAGCCTGCTGGCCCGTGCGCTGGATACCCTGTTCGGGACTGGTCAGGAGCCGGATTATCAGAAAATAGCCTGTGCTCTTGCAGCCCGGAACCGATTCAGCGTGATCACCGGTGGCCCCGGCACTGGCAAGACCACCACGGTGGTGAATCTGCTGGCGGCCCTGCAGTCGGTGGCCCGTGAATCGGCCGGTGCTGATGGTGTCAGCCCTTACCTGCGTATTCGTCTGTCGGCACCTACGGGCAAGGCCGCTGCAAGGCTGAGTGAGTCCATCGGTGGTGCGGTTGATCGCCTGCCCCTGGAACAGCTGCCGGGCCGGCCCGACAGGTCGGCTATTCCCACCCAGGTCACCACATTGCACCGGTTACTGGGTAGCCGGCCAGGTTCGCGGAAGTTTCGCCATAACGAGGATCACCCTCTGCCGCTGGATATTCTGGTCATTGATGAAGCCTCGATGGTGGATGTGGACCTGATGGCCTCGGTGTTCGCGGCGTTGCCCGATAAGGCCCGGCTGATCATGTTGGGCGACAAGGACCAGCTGGCCTCGGTGGATGCCGGCGCGGTGCTGGGGGAGCTCTGTCAGCGTGCCGAGGCTGCCCACTACCTGCCGGAAACGGCGCAATGGCTCGAATCGGTCACCGGATGCCAGTTGCCATCGCCGTTGACGGATACTGACGGCCTGCCCCTGGACCAGGCGGTTGCCATGCTCCGCAAGAGCTATCGCTTTGACGAACACAGCGGTATCGGCGTGCTGGCCATAGCCACCAACGCAGGCAAACTGGACAGGCAGCTGATCAGCCAGTGCCGGGAACAGGCCTTTGAAGACGTGGCCTGGCTCACGGCGGATAGTGGTTCTGCCCGCGCTGGCGCCAACGCACCGGGCACGGAGCTGTTGGCTGGCCACGCCCTCACAGGCAGCCGGGAACGTTTCCGGAACAATGGTGAGGGGCGTCTGGTCAATAACGAGCCGGTCGACCCGCCTGTGGGTTATGGCCATTACCTGCGTATCATCCGCGACCAGAAACCCGGCGCCGCCGGTGAAACCGAAGGGCGCGAACACTGGGACCACTGGGCGACCGACGTGCTTGAAGGGTTTAACCACTTCAAGGTTCTGTGTGCGCTGCGCCAGGGCCCATTCGGGGTGGAAGGGCTTAACCGGGAGATCGCCGGGCGCCTGTGCGGTGCCGGCCTTGTCGATCGCACCGAGGGCTGGTACGAGGGCCGTCCGGTACTGATTACCGGAAACGACTATAATCTGGGCCTGATGAATGGCGATATTGGCGTCACCCTGAGTGTGCCCTGGGATCGCAACGACGCCGGTGAGTCGGTCGATACCCTGCGGGTGGCCTTTCCGTCCAGTGACGGCAGTGGAACCATCCGGTGGATATCCCCAAGCCGGTTGCAGTCCGTGGAGACCGTCTACGCCATGACGGTGCACAAGTCCCAGGGCTCCGAGTTTACCCACGCCTGCCTGGTGATTCCGGACCGCCTGACCCCGGTATTGACCCGGGAGCTGGTCTACACCGGCATCACCCGTGCCCGTCACTGGCTGAGCCTGGTGGTGAGCCAGCAAGGCGTTCTCAAAGAGGCGGTGGGACGCGGGGTGATCAGGGCATCAGGACTGGCAAGATTGTTGTCGTGACTTGCCGGCCATTACTAACCCGCAGCACGGAGGAATGGAATGAAAGGAACCATGCGTATACCGGGGTATCTGGTAACACTGTTCGCTGTGCTATGGCTGGCCGGTTGCACAAGCTCGCCGGCCAGGCATGGCTCGGGCGGCGATGTGGTCGCGATGCCGCTGACCAATACCTACTGGCAGCTGGTGAGCGTTGCCGGTGAGCCTGTGCCGGAAACCGACAGTGAGCAGAAAGCCCATATTCTGTTCCTGGACGATGGCCGGGTAAGTGGGTTCAGTGGCTGCAACCAGTACATGGGTAAATATCGCGTCGAGGGCGAAAACCTGCTGTTTGATTCCATGAGCAGCACCCGTATGGCCTGCCCTGACAACCAGACGGAAGGCCAGCTGTTTGCCGCACTGGCTAAGACCGTGGGGGTCAATCTGGGCGGCATCGAGCTACGGTTGCTGGGTGAGGCCGGAGAAGAGCTGGCGGTATTCGAGGCCTCGCGGATGAGATAGAGACCAGCCTGCCTGTCAGTTTGTCGCCAGACAGCCGGTCATGAATATCCTGAATTCGCTCACCAGTCGCTCCAGGCTGTTTTCCAGCCGATGCCCGTCCGGCAGCACCAGCAATGGCAGCTTCTGTTCCCGGGCCAGTTCCATCACCGGCATGGGTAGCACCACATCATCGTCCCAGCCGTGAATGATCTGGGTATGCCGGGCCTGAATCCGCGGGCTGGACTGGGGATAGGCGGACATTGCCAGCGCGGGTGCCAGCAGGAAACACCCCAGTACCGGGGTTTCGGCACTGGTACGGGCGCACACCCAACCCCCCATGCTGGAACCGACCAGGACGGTGCGCTCCGGACTGACTCCCGCCTCTGCCATGGCCTCTTTCATTTGCTGCAGGCGCTCCATGGGGACTTTCGTGTTGCGATGGTCCAGCGCGATCGCGGTGACCCCGGGGAAGGTTTCCGCTTCCGCTTTCAGGGCCTGCACCTTGGTACCTCCGGGGCCGCTCTCCAGTCCGTGGGACAGGAATACGTGAATGTCAGATGTCGCCATGATGACCTCCGGTGAGCGGGTTCAGTGTCGGGTTGCCGCGAGAATGTCCAGCGCGTGCCGGCGTTTCTCCGGGTCGTAGAGGTCCACGGTGAACATCAATTCGTCTACCTCCACGGTCTGCAGTAAACGCTCCAGCTGCTCGCGAATGCTGTTCTCGCTGCCCAGCAATTGCAGCGACAGGAAATCCTTCACGCCGGCTTTCTCGCCACTGTTCCACAGTCCGTCCATGGATTTCACCGGCGGCCGCATCCATAGGGGCTGGCCACGGAACAGAGACAGAATACGCTGGTAACTGGTGGTGGCGAGGAACTGTGCCTCTTCGTCGGTATCCGCCGGCACCGCCGGAACAGCCAGTATCACGTAGGGCTTGTCCAGCTGCTCCGAGGGCTGGAAGTTATCCCTGTAGGTCTGGATCGCCTCGCGGTAGAGCCGTGGCGCAAAGTGGCCGGCGAAGGCGTAGGGCAGGCCCCGCATGGCGGCGAGCTGGGCGCTGTAAAGGCTGGAGCCGAGCAGCCAGATGGGCACGTTGGTGCCGGCACCGGGTATGGCCTTTACCTGTTGGCCAGGCTGAAGCGGGCCAAGCAGGGTCTGCAGTCGTGCAACATCCTCGGGGAACTGCTCCGCCCCCAGGCCTTCCCGTCGCAGGGCACGGCTGGTAATCGGGTCGGTTCCAGGTGCCCGGCCAAGGCCCAGGTCGATGCGTCCGGGATAAAGGCTTTCCAGGGTGCCGAACTGCTCGGCGATCACCAGGGGAGGGTGATTGGGCAGCATGACGCCGCCCGAACCCACGCGAAGTGTTTTGGTGGCGCCGGCGATGTGTCCCACCAGAACGGCCGTTGCGGAACTGCTGATGCCTTCCATGTTGTGGTGCTCGGCCAGCCAGAAGCGCTGAAAACCGAGGCTCTCCGCATGCTGCGCATAGGCCACGCTGTTGGCCAGGGTCTGGCCAACAGAATCACCTTCGCGTACCGATGCCAGCTCGAGAAGCGAGTAAGCCGGGGATTGTGCGGAAAATTGGGCGTTGGAAGACTGCGACATTGAATGCTCCGGTTTTGAACTATCCCGCAGCATAACAAAAAGCGGCGGGTATGCCGCTATAGGGGGTGGCCGGTATTGCTGTCCGACATCCACCAGCCCGGCAACAGCTGACGGATGTCGGGCTGAAGAAAGCGGTCGTCGATGAGCCAGATCACGCCCTGGTCCTCTGGCGTGCGGATTACCCGGCCTGCGGCCTGGGCGACTTTCTGCAGACCGGGGATCAGGTAGGTGTAGGCCTGGCCGGCGCCGAAGCGCTGTTCCAGTCGCTGGCGCAGGATCTCGTGCCAGGCATCAAACGGTGGCAGGCCCAGGGTGGCGACAAAGGCGCCGATCAGGCGGTCGCCGGGCAGGTCGATGCCTTCGCTGAATACGCCGCCGAGTACGGCAAAGGCAACGCTGGAATTATCCTCTCGGAAACCGTCCAGGAATGCCGTACGTTCCTCGCCGGACATGCCCGGTTGCTGGGCGCGCAGGGGGATGTCAGGCGCCAGGTCAGCCAGGGCATCGCGTACGCGGTTGAGGTAGGCAAAACTGCTGAAAAAGGCCAGGTAGTTGCCGGGCCTCTCGTGGTATTGCCGGGCAATGAGTTCGGCAATGGGTACCAGTGAGCGTTCGCGATGGGCCTGGCGGGTGCTGATGCGTGGGGTGAAATGCACGCTGAGCTGGTCGGCAGAAAACGGACCGGGCAGCGACTGAAAGCAGGTGTCTTCCGGCATGCCCAGTAAGTCACGGTAATAGATGCCGGGTGACAGGGTGGCGGAGAACAGCAGGGTGCTGTCAGCGGCCTCGAAGCGAGGCTTGAGGAAGTCCGCCGGGATGAGGTTACGGATAGCCAGCTGCGCCTTGCCACGACCGGGCCTGACCAGTTCGCACAGGGAGTGGTCGCCGAAGACCTCCGCCAGTTTGGTAAAGGCCAGGCTTTCGAACATCAGCTCCTGAAGCGCCAGATCCGGCGGATGGTCGGCCAGGTAGTCGGTAATGGCGGAAACCAGGCGGTTCAGCGCGCCGGTCAATGAGCCGGGCAGGTTATCCAGAATCACCGGTTCACGGCTGATATCCGGGGCATGATCGCGGATCACCGATTGCCAGGCCCGGGACACGCCGTCCAGGCTGGGCTTCAGTGCCTTGGGTGCCTGCCGCCGAATCCGCAGCAAGCGGGTCTGGCTCAGTTCCACCGAGTACATGCCCCTGGCCCGGTCCACCAGGTTGTGAGCCTCGTCGATCAGCAGGCTAGCTTTCCAGTCATTCTGTCGGACCAGCGCGTGGAGCAGGGCGGACTGGTCGAACATCCGGTTAACATCGGCAACGACGACATCACACCAGCGGGCCATTTCCTGGGCCAGGAAGTAGGGGCAGATGCCGTGCTGGCTGGCGATGTCAGCCAGTACCGGCTGGGTCAGGGCGCCGGTGTGATTGGCGGCGTCTGCCCGAGCCTCTGGAAGCCGGTCGAAGAAGCCCTTGGCCAGCGGGCAGGCGTCGCCGTGGCAGGCCTTGTCCGGGTGTTCGCAGGCGTGGTCCTTGGCGACCAGTTCCAGGGTTCGCAAGGGCAGCGCGCCCGGTTGCTTCTCCCGTAAAAGATGAACGGCATCCACCGCCAGGTGGCGAGCGGTGTTGCGGCTGGTGAGGTAGAACAGCCTGTCCTGTTTGGCCGCAGGCATTGCCATAAGGGCCGGGAACAGAGTGCCCAGAGTCTTGCCGAGACCGGTGGGGGCTTCCAGCAGCAACGTTCGGTGGCGAAGGGTGCTCTTGTAAACGGTTTCCGCCAGGGCGCGTTGCTGGGGGCGGAAGTCAGGGAAGGGAAATGTCAGCCGTGCCAGCGCGCCGTCCCTTTCCTGCCGGTGACTGGCCTCCTGTTCCGCCCAGCCGCTGTAGATGGCACAGAGTTGTTCCAGTTCCTGCCAGAGTTCGTCGGCGCTGGCGGTTTCGGTGATGGGCGTCTCTTTGTCCTTGCCCACATCGTAGTAGATCAGCGCCAGATCGATCGTTTTCAGCGTTTCCTGACGGCACAGCAGCGCCCCGTAAACCCTCAGCTGCGCCCGGTGCAGGTTGCGCTGGGCCTCCCGCACCCGGGACAGGTCGCCACGGTGGGTCTTGATTTCTTCCAGCCGGCCGGCGATCGGGTCGTACCCATCGGCCCGCCCACTGACCATCAGCTTGCCGCACTGGCCGGCCAGTGCAACCTCGCTTTGATACCTTGGCCCGCGACGTGCCTGCACGGCGCCATGGCCGGCAATGCCTTCTTCCGACGTGGGTGCCGGCGTGTAGCGCAAGTCCAGGTCACCCTTGCGGGCGGCGAACTCGCAGAGAGTGCGCACCGCCACCTTGAGTTCGCTCATTCGGCAATCCTGGCCCAGCGGACGTAGCAGACGGACACCGGAATATCCTGGCCAACACAGAACTCCAGCCAGCGGGTCTGGTGATCCTGCAGACGATCACCGGGGCCTTTTACTTCGATCATCTCATAGCGCCGGTTCGGATCGGAATGACCGGGTTGAAAGCGGATCAGGTCGGGAAAACCGCTGCGGTGTTCCCGCAGGTTGTCCAGCAGGCGCCGGAACATCAGCTCCAGGTGGTGGGTGGGGATGCATTCCAGCGCCAGGTTTAACAGGTCCTCAGAGAGCGCCGGCCAGATCACGAAGGGCGAAGCAGCGCCCTGCTTCTGCCGCCAGGTGTTACGGATCCGGGATTTATAATCGTCGGTGGCCAGGGCGTCCAGGCAGTCGTCAAACAGTGCTTGCCGGCGCTCCACAAAATCATCCCGATACAGATCCACCGGACCGGTGTGGAAGGGATGGAAGAAGGCGCCGGGAACAGGGGCGAACAGGGCCGGCCAGCACAGCAGGCCAAACAGGCCGTTGATCAAGGTGTTTTCCACGTAGGCAACCGGCGCTTCCGGCTGGGACAGGTGTTCCATAGCCACCCATTCCACCGAGTGGCCCTCCGGATTGTCCAGCTCCAGGGTAAAGGCCGTCAGCGCCGGGCGTGCGGATGGCGGAGGCGGGGTTTTACCCAGTTTTTTGGCCAGGCGTGACTGGATGCGTTCAAGCCCTCGTTCTTCCGCGCCAAACCTTGGCTCCTCACCGGCGGCTATGATTAGCTGCCAGGCTTCGCGGTATCGCTTCAGCCGTTCCAGCAGGCGTAATTGCCGCAGGCGGGCCTCACGGTGGCCGCTTTGCTCATAGGCGGCCAGTGCCAGCTCTGTGTTCCGGCCACGTTCTGCCAGCTTGCCCAGTTCAAACAATAAGCGGCCACGCCGACTTTCCAGCCAGGCATTGTCGGAGGCGGCCGGCACCTCCTGCCATACGGTTTCCGGTGATTCGCCGTTGTCCAGGCGTTCGCGGCAGTGATGCATGACCAGGTAGCGATCCACATCGTCGCGTTCGTCAAAGGCGCGGGATTCAGCAGAGAGGGGGACCTGTTCGTATTGTTGATGACCCAGTTCCACCAGCACGAAATCGGACCAGCTCTGGCGCAGATTGCCGAAGAACATCAGCCTCAGGCGATCAAACAGGGCCATGTGGTTCAGTCGGATTACCCGAGTGGGCAGGTTTGGCAGCCAGTGTTCCACGGGAGCGGGATCTGGATGCAGAGGGATCAGTGTGTCTTTCAGCAGTCCCTTGGCGGCAGCGGCCGGCAAGCCAGTCGCTGAGATCCGGTCCGCCAGGGCAGGGCGAAGTTCAGCAAGGGTGAACAGGCGAAAGACCTCAGTCAGGGGGATGTCCGGGGCGTCATCAATCCAGCCGCTGCGCGACAATCCGCTGGCAGCGTCAGCCACCGGAACGCCAAACTCGGGGTAGTTAAGCTTTTCCACCCGGAACAGTTCACCAGTGCGCATCACCAGCCGCGCCACCAGTGCCCGCTCCGGCTGGTTCAGCGTCAGCAGGCTGTCTATGTGCCCGGTTTCCTCTGCGGTCAGCAAATCACTGTGGTGCCGGCGCACCCAGCGTACGACCGTCTCGAAGTTTTCGAGATAGTACAGCGGATTGTCCAGGTCGGCGGTGCCGGGAATGGAGGAATGTGGGGTTGATACGGGCGTCATAGAAACTGTTTTGCTGGCCAGAGCGTAAGCATAGAATGATCACTGATGATGCCCTATGGAGAAGCCGATATGCGAGCCCTGATTGCCGTGATTTTCATCTTGTCTTCAGCGTCGGTGATGGCCGCTGAGTGTCCGGCCTTCCTCAATCATGACCTGAGAAAGCTGCACTCGTCGGATTCCGTCAACCTGTGCGACATCGCCGCCGGTAAACCCATGCTGGTGGTCAATACCGCCAGCCGCTGCGGCTACACCGGGCAGTTTGAGGGGCTCGAAGCACTGCATAAGGAGTACAGCGACAAGGGCCTGGTGGTCGTTGGCTTTGCCAGTGATGATTTCCGCCAGGAGGCGGCGACCGAGGAAGAGGCTGCCAAGGTCTGCTTTGTTAATTTTGGCGTCAGTTTCACCATGATTGCGCCCTCGGTGGTGACCGGAAGCGAAGCCAATCCGGTATTCCGGGCCATCAACAGCCAGAGCAGTCAGCCCCGCTGGAACTTTCACAAGTATGTGCTGAATGCCCGGGGCGAGGTTGTGGAGGCGTTTCCCAGTCGCGTTAAACCGGACGCCCCTGAACTTCGCAGTGCGGTTGAGCGGGTAGTTGCGGACCGCTGAACCGGAACCCTCACAGGTCCACGACGATTGGCGGATTCAGCGGTTTGAAACTGCCGTCGCAGGTGCTGGCATTAACGAACCGGCAGTCATTCAGGTTGAGTTGACCATGGCTTTCGTGAATGTGTCCGAACACGTGCATTTTCAACCGTAGCCGCTCCAGTTCCTGTGTCAGGTCGTCGCAGCCCACGGACTGGGAGTGGGTGGCTGTGATCACCTGGTCGAGAATGCCCGCCGGTGGGCCGTGGGTGATCAGGATATCGGTATCGGCGGGAATCTGTTCCCATCGCTCCGCGATGACCGGGCCGCGCGAAAGGTTGAAGGCCCAGTCGAAGAACACCGGCGTCCACGGACTGCCCCAGAACTTCAGGCCCTCAATTTCAGTACCAGTATCCCGCAGGTAAATCGCGTTACTGATCAGTGCTTCGGCCTCTGCCGGCTCATCCTGCAGGCACCAGTCGTGGTTGCCGGCAATCAGGATCTTGTGGCGGTGGGGCTGTTCGGCAAACCAGTTGTCCAGGTCTTCCAGTTCCTCAAGGGTGCCCACCCCCAGGCAGTCACCGGCGTGGATCAGGATGTCGCCGTCCGGCACCTGAACCTGACGGTGCATGCTGTGGGTATCCGATATGCAGACCAGTCTCATGAAGGCTCGCTGGGTTTGTTGTGGTTGTTGGGTTTATTGAAAGCTCCGTGGCGTCCGGCACCGCCGGCAAAGCGGCCGGCACCTTCGATAGCTTCTTCGAATACCACAGGATAGCCCCCGGCGCCTTCTGCAGCCAGGGCGTCGGACAGTTTCATATCCCATTGGTGAATAGCCGACTGCCGATCGGCGCGCAAACACTTCTGGGGAAAGCCGGCAATGTCTGCCGCCAGGGCTTCTGCGGCGGGTCGGGCCTGGCCATCGGCTACTATCCGGTTCGCCAACCCCATGGTCTTGGCTTCATCGGCGTTGACCGGCCGCCCCGTCAGGATCATGTCCATCGCATTACCGTGGCCGATGATCCTGGGCAGGCGCACCGTCCCGCCATCAATCAGTGGTACACCCCAGCGGCGGCAGAATACCCCGAACGTTGCGGTTTTCTCCGCCACTCTCAGGTCGCACATAAGCGCCAGTTCCAGGCCGCCGGCAACCGCATATCCGGCCACCGCTGCAATGACGGGCTTCGACAGTTCCATGCGGGACGGGCCCATGGGGCCGGATGCTGTCCCTGTGGCCTCAATGTCGTTGCGCCGTTCTGGGTCGCCGACGGCTTCCAGGTCGGCGCCGGCGCAGAAGTTGCCGCCTTCGCCCCAAAGAACCGCCACTTTCAGCTCATCGTTCTTTTCGAAATCGGTGAAAGCCTGGCGCAGGGCATTGGCGGTTTCGCGGTCAACGGCGTTACGTTTTTCGGGACGGTCTATGACAATGGTAATAACTGCACCATTGGTTTCGGTGTACACGGGTGGGCGGGTCACAGGGATCTCCTGAGTTTATTGTTATGGGGCCTGGTAACGGTGGCTTCCAGTATGCACCGAGCCCGATAACGGCAACAAGCTCGTCGGAAAAGCAGCTCAATGGCGGTGGGTGTGGCGGTAGTCTGTCGGAGACTGGCCCATGACTTTCTTGAACAGGCGGGAGAAATAATAGTTGTCGTCGTACCCCAGCATATTGCTGATCTGGGTGAAGGAATGGTCCGTGGTGTCCAGCATCTGGCAGGCCTGCTCTACTTTCAGGTGCAGGAAATGCTGGATGGGGGACACTCCGGTCAGGGCCCGGTAGCGGGTGGCGAAATGGGCGGGCGAGAGGCCGGAAAGGTCCGCTAGCTGGCCGAGGGTAATGCGTTCGTCCAGGTGTTCCCGCATGAAGTTGTGGATGATGTCCAGGTCCGGCTGCTGGGTGTGACTGGCCTCGCCAACGCTCAGGGGAACCGCTGCCAGTAATTGCCGCAAGCGGTTGGCCACGTGGACGAGGCCGGGGGTACGGAAGCCGGTTTGCCTCACTGATAACAAACCATTGAAATCCACCAGCAACCTCGGCTGCCGCCCGATATGCTGGATGCGGATGTCATCGGTAAACCCCATATGCTGACGGAAATTTTCCGCCAGCGGGCCGGCGTAGTGCACCCAATGGATTGTCCATGGGTTCTCCGGCGCGGCGGTATATCGGTGGGCAGCTCCTGCAGGAATCAGTACCAGGTCGCCGGCCCGGACCACGCAGGGTTCGTCTTCGACATTGAGGTAGGCCTCGCCCTCCGTGCAGTGGATCAAAAGATCGTCGTTATGGTGTTCCCGGTGCATGTGATGGCCTGCGGCGCGGCGGTAGTGGCCAAAAGCCAGCGGGTACAGGTCACGGGTCAGGGGGTGCCGCGACAGGCTACGTATAACCGGGTCCGGGATGACATAACGGATACTGTCTGGCGGCACGGGCCATTGGGAGGTTCTGGTCATATTCGTTGGCTGCATTCCTGATGTATCTAAAGATAATCCATCATGGTCGAAACTTAGTCAATCATGAAGCGACAGCGGGCTGTGCTAGGATCGATGACAACCAGAGGGTAAAGACCCCAATACCTACAACAATGACAGGGAACATCGCTATGAAAAACGTACCCCTTTATATCGCCGGTGAGCTCGTAGAGAGCCAGACCGACCAGTGGATTGACGTCACCGATCCAGCCACCAACGAAGTGATTGCGCGCGCGCCCTGCACCACAGCTGACGAAATGCGACGCGCCATCGACAACGCCGGTGAAGTGTTCAAGGCCTGGAAAGAAACCCCGGTTTCCGAACGCGCCCGGGTAATGATGCGCTACCAGGCACTGCTGAAAGAACACCACGACGAAATTGCCGAGATTCTCTCCAGTGAAACCGGCAAAACCTTCGAGGACGCCAAGGGCGACGTATGGCGTGGTATCGAGGTTGTGGAGCATGCGGCCAACGTGCCATCGCTGATGATGGGCGAAACCGTCGAGAACGTGGCCCGCGAAGTTGACACCTACTCCTACACCCAGCCCCTGGGTGTCTGTGCCGGTATCACCCCGTTCAACTTCCCGGCGATGATTCCGCTGTGGATGTTCCCCATGGCCATCGCCTGCGGGAACACCTTTATCCTCAAGCCGTCGGAGCAGGACCCGCTGACCCCGATGAAGCTGGCGGAGCTGTTTGAACAGGCCGGCGCACCCAAGGGTGTATTGCAGGTGGTTCACGGCGGCAAGGAACAGGTGGATGTACTGCTGACCGACCCGGCCATCAAGGCAGTCTCCTTCGTCGGTTCCGTGCCGGTTGGTCGTTACATCTACGAAACCGGTACCCGCAACATGAAGCGTGTGCAGAGCTTCGCCGGCGCCAAGAACCACATGGTTGTGCTGCCGGATGCGGACAAGGATCAGGTGGTCAGGGCCCTGGTAGGCGCATCGGTTGGTGCTGCCGGCCAGCGTTGCATGGCCATTTCCGTGGCAGTGTTTGTGGGCGAGGCCCAGGAATGGATCCCGGAAGTGAAGGAAGCCCTGGCCGCAGCCAAGCCGGGCGCCTGGAACGACAAGTCTGCCAGCTACGGGCCGATCATCAGCCAGAAAGCAAAAGAGCGGGTGGAGTCACTGATTACCCGCGGTGAGCAGGAAGGCGCCAATCTGCTGCTGGACGGCCGTAACTGCACCGTCGACGGCTTGCCGGATGGCAACTGGGTTGGCCCCACGCTGTTCTCGGGCGTCAAGACAGACATGGATATCTACAAGGAAGAAATCTTCGGCCCGGTGCTGTGCTGCATGGAAGTGGATACCCTGGCGGATGCCATCGCCCTCGTGAATGACAGCCCCTACGGTAACGGCACCTCCATCTTTACCAACTCCGGTGGTGCGGCACGCCGCTACCAGCATGAAATCGAAGTGGGTCAGGTAGGCATCAACGTACCCATTCCGGTGCCCCTGCCGTTCTTCTCCTTCACCGGCTGGAAGGGTTCCTTCTACGGTGACCAGCATGCTTACGGCAAGCAGGCGGTGAAGTTCTACACCGAGACCAAGACCATTACTGCCCGTTGGTTCAACAGCGACGCAGTTGCGGAAACCAATTTCTCCATCCGCATGCGGTAAGGAGAACCCATGAACTTTGATCTGACGGAAGATCAGCTGGCCTTCCGCGAGGCCGCCAGGGCCTTCGCGGAAAAGGCCATGGCGCCCCACGCGGCGAAATGGGATGCGGACCATGTGTTTCCGGTAGAGGTGATCCGCGAAGCGGGTGAAATGGGCTTCTGTGGTATCTACACCCCGGAAGCCCAGGGCGGCATGGGGCTGTCACGGCTGGATACCAGCGTCATCGTGGAAGAGCTGGCGGCTGCCTGCCCTTCCACCGCCGCCTACATCACCATTCACAATATGGCCACCTGGATGGTGGCTCAGTTCGGTAACGCCGACATCCAGAAACAGATCGCGCCGAGAATGGCCAGCGGTGAATGGCTGGGCTCCTACTGCCTGACCGAACCGGGTGCCGGCTCCGATGCCGGTAACCTGCGCACCAAAGCCACCCGGGACGGCGACAGCTATCTGCTCAACGGCAGCAAGGTGTTCATCTCCGGCGCCGGCGCCACCCAGATGCTGGTAGTCATGGCCCGCACCGGCGCGCCGGACAGTGGCCCCAAGGGCATCAGTGCCTTCGTGGTGCCTGCCGACAGTGACGGTATCCACTACGGCAAGGCTGAGGAAAAGATGGGCTGGAACAGCCAGCCCACCCGCCAGATTACGTTCGAGAACGTCCGTGTGCCGGCCAACAACCGGCTCGGCGAGGAAGGCCAGGGCTTCATGATCGCCATGAAAGGGCTGGACGGCGGCCGCCTGAACATTGCCACCTGCTCTATCGGTGGCGCCCATGCAGCCTTGCTGCGCGCCCGTAATTACATGCACGAGCGTGAGCAGTTCGGCCAGGCCCTGGCGGGCTTCCAGGCGCTGCAGTTCAAGCTGGCGGACATGGCCACCAACCTGGTCGCAGCCCGGCAGATGGTCCGTCTGGCTGCCTACCGGCTGGATCAGGGCGACAATGAAGCCACCCTCCATTGCGCCATGGCCAAACGCTTTGCCACCGATGCCTGCTTTGATGTCTGCAACGAGGCGCTTCAGCTTCATGGTGGGTACGGCTATATCCGGGAATACCCGCTGGAGCGTTATGTGCGTGACCTGCGGGTGCACCAGATCCTGGAAGGCACCAACGAAATCATGCGGCTGATCGTGGCCCGCCGGCTACTTGAGCCCGGCGTGGCCGAGGCCATCCAATAACAAGGAATCTCTCATGAGCGAACTGATTCAGCTGGAAAAACGCGACCACACCGCGATTATCACTATCAACAATCCACCGGCCAATACCTGGACGCTGGACTCCCTGAAGGCGCTGGAAGAGACCATCGAAGCGCTGAACGAAGACCTCAATATCTTTGCATTGGTGGTCACCGGCCAGGGCGAGAAGTTTTTCTCGGCCGGCGCGGATCTCAAGAGCTTTGCCGACGGTGATATTGCCAATGCCGACTTGATGGGCAAGGCCTTCGGCCGGGCCTTCAGTGCCCTGAGCCGTTTCCGTGGTGTGTCCATCGCGGCAGTCAACGGTTATGCCATGGGCGGTGGCCTGGAGTGTGCCATGGCCTGCGATATCCGCATCGCCGAAGAACACGCCCAGATGGCCCTGCCGGAAGCCACCGTGGGGCTGCTGCCCTGTGCCGGTGGCACCCAGAACCTGCCCTGGCTGGTGGGTGAAGGCTGGGCTAAGAGAATGATTCTCTGCGGCGAACGCATCAAAGCCGACAAGGCGCTGAGCATTGGCCTGGTGGAAGAAGTGGTGCCAGCTGGCGCCGCTCTGGACAAGGCTCTGGAACTGGCACACATGGCCAGCAAACAGAGCCCCTCGTCTGTCGCCCGCTGCAAAACCCTGGTGATGAGCGCCCGCGATGGCCGCAGCCACGACGACGGCTGGCGCATGGAGCGGGAATTGTTTGTGGATCTGTTCCGCACCGAAGACCAGCGTGAAGGAGTGAATGCGTTCCTTGAAAAGCGCAAGCCTGAATGGAAAAACCGATAAGAAGCACTGATAAACCGGGCCGGACTACTGAGTTAATGGTATGAGCAATCAAGCAGTCATTTTTGAAGAACTGGAAGCTGCCGGCGGCAAACGCATCGGTGTTGCGCGGCTGAACACACCTCGTTCCATGAACGCACTGTCGCTGGAAATGATCCATCTGCTGAAGCCCAGGCTGGACCAATGGGCCGCGGACGACGCCATCGGCGCTGTCTGGCTGGAAGGCGAGGGCGACAAGGCCCTGTGTGCCGGTGGCGACATTGTGGCGCTGTACCGGGATATGACCGAACCCCGGTCCGACAGTCGTTCCGCCAGTGAAGGGGATACGTTCTTTACCGACGAGTACGAACTGGACTACCAGATACACACCTACCCCAAGCCGTTTATCGTCTGGGGTAACGGCCTTGTCATTGGCGGTGGCCTGGGCCTGATGTCAGGCGGCTCTCACCGGGTGGTAACAGAACATACCCGCGTGGCAATGCCGGAAGTGAGCATTGGCCTGTATCCGGATGTGGGCGCAGGCTGGTTCCTGAATAAAATGCCGGGGCGCACCGGGTTGTTCCTGGGGCTGACCGGCGCACGTATGAACGGGGCAGATGCCATCTTCACCGGGCTTGCAGACCGTTTTATTCGCCATGACATGCGCGACGAGGTCAAGCAGGCTCTGCAACAGTCCGACTTTGGCGACGAAGCCCATGGTGCTGTCAGTAAGGTATTGCGCCGGTTCGAGGCAGGCTCCCGCGAGGCAATGCCGCAGTCCGTGGTGCGCGAGCACTTTGATGTGATCCAGGCGCTTACCGATGGCGATTCATTAATGGAAGTGGTGGATAACCTGGGCCAGTACGCCGGCGAAGACCCGTGGCTGATCAAGGCGGTCAAGACCGTTGCGGCGGCGTCACCGGCTTCCATGACACTGACCTGGCAGCACTATCACAACACCTTGCATGACAGCCTGTCCCAGGTTTTCGACAAGGAGCTTCGGATATCAAAACGCAGCCTGAAAATGGGGGAATTTGCAGAAGGCGTACGGGCACTGCTGATCGACAAGGATCTCAAGCCACGCTGGCATTTCCCCACACTGGAAAGCGTGGACCCTGAGTGGATCGATCGGTTCTTTATGGAGTCCTGACTAACACCGAACAGACCAAACCTGATCAAAAACGGAGAACAATAATATGGCGACTATCACGTTTATCGGTCTTGGCAACATGGGCGGGCCCATGGCCTCCAATCTCGTCAAGGCAGGCCACAACCTGACGGTGTTTGATCTGTCCTCAGAGGCGGTCAAGGCACTCACCAGCGAAGGCGCGAAATCCGCGGCGACCATCCAGGAAGCGGTGGAAGGCGCGGAGGTGGTGATTTCCATGCTGCCAGCCGGCCAGCATGTGGAATCGGTTTACCTGGGTGACAATGGCCTGCTGAAAATCCTGCCGTCCAGCACGCTGGTGATCGACTCGTCGACCATTGCGCCGGAAACCGCAAAGGGCGTGGCCGAAGCGGCCGTTGCCGCTGGCATTACCTTTATGGACGCACCGGTGTCCGGTGGTGTCGGTGGTGCCAAAGCCGGCACTTTGACGTTTATCTGCGGTGGCGAGGCAGATGCCTTCGAGCGTGCCAGGCCCATTCTTGATGGCATGGCCAAGAACATCTTTCATGCCGGCCCTCACGGCGCCGGCCAGATTGCCAAGATCTGCAACAACATGCTGCTGGCCATCCTGATGAGCGGCACCAGCGAGGCCCTGGCCCTGGGCGTAAAGAACGGGCTGGACCCCGCCGTGCTCTCGGAAATCATGAAGCAGAGCTCTGGCGGCAACTGGGCGTTGAACGTCTACAATCCCTGGCCGGGTGTGATGGAAGGCGTACCGGCTTCACGCAATTACGAAGGTGGTTTCCTGGTTGACCTGATGAACAAGGATCTGGGCCTGGCCTTCGACAACGCCGTCAAGAATCACGCGCCCATTCCCATGGGTTCGCTGGCCCGCAACCTGTTTGAGCTGCATGCCGGTGAGGGTAACGGTGGGCTGGACTTCTCCAGTATCCAGAAATTCTATTACCGCGGGCAAAGCTGAGTAGGCAGCGCCTTCGGAATCTGAGGAACGGGGTTTTCGCCCATGCTGTCAGGTTCTGAAGGCGTTTATTTTCAGCTTAATGTTTACCTTTACGTAAACTATAGCCTGTGCTAAACATTGAGAACAGAAATCGTCCACAACAATAAAAGGACTGGACTATGAGCCTCCCGGAATACCAATCAGTCTATGACAATTTCGATCCCGCCAGCCTTGAAGCCGAGGTACTGGAGGGTAGCCTTGATGCGGGCCTGAACGTCTGCACGGAGATCTGTGACAAGTGGGCGGACGACCCCCAGCGGGTTGCCCTGTATTACGAAAAAGCGGACGGCGGCTCCGGCAAGCTCACCTTTGCCGAGCTGAAAGAACAATCCGCCCGGTTTGCGAATTACCTGACGTCCCGGGGCATTGGCAAAGGCGACCGGGTTGCTGCCCTGTTGCCCCGCAGCCCGGAGCTGCTCATCGTCATCGCTGGCACCCTGAGAGCCGGCGCTGTCTACCAGCCTTTGTTCACCGCCTTCGGCCCCGGTGCTATTGAATACCGCTTCGAGCGGGCCAGCACAAAGCTGGTGGTCACTGATCCCGTCAACTACCCCAAACTGATTGAAGTGAAGGACTGTGCGCCGGTGGTATGTGTCAACGCCGCCGAAGTGAGTGGTGACATCCCGGACTTTGACAAGACTCTGGCAGACCAGTCAGCGGAGTTTGAGCCAGTACTGATCAAGGGCAGTGATCCGTTCCTGCAGATGTTCACCTCGGGCACCGTGGGCAAGTCCAAGGGTGTGGCGGTGCCGGCCAAGGCGCTTTTGGCGTTCTATGTGTACATGAAGTACGCCATCGATTTGCGGGACGATGACGTGTTCTGGAACGTGGCTGATCCGGGCTGGGCTTACGGCCTTTATTACGCGGTGATTGGTCCGCTGCTGATGGGGCACGCGACCCACTTCAATCCGGGTGCTTTTACCCCGGAAACCACCTACGACATGATCCGCAAGTACAAAATTACCAACCTGGCGGCGGCACCCACCGCCTACCGGCTGCTGAAGGCCAATGACCATGTGCTGCCGGAGGGTGAAAACCTCGGTCTGAGGGTGGCCAGCAGTGCCGGCGAACCGCTGAACCCGGAAGTGGTGAACTGGATCGAGCGGCGCCACTTCTGCCCGGTCAAAGACCACTACGGCCAGACTGAAACCGGCATGACCTGTTGCAACTTCCATGGCCTTGAGCACCCGGTGCGCCCGGGTTCCATGGGCTACTCCTCGCCCGGCCACAAAGTCGTTGCGCTGAACGAGAAAAACCAGGAAGTGGGCGAGGGCGAAATCGGCCAGTTGGCGGTCGATGTGAAAGCCTCCCCGCTGTTCCACTTCGATGGCTACACCTGGGGCGAGAAAGACCCGTTTGTGAACGGCTATTACCTCACCGGCGATATGGTGGTGAATCACGGTGGCGGCTGCTTCTCCTTCAGCGGCCGCGACGATGACATCATCACCACCGCGGGTTACCGCGTCGGCCCGGCAGATGTGGAAAGCACCCTGCTGGAGCACAAGGCCGTTGCCGAATCCGGTGTGGTGGCCAAGCCCGATGAAAAGCGCGGCTCAATCATCAAGGCCTATGTGGTCATCAAAGGCGATCAGGAGCCGGAGAACGAAGACGCCCTGAAGGATGAGCTGCAGGAGCTGGTGCGCCACCGCCTGTCTGCTCACGCCTACCCGCGGGAAATCGAATTCGTGGATGAGCTGCCGAAAACCCCCAGTGGCAAGATCCAGCGCTTCGTTCTGCGTAACCAGGCGAAAGAAGAGAAGCACGGATGATTGTTACCTTCGAGGAACTGCAGGCCTTCCTCGCCGACCAGTTTCCCCAGGGTGCCCGTTACGGCAGCCTGGAGAAGCTGGGTGACGGCTGGGCCGAAATGAAGCTGGATGTGGATGACGAGCACCTGCGCCCCGGTGGCACCGTTGCCGGCCCTGCGATGATGGGGCTGGCAGACGTCGCCCTTTACGCCGCGCTGCTGGGGAAGATCGGCCTGGTGCCGTTGGCAGTGACCAGCAACCTGAATATCAATTTCCTGCGCAAGCCGGTGTCCCACAGCCCGATTAGGGCGCAGGCCAGGATGCTGAGAATTGGCAAGGCCAGCGGCGTCGGCGAGGTTTATATCTACTCGGATGGCCTGGAAGACCCGGTGGCCCATGCCACCATCACCTATGCCATTCCGGCCAAGCGGTGATGGCATGAATGTCAGTGACATCTCTGTCCCGCTGGGGGATGGGGCCAGGGTTCAGGTGCAGCGGCTGAGCCACGGAAAAGGCTCCGGACCGGTACTGGTTTTCCTGCACGAATCCCTGGGCAATATCGCCCTGTGGAAACAGTTCCCCCGCCGGCTCGCGGAGGCCACAGGCCTGGACGCGCTGGTCTATGAGCGCCAGGGCTATGGCGCCTCCAGTGACGAGCCATTGCCACGCCCCTACGACTACCTGGAGCAGGAAGGCACCGTGTGGCTGCCCCGGCTGCTGGATGCGCTGGAAATCGACAAGGTCATTCTGGTGGGTCACAGCGACGGTGGTTCCATAGCCCTGATTGCGGCGGCAGAGCTGGGCACAAGAGTAAAAGGGTTGATCACCATGGCCGCCCATACCTGGGCGGATCACCTGACCCTGGCGGGCATTCGCGACATGGGGCGGCGTTATAGGGAAGAGGGCATTCGCGAAAAACTGATGCGCCACCATGGCGAACGCACGGATTCGCTCTTCAACGCCTGGCAGGAGGTGTGGCTGGATGAGGGCTTTCAACAATCACTGAAGTTTGGGCCCTGGCTGGACGCCATCCAATGCCCGGCTATGATCATTCAGGGGGAGGACGACGAATATGGGGTTCCCGAGCAGGTGACCCGCATCGTGGAGGGCATTGGAAGCGGGGCAACACCGGTTTTCATGCCCGAAACCGGTCACTCACCGCATTTGCAGCAGCCCGACCGGGTGCTGTCGCTGATATGCGACTTTTTGCGCATAGAGATTGGCCAAAAAAGTGCGATTTACGGTTGACGTTTACGTAGACGTCAATCTACTCTGTAGTTAGTATAAATGCACAACAATAACAAAAGGTAGAATGGCTCATGAGTGACCCGTTCGTTCTGGAGACCCAAAACCTCGTCAAAGAGTTCAAGGGCTTTGTCGCGGTCAATGACGTCAACCTGAAGGTGCAGCGTGGCCACATCCATGCGCTTATCGGACCCAACGGTGCGGGCAAGACCACCGTATTCAATCTCCTCACCAAGTTCCTTATTCCTACCCGCGGCAAGATCCTGTTCAAGGGGATGGATATCACGTCCATGAAGTCCGCTGCCATTGCCCGCGAGGGTGTGGTGCGTTCCTTCCAGATTTCCGCCGTGTTCCCCCACATGACCGCACTGGAAAACATTCGTGTGGCTCTGCAGAGCTTCGAAGGCAACTCCTTCCGGTTCTGGAAATCCGGCGAGTCCCTGAACAAACTCAATGACCGCTGCATGGAACTGCTGGACAGCGTGGGCCTGACCGAATTTGCCAACACCACCACTGTAGAGCTGGCCTATGGCCGCAAGCGTGCGCTTGAGCTGGCGACGACGCTGGCTATGGAGCCGGAGCTGATGCTGCTGGACGAGCCCACCCAGGGCATGGGTAGCGAAGACGTGGAGCAGGTGGTGGAACTGGTGCGCAAGGCCGCCCAGGGCCGCACGGTGCTGATGGTAGAGCACAACCTGGGGGTGGTCAGCAAACTCTGTGACCGGGTCACCGTGCTGGCCCAGGGCTCGGTGCTGACCGAAGGCGATTACCAGGACGTGTCCGACGATCCCCGGGTCCGTGAGGTGTACATGGGTGGTACCGCGACCAAGAAGCAGGAGACAGCGGAATGAGCCCGACCCCCCACAAAGAATACGAACAGCTACGCATCTCCGGGCTTCACGCGTTTTATGGCGAGTCTCACATCCTCCATGGCATTGATCTGGAGGTTAAGCGTGGCGAGCTGGTGACCCTGCTGGGCCGTAACGGTGCCGGCCGCAGTACAACCCTGAAAGCCATCATGAATATGGTGGGCCGGCGCACCGGCTCCATCATGATCAACGGTGAGGAGACCATGTCCTGTGCGCCTCACCACATAGCAAGGTTGGGAGTCGGGTATTGCCCCGAACACCGGGGCATTTTTTCCGGGCTTAATGTCATGGAGAACCTGACACTCCCTCCGGTAGTAAGAAGCGGCGGTATGGGGCTGGAAGAAATCTTCTCCATGTTCCCGAACCTTTACGAGCGCCGCACCAGCCAGGGTTCCAAGCTCTCTGGTGGAGAACAGCAGATGCTGGCGATGGCCCGGATACTGAGAACCGGCGCCAACATGCTGCTGCTTGATGAGATTACCGAGGGCCTGGCCCCGGTCATCGTCGAGAAGTTGGGCGAGGTGCTGATTCATCTCAAGGAGAAGGGTCTGACGATTGTCCTGGTAGAACAGAATTTTCATTTCGCCGCACCCCTGGCGGACCGTCATTACGTGATGGAACACGGCCAGATTGTGGAGGAGATCAGCGCCGACGAGCTTGAAAGCAAGCAGTCGATGCTGGATAGATACCTGGGCGTTTAATGTCCGGGTTCGAGAGTGCAACAAAAGCAACAAGAAAGAATCCCGAAAACCAACGCAAAGACAGTAGCGGAGAAACAACAATGACAATTACCAAAAAGCTTCTGACCTCAGCGGTTGCCTCAGCCCTTCTTGTGGGCGGTGCCCAGGCTGAGATATCCGATAACACTGTAAAGATCGGCTACCTGGCCGATATGTCCGGTACCTACCGTGACCTGGCCGGCCCCAATGGCCTGAAAGCACTTGAAATGGCCATTGCCGATTTTGGTGGCAGTGTGAACGGCGCAAAAATTGAGGTTGTCAGTGCCGATGACCGCAACAGCCCGGACTCGTCTTCAAGCACGGTTCGCCGCTGGGTTGAGAACGAAGACGTGGACCTGGTGGCAGGCCTGGTTGCATCCTCGGTCACCATCGCCGTGAGCAACATCCTGGAAGAAAACAACAAGCTGGGTATCGTTTCCGGCTCTGCTGCTTCCAGCATCACCAACGAGCACTGTACGCCCAACCACATCCATTATGTGTATGACACCTATCCGCTGGCCAACGGTACGGCGAGCGCTGTGGTGAAAGAAGGTGGCAAAACCTGGTTTATCCTGACCGCTGATTACGCCTTCGGCCATGCCCTGGAAGGTGACGTAACCCGCGTGGTGGAAGAAAACGGCGGCGAAGTCATCCAGACTGTTCGTCATCCGTTCCCGACATCCGACTTCTCGTCTTTTATCCTGCAGGCGCAGTCATCCGGTGCTGATGTGGTTGCCCTGGCTAACGCCGGTGCAGACACCACCAATGCCATCACCACCGCCGGTGAATTCGGCCTGACCCAATCCGGCCAGACCCTTGCAGCCCTGTTGCTGTTCCTGACTGACGTGCATGCACTGGGCGCCCAGAGTGCTCAGGGTATCCAGCTGACTACCGGCTGGTACTGGGATATGAATGACGAAACCCGTGAATGGTCTGACCGCTTCATGGACGAAACCGGCGTTCGCCCGACCATGGTCCATGCAGGTATCTACTCCAGCACCATCCAGTATCTGAACGCTGTCAAGGCCACCGGATCCGACGATTCCCAGACCGTACGCAAGCAGATGATGGATACACCCATCAACGACATGTTTGCCAAGAACGGCATCATCCGTGAGGACGGCCGCATGGTGCACGACATGTACCTGGCGGAAGTGAAGACACCTGAGGAATCCAAGAACGAATGGGACCTGTACGAGATCGTGCGGACCATTCCGGGGGATGAGGCTTATCGTCCGCTGTCCGAGAGTAAGTGCAAGCTCGTAACTCAAAACTGATGTTCTGACCGACTGGGCCGTCCCGCACGCAGTTCCTGTGGGGCGGCCACTGACCTGCAGAAACGCACTTCGCCTCTGTAAGTTGTAAGTTGCGCTGCTTTTGGAGTTTGTAACATGACCGAGATTCTGGGAGTCCCCGTGGCTGTGCTGTCTGGCCAGTTAATGCTCGGGATTATCAATGGTTCCTTTTACGCCCTGTTGAGTCTGGGGCTGGCGGTCATATTCGGCCTGCTGAAAATCATCAATTTTGCCCATGGCGCCATGTACATGCTCGGCGCCATGTGCACAGTACTCCTGTTTGATGCCTTCGGGGTCAACTACTGGGTTGCCCTGTTTCTGGCGCCGGTGATAGTTGGTTGCTTTGGTATTGTGCTGGAGTATTTCCTGTTGCGGCGCATTGCCGGCCAGGACCATATTTACAGCCTGCTTCTGACTTTCGGTATTGCCCTTATTCTCCAGGGTGTGCTGACCAATATTTACGGCGTTTCCGGCCTGCGTTACTCCATGCCGGAAGTGTTCAGGGGTGGCATGAACCTCGGGTTCATGTTCCTTCCCTACTATCGTGCCTGGGTTATCGTGGCGGCCCTGCTGGTGTGTTTCGGTACCTGGTTCATGATTGAAAAAACCCGGCTTGGCTCCTACCTGCGGGCCGGCACGGAAGATTCCCAACTGATGCAGGGATTCGGCATCAACGTGCCACTGCTGATCAGCCTGACCTATGGCTTCGGCGTTATGCTGGCCGCCTTTGCCGGTGCCCTCGCGGCGCCTATCTACTCGGTATCTCCGGTGATGGGTTCCAACATACTCATTGTGGTGTTCGCCGTAGTGGTGATCGGCGGCATGGGCTCCATTGCCGGTGCCGTGATTACCGGCCTGATGATGGGGGTTGTAGAAGGGTTTACCAAAGTGTTCTACCCGGAAGGGTCGGCAGCCGTGATTTTCCTGGTGATGGTGGTAGTTCTTTTGATTCGGCCATCGGGCCTGTTCGGTAAGGAGGCGTAATCATGGCGACCACAACTACCCAGACTGATATTCAGGAAAGTATTGTCAAACAACAGAAATCAGAACAACGCAAGAAGCAGATCCTCAACCTGGTGTTGCTGGTACTGCTGCTGCTGGCACCGGCGGTCCTGTACCCGGTGTTCCTGATGAAAATCCTGTGCTTCGCCCTGTTTGCGGTCGCATTGAACCTTCTGCTTGGATATACCGGCCTGTTGTCTTTCGGGCACGCAGCGTTCCTGGCGGCCGGCTCCTACACGACCGGCTACCTGCTATCGAGCTTCCCCGCGCTGACCACGGAAATGGGCATTGTCGTGGGCACAGCGGCGTCATTGTTGCTTGGCCTGGTGTTTGGTCTTGTGGCCATACGTCGGCAGGGCATCTACTTCGCGATGATTACCCTGGCCCTGGCGCAGCTGGTCTATTTCTTCTTCGTGCAGGCCCCCTTCACCGGGGGCGAGGATGGTATGCACGGCGTTCCCCGCGGTTACTTGTTTGGCCTGGTAGACCTGAATGACAACAACGCCATGTACTACTTTGTGCTGGCCGTGTTTCTGGCCGGTTACCTGCTGGTACAGCGCATCGTCGGATCACCGTTCGGCCAGGTGCTCAAGGCGATCAAGCAGAACGAACCAAGGGCGGTATCCCTGGGCTACAATGTGGATCGCTACAAACTGCTGGCGTTCGTGCTTTCCGCAGGTCTTGCCGGCCTGGCTGGCTCGGTGAAAACCGTAGTGTTCCAGCTGGCCTCCCTGAACGATGCCCACTGGCACATGTCCGGCGAGGTCATCCTCATGACCCTGCTGGGCGGCACTGGCACCCTTCTGGGGCCGGTGGTAGGCGCTGGCTTCGTGGTGACCCTGGAGTACCAGCTTTCACAAGGGCCGCTGGGCGACTGGGTCGATCCCATTCTTGGCGCCATCTTCGTGCTGACGGTCATGGCCTTCCGCTCCGGTATTGTGGGGGAGATCCAGAACTTTATGCGCAAGAATATGAGTTAGAACGCTAGGTAACCCGCCAAGCCAGAATAGAAAAGGGCTGCTCTCCGGAGCGGCCCTTTTCTATGCTCGAAGCCTTTTAAATTCGGTTTCTACATGTTTTGAGATTTGACATGTATGGATTCATTGCCTACTAATGAACACGGGTTCAAATATTAAAAAAATGACATGTTGCTCTCCCCCTCGGCATATCCAGAAGGAGCTGACGACCCTAAAGTCAGATGTAAGAAGGGGCTGTTGAGATGGAAAAAACGACCGTTGTGCTGGTAGATGCCACCCAGTATGGATCGGATCCAGCGATTGTTAGGGTGATTGAAAAGCATTATCCGCTTGTTTACGTGACCAGACAGGATGATCTGGGCAGGGTCTATGCCAATCAGGCGCCCATCGGCCGGGTGATTACCTGCTTTGATTTCGATTTTCCGGATATCGCCAGCCTTTCCATGCTGAGCGAAGCCAAGCAGCAGTTTACCTCGGTGCCGATGCTGATGTTCACGGAACAGCATTCCGAAGCCCTGGCGGTCTGGGCTTTGCGAACCAGAATATGGGATTATTTTGTCAAACCGGTTATTGATAGCTCCGTTACTGCGTCCCTTGACCGGCTCAACCAGCTTCTGGCTGAGTCCTCCAACCGAGACCCACGCACGACGATCCAACAGACACACCCCCTGCCTGATGATGCCCGGTTCCAGAAGCACCGGGGTGAAGACAAGTCGGTAGATGCGGCCTCAGCCTACATTGACCAGCACCTCGCGGATAAATTAATGCAGGCCAATATTGCTGAACTGTGCGGAACCAACAGCTACCAGTTGAGCCGCGCGTTCAAGCGGGTGTATGGCATTACCTTCCAGGAATACATCCTGCGACGCCGCATCGAAAAGGCGATTGAGCTGCTGCGGAACAACAGTGCTTCGGTCATCGATGTGTGCTGGGCCGTGGGATTTCACGATGCCTCCTACTTCACCAAGATGTTTCAGCGCCATACCGGCATGACTCCCTCTCAATATCGCCATAAGTGGCTGACTTCCAGAAAAGATGCCTCCCTGCCGTTTCAGCTTTCCACCCGGAATCCTGTCAAGCTCTGACACTCATCTGCAAAATCCTCCCAGTTTTTCACCAGAATTCTCCTAACGGTTAATTCTCCGCTCCTCCTAAGGTGGTTGATACAGCGCACGGATCAGTGGCTGTACAACCATGGAAGTTCGTTTAACGACTGCAGGAGTGACGAAATGAAAAACTTAAAGGAAAAAGTGGTTCAGTTTCTTCGTGATGAAGAGGGGTTGGAGCTGTCTGAATATGCTGTCGCAGGAGCTTTGATCGTTCTGGGTGCGGTTACTGCGTTTACGTTACTCGGAGATAACATCGCGCTTGTTATCGACGGCATCGCAGACACGATTGTGGCGCCAACGCCTTAATCAACCGATTAGTAAGTGAGTATGCAGGGATCGTCTTGCCGCTCTGCATACTCCGCCAAGTCTCGGTGCACTGGTATGAATAATCCATTTATCATCGCACTTATTATTGGGTTGGGTCTCGCTGTCTTGATAGACGTAACCAGACACAGAATTCCAAATTGGCTGACTTTTGGCATCGCTTTTACAGGTTTGGTATTTCAAACATGGGTTGCGGGTGGAAGCGGTTTGGGAATAGGACTTTTAGGTCTGTTTATTGGGTTGCTTTGCTTCCTGCCTTTTCACATCTTCGGTGCTATGGGCGCTGGGGACGTAAAACTCTTGGCGGGTGTAGGTGCTTTTATTGGTCCCGTGAATGTCTTCGTGGCGGCGCTAATGGCCTTAATTGTGGGCGGCGTTATTGCAACGGTTTATATCGCTGCCAGAGGTGGTTTACGACCTATGATTCGTCGCTACAGAACAATGCTGATTTTATTGGTTGCCCGTAAACCTCAGTATATCCCTCCGGAAGTAGGGGAAGCCGCAGGCTTACGTTTTCCTTATGCATTGGCAATTGCTTGCGGAACCGCCCTGGCGGTTATCTAGCCAAGCCATTTTCAAGAATCTGGAGAATACGCAATGGAAGCTGAACTCCTGACCACAGAAACAAGGGATGTCTCTCCGGCGATGGCCGAGGCCCTTTCCCGGCCACACACCCTGGACGATACCGGCCTGGATCATTTCTTCGTGGCGGATCTGCTGCTCAAGCACCTCAATCTGGTCAGCAACCAGACCCTGCAACACCTGTCCCGTCAGATGGCGTTACCGGGGGCGGTGCTGGAGCCGGTGCTGAACCTGTTGCGCCGGGAGGCCAGGGTTGAGAGCCGCAGTGCGGATCTCTCCGATGGCGGTCTGCGTTATGCCCTGACGGATAGGGGACGAGCGGAGGCGCTGAATTCCCTGTCCCGGGACGGCTATTGCGGCCCGGCTCCGGTTCTTCTCAGGGATTACGAATCACTCGTCCGGCGCCAGTCAGTGTCCGGGTGTGTTGTTACCGAAGAGGATATGCACCAGTTGTTCCGCAATACCGTGGTCGAGGAGAGTCTGCTGGCGCAACTCGGCCCGGCAGTGCATTCCGGACGTGCCATGTTCATTTATGGTCCGGCAGGCAGTGGTAAAAGCTATATATCCCGCCAACTGGTGAAGTTACTCGCGGGGCCAGTGTACATACCCTATTCCCTGCTGGTGGGCGATACGGTGATCAGCCTGTTTGATCCTGAATTCCACCATCCGGTTACCGGGGAGCAGCAGGATCCCGTGCACCTTACCAACGGTCACGACCCCCGCTATGTTCTCTGCCACCGCCCGGAGGTAACCACCGGCGGTGAGTTGACCCTGGATATGCTGGATCTGAAATTTGACGAACAGCGCAAGCAGTACCAGGCCCCCATACAGCTCAAGGCCAGCAATGGCATGTTGCTGGTGGATGACCTGGGCCGCCAGCGGGTATCCCACGTGGACCTGCTGAACCGCTGGATCGTGCCCATGGAGGAAAAACGGGATTTCCTGAATCTCAGGGCCGGGCAGCACTTCGCCGTTCCTTTCGACATGTTGCTGATCTTCTCCACCAACCTGAATCCGCTGGATCTGGCCGACGAAGCCTTCCTGCGCCGGATCGGCCACAAGATCGGTTTCAGAACCCTGGCGCCGGAATCGTTTCTGCGGTTATGGCAACAGGTCTGCCGGGAAATGGCGATCGAAAACGACCCTGACGTTACTCGGTTCATGATGACAGAGCTCTATCCGACCCAGGACAACGTCCTGCTGCCCTGTCATCCCCGGGACCTGCTGGGGCTGGTCAGTGACTACTGCCGGTATCGCGGGTTGCCGGCGAGGCTCAGCCGGGAGTCCATTCACTGGGCCTGGCAAAACTACTTCGTGCACATGGATAACGTGGGGTGACCGTTATGTTCAAGTCAAGAACTGTTCTCATACTTGGTTTTGCCCTGATGATGGGGCTTGGCGCCGCCTACCTGGCCAGAGGCTGGGCGGTGGACCGCTTTGCGTCGCCCGCGACAGACGATGGTATTCCCGTGGTGGTGGCAGCACTGCAGGTCCCGTTCGGCAAGAAACTGGAAGCCAGTGATCTAAGGGTCGCCAATATGCCCAGTTCCATGGTGCCGTCCGGGGCTTATAAAGACATTGCCGAAGTAGAAAGCACGGTTGCCATGACCACGATGTATCCGGGCGAGGTGATCCTCAGGGAAAAAGTGGTGGCCTTCGGCGGAGGCAGCGCGCTGTCGGCCGTGATCGCGCCGAACATGCGGGCGGTGACTGTGCGGGTCAACGATGTCATTGGTGTCGCCGGCTTCCTGATGCCGGGTAACCGGGTGGATGTTGTTTCAGCTATCCCTAACGGGAACCGTCGCTATCATTCCCGCACTTTGCTGGAAAACGTCAAGGTACTGGCGGTGGACCAGACTGCGTCACCGGAAAAAGACAAACCGGTGATTGTGCGTGCCGTCACCCTGGAACTCAGTTCAACGGACGCCGAGGAACTTGTCAAGGCAACCCAGGAAGGGGTTGTGCAACTGGCGCTGAGAAATCCGCTGGACGACAGCATTCGCCCGCTACCCGAACCGAAACCGGAAAAAGAGAAGGTGGTGGCGGAAGTGAAGCCAGCGCCAAAGCCGGCGCCGCGAAGGGTGGTATCCACTACCTCAAGGGTCACGGTCATTCGTGGCACTGAAGTCACCACATCAAGGGTTTCCATGTAAGGGGACTTCCGGGGAAGCCTGTGGAATGGGACCGGCCGGTTGGTTTCGATAACCGGACAGGAAGTACAGATAGGGAGAGTGGCCATGACAGTAACGGCACGGAAATTAACGATTGAAGGTTATCTAATCAGCCTGGCTCTGCTTTGGGTGCTGGTGTTTCCGGCAGGGGCCAGTGCTCAGGCCATGCTCGCCAGCGGTATGAACAGACAGGTCGTGGAAGTTGCCCTCAACCAGTCCCAGATTCTCTACCTGGAACAGCCAGTGGCGAAAATTTCCGTTGGTAATCCGGACATCGCCGATATTCTCATTCTGCGTTCACGGCAACTGTACGTGGTGGGGAAAAAGCTGGGGACCACGAATGTCACCCTGTGGGACAGTGATAATCAGGTGGTCAGTGCCGTCGCGATTGAGGTTAACCATGATCTGGAAAGCCTGAAGTCCAAACTCCACCAGATCCTGCCGGGGGAAGAGGTTCAGGTTCGCTCTTCCCAGGATGCCATCGTTCTCAGTGGCGAGGTGAGCAGTGCCACCCGCATGACGGCGGCCCTCGACCTGGCCCGCAGCTACCAGGGCGGTGAGGAGGGCCGGGTGCTCAACATGATGCAGGTGGGCGGCGCGCAGCAGGTCATGCTGGAGGTTCAGGTGGCTGAAGTGTCGCGGGACTTCCTCAAACGTATTGGCGCCAAGTTCGCTGCCATCAATGCCAACTCGCTGCTGACCATCGGTGCAGCCAACAATGGCACGGCCCTGGCCCCGTCCGGCGCCTTTGTGCCCGGTGGCGGTTTTGACACGCTAACGGGAGGAGTGCCGGCTACCCAAGTTGTGCGTGAACCAATGACCTTTGAAAGCACCGGCCTGTTCGCCAGCTTCCTCGACGGCGACACCCTGTTTGATCTGGTGATCGACGCGGCCCAGGAAAACAACCTGGCCAAGGTGCTGGCCGAACCCACGCTGACAACGCTCACGGGCCAGGAAGCCACTTTTCATGCCGGCGGTGAATTTCCGATCCCTGTAGGCAGTGGTCAGGATGACGGCATCACAATCGAGTTCAAGGAGTTCGGTGTCAGCCTCGGCTTTCTGCCTACGGTCCTGGACTCGGACATGATCAGCCTCAAGCTCAATATCAAGGTCAGTGAGCTGAGCAACCAGAACTCCATTGCCCTGGAAGTGCCTGATACCTCTGCCACCTTCTTCATCAATGCACTGACCAGCCGCAGTGCATCATCCACGGTGGAGCTGGCGAATGGCCAGACCATCGGGGTGGCGGGATTGATCAACGAGAACCTCAGGGAGCGGGTAGACAAGTTCCCGGGGCTCGGGGACCTGCCGATACTTGGCAACCTGTTCCGCAGCCAGGAATACATTAAGGGCAAGACCGAGCTGGTGATTCTGGTCACCCCCCATTTCGCGAAACCTGTGGACCGCGAGCAGTTTACCCTGCCTACGGATTACTTCGTCGAGCCGTCCGATCTCGAGTTCTATCTGTTGGGCTATACGGAAGGCAGGCGCAAGCCTAGCACGGGGCCAAAGCCGGTCCAGCGCGGCAGTGTAAAGGGACAATTCGGCCATGAACTCTGAGGGAAATACCATGGATGCCTACAAAAGCAACGTGAAGACAGCAGTGGCCGGGCTGGCTATGGCAATGCTGATAGTGGGATGCGCCTCACCCAGCTCCGAGGATCAGTTCGGTAACTCAGTCCGTCAGATGATCGCTGCCCAGAAGTACGTCTCACCAGATCAGGAAGTGCGTGAGCTTCCTCTGCTGGATGGCCAGAAAGCGGAAGCCGGATACAACAGCTATCGCAAGGATACCGGCAACCCGGCGCGGATGTCTCCGGATATGAGTGGCAGCGCCGGGCTTGGGCTTCAGCGCTGAACAGGGAGGGCGGGCCATGGTCTCGCTTGGGAAAACTCACAGGTACCATCACGGGGCGATCCTGCCGCTGGCGGCCATTTCTCTGGTGGCCATTCTGGGGATGGCGGCACTGGCGCTGGATATCAGCAACGCCCATCTGGAAAAGACACGGCTGCAGAATGCTCTGGATGCTGCTGCACTCAGTGCTGCCAAGGTTCTGGACCAGACCGGCAGTACCGCCCTTGCCGATAGCGCAGGCCAGACCACCTTTGCCAGCAATCTGGCGGCGCCTGGCAATGCCGGACTTGGGGCCGCGGCCAGTGGCGGTAACCTGAGCCTGGCACTCGAATATTCCTCGACGCTGGATCCGTTTGTGTCAGGTACTGTGCCTGCCCAATACGTGAGGGCCGCAGTTGCAAATTATGACGTCGCGGAATGGTTTGCCCCGGTGCTCGGGTTTGATGACCTGACGATAGCCGGCACTGCGGTGGCCGGCCCCAGCCCGACGCTTCAGAAGGTCTGCAATGTTGCACCGGTCATGGCCTGCGGCACGCCACCGGCTGAGAGCCCACCAGGCACCACATTCGGCTATTCACGAGGCCAGGTAGAGCAGCTGAAAATCGGTTCGGGCACCAGTTCGGAAGTGGGTAATGGCAACTTCTACCTGATTCGACTCGATGGCAGCCAGGGTGGTGCCGATGTACGGGAAGCGGCAGCCGGGAAGTTTGATGCCTGCCTTTCCATCGGCGGCGAGGGCGACATCGAGACGGAACCCGGTAACACCGTGGGCCCCTTTGCCCAGGGGATCAATACCCGGCTGGGAATCTATAATGGGCCGGTCAACGCCACCGATTACCCGCCCGACTGGTTCACCAACCACACAACCTACACAGAACAGGACTACCTGGATCAGCAAATACCACCCTACGACCTGGATTGGTACGAATCGCAATACCAGACCGTCAATCCGGATCAACCACCGGAGGGCGCGCCCGGTCGACGTATCCTGACCATGCCGGTCGGCAACTGTGATGGATTGGCTAGCGGACAGGATAGCGTGGAGCTGCTTGGGTTCTCCTGCTTTTACATGGTGGACCGAATGAATCAGCAGGGGCAGGCGGTGTTTTACGGCCAGTTCAAGGACGATTGTGGCGGCAGCGGAGTACCCGGCCCGGATCCAGGCGCAGGCCCGGGGCCCCGCATCATCCAATTATACAAGGATCCGGATTCTATCGACAGCTGAACGCTGCGGGATAGGTGGGAGAAGGGGCAATGGGTGCATTTCACAGTACGGGGAAGCGACAACAGGGCATCGCCGCGCTGGAATTCCTGCTGACAGCCCCGCTGTTGCTGCTGGTGGTGTTTGCGGTCAGTGAACTGGGATGGGCATTTCACCAGTACCACACCATGACCCGGGCAACCCAGGACGGCGCCCGACACGCGGCCTCCAATGCCTTGCTTGGCAGTGTGGGGGTGATCTTCCTGGATAGCACCCTGGTGCAGGAGTCCAGCAATCTGGTGGTTTACGGCAACACACTGGGAGCGGGGGAGCCCCTATTGCCGGGCTGGTCACCGGGAGATGTCAGTGTGACCAGCCCGGACGCCAGCCACATCATGGTCAGCGCCCGATACAACTATGTGCCGATCGTGGGTCGCATCCCCGCGTTCTACGGCGGCGACCCGATCAGCCTGGCCTTTGAAATGAACGGTACGGTACAGATGAGGGCGTTATGAACATCAGGCCCCAGTCCGGTTTGCATACGGTGGAGTTCGCTCTGGTCGGTGCGCTGTTTTTTGTCCTGCTGTTTGCGGCCATTGAGTTTGGCCGCCTGATGTTCGTCTGGAATACGCTGGATGAGACCAGTCGGCGGGCCGCCAGGGTAGCCGTCGTCTGTCCTGTTGAGCATAGCGCGATCCGGCGGGTGGCCATGTTTGCCGAACCGAATTCGTCCGGAAACAGTCCGGTGCTCAGAGACCTGAATGAAGGCCTGATCAGCCTCCAGTACCTCACCGCTACTGGCGCTGTGGTGGCCGACACGACCGCCAATTTCCTGGATATTGCCTTCGTAAGAAGCGAGGTCAGCGGTTTTCAGCACCAGCTGATCATTCCTTTCTTTTTCCAGCAGTTTGAGTTGCCGCCGTTTATTACCGTGCTGCCCAGGGAGAGCCTGGGTGTTTCGCCGGAAGGTACCGGCTGTTTTGGTTCAGTCAGCTGAGTGAACAGGTAGGGAAAAGCCATGAAAACACCGATGACGGTTCTGATTGCAGGGCGCAACGCTCATGAACTGGAAGAGCTTGAACGGATGCTGGCCGATGAGCCGGGGATGTCCTTCCACAAACGCCTTATCAGCAATGGGCACTCCGATCCGCTCCATAATATAACGGAGCTGCCCGATGCACTGGTGTTTTGCACGACCGTGGCCTGGGAAGAAGAACTGAATTCGCTTGACCAGCGACCTGCCCAGGAGCGGGTGCCGACGATGATAACCGGCCCGGAAAATACCACGATCATGCGTGCCGCGATGCAGGTGGGGGCCCGGGATTATTTTACCTTCCCGGTGCATAAACAGGAGCTCATGGCGGCCCTGCGGCGTGTGGCCCGGCAGCTCCAGCCAGCGGGCAAGCAGGCCGGAGACCTGTTTGCGGTCATTAACGCCAAGGGCGGCTCTGGCGCCAGTACCCTGGCAGGCGCACTGGCCCACAGCCTGGTGGAAAAGATCGAGGACCGGGTGGCCTTGCTGGACATGGATCTGCAGTTTGGTCACCTGGCTTCGGCTTTCGACCTGAAAGAGAGCGGCGGCTTGATCGACGCCATCCTGCGTGCGGACAACATGGACCTGCTGGCGCTGGAGGGGCACATGGTGAAGCACAAGAGCGGGTTGCACCTGCTTGGTCATGGCACCGACCAGTTGGTTGTTCACGGTGATATCGATGAAAGACAGCTGCAGAAACTGATGACGCTACTGCGCTCCGGCTATGACCATACGGTGGTTGACCTGCCCAGGCAGATCGATGGCGTCACTGGTGGCGTGCTGGAGTCTGCTGACAGGGTGCTGCTGGTGATGCAGCAGACTATTGCCCATGTCCAGGATGCCCGCCGGCTGCTTCATTATCTCAACCACTATATGGGGATTCCTGCCGATCGGATCTGCGTGGTTGTTAACCGCTGGAACAAACGCCTTGCCCTGAGTACCGCTGATATCCAAAAAGCGCTGGGAGTCGCGGATCTTACCTGTATTCCCAATGACTATGCCAAGGTCGCAGAGAGCGCCAACATGGGAGTGCCACTGCTCGAAGCAGCGCCTTCGTCACTGGTAAGCCGCAGCCTGGTGCAAATGGCAGAGACATTGAGTGGCAAAAAGGTGGTGCAGCCGTCCGGTTTTGGTCGGATGTGGCAGAAACTGGCAGGAGCCTGAGGAGAGCGTTATGGAACCCAGCAGCATGAATGGCGGTCGCAGAGGCGAACTTGAGTCGCAACTGGTTACAAGTGGCATGGGGAAGGACCCGTCGCGCCGGGCCGAAGAAGAGCAGGAAAGGGTCTGGAAACAGAAAATTCACCAGAAGCTGATGAAGGTGCTGGACCTGTCCCTGTTGGGGACTCTGGGGCGGGGAGAGGCTGAGCGCCAGTTGGAGGAGATTGGCCAGCGGCTAATGTCAGAAGAATCCATGCCGCTTTCTCTGACCGCCCGTCAACGAATTCTTCAACAGATTCAGGATGATATCCTGGGCTTTGGTCCCCTGGAACCTTTGCTGGCGGACAAGTCCATCTCCGATATTCTGGTCAACGGCTATAACTGCATCTATGTAGAGCGCTACGGCAAGCTGGAGCGGGAAAGCGCCACCTTTCAGAACGACACCCATCTGCTGAATACGATTGATCGCATTGTCTCCAGTGTCGGGCGCCGGATCGACGAGTCTTCGCCGATGGTGGACGCACGGCTGAAGGATGGCTCGCGCGTAAACGCCATTATCCCGCCGCTGGCTGTCGACGGGCCGTTACTGTCCATTCGCCGTTTCTCCATTGAAGGCCTGTCAATGGAGACCCTGATCGAAAAAGGCACACTGACGGCGCCTGTTGCCGAGCTACTCAAGGGCATTGTGCAGGGCCGGCTGAACATTCTGATCTCCGGCGGTACCGGCTCCGGTAAAACCACTCTGCTCAACGTCATGTCCGGATTTGTGCCGGACGACGAGCGGATTGTGACTATTGAAGACTCTGCCGAGCTGCAACTTCAGCAGCCTCATGTCGCGCGCCTGGAAACCCGCCCGCCAAATATTGAAAACAAGGGCGAAGTCACGCAGCGGGATCTGGTGCGTAACAGCCTGCGGATGCGGCCCGATCGCATTATTGTCGGCGAGGTCAGGGGCCCCGAGGCTCTGGACATGTTGCAGGCGATGAACACCGGTCACGATGGTTCCATGACCACCCTGCACGCCAACGCGCCCCGGGATGCCCTGACCCGGATCGAGAATATGGTGTCGATGACGGGCACCACCATGCCGACGAAAGCCATCCGTTCCCAGGTGGCTTCCGCCATTGATGTGGTCCTGCAGGTCGAGCGTCAGGAAGACGGGACGCGTCGCCTGGTGAGTGTGCAGGAGATCAACGGCATGGAGGGTGATGTAATTACCATGTCCGAGATTTTCACCTTCCGCCGCCTCGGCCGGGACGAACAGGGCCGTGTACAAGGCAATTTCTGGGCAACCGGTATTGTTCCCCGTTTCCAGGAACATCTTCATCAGCGGGGGATTGTATTGCCGTTATCAATCTATGATCCGGACTTCGGGAGCTGAGCCATGGACGTACTGGGAGATAAGCTGTGGGTATTCCTTGTCCTCGTCTTTGTGGCGGTTTTTCTGTTGTCCCAGGGGCTGGTTGTTCCGGTATTCGGAGAGAATCGCGGCGCCCGTAAGCGCCTTAGCCAAAGGATGAAAAACCTGACTGCCGGGGACGGAGAAGTTGAGCGGGTATCTCTCATGAGAGAGCATTACCTGCGGGACCTCTCCCCCCTGGAAAAACGACTGGAAACCCTGTCGTTGCTGGAGCCATTGATCACACTGATTGCCCAGAGCGGCTACCGCACCCGCGCCTATCGGGTCGTTCTGCTGGCGCTGCTGTTGGCGGTGACGGCGGGTTTCGTCGGTTATTATTTCAAGAGCACCTGGTGGATACCCGTGCTTTTCGCCCCGTTTGGCGCCTCCCTCCCGTTTCTTTATCTGCGCCGAAAACGCAGCCAGCGGATTGCCAAGATCGAGGAGCAGCTACCGGATGTGGTGGATGTGATTATCCGTGCCCTGCGGGCAGGGCATCCTTTTATCGAAGCTATACGCCTGGTGTCCACCGAAATGCCTGGCCCGGTGAAGGAAGAGTTCCAGACCACCTTTAACGAAATCAATTACGGGGGAGATGTCCGCTCCGCACTGCTGGGGCTGCTGCAGCGGGTTCCCAGTGTGCTGATCATGGCGTTGATCACCGCCGTTCTGGTGCAGCGGGAATCCGGAGGCAATCTCGCCGAGGTGCTGGAGAAAATCGCCTCCGTCATCCGGGGCCGTTTCCGCTTCCAGCGACGGGTGCGGACCCTGTCCGCAGAGGGGAGGATCTCAGCCTGGGTGCTTACCATGACCCCATTTGTTCTGTTTGTACTGATTTCGCTGGTCAATCCGGACTATATGCCAATGCTCACTGAAAGCCCACGTGGCGGTGATATTGTTCTGGTGGCCCTGGTGTTGATCGTGATCGGCGTTTTCTGGATCAAAAAGATACTCAATCTCAAGGTTTAGGGAGAAAAGCCATGGATTACCTGATTGGAATGCTCGATAGCATTATCCAGGATCGTCAGACGGCGCAAATGGCCTTTGTGGTACTCATCGCGGTTGCTGTCTTTTGTGTCGCCCTGGCGGGGGTGTTCCTGATGTCGACGTTTTTTCATCCGGTGCGCAGCCGTCTGCACAATGTGGTGGCGCCGGAGGCCAGTGAGGCACCTGGTGAAGGCTCGTTCGCGCCATTGGTCAAGTCGATCTCTCCCTATGTACTGCCCAAGAAAGAAAAAGAACTCAACCGGACGGGCCAGCGACTGGTCCACGCCGGCTTCCGCAGTGAAAACGCTTTGTCTAATCTCTACGCCATAAAAACCCTGTTGATCGTGGGCCTTCCTCTGGCCGTGTTCCTCGGGCTGAAATGGGTGCCCGGTCTGAGCAGTATGGCAATCATACAGGCGGCGGCAGGGGCCATGTTAGTGGGAGCGCTTGGCCCCAACTACGTATTGGGCAAGTTGATTGAACGCCGTAAACGCAAGCTTTACAACGGCTTTCCGGATGCCCTGGATCTACTGGTGGTATGTACCGAGGCTGGATATGGCCTGAAACCGGCAATACAGAGGGTGGCCGATGAACTGGTGGTTGGGCACCCGGAACTGTCGGAGGAGCTCGCCCTGGTGAACAGTGAAATGCGGGCCGGTGTGGACCGGATCGATGCCCTCAAGAACCTTGCCGAGCGGACTGGCCTGGAGGAAATCGGTGGTCTCGTAGCGCTGCTCAGCCAAAGCCTCCGGTTTGGTACCAGTACGGCTGAGTCCCTGCGGATCTATTCCGAGGAGTTCCGCGATAAGCGGATGCAGCGGGCGGAAGAGGCAGCCGGAACTATCTCCACGAAGATGGTGTTCCCTCTGGTGTTATGTATGTTTCCCGCGTTCTTTGTCGTGGCGATAGGTCCGGCCGTTGTCGGACTTCTGGATCATTTCAAGTGACAACCCTGTCCACAGCAATAATCCGAGGATTTACCATGATGACCTATCAGAATACAAAGCAACTGGATCGGGATAGCCTGGCTGCGTTCTGGCACGGCGTTCGGAAACTGCGCGGACTGTGTGCCCTCATTACGGCGCTCACTCTTTACGGTTGCGCCAGCAGCCAGACGGTAGAATCCGGCAACAGTTATACAGAGCTGTATGAAGGCACGTCAGAGCTGACGTTTTCCACGCTGATGCCAGTGGAATCGGCGGAGGAAGCGATCGCAAGGGGCGATGCAGCCTACCGGCGAGGCAACGTGGATGAAGCGGTGTTCGAGTACATACGCTCATTGGAGCTGGATCCGGACAATGCCGATACCCTGTACAAAGTCGGTACTATCAATCTTCACAAGGAAGCCGATAACAAGGCCGCTTCTGCCTTTCGCCTTGCGCTTGAACAGGATGCAGACCATCCGGGCGCCCTGGAAGGCCTGGGGTTGATGATGATGAAGCAGCGGGAATACGAGCAGGCACGGGCCATGCTGGAGCGGGCGGTTGAAGCTGACAGCAACCGGTGGCAGGCGTGGAATGCCCTGGGGATAATGGCCGACCTGCGCGGTGATTTTAACAGTGCGCTGGATTTTTACGACCGGGCACTGGCACTGTCTTCCCGCAACGCAAAGCTCCACAACAATCTGGGCTACTCGTACTATCTCATCGGAAAATGGGACCGGGCGGAGCACCAGTACCAGACTGCTCTGGGAATTGACCCACGGCACGAGCGTGCGTGGCGAAATCTTGGCCAGCTCTATACCCGCCTGGAGCGTTATGACGAAGCCCAGGAGGCATTCACTAGAATCATGAACGAGGCCGATGCCCTGAACACTATGGGTTATATTCGCATGGCCGAGGGTGACTACCCGCAAGCTGAGGTTTTCTTTGCCAGGGCCGCCAAGGTATCACCCAGCTATCATGTGACGTCCAATGAAAATCTGGCACAGGTCCGGCGCCTGATTATGCGTGAATAGCTCCGGATTCTTCTGCGCTTGAGGGCATGGGGATCAACCTTCTCAGTCTTCGCCTTCCGCAGCCGCCCAACTGCCATATCCCAGCTCCATAACCCTGGCCACTTCCTCCTCCGGTATGGCAGTGAGATCACCCAGCTCCAGGGTGTCGTAATGGAAGGCATACAGCCGTGAGGTGAATTCCGCGATGGGCAGGGAGGCCTCGCCGCGAATTTCGCCGTTTCCCCGTGTTGCGCAGGTAATGCCCTGGCCCCAGTCCTGGCCGCTGTCGTTGTTGGGGTTAAAAAAATACACCCGCATCTCGTTGGTTGGGCTTAAGGCTACCCGTTGGATGGTAATGGCGTGGCGCCCGACAAAGCGGGCGGCGCTGTCGGTAACGGCAATTCCAGCTGGCTGGGGGTGAATAACTGGCAGGTTACCGTTGTAGTAGGGGTGGTAGCCGGCATAAAAGTGCCGAACGAAATCGTCATAGTCCTTCACTTCACCGGTATGGATGTCTGCCACTACCTTGAAACCATGGCTGACCCACCAGCCATAGAATTCCGGGTTGATCCAGCGGTGGGCGTCATCGTCCCGATCCTCACAACGGCGCCACATCTCGCCGTAGAGACGGTCCAGATGGGGAATCAGGATCAGGGAAACCGGGTCCACATCCACCGGTGCTTCCTTGACCAGCCCCGGCTCCAGGTCCCTGGACGACACTTCCCAGCCCTCGAATCGACCCAGTACTTCATTGTCTCGTGCCGCCCAGGCCAGAACCTGGAGCAGATAATCTGCCTCGTTGGCCGCCCACATGGACAACCCGATGGCGGACTGGCAACTGGGATTGTTGCCCTGGCCCACGCCCAGTGGCTGCCCAAGCAGGTTCAGCACACCGGCCAGCAGGAACACCCGGGGAGGCACGGGATCGCCGAACACTTCTATCAGAGCCTTTTCGGTTTCCGGCGAAAGCTTGAGCTTGATCTGACGCCAGAGCGCCTGCGCCACCACAGGGGTAAACAGCGAACCACGCTCCAGCATCATGGTGAGACCATAAACCGCCTGGCAGGTTTCCGGGTAGATGCCCTCGTCGATCAGTGAATGAACCAGCTGGCTGTAACAATAGAGGTCATCCAGACCAGTCATGGTCAGCCCCAGGGCTTTGGGGATCAGTTCGTCTTCATTACTGGTGCGAAGAAACCGCAGAAAAACGGCATGATAGGGCGATGCCAGCCCGGTGTCGTGCATATTGCGGGCGAATTCCTTGGCCTCCACCGAAAGCGCTCCGTAGTCCATCTTGGCAAGGCGTAGTTGGTAAACATCCAGGCCGGGGTCTTCCTTGCTGCCGGGGGTGGGGGCGAACAGGGCTCGTACCAGGCGGGTGGCATCCGCAGCGCCGGTGGTCTCAAGGTCCGGGTCGTACAGGCATTTGGCGATCTGGCCGATCATGTCGCAGATGCTGTCCACCTGTACCGGCCCCTGCTCCAGGAGCCGCCATACTTCAGCTACAAGACTGTCCAGCAAGCTTTCGTAGCCAAGGTGGGAAATCAGGTACTGGTAAAGGCCCTGTACGACGGTGCCGAGCTCCTTCGGCCGCTCACGGTCAGCTTCAGTGAGCGTGCCGGAAAGCAGATCCAGGTTCAGGGCCATGACCTGGGTGAGGAAGTGCCGGGCCTGCTCCGAGGAAATGCCGCGGTGAAAGTAGTCGCCACGAACCACCGCCAGCAGGCGGATTTCGCTGATCGCCTCCACAACCGTGGTGACAGCGCCTGCTTCGCGCAATGAATGCTTTGCCAGGGCGGGCTGGAGGATGGCCGGTGTGGACCAGTCGCTGGTGCCGAAAATACCTGCTGATTCCAACGCACCAACCCGACGGTACAGCACATCAAAGCCGCCCGGCGTTGTCATCAGCATTCGCGCCCGCTCCAGCAGGTTGAGGCTGGACGCCTGGGAAGAAACGCGCCGGGCGCGGGCAAAATCCGCGAGGGCCGCATCAAATTGCATGGAGGCCTTGGCGATGTTCAATAGTCAGCTCCTGTTGTGTTATTTCGCACTCGTTGGGGCAGGTAAGACCAACTTTATTGGCAGTGTAGTTGCGTCGGAGCCAGAAACGAAGCCGCTGGCTACCGAATCCGTACAAACCGCTGCAAAAATCCGGGACCAAGACTGCCGGTTCATAACCCGGAGCCGGGCTCCCGTACCTTTATAGCAGAGGTGTCAGATTTCCCGTCGCCGTTTATGGTCCGCCCGCAGCATCAGATACCATGCAATAAAGGCGATCAACGACACCGCCAGGATGATCAGTGCGGCCAATGCGTTGATCTTGGGTGACACACCCATCCGCACCGATGAGAATACCACCATGGGCAGGGTGGTGGCCCCAGGCCCTGACACAAAACTGGCAATTACGAGGTCATCCAGCGACAGCGTGAACGCCAGCAGCCAGCCCGACACCAGCGCCGGGGCAATCACCGGCAGGGTGATCACAAAGAATGTCTTCAGGGGCGTGCAGCCCAGATCCATGGCCGCTTCCTCGATGGAACGGTCCACTTCACGCAGGCGGGCGCTGACCACGACCGCCACATAGGCACTGCAGAAGGTGGTGTGGGCAATCCATATCGTTGCCATGCCCCGGTCTGTGGGCCAGCCGATGGTTTGCGCCATCTGCACGAACAGCAGCAACAGCGACAGCCCAGTGATAACCTCTGGCATTACCAGCGGTGCACTGATCATGCTGGACAACAGGGTGCGCCCGCGAATGCGCTTGAAGCGGGTCATCACGAACGCACACAGGGTGCCCAGGCACACCGCCATGCTGGCGGAGTAGAAAGCAATCTTCAGGCTCATCCACACCGCCGAAAGAATCTGCTGGTCGCGGAACAGTTCGCCATACCAGTGCGTGGAAAAGCCCGCCCACACCGATACCAGTCTGGAGGCATTGAACGAGTAAACAATCAGCACGACCATCGGCAGGTACAGGAACAGCAGCCCTAATATCAGCATGACTTTGGAAAAACTCGCGGAGCGGGAGTTAACCATGCTTTTCCATCTCCCTGGCCTGGAAGCGATGGAAGAGGATGATGGGTATCAACAGCAGCGCCAGCATCACAATGGCGAGCGACGACGCCACCGGCCAGTCACGGTTATTGAAGAATTCCTCCCACAGCACTTTGCCGATCATCAATGTATCCGGCCCGCCCAGCAGCTCCGGGATCACGAACTCACCCACCGCCGGAATGAACACCAACATGGAGCCCGCGATAATGCCGGCTTTTGATAGTGGCAGGGTGATGGCCCAGAAGGTGGTCAGGCTGCGGCAGCCGAGGTCCGACGCGGCCTCAAGCAATCGCACATCGAGCTTCACCAGATTGGTGTATATCGGCAGCACCATGAACGGCAGATAGGCGTAGGCAATGCCCAGGACCACCGCAAAGTTGGTATTCAGCATTTTCAGGGGGCTGTCGATGACCCCCAGCCCTATCAGCAGGTTGTTCAGCAGGCCCTGGTTGCCGAGTATACCCATCCACGCGTATACCCGGATCAGGAACGAGGTCCACGACGGCAACATCACCATTAACAGCAAGACCAGCTGCATTCGGGCCGAGGCGCGGGCCATCGCATAGGCCATCGGATAGCCAATCAACAGGCAAACCAGTGTGGATATGAAGGCGATCTTGACCGAGCCCCAGTAGGCGGCGATGTACAGGCTGTCGGACAACAGGAACAGGTAGTTGCTGAAATTCACCACCACCGAGAAGGTGTTGTCCACGAAGGTGAACACCGGCTCGTAAGGCGGGATGGCCATCACCGCCGAGGAAAAGCTGATCTTCAGCACCAGCGCGAATGGCAGCAGGAAGAACAGCAGCAACCACACAAAGGGAATGCCAAACACTACCCTGCGATGAAACAGAACGGCACGTACCCGCTCCATCAACGGGCTGGGCATCAGTTTGTTGGCCATGGCATCAGTTCCACAACAGCATTGGGCTGGAAGCTTCCCAGGACACAAACACCGTATCGCCCCATGCCGGTCGCTCACCCCGGCGTTCCACGTTAGCCATGGTGGCTTGAACGCGCCTGCCGCTGTCCAGTTTCACGTAATAGGAAGTCATGTCTCCCAGGTACGCGATGTTGTCCACGGTGCCGCGGCTCCAGTTGTTATCGCCGTCCGGTTTGTCGGTCGTGAGGTAGATTTTTTCCGGACGAAGGGCAATCAGCGTGTCGGTGGATTCCGCAGGCGTGGTCACACCTCGGTCGATGAATACCGGGACATCCAGCGCCTCACTGATGAGCGTGATGCTATGGGCTTCGTCGTCGCGGATGCAGGCCTCAAAGATATTTACGGAGCCGATGAACTCGGCCGTCATCCGGCTGTTCGGGCTTTCGTAGATATCGATGGGCGAACCCACCTGGGCAATGCGTCCCTGGGCCATGATGGCGATGCGGCTGGCCATGGTCATGGCCTCTTCCTGATCGTGGGTAACCATCAGGCAGGTGGCGCCTACCTGTTCAAGGATTTCCACCAGCTCCAGCTGCATTTCCGTGCGCAGCTTTTTGTCCAGCGCGCCCATGGGTTCGTCCAGTAACAGCAGTTTCGGGCGCTTGGCCAGTGAACGGGCCAGGGCCACGCGCTGCTGCTGGCCGCCAGATAACTGCTGGGGTTTGCGCTTGGCAAAGGCCTCCATCTTGACCAGTTTCAACATGGCCTCTACCCGGTCGCGAATCTCGCTCCTTGGCAGTTTGTCCTGTTTCAGCCCCATGGCGATGTTCTGCTCTACCGTCATGTGGGGGAACAGCGCGTAAGATTGGAACATCATGTTGGTTGGGCGCAGGTACGGCGGAAGGTCGGTAATGTCCTGGCCATCCAGCACCACGCGACCGGTGTTGGGCGCCTCAAAACCTGCCAGCATGCGCAGCAACGTGGACTTGCCGGAGCCGGAACCACCCAGCAGCGCGAAAATCTCTCCCTTGTGGATGTCCAGGCTTACGTTGTCCACGGCCAGGGTGCCATCAAAGCTTTTGGAAATGCCCTCAATTTCGAGTAACACCTCCGCTTGCGCGGAGATGTTGTTATCGTTTTCCACCCCTTAACGACCAGACTTCACGTTGGTCCAGGTGCGGGTCATCAGGCGTTGGATGTCCTGAGGCCGACCTTCCATGATGTACAGCTTCTTCATCACCTCATCGGTGGGGTAGATGCTGGTGTCATTGAGGATCTCCGGATCAACAAACTCATTCGCCGGCTTGTTCGGGTTGGCGTACCACACGTAGTTGGTCACGTCCGCGATGATTTCCGGGCGCATCAGGAAGTTCATCAGCTTGTGGGCGTTTTCCACGTTGGGAGCGCCCGCCGGAATGGTCATCATGTCAAACCACAGCACCGCACCTTCCTTGGGGATGGTGTAGCGGATCACATTACCATTGCCGGCTTCTTCAGCACGAGCAGCGGCCTGCAGTATGTCACCGGAATAGCCGGCGGCGACGCACAGATCACCGTTTGCCAGGTCGGCGATGTAACGGGACGAGTGGAAGTAGGTCACGTTCGGGCGGATGGCCCTGATCACCTCGCCGCCTTTTTTGATGTCCTCGGCGTTGATGCTGTTCGGGTCCAGGCCAATGTAGGCCATGGCTGCACGTACCATTTCCTCACCGGAATCCAGCATGGCAATGCCACAGCCGCCAGCGGCCAGTTTGCCGGTCACCTCGGGATCAAACACCAGGGCCCAGGAGTCCGTGGGCGCGTCGTCACCCAGGATTTCCTGAATGCGGCCTTCGTTGTAGCCATAGCCATTGGTGCCCCACAGGTAAGGCAGGGAGAATTGGCTGCCCGGGTCGACTTTTTCCAGGTCGTCCATCAGGTCCGGGTTCAAATTGGCCATGTTCGGCAACTTGTCCTGGTCCAGCGGCACAAACGCCTGGGCAGAAATCTGCTTGGCCACATAATGGTTGGAGGGTACCACCAGATCATAGCCGGAACGCCCGGAAAGCAGTGCCGCCTCCAGGATCTCGTTGCTGTCGTAAACGTCGTAGATCACCTTGATGCCGGTTTCCGCGGTGAACTTCTCCAGCGTGTCTTCGGCAATGTAATCGGACCAGTTGTACACACGCACTTCTTCTGCCGCGAAGGCAGACGGCGCACCCAATGACACAGCAATAGCGGCGGCAAGGGCCGCTGGCTTATACAACTTCAACATCGGTAGTGTCCCTCGTAGAAAAGGGATGGATACAAAGCGTGCAGGACGCACGCAGTATTTTGCAGGTCTTTCGCGCGATATTTATCACGAGAACGCAGGGTACGCTACATAATTTTATTCAAACGTTCGTGGATGAACCGATTCCGGCTGCAGGAAGTCCTTCTCGCCTGTGTTGGAATGGTCTCCCAGCACCTTGCCGTCGGATTTCCGGGTCTGGCCGTACAGTGAATGCTTGTGGAAGGTCGGGCCGTATTTCTCGAGGGTTTCCTCTATATCGCCGGTGTAGCGGGGGTCCTGAGGGCGTTCCTGGCTATTCATATAGTAGGCGATATTCCAGGCTTCCTGGTCCGTCAGGGATAACGGTTGACCCAATGGCATGTTGTTCTTGATAAAACCGGCTGCGGTAACCAATCGCACGATGCCGGCACCCCAGTTATTGGAGCCGTCACCCCAGGGTGCAGGAAACACCGTCTGCCCATCAACGCGAAGGCCCTGGCCGTCTTCACCATGACATACGGCGCAGTTGTCATTGAACAGCTGCTTACCGTTCGCGTAACTCAGTTGCTCCGGACGCTCTGGTGCCGGGAAACCGCGACCATAGACCGGTTTTTCCGGGTACATTTTCACGCCTTTGGCGAGCCACTGATGATACGCCGATATGGCGACCATATTGTCGCTGCCATACGCGGGCGGTTTGCCGTTCATGGAGTAGGTAAAGCAGCCGGCAATACGCTCTTCCAGGTTATTGACGTGGTCATTCTTGCCTCGATAGCCGGGCAAAGTGACCGCTGCCGGCCAGACCGGGGCGCTGAAGGGCATGCGGCCTTCACCAAGGTGGCAGTTGGAACAGTTCATATTATTGAAAACGTTCTCACCGCGAAGCTGCTGTGTATTGGTGAACAGGTCGTGGCCCCGGCGAATCACTCGCTTGAGCTCCGGGTGCATGTCGGATTGCTCAAGATCTTCCAGGGTCGGCGGGATATGGACCAGTTCATTGTCTTCCGGTGCTGGAAAACCCAGTTCGGTCAGGGTATTGATGTAGTCCTCTGTGTGGTCGCTCGCAACAATCCCCGTTGAACAAAGAAGAGAACCTGCCAGCACGGCATAAGCAAACGGTGATTTCATGGCTGCGACTCCTCTGTATTGAGCACGGGCGATTGGGCTGCAAGCCAGGCGGCGACAGCCTGGATGTCCTCGTCGTTCAGACGTCTGGCAATGGAGCCCATCAGGTCCCGCGGGTCGTTCTTGCGGTTCTCTGACTGCCAGGCCTTCAGTTGCGCCTCGATATACCGGGCGTGCTGCCCGGCAATGCCGGGAAATACTGCGCCGGCGCCCTGGTTCTCAGGGCCGTGGCAACTCTTGCAGGAGACAATATACTTCGACCAGTCACCTCTTTCGGCCAGCTTTTGACCCCGCTGAAGCACCGCCTCGCTGGCATCTGTGATCTCCTGGCCGTGCGTGGGGGTCATCTCACTGTAGTACCCGGCAATATCCAGAATCTGCTGGTCCGACAGCATGTTGGCAAAGGATTTCATGGTGGCGTTCTCGCGCTCACCGGATTTGTAGTCCCGCAACTGCTTGGCAATGTACTCGGCGTTCAGGCCGGCCAGCCGAGGCCAGGATTCGCCCTGTTCGTTATTCTTGCCGGAGCCATCAGGCTGATGGCAAGAGGCACACATGGCAGCAGCTTCGGCACCACGGGAGGCATCCCCCGGGGTGGCCGCCTGAGCCCGGGAGGTAAGAGCCAAAAGGCCCAAAGCAAGAATAGTGGTTGGCATATAGTTCATGGTCGGTGTCCCTCCCTGACCGCCGGCGGTTGGTAATGCATTGAGCATAGTATTCGCCGGGAAATGACACCAGTCGCCTGAACCCTTGTCGGCCTTTACCTGGTTTTTACACCCCCTTGACGGACAGTTCTTCAGTGCTTCGGGAAGATAGACAGTAACAGTGGATCGCGGAGAGAGCTCATGAGAATGTGGCCAAGCAGGTGGGTTAAAGGAGGGGTAGGACTGGCGGTTGTTCTGCTGTCTGGTTGCAAAGCCAGTAGTACGTCAGATGATCATCATTATGGATACGATGAAAGCCATTACACCCATGGCTATTTTGTGGACGCCAGGGACACCGGGCACTATTTTCCCGATACCGGCTGGAGCCTGAACCGTGAGTCTGAGGCCTGTATCGGCGATACGCTGTATTTCGAAACCGCCAACGAGCGGGTTCGGGTTTATGGCTCACCGGCCTATAGTGAAACCACCTTCCGTGCGGCTGCCACCGAACTGGATAACCGGATCGATGATGTGCTGAGCCAGTTCCGCATGGGGTGGCATGACTTTATTGATGAGCGCAGTGCCGCGGCGCCGTACCCGAAACAACTGATTGCCTGCCTGAGTCCGCACGTTGCGGATGCAGAGCTTTCCTCCGCATCGCTCTCTGCTGTCGCCATCGCGCCCTACCATGGAAGCTGGCCCTACGACACCGGCCAGATTCTCACCCATGATCTGGCCCACTACGTTCAGGAAAACCTGAGCCGCTACAATGCTCATCATACCCTGCTGCCGCTGTGGTTCGCCGAAGGCCAGGCTACCGTGGTGGCTGGAGAGCCGATTGCATCCGCCTATCAGCATTACGATTATGAGCCCTTGCGGGACGTCACCAGAGAGGATGCCGGTAACGCCAGTCTCCGCTACGAGCATTACGCCCTGGCCTATCGCTACCTGGAAAAGGCCAACGGTGCGCTTGCCATGACGCTGTTACTGGATCTGGTTCAGTTCATGGACTGGAAGGGCGACTACCCCGGAGTAATCAGTAGTGGCGAATCCCGGGCATTTGTCGAGGCTTTTGATGCTGTGGAGTTGGTGGATCATCGGGGCCGGTATTTGAGTTTTGCGCGGTTTCGGGCGGAGTATCATGAACTGCTGGGTGCAAGTTACTGAGCGTGGTTTATCCCTATATTGCAAATTGCCCCGGAAAGCAGGATAAAGGAGCCTTGAAACCCCCTGTGTCGGCCCGTCGCCACAGGCCTGTTCGAGTTCTGAAAGGTTTACCTTATGGGTTCTGGTTTTGCGAGCGCTAACGCATTTCTTCAGGCGCATCCCGAGCTGCAGTTTGTTGACCTGCTGATTCCGGATATGAATGGCATTGTTCGCGGCAAGCGGGTGGATCCGTCGTCGCTTGCGAAGGTATTTGAGCGGGGCGTGGCCATGCCGGCCTCCATCTTTGCCCTCAACATCCAGGGCACTACCGTGGAAGAAACCGGCCTGGGCCTGGATATTGGCGAGGCAGACCGGGTGTGCCTGCCCATAGATGCCACCCTGACCATGGAGCCCTGGCAGAAGCGTCCTACTGCGCAATTGCTGTTGACCATGTTCGAACTGGACCGGGAGACACCGTTTTTCGCGGACCCCCGCGTGGTGCTGCAGAATATCGTCAAGCGCTTCGAAGCCCTGGGCCTCACCCCGGTTGCCGCCTATGAGCTGGAGTTCTACCTGATTGACCAGGAGAACCTGGCCGGTCGGCCGCAACCGCCTAAGTCACCGATTTCCGGTAAGCGTCCGGCAGGCACCCAGGCCTATTCCATTGATGATCTGGATGAATACGCGGAATTCCTTGCGGATATACTGGATGCGGCCCGTGAACAGGAGTTGCCGGCCGACGCTCTGGTGGCAGAATCTGCTCCTGGCCAGTTCGAGGTGAACCTGCATTACGTGGATGATGCCGTGCGAGCCTGCGATCACGCCACCCTGCTCAAACGCCTGATCAAGAACATGGCCTACGACCATGAGATGGACACCACCTTCATGGCCAAGCCTTACCACAGCCAGGCAGGCAGCGGCATGCACCTGCATGTGAGCCTGGTGGATGGGGAAGGGCGCAATGTGTTCGCCGGCGATGCGGAGCAACCAAACGACATTCTGCGATGGGCGATCGGTGGGCTGGTGGCCACCATGAACGATGCCATGGCGCTGTTCTGCCCCAACATCAACTCGTATCGCCGGTTCAGCCCCGAGTATTACGTGCCCAGCGCGGCGACCTGGGGTGTCGACAACCGCACCGCGTCACTGCGTCTGCCTGGTGGAGATCCCGAAGCACTGCGCATTGAACACCGCGTCGCCGGTGCGGACGCCAACCCATACCTGTTGATGGCAGCGGTGCTGGCGGGCATTCACTATGGCATTACCAACAGGATCGAGCCGCCGCCGGTGACCGTGGGCAACGCCCATGAGCAGCACGAAGCCAGCCTGGTGAACAACCTGCGGGATGCGTTGCGGGAACTTGGCCAGTCAGCGGTGATGGCGGAGTACCTGGGCAGCCAGTTCCTGGATGTGTTCGTGGCCTGCAAGGAGCACGAACTGAACGAGTTCGAGATGACCATCTCGGATCTGGAATACCTTTGGTACCTGCACACGGTGTAAGGCCCCAATTATTCAATCACCAGCCAGGTGGCCTTGATTTCGGTGTACTTGTCGAAGGCGTGCAGGGACTTGTCGCGGCCGTTGCCGGACTGCTTGAAGCCACCGAAGGGCGCGGTCATGTCACCACCGTCGTAATGGTTGATCCACACGCTGCCGGCCCTGAGCGCCCTGGCCACTTTGTGGGCGGTGTTGATGTTGGAGGTCCACACCGCCGCCGCCAGGCCGTAGATCGAATCGTTGGCAATGGTAATGGCTTCCTCAGCCGTCTTGAACCCGATCACTGACAATACCGGCCCGAAGATTTCCTCCGAGGCGATGCGCATCTTATTATTCACCCCATCAAACACCGTGGGCTGAACAAAAAGGCCGCCCGTCTCTTCCATCACCCGCTTGCCGCCCTCCACCAGTGTTGCGCCTTCGGACTGGCCGATGCCAATGTAGTCAATGATGCGGTCGAGCTGAGCCTGATCGACAATGGCGCCACAGGTCGTTGCCGGGTCCAGGGGATGGCCGGGGTGCCAGGTTTTCAGGGCTTCGCGAATCAGGCCGATGAACTCGGCGCGAATACTTTCTTCCACCAACAGCCGGCTGCCGGCAGTGCACACTTCGCCCTGGTTAAAGGCAATGGCGGTGGCCGCTTCTGCCGCGGCTTTTTTCAGGTCCGGCGCATCTGCGAAGACGATGTTGGGGCTTTTGCCACCGGCTTCCAGCCACACCCGTTTCATGTTGGACTGGCCGGCGTAGATCATCAGTTGCTTGGCAACGTTGGTGGAGCCGGTGAACACCAGGCAGTCCACATCCATATGTAGAGCCAGGGCCTTGCCGACGGTGTGGCCATAGCCGGGGAGCACGTTGAACACTCCTGCAGGTACGCCGGCTTCCTCCGCCAGAGCCGCCAGGCGAATCGCCGTGAGCGGGGATTTCTCCGAGGGCTTGAGGATGACCGAGTTTCCTGTGGCGAGGGCCGGGGCAATCTTCCAGGAGGCCATGATCATCGGGAAGTTCCAGGGCACGATGGCGGCCACCACACCCATGGGCTCCCGGGAAATCATACCGATCTGGTCGTGGGGTGTAGCAGCCAGTTCGCCATACACCTTGTCGATGGCTTCAGCAGTCCAGCGAATAGCGCGGGCGGTTGCAGGTACATCCACGGCACGGGCGTGGCTGACCGGTTTGCCCATGTCGAGGGTTTCCAGCAGGGCCAGTTCGTCGCCATGGGCCTCGATCAGTTCAGCGAAGCGAATGAGAACGGCCTTGCGTTTGGCGGGCGCCAATTGGCTCCAGGCGCCGCTTTCGAAAGCGTTCCTGGCGGCGGTCACCGCAAGGTCGGCATCGGCCTGGTCGCAACTGGCAACACGGGTCAGCTCACGCCCGTCCACCGGGCTGATGCAGGAGAAGGTCTCACCGTTAACAGCCCATTGAAAGGCACCATTCACATAGGCTCGGCTTTCAAAGCTGAGGTGATCTGCCATGGCCTGCCAGCCGGCCTGATCGGAGGGTGTCAGGGAAGGCGCGGTTGAACGTTCGGGATGACTCATGGCTGGCTCTCAGGCAAGGGAATTGGTCAATCATAGCAGCACTTTCGCGACCAATCGCGGCCCCTGGTATAGGTAGAAGAACCTGTCTTCCCGAATGTCGGGTCCTGGCATAAACTTGTGTCGGCGGCCGCTTTTCCCGGCCGCCTCCGGATTGCACTCTGTTCTACCCCCTGATCAACCCCTGATCAGCTCGTCACCCTGTACGGCGCCCATTATGACCCAGTATCCCCCGGTTCCTTCTTATTACGCCGCCTCGGCTAACAAGGCGCCCCGACGCCCGGCATTGCAGGGTCAATGCGAGGCGGACGTGTGCGTGGTGGGTGCAGGTTATACCGGCTTATCCACCGCGCTGTTTCTGGCAGAGGCCGGTTTCCGGGTGGTGGTGCTGGAAGCGGCAACGGTGGGCTGGGGTGCTTCAGGCCGCAACGGCGGCCAGATCGTAAACAGTTTCAGTCGGGATCTGGACAGTATCGAACGCCAGACCAGGCCAGACCATCTGCGACTGCTGGCGGACATGGCTTTTGAAGGCAGCCAGATCATCCGGCAGCGGGTGAGGGATTACCGTATCCGGTGCGACTTGAAAGAGGGTGGCATTTTCGCGGCCCTGAACCCGCGCCAGCTCAAACATCTGGAAGCCCAGCAGGCGCTGTGGCGACGGTTCGGCTATGACAAACTGGAACTGCTGGATCAGGAAGCTATCCGCGCCCGTGTCGGCACCGACCGTTACGTCGGTGGCGCCATTGACCACACGGGCGGGCATATCCATCCGCTGAACCTGGCGCTGGGCGAGGCAGCAGCACTGGAATCCCGGGGCGGAGTCATCCACGAACATTCCGAAGTCATACAGATTCTTCCCGGCCAGCCGGCAATGGTGAAAACCAGGGAAGGAGAGGTGAAGGCACAGTTCGTTGTTCTGGCCGGTAATGCGTACCTGGGCGGACTGGTGCCGGAGCTGGGCGCCAAGTCCATGCCCTGCGGCTCGCAGATCATCGCCACCGAGCCATTGGATGAGGCCACCGCAAAACGACTTTTGCCCGAAGACAACTGCGTGGAGGACTGCAATTACCTGCTGGATTACTTCCGCCTCTCCGGCGACAAGCGCCTGATCTACGGTGGTGGCGTCGTCTACGGTGCCCGCGACCCGGCCAACATCGAGCGGCTGATCCGCCCCAACATGCTGAAAACCTTCCCGGAACTGGCGCAAGTAAAGATCGACTACGCCTGGACCGGCAACTTCCTGCTCACCCTGTCCCGCCTGCCACAGATGGGCCGGCTACAGGACAACGTATTCTATTCCCAGGGCTGCTCCGGCCACGGCGTTACCTTCACTCACGTGGCGGGCAAAGCCCTGGCGCTGGCGATCGAAGGCCAGGCCGATCGCTTCGACGCCTTCGCCAGTCTGCCGCACTACCCATTCCCGGGCGGGCGGGCATTCAGGGTTCCGTTAACGGCGTTGGGAGCCTGGTATTACGGGTTACGGGATCGGTTGGGGGTGTGATAGCTCAGTTGCCGCTCTTTTGCTGGCCATAAATCGACAACTCCCGCTCATGTCGACCGGGCCTGGGATCGTCGATGGAGATCACGGCTTCAATCTGCGCAATGTAGTCGGCTGGAAGGCCGTTTTCCCGGGCGCCGATGAGAACGTGGTCCTTGTACCAGTGGAAGGGTTTCAGCGAGTCATTGAAGCGGGTGGCGTAGTACATCCAGGCTCCAAGAGCACCTTCCCCGGTTATCAGCTTGACCTGCTTTTCATCATATCCTCGCCCCAGCGCCTCATGTCGGTCCAGGTCCGGCTTTTCATTCTCGGCGATCTCGTACACCACGCCCATGACCCGATCTACCGGATCGCCGGTCTCTTCTGCGTCGCATTTGGCGGAGCCGTCCATCGCGGCCTTGTGGAAACGCAGCCGATGAGTGGGGAGCTCTGCCACGGCTACGAATCGGGCCGACGGAACCCGGGCCTGAAGTCTTCGTTGTGACATATTCGAGCCGTAGCAGAAGCAGAGCATTGCGCCTCCTTGTCTGAATTAATCTATCTGATCAGGGTATCACGCCGTTTCAGGTTTCATCTTTTCAGCCAGTGCAGTGCCTGTTGTGACTGAATACCCGTCAACCCACAAACATCTTCTTCGCCAACGGCAACCCCTTCAGGCCACTAACCGCAACCGTCGCGAGTAGCCCTCCAATCATCGCCCCCGCCACGCCGCAGGTCATCACATCCTGGCCGGTGAGGTAGAGGCCGGGGATGCGGGTTTTGGGCTTCAGCCAGTCCTGTTCGAAGCGACTCGGAGTGTGGTTCAGGCCGTAGATCTCGCCTTTGCTGTAGCGGCAGAAGTAGTCGGTGGACAGGGGCGTGGACAGCTCGTAGTAGTCCACCTTGCCTTCCAGGTGCGGGAACTTCTCGTACAGCTTGGCCAGCAGGCGCTGAGCATAGGCTTCTTTCTTCGCTTCGTACTCTTCGCCGCGCTTGCCCCAGGTTTTGTCGGCCCAGTCTGCATACCAGTCGTAGGGCCCGGGAGCGACAATCTCGATGGTGGCGCGGCCGGGGTAGCGTTCGGCAAAGCTCGGGTCCTTGGCGGAAGGGAAAGAGATGTACGTCAGCGGAATATCGGTGTCGTCGGGCGCAGCCATGAAATCGCTCACCTGCTTTTCATAATCGGCACCGGGGTAGATCCAGTAGTTGGTTTTCGGCAGCTTCAGGTTCTCGGCGGTGTCCTGCAGGCCAATGTACAGGCAGTTGCTGGCCATGGAGCGTTCCACGGTTTTCAGCTTCTGCTGGTAATAGTCCCGGTGGGGTGCGGATTCGGGCAGTAGCTTGTCGAAGGTGTTGAACACGCCGGCGTTACTGATCACCAGTGGGGCGCGGACCTCTTCACCATCGGCCATGCGCACACCAACCGCCTTGCCCTTTTCGATCAGGATTTCCTTCACATCGGCGTAGGTGAACACCTCACCGCCGCTCTGCTGTATGACCGGGATGATCGTCCTGGCCATTTCCGACGCGCCGCCGATGGGGTAGTAACCACCGTAGAGATAATGGCGTGCAATCAGCGCATGGATGATGAAGCTGGATTCCGCGGGTGGCAGACCGTTGTCGCCCCATTGACCGGTGAGTACGGCAATCAGCTCCTGGTTGCTGGTCAGACCTTCCAGTACTTCACGGGTGGGCCGGTTCAGGAACGAAGGTGCCGTGCGGTCGACCAGCTTGCGCAGGGGGCCGGCGGCCAGGTCGGGCAGCACTTTGCCAATCACCAGCCCCGGCATGGCTTTGGCCACCTGCTTCAGGTAACCCAGGTAAGTGTCGATGGCTTTTTCTTCACCGGGGAAGGCCTTCTTCAGTTCGGCCTTGAAGTTGTCGGGCCCGGCTACCAGATCCACATGGCGGTTGCCGATGAAGATGCGGTCGAAGTGGCTGTCCATGGGCGCCCACTTCAGTTGACCATCAGTAATATGGTCGAACAGTCGCTTGGTCAGCGTGTGGTCCGCACCCACATCGCCGATGTAGTGCACGCCCACATCCCACTCGTAGCCGTTGCGGTCGTAACTGTGGGTGAATCCGCCGGCGGTGTAATGCTGCTCGAACACCACCACTTTCTTGCCCAGTTTGCTCATACAGGCGGCGGTGGTCAGCCCACCGATGCCGGAGCCTATAACAATGGCGTCGTAGGGGCCGTTCAGGCGATTGGCGCGGTAACGATGGCCGACACGAATGGTGCTGGGTTTGGGGCTGCTCATGAGGAGGTGTCCTTGTGAGGTTGATCATTATTGTTCGCGCGCGAGCCGTCCAGGAGCAGGGTGACAACGCCTTCCGCCAGGTGGGGTTCCACTTTGGCACTGGGTAGATGGCCATCGATGGTCAGTTGCGAAAGCCCATGCACCAGCGACCAGGCGGCAGCGGTCATCAGTGAAAGGGGAATGGGCTTCACATACCCCGCCTGCTGGGCCCGGGCAATGGTGTCTTCCAGCACCTGGAACGCGCTCTTGCCTGCCGTGTCCAGGCGCGGGTGAACACCCTTGGGCAATACCCGCCCACCAAACATCAGCCGGTAAAGATTGGGCTCGTCCTGTGCAAAAGATACGTACACCAGGCCAATATCTACCAACGCCAGCCTCGGACTCGATTGATCCACTGCCAGCAGGCGCTTCCGCAGGGCTTCAAAGCCGGTAACGGCCAGTTCTGCCAGCAGGCTTTCCCGGTCGATAAAGTGCCGGTATAACGCCGGGGCACTGACCCCGATCTGTTTGGCCAGGGCGCGCAGGCTGATGGCGGAGTCGCCATGTTCGCGCAGGGTTTCCAGAGCTAACTGATGCGCCTGCTGTGGCAGGTCACCATGGTGGTAGCTGGCTTTCAGTGCGGTTGGAGTGTCAGGCATAAGTTATCATCAGTAACATTGTTACAGGTGATAACATCACGACGGCAAGGCAGGTGTCAAGCCGTCCCTGACCACAAGTGGCCAGGGACGCATGCACCTTACAGGTGCTGCACAGTCTGACCTTAGTGGTTATTTGGCCGTAATGGTAGCCATCACCAGCTTGCCGTCTTTACGGATAGGTCCGTCTTCCTTGGCGCCGAGGGTGTATTCAAAGGTGCCGGTTTTCATACCACCGTCTTCACTATGGAGCATCAGCATCAACATATCACCGGAGGCGACTTCTTCGGTGAGTATAGCCGCCACATCCATATTCTTGCCCTTCTTCAGCGGCGCGTGGCCAACTACCGGGCCAGGCTTCATGGCGTCGTCAGTGCGGTGCACCACCAACCAGCCGTTCTTTTCGGCCATGACTTTCTTTGCCGTCACGGTACCCTCAGAGGCGGATTGATCGTCGCCCCATACGCCAACTTTGGAATGGTCGCCTGCCAGCGCAACGCCGGAAGTCAAAGCGGTGGAAACCAGGGTGGCGGTCAGAAATGCTGCGATCTTTGTGTGCTTGTTCATTGCCTTCTCCTTGCAGTCTGTAGTTCCCATCCGTTCGATTGAATTCAGATGGGCTACAAGCAACTACGGGCAGAGCGATCACAAAGTTGCAGGCACGGGCAACTATTTCCGAAAAGCCCGCCGTTTCCTAGTCGTCCTGTTCGTTCTTCTCCTCTTTTTCGTCATCAGAGGGGCGTGGCTTCTTGCTGGAGAAATCGGTGTCGGCAAACACTTCTGACAGGATGGATTGCTCTATGTAACTGCGCTGTCCGGATTTGGCGGGCAGCCGCACGGTGAGGTGGATTTCGCTGGCCACCGGCGCCTGGATGGTCACCCTCGGGTCTACCGAGGGGACTTCCAGTCCTCGCAAAACGCCAACCTTGTTCATGTGCTTGCGAACCGCCTCAAGATAGGGCTCGCAATGGCGATTGGCGGCATCCAGCAGGGCCTTCTGGGCAGCATGCCAGTCGTCCTCCCGTTTAAAGGGCACCGTGAAAACATGGAAGTCCCAATGGTCAGTAAAACTCTCATTGATGACCGGTTCAGACACGAACAGGGCGTTGGGAACCACGATCATCCGCCCGGTGCGCTGGTGACCAGTCTTGCCGGGACCAACCTCAAGGATGGTGGTCGCCAGGAGGGTCTGGTCGATGACATCACCGCGGAAATCCTTAACCTGTATGCGGTCTCCCAGATTGAAAGAGCCGGCGCCGCTTTTCAGGATTGCGCCGGATACACACAGGATCAGTTCCTTGGTGGCGACCACAAAGGCAACGGCAATGGCAACGATAGACAGTGCCAGGGAGCGGATCTGGTCACCCCATATCAACGCCAGGCCCAGTATCCCCAATAGCAGGAAGCCGTTGCGGAAGTTCACCAGCAACCGGCCCCGCAACTCCGAAGACGTCACGTTTCGCCGTATAAAGCGCGCAGTCAGAGTCCGCAGGATGATGATGGCCAGAATCAGTAGCCCGGTACTGATCAGCAGCCTCAACATGGAGTCCGGCAGCGTAAAACTTTCAGGTACCATGGCCAGGCTCTCTAGCATGTTTCAGTTCCGTGACAGGTAAGTGTGACAGTGCATTGTCGAGGGAAAACCGGGATGTAACAAGCCGCAAAGGCTGTTCTTGCGAAAGAGTCAGCTTTGCTGCTTGCGCCAGCGCACCGGCGGCAAGCCCGTCCAGCGCCTGAAGGCACGGTAAAACGTGCTCACCTCCGCGAACCCCAGTGACTCCGCAATCTCGGGCAGGGTAGCTCCGGTATCAGTCACTGCCTGAAGTGCCTTTTCCCGGCGCACGTCATCCAGCAGGCCATCGAACGTCTGACCCTGTTCCCGGAGCCTTCGCGACAGCGTGCGCTCACTGAGCCCCAGTGCCTCCGCAGCTTCGCCCCGTCGCGGCAGAACCGGACCAAGCCGGGAAGCGAGCCATCGGCGTATTTCCGGAACGGATGCACTGCTCATGGAAAGGGCGGCCAGCCGGGCCTTTGTGTAGCGCTTGTGCACTTGCGCCAGCTGAGGATCTGCCTGGGGCAGGGGCTGATCCAGAACGGCGTTATCCACCAGCACACCGCTGAAGGCCTGCTCGAATTCCACCGGGCAATGGAATGCCGCCTGATACCCCTGCAGCGGCCCAAGCCGGGGCTGGCTGAACTGTACCCGCATCGGCTCCATTCGGGTTCCCGTTACCCAGCTGGCGAAGCCCACTACCGCCGCCAGAACCGCTTCAATCTGGTGAGGGCTGAATGCCAGCTTCCCCTGCCGGGGATGATAAACCAGCCAAGTGGCTGAATCGCCGGCAAGGATCTGGAACCGCCCGCCATCAGAGATCAGCCGCTGGAACCGCTGAACCATCACCACCGCCTCACGAAGGGTTGCCGCGGACTGCAGGGCAAACCCCACACCACTGATACTCATCGGGGTGAATTCCGCGCCCACCTTCAGGCCAAAGCCGGGGTCACCGGTGCAACGCTCCGCCGCATGCCAGAGCCGTGTGATGTCATCAATGGGCCAGCGCTCATGCTCCTGGGCAGCAACAGGAATACCGGCCGTGGCCAGCAGGGCGTCTGCGTCCACGGAGAGTCGTTGAGCCGCAGCAATGACGGTATTCACCCAGCCCAGGGAAACGGTGGCCTCTAAAGTCAATTTTTGTGGCCTCTGAAGTCAATTTTTAAACCATGGTACCGGTATATCTTGGAAACTGACAACAGAGCTCAATCAGGTCGGATGTGCACTATGGTCAAGGTGATTGATTCAGATGTTCTGGTGGTTGGCGGAGGGCTGGCAGGTATTGTTACGGCACTCGAAGCCCTGCGTGCCGGAAAGACGGTCACCCTGTCGGACAGGGATACCGCTGAGCGTATGGGCGGCCTGGCACTCTGGGCCTTTGGCGGCATGATGCTGGTGGACACCCCCCTTCAGAAGCGCATGAAGATCACCGATTCACCGGAGATTGCGCTTGCTGACTGGATTAGCTTCGGTGAGCTGGCTTCGGGTGATGAGTGGCCGCTGCGATGGGCCCGCTACTACGTCGAGCATTCCCGCTCGGAGGTTTATGACTGGCTGAGCGACGAAGGCATCAAATTTCTGCCGGCGGTCAACTGGGTGGAGCGTGGCCGCTTCGGCGATGGCAATCGTGTGCCCCGTTACCATGTCATCTGGGGCACCGCCCGGGAGCTGGTGCGTTGCCTGCTGGAAGCACTGCATCGTGAAAACGGCACCGGCAAGCTCACTGTTCTGCATCAGCACCGAATAGTTGCACTGGACCACGAAGGCGGCAAAGTCTGCGGCGCCCTGGCAATCAACGAGGCCAACAGCGTGGAGGTCCGGCTGACGGCATCGGCGGTGGTGCTGGCCACTGGCGGCATCAATGGCAGCCATGAAGAATGCCGTGCTAACTGGCCCCGCAACCGCGCCCTGCCAGCCAGCATGCTCAACGGCGCACATCCCTACGCGGATGGCCGCATGCACCACTGGGTTGCAGACAGCCTCGGTGGCCGGATCACCCACGCCGGGGAGATGTGGAACTACGCGGCCGGCTTCCCGCATCCTTACCCGCACTTTCCCGGCCACGGTCTGTCTACCATTCCCTGCAAATCTGCCTTGTGGCTGAATCACCGTGGCGAACGCATCGGCCCGGAGCCCCTGGTGACGGGGTTCGACACTCACTGGTTGTGCCAGCGCGTCGCCGAACAGGAAAAACCCTGGACCTGGCACCTGCTTAACTGGCGCATCGCCGCCAAAGAATTTGCCATCTCCGGCGCCGAACACAATGCCCGCATACGGGACAAACAGTTCCCCCTGTTTGTAAAAGAGCTGCTGCTGGGCAACCACCCGCTGGTTCGCCAGATGCAGCGGGAAAGCCGCGACTTCCTGGTGGCAGACAGCCTGAATGACCTGGCCGGTAAAATGAACGCGCTGACCTGTTCCCATGACGTTGATCCCGCCACACTCCAGGCCACCGCGGATGCCTACGATGCCAACTTCGCCGCCGGCACCCAGCTCCACAACGACCCCCAGATCCGCCTGATCCAACACGCACGGGAATGGAAGCCAGACCGCCTGCGCACCTGCAAACCGGCGCCCCTGCAGAAGCCTGGCGCCGGGCCCTACATTGCCATCCGCATGCAACTGATCACCCGCAAAAGCCTGGGCGGCCTGCAAACCGACCTGCAAAGCCGCGTGCTCAATGCCGGTGGCGTTCCCGTGGAGGGCCTGTACTGCGTCGGCGAAGCCGCCGGCTTTGGTGGCGGTGGCGCCAACGGCAAACGTTCCCTTGAAGGCACTTTCCTGCCCGGCTGCATCATGACCGCCCGGGCAGCGGTGCGATCCATTGTTGCAGGAGGCTGACGCCCATGACCCCGAAGTTCGGCTACCCGGCCACCGCCGACGACTACCGTGAAAAGGCCCGCGCCCGCCTGCCCGGGTTCCTCTTCGATTACCTGGACGGCGGCGCGACCAACGAGCAGACCCTCCGCGCCAACGAAGCCGACTGGGCCAACATACACCTGCGCCAGCGGGTTCTGGTCAATGTTGATCAAGTGGATACGACGGTCACCCTGGCAGGGCAGCCCTGCTCCATGCCGGTGGTGCTGGCACCCCTGGGGCTGGCAGGCATGATGGCACAGCGTGGCGAAGTTCAGGCGGTACGCGCCGCCAACGCCGCCGGCATCCCCTTCACCCTGTCCACGGTGGGTATTTGTCCGGTGGAAGAAGTCCAGGCTGCCACCACGGAGGCCGCCTGGTTCCAGCTGTACATGATTCGTGACCGGGCCCGCGTAAAAGCATTGCTGGAGAAAGCCTGGTCAGCCGGCTGCCGCACGCTCGTGTTTACCGTCGACCTGCCACTGCCCGGCATGCGCCATCGCGACTTCCGCAATGGTCTGGCCGGCACCGGCCCGCGCTCCAAGCTACTGAAAATCCAGCAACTGCTGTCACGTCCGGGCTGGTTATGGAACGTCGCCGTGCGCGGTGGCCCTCTCAGCTTTGGCAACCTCAGTGATGCCCTGCCGGATGCACGCAACCTCGATGCGGTCAAAGACTGGATCGATACCCAGTTTGATCCCACCGTCACCTGGGCAGACATTGAATGGATACGACAGCACTGGCAGGGCAAGTTACTGCTCAAAGGCATTCTTGATGTGGAAGACGCCCACCTGGCAGTGCAGGTGGGGGCGGATGGAATAGTCGTGTCCAACCACGGCGGCCGTCAGCTGGACGGTGTTGCCTCGGGCGCTGGCAAGCTGCCGGATATCGTCGCTGCCGTCGGTTCACAGACCGAAATCCTCGTGGATGGCGGCGTTCGCAGTGGTACCGATGTGTTTCGTGCCCTGGCACTGGGCGCCCACGGCGTGATGATCGGCCGCCCCTGGGCGTACGCACTGGCCGGTGGCGGCGAGGCCGGGCTGACCAGACTACTGAGACGCTGGCAGCAGGAGTTGCGGCTGGCAATGACCCTGACTGGCGTAACCCGCATTGCCGATATTGGCACTGACCAACTGGACAGGCCCCATAAACATGAACTCCCGAAGGCTGGAGAATGACAATGACTAACGGCGCACAAGCTCTGATGAAAACACTGGTGGATGCCGGTGTCGAAGTCTGCTTCAGCAACCCCGGCACCAGTGAAATGCATTTCGTGGCAGCCCTGGACGACGAACCCCGTATGCGAGCAGTGCTGGCTCTGTTCGAAGGCGTGGCTACCGGCGCAGCGGATGGTTATGCCCGCATGGCAGACAAGCCTGCGGCCACCTTGCTGCACCTGGGTTGTGGGCTGGGCAACGGGCTGGCCAACCTGCACAACGCCCGTAAGGGCAAGGTGCCGGTAGTGAATATTGTCGGCGACCACGCCACCTACCACGTGAAATACGACGCCCAGTTGCAGTCTGATATCGAAACCGTCGCCCGCAACGTCTCCCCGGGTTTTGTGCGCACCGCCAAGAGCACAGAAACGCTTTGCCAGGACGCCGCCGAGGCCATTGCGGCCGCACGCAGCGCACCCGGCCAGGTCGCGACACTGATTCTGCCGGCGGACGTGTCCTGGGGTGAGGGAGGAGTGCCCAGCGCGCCTGTAGTGCCGCCCACGCCAACACCAGCGGACGATGCCACCGTTGACGCCATGGCCTCAGCCATCCGCTCCGGCAAGAAAACCGCCCTGCTGATGGGTGGGCATTCATTGCGGGAACCCAGCCTGCTGGCTGCAGCGAAGCTTGCCGCCCACAGCGGGGTCATACTGATGGCAGAAACCTTCCCGACCCGCATGGAAAGGGGCGCGGGCCTGCCGCCGGTAGAGCGCCTGGCGTACCTGGCAGAACTGGCCACGGTGCAACTGACGGACATTGAACACCTCATCCTGGTAGACGCCAAGGCCCCCGTTTCCTTCTTCGCTTACCCCGGCAAACAAAGCTATCTGGTACCCGATACCTGCGAGGTTCACACCCTTGCGGCGCCGGATCAGGACATAATCGGGAGCCTGCACAAACTCAATGAAGCCCTGGGCGCCAGCCAGGCTGAACCCAGGCTGCAACCGGCAAAAAGACCCGACCGGCCAAGAGGGAAACTCACCGCAGAAAAGGTCTGCAAAGCGGTGGGCCACCTGATGCCCGACAACGCCATCATTGTGGACGAAGGCATTACCTCCAGCCTTATGCTATCGGTGATGACCGAAGGAGCACCGCGGCACGATCTCATCACCCTCACCGGTGGTGCCATCGGACAGGGCCTGCCCAATGCCGTCGGTGCCGCCGTTGCCTGCCCCGACCGGCCCGTATTGGCGCTGATCGGCGACGGTACCGCGATGTACACCATCCAGGCCCTGTGGACCATGGCCCGTGAGCATCTCAACGTCACCACCGTCATCTTCAACAACGCGTCCTACTCGGTGCTGAGCATCGAGCTGGATCGGGTCGGGGCCGAACAGGCGGGCGCCAAGGCCAAGTCACAACTGGATTTGCGCGGCCCGGTGCTCAACTTCGCCGAAATGGCCCAGGGCATGGGTGTGCACGGAGTGAGAGTCGATACTGCCGAAGATATGGCAAAAGCCATGGAGTATGCCCTGAGCATGCCGGGGCCACACCTGATCGAAGTGATGATTCCGGAGTCACTGAGCGGCGTGAAGCGCCGGATACTGCCGTGGATGCTGCGGGCGCTGCCGAGCCTGCCATTGTCGGTTACCAGGGCGTTGAAGCGAAAGCTGGCGCCGTAACAGCGGGGACCAGGCTGCTCGCCTGGCCTGAAATCACTCAGGCCAGATGGGCGGCCACTCCCCGTTGCGTTCCGCAAACCGCTCGATCGGCTCACTCTGGTACCCGCTGTTGTACCGCGCTCTTACGCTGGCATGCACCCAGGTTCGGATCTCGTTCAGTGGGGGGATCTCCCGCACCCGCTTTCCCAGTAACCGGTATTTGCCCTTGTACTCGTTGTGCTGCTCGGCATTGGTGTGAGTAGTGGTTGGCAGGGTATCGTTGAACACCAGCTTTTGCTTTTTCGCTTCATTTGCCATCCACAGCAAGGGAATGTCGGCCAGAATGTGGCCCTGTTTGTCCGGGCCATAGCCGCCGCCGACATCAGAATGGACACCGGCGAACCAGACCTGCTCGATGTCCGTTCCGGCGCGGGGCTCCCAGAGAGTCGGCTCGAAATCCTCCCGGTGTTCGTCCAGGGACAGGGCGTGCCGTGCCGTTCTGATGTTGCTGCCGATCTCCCGGTCGTAAAACAGGTCCTGGTCTTTGATCAGGCCGAAGAAGGTAAAGGGCAGGCCCAGAGCGCCGACGGTGTCCCACACACCCACGAACTCGATCGGGGTGCGTTCTTCAACGGAGAACTGCTGCTTCCACTTCATGGCGTGGTCGCTGTTGGCCTTGTGCTTCTTGATTTTGTAGAGCCTGAACGCGTTCTGGATCAGGTAGGCGTTTTCTTTTCGCAGAATACTGCAGTTGTTGATCATGCCGCACAGGCTGCGGGCGGTGTAGGCGCCGCGGCTGAAGCCGAACAGGAAGATGTTGTCGCCGGGTTCGTAGTTGTGGACCAGAAAGCGGTAGCCGTCCATCACGTTCTTTTCGAGACCGTGGCCGGTGGCGCCGGCGAGGAGCTCATCGTGATAGGAGCCAATGCCCCAGTCATAGAAAACCACCTGTTCAACGCCGTTGCCATCCGTAGGCCGAATGGCGCGGGCGAACTGCAGGACGTTGGTGGGAAATTCTTCGCCAATGTTTACTTCTGGCCGGTTCCAGGTGCCATCAAAGCAGATCGCGATGCGTTTCATGGCGTTGACCTCCCTTCAGTAATATTCCCTTACTACTACTATAGACAATCCCACGGTTTGCGAATGAAACACGACCCCGGCCCGAAAATCACCTCATCCCCCTCTTGTTGATGCTCCCCCACCCGCTAGTCGTTCGGGACGCCTGATAATCGACAGTGCGCTCTGGATCAGGCTGAAGTCGACATTAGCGACTATTCTTATACAACGACGTTTTCCATGAACGACACAATCCTGACCCCGCTTCTTTTATACGCCGCCCGAGTTACGAGGTGAATATGAGCACTATGGAAAAACGCCCCCTGTACATACCTTACGCCGGCCCAAGCTTGCTGGAGATGCCACTGTTGAACAAGGGCAGTGCCTTCACGCAGAGGGAGCGCGTGGATTTCAACCTGATCGGACTTCTCCCGCAGAAGGTGGAGACCATCGAAGAACAGGCGGAACGCGCCTTCAGGCAGTATCAGTTATGCCAGAACGATCTCGACCGGCACATCACATTGCGAGCGATTCAGGACGACAACGAGACCTTGTTCTACCGCCTGCTGGAAGATCATCTGGAAGAAATGCTTCCGATCATCTACACCCCGACGGTGGGCGAGGCGTGTGAGGAATTCTCCAACATCTACCGCAACCATCGGGGCCTGTTCGTGTCCTGGCCCGACCGGGAGCATATGGACTACCTCCTTCGAAGCGCCACCAAGGAGAAAGTGAAAGTTATCGTCGTCACCGACGGTGAGCGTATTCTGGGCCTGGGGGACCAGGGCATTGGCGGCATGGGCATTCCCATCGGAAAGTTGTCGCTGTACACCGCCTGTGGTGGCATCAGCCCGGCCAATACGCTGCCCATCATGCTTGATGTTGGCACCAATAATCAGGCTCTGCTGGATAACCCGATGTACATGGGATGGCGCCACAAACGCATTGGTCAGAAAGAATACGACGCCTTCGTGGCCCAGTTCCTGGAGGCTGTGAAGCGACGCTGGCCCAATGTTCTGGTGCAGTTCGAGGACTTTGCCCAGAACAACGCGATGCGCCTGCTGAATCAATATCGGGATACTGCCTGCTGCTTCAATGACGATATTCAGGGCACCGCTTCGGTTTGCCTGGCCACGCTGTTGGCCGCCTGTAAAACAAAGGACGAAAAGGTCAGTGAGCAGACCGTCGCCTTCCTCGGCGCAGGGTCTGCCGGCTGTGGCATCGCCGAACAGATCATCGTGGCGATGACCAATGAAGGTTTGTCCGAGCGGGAAGCACGCGAACGTATATACATGGTCGACCGGGACGGGCTGCTGACCAGCGACAGCAAGGGTCTGCAGGATTTCCAGTCGGCGCTTGCCCAGGATTCGGCCCGCATAAAAGACTGGTCGGGCCGGGAATTGCTCGATGTGGTGAAACAGGTGAAGCCCACGGTGCTGATCGGCGTCTCCGGCCAACGTGGCCTGTTTACAGAGGAAGTGATCAGATCAATGCATGCCGGCTGTTCGCAGCCGCTGGTGATGCCGCTTTCGAACCCCACGTCCCGGGTGGAGGCCACACCCGCCGACATTCTGGCCTGGACCAATGGTGAAGCTCTGGTGGCCGCCGGCAGTCCGTTCAAACCGGTGGAGCTGAACGGCAAGACCTATCCCATCGCCCAGTGCAACAACGCCTATATCTTTCCGGGCATTGGCCTCGGGGTTATCGCCGCTGGTGCCTCCCGGGTGACCGACACCATGTTGATGGCTGCCTCGGATGCGCTGGCGAGACAGGCCCCCATCGTCCAGCAGACCGGCGAGCGGTTGTTGCCGGACCTGGCCCGTATTCAGGAAATCAGCCGCAACATTGCCTTCGATGTGGCCAGGCAGGCACAGGAAGATGGCGTTGTTGCCCTGCGTTCTGATGAAGACACCATTCGCCGGACCATAGAACGCAATTTCTGGCGCCCGCAGTACCGGCGTTACCTCAGGCGTTCAATCTAACTCTCACGGGGCAGATTTCCGTGAGCGCGGTGTTTTTCAAGCGCAGCGCCGGGCTCGAAGTCCTCAAGGGTGAAATACCGGCGCATCTCCAGGGTGACATTGCCGCCGGCATCTTCCCGCGGCCATTGTTTTGCCCACTCTATGACGTCTTCCAGCGGAAGTGGAAATCGACAGTGCGAGGAAATATCCAGGTTTTCATAACAGATCAGTTCTGCATACGGATGTCATCTTTCCACCGAAATCCCACACCACCGGCTAGCCAGACGCCATCCTTATTGAAGGGATGAGGGCCGTTGATATTAATATACTGGGGCAATCCAAAGTGAGGGGCCAGATCCTGTTTCGACTTGATAGTGACCCGATCCATGATCCTCAATCCCTGTTTTTCAGCCGGCAGATGAGCTTCAGGCGCTGCCCTGTGAGCGACTGCCCAGTTATCGATGTAGAGTAAGTCGCCAGTGTCATAGTGGTAACGTATCCCGTATCCCTTCTCGAAGGAGGCATTCATGAGATCGTTATAGTCATTGAAGAGCTGCTTCATTTCATCTTCCGTCAGCAAACGGAATTTATCTGCGGTTGCTGGTTCTTTCTTCAGTGTATCGATCGATAAATCATCTTCCGGCAACCTCTCGATAACGGCACCGGTCATCCCCAGGTGAAGCCATACACTTTTTCGTCCGGAAACAGGGTGCGTGTGTACGACCGGATGAGTCACGCTGGAAGCGGAGTTGACGGAGACAAGGCGTTCCCAAAACTCCTGTTTTTCCTCCGGCAGTACGTCAAAAGCCGCTCCCTGATGAGCGAAATGCGTACCACCCCCGTGTTCAGGCGCTCGCGCCATGTAGTACGCTGAATGGGAAAACGTAGCTGCTTCAAAACTGCCATCGTTGTGCCACTGAGGGCCAACACCAAGGATTCCCTGACGGCTGTCATTGGAGCAACGGAAGATATGCCTGTTCCTTCCGGGCGTTGCAGGGTGGACACCATGGGTAGAATGAATCTGGTGAGCGCCCCACCATTTGCTCGCCTCAACCAGTTCATCAGCTGAAAGACCGGTTTGGTGTTTAAAGACGATGAATCCCCGATTCGCCATTTCCACTTCCAAAGCCTCGATGACAGGCTCGGGGAGCCTGGAACGAACATCAGCACCGTATATCTCAACGCCAAGAGGTTCCAGTTGTTTGACCGTCAACCCCTCCTTCTCAATCAGCGAAACACGGCCAGGGTCCAGTGGAGGTATTGTCGGCAGGGTGCTGCCGAATTTTCTGGACTGTTTTTGAGGTGCTTCGGTCATAAAAAAATCCTCGTGAGCCAAAGCTCACAGTAGCAGGAATCGTTTTATTTTCCTCGCTTCGGAGCGGGATGTGTTACAACATGCCCGCCTCACATCTGTAACAAACGCCATTGAATCCTGGGAGATCCAATCTGTGAAACTGAAAAGTCTTATGCTCTTTCTGGCAGTGGCTGCATTGACCGGCTGTCAGACCTCATCCCACGTCTCATCAGCTGCCACTAGCGGCGAAGGCGTTACTTGCAGCAATATCTATCAGGCTTTTTCCGCCTATAAACAGGACCGTCAATCTGCCGAGACCTGGACTCAACTGGCCCAGCTGATCAGCCCCACCGCTGGCAGCTACGCTGATATGGGCGTACAGACTGCCGCCAGGTATTACGATCAGATCAAGGCGACCACTGATCTTGCGCTTGCGGTGCGCGGTTGCCAGCCGGTTCAGTGAGGCAACCGGGGTGACCGTTGCCGGTGTCACTTCCGGGCAACGAGAAACACCGATGTCTTATTTGGCTGCCACTCGTATTCGATGCTGAAACCAGCGTTGGTCAGCATCGATACCAGCGTGTCCCGGTTAAAGCGATTCACAAACGGAGCCAGCCCCACCATCTGCATGGCCGGAATCAGCAGCCGCCAGAGAACCAGAAGGTCGGCCACCAGCGCGGTACTGGAAACAAAAATGCCGCCCGGCCTCAGCACCTCGTAAACGCGGGAAACTGCCACTTCTGCATTTTCCAGCAGATGCAGGATGTTCAGCCCCAATACGGCATCAAAGCTTTCCGGCTCCAACTCCAGACTCTCCAGCGTTCCCTGCTGAAAGCGTACATTCTCAACGCCGGCATCGCGGGCCTTCTGCGCGGCTATATCCAGCATCTTGCCGGATATGTCGGTAGCGAGAATTTCTTTCACGTAGGGCGCATGAGTAAGGGCGGTGCTGCCGGTGCCACAGCCGAATTCCAGTACTGACCAGTCTGGCCGGAAGTACCCTTGCGTAATGGCCAGTTTCTTCTGATAGGTGTCGACATCCCGCACCGGGCTTTTCGCATAGCGGCGTGCAGTCTTGTCCCAGAACGTTTTCGAGTCCTTCACCTGTTGGGCGCTCCTCGTGGATGAGAACGTTTTTGTGTGGGCATGCTGGCTACCTGTTTAGCGTACTCAGTCCGTATGCAGCTCCCGAACCGCCTGTGCAAACAGTCCAGCCACAGCAATGGTGGTGACCTGGCCCTGTTCCTCCGGTTCCTGCTGCGGTGTCACGCTGTCTGTAATGAAAAGCTGATCCATGGCCCCCGCGCGGTAAAGTTGGTCCGAACCCGGCCCGAACAGGGCATGGGTGATGACCCCGAACACTTTGGTGGCGCCCTTGTTCTTGCAGGCCTCGGCGGCGCGCAGCAGGGTGGTGCCGCTGGCCACCATATCGTCGACGATGATGGCAACCTTGCCTGTCATATCCCCTACTACGGCATCGCCGGTGATTTTGCCTTCGCTTCGCCGCTTTTCCAGGAAGGCGGTGGGTGGCTGTTCGCCAGTGGTATCGGCCCAGGCATCCCGGAACCGGTCCACGCGTTTGGTGCCACCGGCGTCCGGGGAAACAATAACGACATCCTCGTTACCGATACGGTCCATGATTGCGTTGACGAACAGGCTGCGGGCTTCCAGGTGCACCGTCCGGCAGCGGAAGGCGTTGTCGAATGCGCCCTGGTTGTGAACTTCCAGTGCCACCACGCAGTCCACGCCCATGGCTTCGAACAGTTGCGCCACGTAGCGTGTAGTGACCGGGTCCTGACTCTTGGAACGACGGTCCTTACGGGCATAGGCCAGATACGGCACCAACGCAGTGACGCGCTTCGCGCCGGCATCTTTGATGGTGGCAATGAAAAACAGCAGGCGCAGCAACTTGTCGTTGACGCTCAAACTGTTCTCGCCAAACAGGGTGTGAAGAACGTAAACGTCCCGGCCCCGCAAACTCTGCTGTGGCCGGGACTTGTGTTCGCCATCTTCAAAGGCGCGATCCTCAATGTCGGCCAGATTCACCCCGAGCTGTGAGGCAACGGCATGGCCAAACGCCTGACTACCTTCCAGGGCAAAGAGTACCGGGTCGCTGTTCATATCGTTTCCTTGCTGGTATTTGTTCGTTACCCGCCTTCGCGGAAGCGCCGGATAAAGGCCTCGGATTCCGCGACCGACTGTTCCATATTGCGAATCAGCTCATCTACGTCCTGGCGGATATCCACCAGTTCGTTCTCCAGGGCACCGATCGCCTGGGCGTTCAGGTTATGTTTGAGATACAGCACCTGATCCTGAAATGCCTGCAGCACCGGGTCCATGCGCTCTTCGGCCGCGTGCATGCGGCGGATCAGCTGGCCGTACTGAGCGCGGGTCTCATCAAGCTGCTGCTCGCTGCTGCGCCGCAGAGAGGCACTCTCATATTTATCGAGTTCATCCTCCCATTCATCGAACAGATCTTCCGCAACATCCTCCACCTTCTCGATGCGGTCGCGGACTTCATCGGCGCTCGACTGGCTGTCTTCGTAGGCATCGCTGATCTCGGCATACCGTTCCGTGAGCTCGGTATCCGGCGTATCCACCACGCTCTGGAAGCGCTCCAGCGATGAGCGAAAGGTTTCCTGGGCGTCATTCTGGCTGTCCCGCGCGTCTTCCACCCGGTCTACCAGGATGTCGCGCTTTTCATACCCGAATTTTTCCATGGTGTCGTAGTACAGAGAGGAACACCCGCCCAGAAGCGCAACGCTGAGCAGCAACGGCCCCAGCCGCCGGGCACCGGATGGTAATATTGAACTGACAGTGACAGGGCTGGACATAAGTAGTCTCCTGTTGAGGCACGGGTGCGAGTCTGGAAAGTGAAGCATGGCGACGGGACGCTGACAAGCGCTGATTCAGGCGCCGGCTTCCCGGGACGGTTCAAACGGGAGGACATCCGATGAGCAAGGAAAGCAAGCAAGAAACCCCTGATACAAACCCCGAGGACGAAGAGGAGCTGAAACGGGAGCGATACGAACTGCTTCAGCGCCTGGAGGACTGGCTGGAAACGCCCATGCTGGTTCTGGCCTTCGTATGGCTGGTGCTATTGATTGTGGAGCTGGTTCGGGGTGAAAGCCCGCTGTTTTATTATCTCGGCACCACTATCTGGGTCGTTTTCATTATCGATTTTATTGTGAAGCTGGTCCTGGCCCCGGACAAGACCGACTACATGAAGGGTAACTGGCTGACCGCCATTGCCCTGCTGCTCCCCGCCCTGCGGATCTTCCGCATCTTTCGCGTATTCCGGTTGCTCCGCGTGGCCAGGGCAGGGCGCGGGTTGCGGCTGGTGCGGGTGGTGAGTTCGCTGAACCGTGGGATGAAGGCGCTGGGCGCCAGCTTGAGCCGACGGGGTTTCGGGTATGTGATCGCCCTGACGGTGCTGGTCACCTTCGCTGGCGCAGCCGGCATGTACGCGTTCGAGAGCGAGATACCCGGCGGCCTCGACAGCTACGGCGAGTCGCTATGGTGGACGGCCATGATCATGGCGACAATGGGCTCGGAGTACTGGCCGCAAACCGCCGAGGGGCGTGTGCTTTGCGGGTTCCTGGCGCTGTATGCCTTCGGCGTCTTCGGCTACGTGACAGCGACGCTGGCCACCTTCTTCGTGGGTCGCGACGCCGAGAGTAACGACGCCGAACTGGCCGGGGCCAAACAAATGATCGCACTCCGGGATGAGGTGAGCGCTTTACGCAGTGAGATACGCGCCCTGTCGCGGCAACCGCCGCAATCGTGACATTGTCGTCAGGCCGGGCTGGCCTCCCGGTAGGACACCATGCGCTGTTTGTCCTCGTCCCAAAGGGCAAACCGGAAGCAGTCAACAATGTCGCCGGGTGCCAGGGTCGTTACCAGCGGTGATTGCAGTTCCGGTATCGCGTCCATCACTTCGGGAAGGCGGTAGAAGGGAATACGAACGTTGAGATGGTGAATGTGGTGGTAGCCAATATTCCCGGTAAACCACTGCATGACCTTGTTCATCCGCATATAACTGGAAGACTCCATGGCCCCCCGGTAATAGGTCCAGGCTTCAGGTGAAGCAATCAGCATGCGCCGGAAACTGTGCTGGGCAAAAAACAGATAGCATCCCATCGCAGAGGCAAGGGTGATGGGCAGCAGGACGACAAAGAACACCAGGCTGAACCCGCCCAGCAACCACAGCACGGCGATCAAACCGAAATGACTGACCAGTGCTGTCAGGGAATCCATATGATTGCGGGGGTTCTTCAGCAACGGCAGGAGCGTAATGTTCAAACCGAACACAACGGGGTAGCTCAACAGCACCACCAGGGGATTGCGCTGTGCGCGATAGGTAAACCGCTGCCACGGCGTTGACTCCCGCCACATCTGGGCCGTTATCAGCGGAAAGGCACCCACACTGGCATCCGAAATCTGGCCCACATGGCCGTGGTGATAGTTGTGGCTGGCAAGCCAGGAGCGTGTTGGTGTCAGCATCAGGGCGCCAAAGCCATGGAAGAGCCAGTAGGCAATGCGGGAGTCCTGGAGAATCGCCCGGTGCAGGTAATCGTGAAAGGTGATGAAGGCGCGCACCATCAGCAGGGCGCCTAACACCGAAAACACCACCCTGAGGGGCCACCACTGGATCAGCCCGGCGGCCGTCAGTGCGGCAATCATTAACACAAAAGTAGAGCCAACGAGCCACCAGCTTCTGGCAGTAGACTCTTCAACATAAGGCTTCGTGGCCGCGAGCAACTCCCGGCCTACCCGGATGCCTTCGCTGTGTTCCGGCAAGCTGTCGTCCGGTTCCCGGTCAGTTTCCTGACGCATGGCATGTCACCTCCCTGCCTACAAAATTAGATCTTTTGGGAGGTAATTTCCAATGGCATTGTACCCCTCGCGGGCCGGTCCCACAGCATCGTCAGCCGTAGCTGTTAAAGCTTGCGTCCGGAGCTGCCAATGTAGAGATAAACCGATTGGCTTGAGCGATCTTCCACCCTGTGCACCGAAACCACGGGTGGGTTCTTACCCTCATGCTGAAAGAGGGTGACTGTGCCGGCGGCCTCGCCGTCCCGTTCGCGCTCCTTTTCTTCAGATTGCCATTCCGGTCCGAGACACCCCTTCACTTTTTCCACGGCCTGGTGGTAGCGCGCGTTTGCAACATCAAGGTCCGGGGCGCCGACGGTGCAGACATAGGCGGAATCCCCGTTGCCCCAGGCCCAGACTTCACAATGGCCCCGGATCAGTTCTTCTTTCGCCCGGTAGATGGTCAAGGATCTGAAATTCGTGCCGCCTTTCCGAAAGGCCTCAAACTCTGTCGGGTAGTCCGCCACAATGTTCTGCAGAGTGGCGCACGGGTCATCGGTGCCGCTTTGAATGTTGTCCTGGAAGGCACATCCGGTTACCGCGAGTGACACCAGGGCAAGGGATAAAGGCAGTCGGGTCATCATTATTTTGTCCACTAAGCGTCTGTGATGGGAGGTCTGCTTCCCCTGATTTAGCCTAAGAAAGTCCGATATGCAATTAATTTGACCCTGACCCCGTTTTATTACCGCTGATTGGCAGAAAAATCCGGCTCCTGGGCGTCAACGTCGATAGATGAGCCTAAATGCTCGCTGCGGTTTACAAATTCCCAGGCTGCTCGCGCAGCAGCCTTGTGAAGCTTCCAGTGTTGGTTTAATGCGTTTTCTGGCGGTCCCGTTTTAGTAATTCCTCGAAATCATCCTGGCGCAGGGGCTTAGAGAACAGGAAACCCTGGGCATAGTCACAGCCGGCACGGGAGAGGAATTGCAACTGCTCGTCCGTTTCAACGCCCACTGCAATCACATGGACGTCTATCGCGTGAGCCATAGCGATTATGCCTTTCAGTATGCGATCGGGTTTTTCACCCTGGCCAGCGTCCTTGATCAGTTCTCTGTCTATCTTGACGCTGTCCATCTCGAACTCCTGAAGAGCCAATAGCGAGAACGGTTCGATACCAAAATCGTTGATTGCCAATTTTAATCGCACATCTGGCAAACCCAGGCTCTTGCCTGGATTGAACCCAGAGGCATGAATGACGTTAAAGGCGGCAGGGGTCAGTTCCATAGTGATCCAGCTCTCGTTAAGGCCAATTTTTGTCAGCCGCGCTCGCCATTGGTCCACAAGGTTTTGGGTAACAAAGGTCGTTGGTGATTCGTTAATGTGGATCGGAAGGGCCTCTCCACGCAGGTCACGCCACCGGATCTGGCATTTCACTGCTTGCTCCAGTACGTACCCGTTGATCTCGTCCGGCATGCGGTGCTGTTCAGTGGTGCTGAGAAAGGTAGTCGGAGTCAAAAGTCCCTTGTGAGGATGATTCCATCGGAGTAAAGCTTCTGCTCCGTATATGGCTCCAGTACGGATATCGATAATCGGCTGATAATAAACCTCCAGTTGGTTTTCGCTGAGGGCATCATCCAGTTCTCTGCTCAACCGTAGATCCTCGGCTTTGCTTTGCGCCATCGAGGAATCGTAGGTCTGAACCTGCTGGCCTCCCTGCTCTTTGGCAGCGTACATGGCATGATCGGCATTATGCATCAGTTGGTCCACATCCGTGCCGCCGCCAGGGAAGACCGCCAGGCCGATGCTGCTAGAGATGTGTACCCGGTGAGAATCCACCTCAAAAGTCCGTTCGAGGCTGGTCAGAAGTGCATTGGCGGCTTCTTCCGCACCCTCCCTGTCGGTTTCCTTCAAGATCAGGGTAAATTCGTCTCCACCAAGACGGGCCACCGTATCCATGGCCCGGACTCTGGTGACAAGCCGTTCGGCCACCATCGCCAGCAGCTGGTCACCTGCCTTGTGGCCTAGCTGGTCGTTGGCTTGTTTGAAACCATCCAGGTCGACGAATAGCAAGGCAAAGGAGCTGCCCACCCGTTGGGCTTCCAGCAGGGTCTGCTCGAGACGATCAATGAACAGCCGTCGATTGGGGAGGCCGGTGAGCAAATCAAAATTGGCGCTTCGCCAGATCTGATGTTCTGCCTGTTTGCGTTCGGTGATGTTCCGAGAAGTCTTCACGACCGCCTCAATCTCGTTTTGGTCGTCAAAAACCGGGACAAATTGGCACTCTAAATACGCTTCTTCGCCTGATGGAAAACAGTGACGATGCTCCCAACGCTCAGTCTGGCCAGTAGTAACTGATTTGGTGATTGCATCGTGTATTCCGGAGGCCAACTCCAGATTCAGCTGTTTCGGGGTTTTACCAACAACGTCCCGATGCGTTGCATCGACCAGACCGGCCATAGCATCGTTGAGAAACAGATACTTACCATCCGGTTCGAATACGGCGGCGGGGTCAGGGGATGCTTTCAACATGGTTTCGAACAGGCGCGTTACCTGATTTTTAAGAGCTGAGAAGCTCGACATTGAGGTGGCAACCAACTGGTCGATGGCTTCGTTGAATCGCACCAATTCATCGATGTCCTTTGTGGTGAGGCCTCCCTGCTCATCGCCCCAGGCCTTGGTGACCCGAGCCCGCAGGGCCCGGAGTTCCTGCACCAACTGGTGCATGGACATTTCCTGCCGGAGACGATCCTTACCATGCTTTTCTCCGATCCGCGAAACAAGGTGTTTGCCTTTGCCAACGGCCTTGCGTGCCACCTCTTCCTTGCTTTGAAAGGTTAAGAGGTCTTCTGTGATGAAATCCAGCATCTCACGGGCATGATCCCTCAGTGCGCGGCTATCTTCATCCTTCAGCTCCGGGGCGATTTCCAACACAGCTTCTTCCCAGTCTTCGAGCAATCGCTCCATGTTCGTCTGGATAAATTGGGCCAGCTTCATAGCGAGGGATCTCTTCCGTTATGCATTGGCGGGTGCCTACATGGTTCTTTAGCCATAAATAGCTTAGTGGTCGGAAACCCAATAAATATGGGGCCAGTAAAGCATGTCAGGATATGCAATCCTAAGTATTCCGTCGATATCACTGCCAGCACTGATGTACTGGAGAGTGCTTCCTCAAAGATCCCCACGATATCCGAGGTTGTTCTCAACTGACCGCTAATCCTTCTCTATCATCAGCGACCGGCGTCCATCTGTGCGACAACGAACATTTGATGGTGTTGTTCTTATTAGTTGGCAGCCGCGCCAGCCCGTAGTTCGATAGTCAGCGGCAAACTCCAGTGGTGTCTGGTAGCTCAAAGCTGAATGGGGCCGGCTTTCATTATCGTCTCGTCGCCAATTACCGATGATTTCCCGGGCATGAGCCAAATCCCTGAACCAGTGTTCATTCACGCCTTCAATCGAGCCATTCTCGCCGGCGAAGCCTCCCGCATCCTGAACGCCGGCGTGCAAATCGATTCCACAATAATGCCGGTAACTGCTACGTTTTAAGTTAAGTAGTCTCCCTGTCCTGCACAGCATGTATGGTGAATGCGATGGATTACAACTTTCTGGACGAAAGCGGGCAGATTCTTCGTGAGGCCGGCCGTCTCGGTAGGATTGACCCCAATGTGGTTGAGTTTCTCGCTGCACCCGCGCGCGTGATGACGTTTCGTATTCCGATGAAAATGGACGATGGCAGTTTTCGTGTGTTTGATGCTCACCGTGTTCGTTACAACGATGCGCTTGGACCTAGCCGCGACGGGACGCGTATTTCTGCTGATCTCGACCTCGATGAGGTGAAATCCCTCGCATTGATCATGTCGATCAAACACGCGGCTGGGCGAATCCCCGCCGGTGGTGGCAAAGGGGGCATCGTGGCCGACCCCCGTGAATTAAGCGACCGGGAGTTCGAGTCACTTTGCCGTGCCTATATCCGCTACCTGCGCCCGAGAGGGCAGGCGTACGATGTACCCGGTGCCGATATCGGCACTGACCTGCAAACCATGAGCTGGATGCTGGACGAATTTGAGTCGATCACTGGCTACCATGAACCGGCCGCGGTCAATGACAAGCCGCCCATTCTCGGCGGGTCGCAGGGTGGCTACGAAGCGACCGGCAGTGGTGTTTTCGACGTGTTCAGAGAGGCTGCGGAGCAGACCGGCCTTGAAATCGAAAATACCCGTGTCGCTATTCAGGGATTCGGCCAGGTCGGGACGGTGGCGGCGGGCATGTTCTACGAAGCCGGCTGTAATGTTGTGGCAGTGAGCGATAGCCGAGGCGGCGTCTATGCGAATGATGGGCTTGATGTTCCCGGCCTGTTGGCGCACAAACGGGCCACGGGGAAAGTTGCAGATTTTGCCGGCAGCGAGCCAATATCCAGCGAAGGGATGCTGGAATGTGACTGCGACGTGCTGGTGCCTGCGTCGGTTCAGGGCGTGATTACCGCAGACAATGCTGACCGGATTCAGGCCCGGATGGTAGTCGAAGCTGCCAATGCGCCGACGACCGTAAAAGCCGAAGCAATGCTGCTGGAACGGGACATAACCATCGTCCCGGATGTGCTTGCTAATGCCGGCAGTGTGCACTTGTGTCAGATGGAACGCAGTCAGGGCCTCTCCGATGATTACTGGGATATCGATACGATTAACCGCTTGCGACAGGAGCGGTTGGCAAGAGGCTATCGGGAAGCCGTGAACGCCGCAGCTGAACATCATTTGAAATCGATCAGGCTGGGTGCGTGGATTAATGCTCTCAAACGGATTGAGGAGGCGATGCACCTGCGCGGCTGGTGTTAGGTGCGCCGTTGGGCTTGAGGCTCTCTCAGGTTTTCCAATATATGGGGGGATGGTTACACCAATAGTGCTACCATCCTTGCATGGCAGTGACAGCTACGAAGGGCCAAACCTGGCCCTCCGTTAACACCGCTTCCGGATAATGGCCTTCAGTTACTGGTTACGCATCCTGATCCCTAGCATGGCGCACCAGATTGGTTAACCAGGAACCACCAGCGCACCAGTTTTCGTCTGTATCTTCAGCCGATACCACCGCCACAACATAGGGGCCGTCGCTCCAGAAAGCGAACATCGGGCCTCCGGAATTTCCCGGTGTAAGGTCCGCATGCGTCTCCATGGACCGAGCGGGGCCGAGATCATACCAGGGCTCATTCAGCTTCTTGTCGCGCTGAAAGGTCGGGCGCAAGGCGCTGCCAATACTGCCGGGATAGCCGATATTGAACCAGTAAGGTTCGTCATCCCACGAACTGTTGTACGTCCGCGTGCCCATCCATCCAAACAGATCGCCGATACGATCAGCCGTGACCAGAACCGCATAGTCCTCGTCGAGTTCGAACCAGCTAACGCTGCCGGTCACCTTGGTATAAAACCAGACTCTGGTGATGGCGGTGACGGCACGGACTGAACCGCCGGATCGATGAACCTCAACGGTGCCTGCGCCATTTGAACTCCAGTCAACGACATGACTTGCCGTCAGTACATGCCTGGGGCCAACAATGACGCCCGATCCGGTGCCGGACGAGGTCAGGACCTTGCAAATGGTTCCCCATGGATAGCTGATGTCGTTGTAAATTCTGCGGTCCTCCGGATTAAACACAGTCAGAGGCCGTAGATCTTTTCCATTCAGAAGAACACGAGGCGGTTTTAGCGGTTTCTCCCTGCAGGGTAGGGCGCTTACCCCAAACCACCTGGGAATCATTGGCGCGGTAGGTGTTGCGTCAGCCTGCGCATCCCGTTCGGCATCAAGCCCTTTATGCTTGTAGGGCTTTAGTTCCGGCAGCAGCATGGACTGCAGATCTTTTGGTATTTTGCCCTTCGGATTTTTGTCGAAACGTTCGGCAACCTCGGAGGCAGAGAGAGGGGATTCTTCGTTCGCTTTATCTTTGCTGGCCATTTTAAAGTTCCTTTTTGAGCGCTAAACCATGGCTTACAGCGCCAGACGAGGCCGGCGCTGAACCTGCCCCGGTTTTGTGTGCATCCAGCAAAATTGTCTTGTACACCACACCGGGGACAAGACTCTCCAGCGAACATCAGAGTCATTAGTTAGTCTAGTTCTTACTGCGGAGTGGTCAAAGTTTGACCAGTTCGACGTAGCCGTTGTCGCCGTCTGTGCGGTGGCTACTGAAGATTACTGCGTAGTACGGGGGCTTGGTGCATTACACCCACCCTCTCAGCTTGGCAGCGATGTAGGGTGCAAGGGCCGTTGCTGCAAGAACCACAGGCCAGATGTTGCCACCCTTGAATGTGTAGGCCTCAAGCAACTCCGACCACGACTTGCCTTGCCACAGCCCGAATGAAAACTCGAAAACGAGTGTAAGAACGAGCCACCCCAGGCCGACAATCCAGAGCGCGAGGGGGCGACGAATATGCAGCCATGGAAGGGCAAAGTACGCCACGCCAATGATTAAGGCGGAGAGCAGCAAACCGCTAAGCACGAGTGCTGTCGGAGTTCCGAACCCTGGTACAAGCACCGATTCACGCAGCACTCCGTTGGCAATAGCCAGAAACAGGACGCCAACCCAAATTACCAAAGCCTTGAAAGCGACTGCCGTCAGCATTGCTTACTCACAGTTTCTCCCTGAAAATACTTAACGCCCGGTGAAATCCCATGGCGAAACAAATCGTCGCCGATAATTATGGCACCGTCATCTCTTGCTTGCATGAGTTTGCTATAGTGTGTTTTCAAGGATGTTGTCTCCCGTACTGGTAAGTTCCCCCTTTTTTCACCTGGCACCTTCGCAATCGGTAATGTGAAGCTGTTGGGCATATTCAAACCCTCTATTGCCTGCTTCAAGGAAGAACCACCGGTGAAAACAGCAAGACCGCAAAATCAACGTTTGTCAGGTAAGTCCTCCCGCCTACCTGAGCCCAAAGAGCCCGAAGAGGTTGTTGTGTATCTTTGGGGGCGCATCTTTGCCGCTCTTTTCGTATTCATTCTGGTGGTGGGGGGCATAATCTGGGGTGCTTTAGAGATCTTTGGCACCGGCGAGCAAAAGGACGCGCTGGCAGAGAATCAGGAAGTGGAGTCGCCTCCTCTCCCGCCGGTATTTGTCGACGAGTCCTCGTCCGCCGAGCCTGCATCCATCCAGTTACCGAAGACCGCATCACGAGAACAATCGGAAGCTGACGCAAACGCTGGCATGCCGGACGAGACAAACTCAGTTCAAACTGAAGTGGCCGAGACGCCTGCCGCCGTGTCCGAAATTGCAGCGGAAGCAGCATCGAGTGATTCCAGTGCAGAACCCGCCCCCCCTCCGTTGGCCAGTCAGGTGAGCGAACCGGAGTCATCGATAGATCTCGGCTCCCTTCCAGCGCCGGCGGCAGGAGAATCGGAACCGCCCCGGGAAGATACTGCCTCCATCGAGCTGCTTTCTGATCACATAATCCGGGCGCAACTGAGTACCGGCCTGGAGGACAAAGAGCCAATTGACGAAATCCCGAACGTTTTGACGATGAACAGTGACGGACTGATTCGGATTTACCTGTTTACCGAAATCCAGGGCATGGAAGGCCAGTTGCACTTCCACGACTGGTACCTGGAGGATGAACGGGTTGCACGGGTGGAAATCAGGCCGTCGGTTGATCCCATGCGCGCATCCTCAGCCAAGTATATCGACCGAAACATGGTGGGAGACTGGCGAGTTGAGGTGGTCACAGAGGAAGGCGAGCTTTTGGCCAAAGGGGAGTTTTCGGTTCTGCCTCTATAACCGAAGTTGGAAGCAGTGCACCGCGTACTACAGCGACTTGTTAACCAAATAGCCACTGATGGATAACCCTGCCAGGTGCCAATGTACCGATGCCGGCACCAACAACCCCATAAAAAGCCCCCATAGCGAACGCCCTATGCCGTTTAATATTACTGGTTCGGGCTGAGTAGAGCGAAACGGCGACACAAACCAATATCCAGATAGAGAGCAAATGTATTGGACTATACCCCCAGAAAAGGTCCATGAATCCTGTGAGCCAAAAGGACGAGACGGCCACAATGACCATGGCTGTCATCCATGACCAACCAACCAACTTGTGTAGCTTTGTTCCTTTCTGCGCTAATAATTGGCTGATTCCAGCCAGCAAAGCCCAGAGTGCTGCAGTGAGATGAATAGTTAGAGCCATCGCTTGGCTTCAGCAATTACCGTTTCTATTCTCCTCTGAAGCGCCTTATTCCGCAGAGCGCAAAGATATAGCGTCTCGCTGACCGGGCGAGCAAGTCGATGTGCTTTAATCTGCTCCGGCCTTTGGAAGGCTTCAACCGCATGTGCCGGTAGGACGGTAAAACCCAACCCCATGCTGACCGGCTCCAAAATCAAGCTGATCTGATTTGAGAATCCCTTCCTGGGAAACAGGTTACTGTGCTGGAATTGAGGGTAATTGGCACCGAGAAGCAGGTTGGCATGATGACTTCCGTCGGGGTGGTCGATAAAGCCCAGGGTCATCAAAGTGTCCCACCCCGGCTCTTCGACTGAAGCAGGTGTTACCAATAGCAGCGACTCTTGCGCGACCGGCATGCAACTTACGTCGGCCAGGGCGGATTTCGACGTCATGAATCCAATATCAACGGTAGACTCAGCGATTGCTTTTTCCACATCGGTATTCGGCGCAAACCGGTAATCGATAATGAGCTTGGGGTGCTTGCTCTGCAACGCCAGCAAATGCGGATAAAGTTTAAGCCCAACACTTCCCGGGGACATCATCCGCACAGTCCCTTCATAGGGTGGGTCCTCTCCGACGCTCTGTTCCAGATTCGACAACGCCAAGAGAATGTCCTGCGCGCCGGCATAAAGCCTTTCGCCGGCATCCGAGAGCGAGAATTTTTTGCCCTCCCGTACAAGCAACTCGGTGCCGAGCTGCTGCTCCAGCTTACGCACATGCTGACTCATCCCCGACTGCGTCATGTGGAGGCGCTCAGCCGTACGCGTGAAATGGCCAACTTCAACCAGTGTGCAAAAGCTGCGTAACCAGGTGGTATTTATCATTACGATCCGTGATTTATTGAATTACAAACCATAATTTTACGTAATCGTCAGCGCTATGTAACCTGTTTTCAGTTCAATTAAAAGGAGGAGAAACAATGAGCAACGTTTACCCAAGAAATTTTTCACACATTGGTATATCCGTACCGGACCTCGAGCGAGCCGTTAAGTTTTACACAGAAGTAATGGGTTGGTATCTGATTATGGAACCCACCGAGATCGAAGAGGACGACAGCGCCATCGGGGAGATGTGCACGGATGTATTCGGCGCGGGCTGGGGAAGCTTCCGTATCGCTCACCTATCGACCGGAGATCGAATTGGCGTGGAGCTTTTTCAGTTCAAAAACCAGACTAACCCGGAGGACAATTTCGAGTATTGGAAAACCGGCGTTTTTCACTTCTGCGTGCAAGACCCGAACGTCGAGGAACTGGCAGAACGCATTGTGGCTGCTGGTGGTAAAAAGCGCATGGAGAAGCCACGCTACTACTATCCGGGCGAGAAGCCTTACCGCATGATTTATATGGAAGATCCGTTTGGGAACATCTTAGAAATTTATAGCCACAGCTACGAGTTGATATACAGCGAGGGTGCGTACTGAATTTACCAGTCTGCTACTCTGACCTAACCCCGTCTGATCACTACGGTCAGACGGTCCAGCGACGAGGACCACGCAGGCGCTAAGGGTTTGCCCCACATTTTATGCGGTACACCTCATCTGGTGACACCGGTTAGCAAAGTGCCAGACCACTGAATGTTTGCAGGAGAAAAAAGTGTCAGATACCAACATCGAGCTTACTTCCACCATTAGCGAAGACAACAAACTGGAACTGGCCCTGCGCGAGATCGAGATCCCGCAGCCGGGCGACAACCAGGTGGTCATCCGCATCGAAGCCGCCCCGATCAACCCGTCTGACCTGGGCGTGATGTTCAGTGCGGCCGATATGACGACTGCCAGCCAATCCGGTAGCGCCGATCGCCCGGTCATCAGTGCCGATGTCCCGGCCAAGTTCATGAGCGCCGTTAAAAAGCGGGTTGGCAAGCCTATACCCGTAGGCAACGAAGGCGCCGGTACGGTCGTCGCTGCTGGCTCATCAGCCGCTGCGCAAAGCCTGATGGGCAAAACCGTTGCGGTCATTGGCGGTGGTAGCTACCGCAAATATCTCTGTGCCAATGTTCAAAGCTGTCTGGAACTGGAGCCGGGTACGACTGCAGTCGAAGGCGCCTCAAGCTTTGTTAATCCGCTTACGTCATTGGCCATGGTAGAAACCATGCGAGCTGAAGGTCACAAAGCTATCGTTCACGCTGCCGCCGCCTCTAACCTCGGACAAATGCTCAACCGCATCTGCATCGCCGACGGCATCGACCTGGTCAATATCGTCCGCAAGCCGGAACAGGAAGCATTGCTGCGCGATATGGGTGCCAAATACGTGGTCAACTCCAGTAGCGACAGCTTTATGGCAGACCTGACCGAAGCCCTTATCGAAACCGGCGCTACCATCGCCTTCGACCCTATCGGTGGCGGTAGATTGGCTAGTGATATTCTCACCTGCATGGAAGTCGCGGTCTCTCGCAACATGACTGAATACAGCGTGTATGGATCTGACATCTACAAGCAGGTGTATATCTATGGCGGCCTTGATCGCGGCCCGATCACGCTGAACCGCACTTTTGGTTTTGCCTGGGGTGTGAACGGCTTTTTATTGTTTAATGCGTTAGGAAAACTGAGCAAGGAAACCACCATCGCCATGCGGAAACGCATAGCGGCCGAGATCAAAACCACGTTCGCCAGCCACTACACTCACGAAGTATCCCTGGCCGGTGCTTTACAACTGGACGCGATCGCGGTTTACGGCAAACAGGCTACCGGAGAGAAGTTCCTGATCAAACCACAGAGCTAACGTTTGATCTCTGGCCGCAAGGCCATCCTGGGCTGCTTAAGATACGAACTGAGGTCAGATTGAACTGACCTCAGTTTTCCTCTAATACCCGACGGGTATCAAAAGCATTTCGCGTTCGACAAAACCTAAACGATAGGTCGTAGTGTTGACTTCAGTAACCTGAACACAGGTTTCCGCCATATTCGATTACCTCAAATGCCCCTGTCTCGTCGTCAGTCACCCGGATAATATCGCCAGCGGCCACGAAAGGCGGGCTGGGTCAAGGGACGGGTGCAGCGCATTGTTAGGCGGCATTTGGCACCGGCCTGGAAGTCTGCTTTTTCCCAGAAGCGGACGTCCCTCCTTAAGAATTGAACGTCTGTTCTCAGCAGACCGGGTGCATCGTCATCTTGGGAAGCTGATGTTCTACCATTGAACTACACCCGCGAATCAGGGATCTCCAATTGTTTACTTCGATGGCCCAACAATCCCAATAGTCTCGTTTGTCCATCCCTTAGGTAGTGGAAAGGTAGCCCTACCCGCATACTTTCGAATGGCAGTATTTACCGGGCCGGCATGACAGTCACGTTAATGTCCCGGGACGACTGTCGAGGGACTTTACACAGACATCGATCCCAGGGTCGCAGCGTGCCGTTGCGCGGCCGGAAATAGTTGAATTTTGTGAAGGTTCGTTTCCGCGGTATAAAAAATGCCTCATTTGAGTGCTTACCGCACTTTGTGCAGAGGTTACCATGCAGCCAAAGCATCTAGGCATGTACTTCGGGCTTTCGATCCTTCTCTTGATTCTATTTGCGGGATCCGCTAACGCCGGGCCGATCGAGATCCAGTTCGTTCGCGAGACGAGTGGTAGTACGGCGACCCTGGAGACGGTCGGTTTCGACGGGACCTCGTTCACGAGTGGCGCAACAGCTCTGGAGACGATCGCCCCGACCTGGACGGCGATGTCCTACGACCCGTTCGCAGACCTTATGTATTTCATTCGCGAGACGAGTGGTAGTACGGCGACCCTGGAGACGGTCGGTTTCGACGGGACCTCGTTCACGAGCGGTGCAACAGCTCTGGAGACGATCGCCCCGACCTGGACGGCGATGTCCTACGACCCGTTCGCAGACCTTATGTATTTCATTCGCGAGACGAGTGCTAGTACGGCGGTCCTGGAGACGGTCGGTTTCGACGGGATCTCGTTCACGAGCGGCGCAACAGCTCTGGAGACGATCGCCCCGACCTGGACGGCGATGTCCTACGACCCGTTCGCAGACCTTATGTATTTCGTTCGCGAGACGAGTGGTAGTACGGCGACCCTGGAGACGGTCGGTTTCGACGGGATCTCGTTCACGAGCGGCGCAACAGCTCTGGAGACGATCGCCCCGACCTGGACGGCGATGAGCGTCGTAGGGGACCAAACAGGACCGGGTCCGACGCCGGTCCCGGAGCCGGGCACGATGTCGTTGCTATTGGCCGGTTTGGCGCTACTTGGTTTCTCTCGCAGAAGGCGTGTCAGAAACGGCCACTGATCGCGGCGTCCAACTACGACAGGAAAATCGTCGCCCGGGTGCTCGAGCATTTTGGGTCAATAGCGGCCTCTGGCCCTTAGTCTAGCTCAATGTCCGGTTTTGGGCGGAACGCGTCCGCTCCATTGCTTTATTAGATGGCAGCTCCCGGTCACCGTTCGAGGCAGTACGCAACGCGACGACAATGCACCAACTGAACAGAAGCCCCAATAGAATGCGTTGCCACAATCCAGTCATGTCTCGAGCTTCGAGTGATGAGACAAGTAACGCCAACAGAAGAAGACTTGCGATCCCCGTTCCAACGGAGTAGCTAGCTAGGACCCCACCCTTGTGTTCTTGCCACCAATAGATACCGAGCATGAGTGTTGCTGCGATAAGACACAAAAATGCTATCGGTGCGATTGCGTTGTGAAGTAGGTTCTCTGTGGTTCCGGAGCCTTGCGGGCAGCCGATATCGCAAGAGATTAGTCCGGACGCAGCTACACCAAGACCGAAGAGACTTACGAAGACTGAGGCGATGAGCGTAGTTCGTTTCTTCGGTAGCGCTTTAAGTAGGGCGACGCCGAAGGACGCAATAAGCAATCCTCCGAGGAGAAAACCCGCGTAGTTCATCAATGCCGCGTTCTCCGATCCGGTTGCACCCAACTCGCTTATGAATTGCCGTATGTGACTGTATCCGGGCCGGTTCGACGCGGCAGCTATCATGACTGTAGAGAATATTACGGGGCCGAGAACGCCACCGAGCGTAGACTTAAGCATTGCGTTGTACCCTCGCGACTCTGCCAGCTAACGCCTAGCGCACCGGCGTGATCTTGTAATGGAGGCGAAGCCGCAATGGAAAGGGCGTCCGGCGGCCATCGGCCGCGTACTACAGCGACTTGTTAAAAAGGCAAACTCACAGGACAAGGTCTCCGTACCCCCAGATTATGGTGCCCACCACTACGAGTATTGCCGATACAATCCGGTATGGTAGCTCATGATTAATATAATAATTCCCCTCGATGTACTTGAAGCTACGGCTCGCATCGATGTAGGCAACATAAGCCCCCAACACTGTAGTTACCGAACCTGCCCTCTGGAACCAGTGAGTTCCGGGAGAATTGAGGTCGGCAATAATAGACGCTACTAACACCAAAACCGCTGCCACGGCAGGGAGCGCGCCGTGAACAATTAAAGATTTTTTCGACTCGTCAGCGGGGTGACTCATAGCGGATTTTGCCTTTTAACGCGGAGCGAAGCGGCGGCTGAAAGCCGTCCGTCTTGCGCGATTGGTTATAGACGCCTCATGGCAGTACAGCAGCATGAAGTATCTCAGTTCCTTTAGTTTCTCTAGTTTCGACGGGAAAGCTGAAGCGACTACAACTATCAACAACATGAAAGAAATGATTGCAGCAGCGACGAGAGCGAGCTCCGCATACTCCATCCTGCTCCAGACCGATCCAACCAAACCGGCGAGCAAACCCAAAGAGAAGGTAACAATCTTTTTCGTGGCCGAAGACTCTGTAGCAACAATATCTATCTGCGAGTCCAAGAGCTCGAAACATCCCCTTATGGTTGGCTCACCAATAAAGGACTTTTTTAGTTTTTTCTTGAACATCAGGTATCGAGTATCTTGATAGTTCTGCGATTTTAGGGGCTGTTTCGCTTCCTGATCGCCGAATTCCTCATACACCATTTTCTCATTAAGGGATGTGAACTTCACAATCAAAGCAACTTCCGCAAGCAAAACAGGGACAAGCAGCCAACCTTGTAGGATGAAAAATAAGACGAGCGAAAGAAGAAAAACTACCACTAAGGCTATGGTGTAGAACCTTTCCCATAGTGACGTTGAATCCCATACTCCCAAAAAAATTTTGAGGCGCGTAGCTTCAGCATGGTAGGCGTCCCATACAACTTTCCAATAACTCATCGGTTCAAATGTCCTTCCTATTACGCGGAGCACAGCGGCGGCCCGTCAGGGACGTCCGGCGGCCATCGGCCGCGGACAGCTGCGATTTGTTAGATTGCAATTGCACTTTGCCCCTCGACCTCCAAGAACCAGAAGCCTCCGTACTGTTGCCAGACGAGTTGGTAGCGTCCTTCCAGCCGGAAACTGACCGGTTTCCCACCAATTGGGGTGTCAAACGTTTGAGGGCCAAATTGCGCCCCTTGCGATGTATCGTAAGCCCAACACTTGGCGCTCTTGGTTCTTGGTTTTACAAGGCGCTCCATGTCATTCATGACAAGAGAAACTCCTTGCGTAGCAAGGCCTGCGGCAACATATCTTTCTAAGAGGAAAATATCGAAATACACATCTTTCATGAAGATGTCGGTCGCCCCACGGTACCCGCCGGACGCCGCTTTTGTACGGTAGCACTTCATCTCGATAGCGATCTTGTGAGCGCCACTTGGCCCTTGTCCTGTGAACAGAAGATCAATCTCTCGATTCGCACCGTCGACGTTGACCCCTGCCTCAAGCTCTACCCGAGTCGTTTCATCTTCGTGAAATATGATCAGAGGAGCTAGCTGCTGCAAGATATACGCATACTGCAATTGCATTGAGGCCTCCTTGTTAACAGGGATCAACCCGCCCCCAACCTTTCGGGAAAAGATTAGCCAAGCTTCGCTGACGGCAGCTCGCATTCTCTCAGGAAGATTTTCTGCCTCAAGGTTTTGCACGATGCTTCCTCGCAATTTAACGCGAAGCGAAGCGGCGGCCCGTCAGGGCCGTCCGCCTTACGCGGTTTGTTAGCGAAATCTCGGTTTGTGCTCGATTTCCAGGAGAGTAACGTAAGCCAAAGCCAAAAAGGTGGCAATTTTTGCGTTAGTAATGTCAATCGGCTTGCCGGAGTCATGCGAAAATTCATTGGCCATGCCCGCAAATCGTCCAAGAAGATCTCTAACGTGCTCTTCTTTTTCATGTTTTACGGCAGCAATGAGGTCACCAAGCAAAACCTGGGAGTAAGTCTTCTTTAACGTCAAGCTTCTCGAACAGCACTCTACTTTCAGCGCGAACTCCATGATCCTTCGCACGGTATTGACCTTCTCGGCAATTTCATCAGCATCACCATCGGTAAGCTTGTCCAATGCTTTGACAACAGAGTCAATTCGGCCAATCGCAGTCCTGAAATTGTGATAGTAAAGAATATCTTTCGAGTGATGCGAACCAATACCGGACTGTTTAGGTATGACTGCCAGGGAGTACATTGGCGTACAGTGAAAGTCCATCACTTCAATTTCTTCACCAAATCTTCTGAGGACTCGTTTCTCGAAAAAGCTGTTATCAATAACCTTTATCTCGTCAGCTTGGCCTTGGAATAACTTCTTTATCTCCTTTTCAGTTTTTGCATACCCGTTAATCAAAAATATGGCGATATTTGGTCCGACTATTGGGACGATGGAGTTCACTTGTAAAGCGCATGAGTACAGTGATGCCGGAAACACCATGCTGCGAATTTCCCGCTCCTCCTCGGACTCATCTTTTCCACGATAATCATGCCAAAGGAGTTTTAATATACCGGTCTCACGATCCAGCTCGAAATTCTCGATCTTGTCCCAATTCGACATATCGAGAAAGTCCAGTATCACCAGGCCACCTAATTGATGATCTAGGTCAGCAAGCAAAGACATGATCTCATCATGATCAGTAATTGGTTCTTCGCCATACTTCTGAGCAATCTCAAAGAAAATCTCTGAACTCTTCTCGATGGGATAATCTGTCATCAATCACTCTCGCTAACGCTGAGCACAGCGGCGACCTTGAAGTGGCGACGAAGGAGCCACGTAAAGGGCGTCCGGCGGCCATTGGCCGCGTACTGCTGCGACTTGTTAAAGGTTTTTGAGGGCTGTTCTTGCCCTGTATGCTTGCACGAACTGAAAGAGGCCTAACCCACTGAATAACGCGACCATTGCGTTTGAGCTGTCCGTATCTACCTGAAATAAACCAGCAGTCGCCACACAAAAAAGCCCGCCAAAAATGTACTCGCTAGGCTCATAGCGGTATTTAAACTTCAGGGACTGCCCATAAAGGTCTGATTCAAAATCGACAGGGACCTTCAGTTTTTCCGATTGTTTAATTGCGAAGCGGTTTACTTTTCCACGCCAGAAAGACCAGTAAACAATTTCCTCACCCGGTAATGCAATCACTTGAAAAGCTCTGCCTGTTCCAGTTGCGACTGGCTTTATGCGCAGACCAGCGATTCTCGAAATATCACCAACCCTTATTGTTCCATCTAGGAATTGCTTCCGTGCCATGATTCGCTACTTACCTTTAACAGCTTATTATACGAACACGTTCGTATATCACCCATTCGTATAATTCCAATTGCAGTCGCTCAGGCGACCTCAAAAAATCTATTTAAAACAACACCGTACCAAGATCCGCCATGGCAACCGCCGGAGTTATACGCCCTGGTTGGTCTACTCTTCTCACCCCAGGAAGGGCGTATAAATCCAGATCGTTAAAATGCAGTTTTAACAGTATCAGATGCTTATAAAGGTTTCCCGCTCCTTACTTGGAGTTTTGCAAACCGGTTCGTATAACTCCTGCCCACTGCAGCCCTTGCATGGTCCCAGCTTCTCTGATGGCGTACACAAAGCACAAACCCCAGCACATGGCTGGGGTCTGAAGTAGGAACGAAATGGAGGAGGGGCGCTTTACTTCTTCAACCCCATCTCCTCAATAGAAATCTCCCGCATCTTGAACTTCTGGATCTTCCCGGTGACCGTCATCGGGAATTCATCCACGAACTTGTAGTTCCTGGGGATCTTGAAGTGGGCGATCTTGCCCTTGCAGAATTCCCGCAGCTCGTCGCCGGTGACCGGGTCTGCGTCCGGGGCCAGTTTTACCCAGGCGATGAGTTCTTCGCCGTACTTGTCGTCGGGAATGCCGGTTACCTGCACTTCCTCAATGGCGGGGTGGGTGTAGAGGAATTCCTCGATTTCTTTCGGGTAGATGTTCTCGCCGCCGCGGATGACCATGTCTTTGATGCGGCCGACGATCTGGATGTAGCCTTCGTCGTCCATGGTGGCCAGGTCGCCGGTGTGCATCCAGCCGGCTTCGTCGATGGCTTCGGCCGTTTTTTCCTCGTTGTTCCAGTATCTCAGCATCACGCTGTAGCCGCGTGTGCAGAGTTCGCCGGTTTCGCCCCGGGGCAGGATGTTGCCGGTGCCGGGGTCGACGATCTTGGTTTCCAGGTGCGGCTGGGTGCGGCCCACGGTGGTTACCTGCTTCTCGAAGGGGTCGAGTGAGCTGGTCTGGGTGGACACCGGGCTGGTTTCGGTCATGCCATAGGCGATCTGAACTTCCTTCATGTTCATCTTGCCGTTGACCTTTTTCATCACTTCCGCCGGGCAGATGGAGCCGGCCATGATGCCGGTGCGCAGGCTGGACAGGTCATAACTTTCAAACTCCGGCTCGGCCAGTTCGGCGATGAACATGGTGGGCACACCGTAGAGGGCAGTGGCCTTTTCCTGGTGGACGGCCTGCAGCACGGATTTGGGCTCGAAGCCTTCACCCGGGTAGATCATGGTGGAGCCGTGGGTGATGCAGCCCAGGTTGCCCATGACCATGCCGAAGCAGTGGTACAGGGGCACGGGAATGACCAGGCGGTCTTTCTCGGTCAGGCGCTGGCTCTCGCCCACAAAGTATCCGTTGTTAAGGATGTTGTGGTGGGTGAGGGTGGCGCCTTTGGGATTGCCGGTAGTGCCGGAAGTGAACTGGATGTTGATGGGGTCATCAAACTGCAGCACGCTCTGGCGCTTGTCCAGTTCCTGCTGGGTCACTTCGCTGGCCCGGCCGACGAATTCGTTCCAGGTCCACATGCCGTCGTGGCTGCGCTGGTCGAGGTTAATCACGCCTTCGAGCTTTTCCAGGCGCCGGGATTTGAGCTTGCCGGGTTCGCTGGTATTCAGTTCCGGGGCGAGCTCGTAGATCATCTTGCGGTAGTCGGAGGTCTTGAAGCTGTCTGCGGTGACCAGGAAGCGCATGCCGGACAGGTTGAGTGCGTATTCCAGTTCATGCACGCCGTAGGCCGGGTTGATGTTCACCAGGATGGCGCCCACTTTGGCGGTGGCGAATTGGGTGACGGTCCACTCGTAGCGGTTGGGGGACCAGATACCCACCCGGTCGCCACGTTCAACACCGATGGCCATGAAGGCGCGGGCCGCTTCGTTGACCTTTTCCAGGAATTCCCTGTAGGTCCAGCGGATGTTCTGGTGCAGGGAGACCAGCGCTTCGGTGTCCGGGTATTTTTCGGCGGTGCGGTCGAGCATTTCGCCGATGGTCATGCCCAGCAGCGGGCTCTCTGAGGTGCCACTGGTATAGCTTGGAAGAGTCATGCTCATTATCTCTGCCTCCATTGTTGTTGTAGTCGAGGGCGAGCAGTGTCGAACCTGCTAGCGACTCTGGCTGTGATATTCAGGGTTAGGTTGCATGTCGCTGGCAATAGCCACGCGATTGGACATGTTGTAGAAACCAATCAGGTTGCTCAGGTCCCAGATGCCGCGGTCACTGAGGCCGGCATCCCGCAGGGCCTGGATGTGTTCTTCGGTGACGGTGGCCGGGGAGCGGGTCAGGTGTGATGCAAAGTCCAGCATCGCCCGCTGGCGCTTGTCGAGTCTGGCGGTGCGGTAGTTCATCACCATGTGCTCGCCCAGCGTCGGGTCGCCGCTCAGTACCCGTACGGCGGCACCGTGGGCCACCAGGCAGTAGAAGCATTTGTTCTCGGAAGACACCACCACGGCGACCATTTCCCGCTCGAGTTTGCTAAGTTCGCCTTCGCCCATCATCAGTTCGTTGTACAGGCGGGTGAAGCCTTCGAGCTGTTTGAGGTTCTGGCTGTAGGCGGTCAGTACGTTCGGGACCATGCCGAGTTTTTCCTGGCAGATCTGGAAGTACTTCTGGGTGTCCTCTGGCATATCGTTGATCTCCGGGATGGGGAGATCCAGGGCGACGACGTTTTTGTTCTGGCTCATGTGCAATTTCCTCCGAGGGCCTGACCTACTTTTGAGCCATTGTGGCGATTCAATTGGCCGCTTATCCATTCGCCGGTTGCTACCAGCTTGTCCAGATCGACCCCTGTTTTTATGCCCAGACCGTTAAGCAGGTATAGCACGTCTTCGGTGGCGACGTTGCCGGATGCGCCCTTGGCGTAGGGGCAGCCGCCGAGGCCGGCTACGGATGAGTCGATGACGGCTATGCCTTCTTCAAGTACCGCGTACAGGTTTGCCAATGCCTGTCCGTAGGTGTCGTGGAAGTGGGCGGCCAGTTTTTCGATCGGCACTTCGGCGGCGACGGCTTCGAGCATGCGTTTGGCTTTCAGCGGAGTGCCTACGCCGATGGTGTCGCCCAGGGAGATTTCGTAGCAGCCCATTTCGGCGAGGGCTTTAGCGACTTTGGCGACCTGTTCGGGGGCGATGTCGCCTTCGTAGGGGCAGCCGAGGACGGTGGAGACGTAGCCGCGTACCGGTATCTGGTGCTGTTTGGCGGCTTCCATCACCGGCAGGAAGCGTTCGAGGCTTTCGGCGATGGAGCAGTTGATGTTCGTCTGGCTGAAGGACTCGGACGCAGCACCGAAGACGGCGACTTCGTCGGCCCCCGCCGCCAGGGCATTTTCGAAGCCCTTGAGGTTGGGGGTAAGTACGGAGTAGCGCACGCCCGGTTTGCGTTTGATGCCGGCCATCACGTCGGCGGCGTCGCCCATTTGGGGCACCCATTTCGGCGACACAAAGCTGGCGGATTCGATGTGGTTGAGGCCACAGTCGGCCAGCCGGTCGATCAGGCCGGTTTTGATGTCGGTTGCAATGACCGCGCCGGGCTCGTTTTGCAGGCCGTCGCGGGGGCTCATTTCAACCAGTCTTACCTGTTTGGGGAAGGCCATTAGCCTGCCTCCTCTTCCGCGTCTGCAGTGACTTCAATGGCAATCAGTTCGGCACCTTCGGAGACCTGGTCGCCTTCGGCGAAGAAGATGTCGGTGACCACGCCGTCGGCGGGGGCCTTGATGGCGTGTTCCATTTTCATGGCTTCCATGATCACCAGGCTCTGGCCGGCGGTGACCTTGTCGCCTACTTTCGCCTGCACAGCAACGATGGCGCCGTTCATCGGGGCGGCCAGGCTGCCTTCGCCGGCCATTTCCTCGAAGCCGTAGGTTTCCCGGTACAGAATGCACTGGAAGGTGTCGCCCTCGTAGAAGAGCACCAGCTGGTCGTTGTGCAGGTTGCCATGGATGCTGATGCGGTGGCCGTTGATGACCGCCTGCAGGTAGTCGTCGTCCAGGCGGGCGGTGAGGTTGTACACGCTGCCGCCAACGAATACCTGATAGCGGTCATCCCGTTCCAGCACCTTGAGTTCGTGAATGTCGTCACCCACCTGCAGTTGCAGGGGCTGGGCGTACTCGGAGTTCATGCGCCAGCTGTTCTGGCGGCCAAACGGCGACCAGGGGTCGGTGCTGATCACTTCCCGGGACTTGCGCTGTTCCAGTACGAAGCCGGCGGCCAGTACCAGGGCCTTGTGGGTATCGAGCCTGGATTTCGGGAACAGCAGTTCCCGGTGGTCGTCGATGAAGCCGGTGGTCAGTTCCGCTTCCCGGAACGGTTGGGCATCGGCCAGCGCGTGGAGAAAGCGGATGTTGGTTTTCACGCCGGCGATGCGGTAATGCTCCAGGGCCTGGACCATGCGGTTGATGGCCTGGTCCCGGGTTTCGTCCCAGACGATGAGCTTGGCGATCATCGGGTCGTAGTGGATGCTGATGTCGTCGCCTTCGGTGACGCCGGTATCCACCCGCACATGCGCGCTTTCATCGGGCGTGCTCAGGTAGCGCAGGTTGCCGGTGGCGGGCAGGAAGTCCTGGTCCGGGTCTTCAGCGTAGATGCGGGCTTCCAGGGCATGGCCCCGGGTTTTTACCTGGGACTGCTCCAGTGGCAGCGGGTCGCCCCAGGCCACTTTCAACTGCCATTCCACCAGGTCCTGGCCGGTGACCATTTCGGTGACCGGGTGCTCTACCTGCAGGCGGGTGTTCATCTCCATAAAGAAGAAGGAGCCGTCCACGTCGTAGAGGAATTCCACGGTGCCGGCGCCCACGTAATTGATGGCTTGGGCGGCTTTGACGGCGGCTTCGCCCATGGCTTTGCGGGTTTCGTCGCTCAGGCCAGGGGCGGGGGCTTCTTCCAGTACTTTCTGGTGGCGGCGCTGCACGGAACAGTCCCGCTCGGCCAGGTACACGCCCTTGCCGCTTTTGTCGCAGAACACCTGGATTTCCACGTGGCGTGGCTGGGTCAGGTAGCGTTCGATGAGCATGTCCGGGTTGCCGAAGGCGTTCTTCGATTCCCGTTTGGCAGCGGCCAGGGCGTCGTCAAACTCTTCCATGCGTTCTACAACCCGCATGCCTTTGCCGCCACCGCCGGCGACCGCTTTCAGCAGCAGCGGGAAGCCGCATTTTTCGGCTTCCTTGCGCAGAGTGTCCGGGGCCTGGTCGTCACCGTGGTAACCCGGTACCAGGGGCACGCCGGCTTTTTCCATGATGGATTTGGCGGCGGATTTGGAGCCCATGGCCGCGATGGCGGAGGAAGGCGGGCCGATGAAGACAATGTTGTTGGCTTCGCAGGCTTCGGCGAACTGGGTGTTCTCGGAGAGAAAACCGTAGCCCGGGTGAACGGCCTGGGCGCCGCTTTCTTTCGCGACCTCGATGATCTTGTCGGCTTTCAGGTAGCTCTCGGAGCTGGGGGCCGGGCCGATGTTGAAGGCTTCGTCGGCCATGGCTACGTGCCGTGCGTCGGCGTCGGCGTCGGAATAGACGGCGACCACGCGAATGCCCATGCGATGGGCGGTCTGTATGATCCGGCAGGCGATTTCGCCGCGGTTGGCGATCAGGATTTTGCTGAACATTATTCTTCCTCCGGAACCCAGTTGGCTTTGCGCTTGTTCAGGAAGGCACTGAGCCCTTCCTGCCCTTCGGCACCCACCCGGATGTCCGCGATGCGTTGTGCGGTGTCGTCGATAACGTCTTTGCCGATGACTTTGTGGCTAACGGCAAACACCAGGTCTTTGGCGGCCTGCATGGCCTCGGGACCGTTCAGGGCAAGCTGCAGCATCAGTTCGTCGCAGCGACGGTCCATGGCGGCCACGTCTTCACACACCTCGTGCACCAGGCCGAAGTGTTCGGCTTGCTGCGCAGTGAAGATTTCGGCAGTGATGAAATAGCGCCGGGCCTGGCGTTCGCCAATGGCGCGTACCACGTAGGGGCTGATCACCGCCGGAATCAGGCCGAGCTTGACTTCGCTCAGGCAGAAGCTGGCTTTCTCCGTGGCGAGCACGATGTCGCAGCAGGCGGCCAGGCCGACGGCACCGCCGAAGGCCGCACCCTGTACCAGGCCAATCACCGGCTTGCCGAGGTGGTTGAGGGTGTCCATCAGCCGCGCCAGTTCCCGCGAGTCGTCCAGGTTTTCCTGGCGGCTGTTGTCGGCCATGCGGCGCATCCAGCCCAGGTCGGCGCCAGCGGAGAAGTGTTTGCCTTCAGAGCGCAGGATCACGATGTTGGTGTTCTTGTCGGCATTCACCGTTTCCAGCGCGTTGATCAGTTGCTGGATAATGACGTCGTCAAAGGCGTTGCGTTTGTCCGGGCGGTTGAGCACCACTTCGGTGACACCGTCGGCGCGTTGTTTGAGCAGTACCGCTGATTCCTGATCGGTCATGGCGTTGTCCTCCGTTACATGCGGAACACGCCGAAGCGTGTTGGCTTGGCCGGGCGATTAAGGGTGGCGGACAGGCTCAGGGCGACCACTTCGCGGGTCTGGGCCGGGTCGATCACGCCGTCGTCCCACAGGCGGGCGCTGGCGTAGTAGGGGTGGCCCTGGTGTTCGTAGGAGTCGACGATGGGCTTCTTGAACTTGGCCTCTTCCTCGCTGCTCCAGTCCTGGCCCTTGCGCTCCATGCCTTCGCGCTTGACGGTCGCCAGTACGCCGGCGGCCTGTTCGCCACCCATTACGGAGATACGGGCGTTGGGCCACATCCACAGGAAGTCGGGGCTGTAGGCGCGGCCACACATGCCGTAGTTGCCCGCGCCGAAAGACCCGCCGATCAGTACGGTGATCTTCGGCACTTCAGCACAGGCTACCGCCATCACCATCTTGGCGCCGTGCTTGGCGATGCCTTCGGCTTCGTGCTTCTGGCCCACCATGAAGCCGGTGATGTTCTGCAGGAACAGCAGCGGGATGTTGCGCTGGCAGCACAGCTCAATAAAGTGCGCGCCTTTCTGGGCGGACTCGCTGAACAGGATACCGTTGTTGGCGATGATGCCCACCGGGTAGCCGTGGATGTGGGCGAAACCGGTAACCAGGGTCTGGCCGTAGTAGCGTTTGAACTCGTCAAACTCGGAGCCGTCGACGATGCGGGCGATCACGTCGCGCACGTCGAACTGTTTGCGCAAATCCGTGCCGACGATGCCGTAGATTTCTTCGGCGTTGAACAGGGGTGCCTTGGGCTTGCGGATCTCCACGTCTGCCGGTTTACGGCGGTTGAGGTTGGAGATGCAGCGCCGGGCGATTTCCAGGGCGTGGGCGTCGTTTTCGGCGTAATGGTCGGCCACGCCGGAGATTTTGCAGTGTACGTCGGCGCCGCCCAGGTCTTCGGCGCTGACCACTTCACCGGTGGCGGCTTTTACCAGCGGCGGACCGGCCAGGAAGATGGTGCCCTGATTGCGCACGATGATGGACTCGTCAGCCATGGCCGGAACGTAGGCGCCACCGGCGGTGCACAGTCCCATGACGACGGCGATCTGCGGGATGTCGTCGGCGGACATACGGGCCTGGTTGAAGAAGATACGGCCGAAGTGGTCGCGGTCCGGGAAGACCTCGTCCTGCCGTGGCAGGTTGGCGCCGCCGGAGTCCACCAGGTAGATGCAGGGCAGGCGGTTTTGCAGGGCGATTTCCTGGGCGCGCAGGTGTTTTTTCACCGTCAGCGGGTAGTAACTGCCGCCTTTTACGGTGGCGTCGTTGGCGATGATCATGCATTCGGTGCCGGACACACGGCCAACCCCTGCGACCAGGCCAGCGGCGGGGACTTCTTCGTCGTAGACGTTGTAGGCGGCGAACTGGCCCACTTCCAGGAAGGGGGAGCCGTCGTCCAGGAGGCGGTTGATGCGCTCGCGGGGCAGCAGTTTGCCTCTTGCCAGGTGCCGTTCCTGGTAGGTGGGGCCGCCGCCCTGTTGAATAGTGGCGACTTTGTCCCGCAGGTCGGCCACGGCTTTTGCCATGGATTCCTGGTTGGCCTGGAATTCTTCGGACCTTGGGTTTATTTTGCTTTGGAGTATCGTCATGGCTTGTTAGTCCGTTTTTTTTAGTCCGTGCGTCGGGTCTGGTGCCGGGGCTGTCCGGGAAACGCTACGAGCACATCCATGTGCGCTTGACCCCGGCCATCCTTGGCCGGAGACATTCCCGGACAGCCCCGGCACCAGACCCTCGTCGTTCTTGGGTGCTGGCCTCCCGATACTGGCCCTTACTTGTTCAGGTACAGCTCGCGGCCGATCAGCATCCGGCGGATTTCGGACGTGCCGGCACCGATTTCGTACAGTTTGGCGTCACGCAACAGACGGCCTGTCGGGTATTCGTTGATGTAGCCGTTACCGCCCAGCAACTGGATGGCGTCCAGGGCCAGTTTGGTGGCCATTTCCGCGGAATAGAGAATCGCGCCGGCAGCGTCTTTACGGGTGGTGTTGCCGCGGTCGGCGGACATGGCGACCATGTAGACGTAAGACTTGGCGGTGTTCATCCAGGTGTACATGTCGGCCACTTTGCCCTGGACCAGTTCGAATTCGCCGATGGCCTGGCCGAACTGTTTGCGTTCGCGGATGTAGGGAACCACCACGTCCATGGCCGCCTGCATGATGCCCAGCGGGCCGCCGGAGAGGACCAGGCGTTCGTAGTCGAGGCCGCTCATTAGGACTTTAGCGCCGTTGCCGAGACCGCCCATGACGTTTTCCTTGGGCACTTGTGCGTCTTCGAAGACCAGTTCACAGGTGTTGGAGCCGCGCATGCCGAGTTTGTCCAGCTTCTGGGCCTGGCTGAATCCCGGGGTGTCGCGTTCGACGATGAAGGCGGTGATGCCCCTTGGGCCGGCGGCCGGGTCGGTTTTGGCGTAGATGACGTAAACGTTGGCATCCGGGCCGTTGGTGATCCACATTTTGCTGCCGTTGAGCACGTAGTGGTCGCCGGCGTCTTTGGCGCTGAGTTTCATGGAGACGACGTCGGAACCGGCGTTGGGTTCGGACATGGCCAGAGCGCCGATGTGTTCACCGCTGATGAGCTTGGGCAGGTACTTTTCTTTCTGCTCGTCGGTGCCGTTGCGGTTGATCTGGTTAACGCACAGATTGGAATGAGCACCGTAGGACAGGCCAACGGAGGCCGATGCACGGCTGATTTCTTCCATGGCGACCACGTGTGCCAGGTAGCCCATTTCGGAGCCGCCGTAGGCTTCGTCGGCGGTAATACCCAGCAGGCCCATGTCACCGAACTTTTTCCACAAGTCGTTGGGAAAGAGGTTTTCACGGTCGATGTCTTCGGCGCGGGGTGCGATGTCTTTGGCGGCGAAGCCGTTGATCTGCTCGCGGAGCATGTCGATGGTCTCACCGAGGCCGAAGTTGAACTCTGAGTATTGTGATTTCATTGTTGGCTACCTTTTACTCTCAAATATGGAGTTGGTCGCGGGCTTCGATGTCCGCCACTATTTCTGTTCGATAAATTCTGGCTCTTCTTTCTGGGCCTTCGTCTGTTGACGCTTTTTCTTCTGAAGCTCGGCGAGAGCTTCCCGGCACCGGGCTTCTGCCGTATCCATTTCCATTTCCGCCTGGGCAATGTCGTTTTTTTGCTGTTCCAGCTGTGCCCGTTTGTTGGCCAGGGTGTCCAGCATCAGCAGGAGCTGTTTTTCGTTGCCGCTGAGGGTTTCGTCCCACAGGTCGAACAACTCCTTGGTTTCCGACAGGGAAAACCCCATGCGTTTGCCCCGCAGGATCAGCTTCAGGCGAACCCGGTCTTTTGAGCTGAAAATGCGGGTCTGCCCACGTCTGGTGGGGTGCAGTAGGCCCTGGTCTTCGTAAAAACGTACGCTTCGGGTAGTGACGTCGAACTCCTTGGCGAGCTCGCTGATGCTGTAAGTTTTCTTGATGTCCATGGCGGAGTCCTTTTTTAAGACTTAGGTTAGATAAAGTTTACGTAAACGTAAAGTATTTTTCGGGCCCTATTTAAACCAGGAGAGTTAAACAGAAGGGGAGTGTCGGATGGCGCTCAACGATTGTGACGGCCATTGTAACAGGGGAGCTTGGGGTTGGGGTGAAGCTGTGTGGCGCTGAATGCACCATTTGAGGGCGGCTATTTTCTCCGCACAGTTTCGTATAACGACGGCGTCCGCCGTCGGGTTCCATGCGAAAAATAGCGCCTGATTCGATTTTATAATAACGATCATTCTTTTTTTGCGATTACGAAATAGATAACCGTCGTTTTTCCTTCCGCAAGCCTCTTTGAAATGCATTATCGGAGAGGCGAATCCCGCGTTACGTCTTATTAATCAGCCTACAAAAATCCATCCGTAGCCTCCGGTTTCACGCCTTTAAAACAGACATGTAACTGATTCATGTACTCTTGATTATGGTTTCGTAACCGGCATTTAACGTGGAGTTGCGATAATTTCCTTGTGGCCGGAGCGCAGTGGAGTTCTCCGAGAACACCAATTGACGATAACGCAAGGGCCATAGTAATGAAGACGGCAGCAGTTGCACCACACTTTGTCCGCGAAGCCGAAGCGCAACATCAGTATGCCCGGATAAAAATTCCGGCCTGGCTGCACGTGAACCTGGACGGCAGAAAACAGGCATTTCCGGTGGCTGATTTGTCGGCTGCCGATTTCAGTGTGAACGCGGCGCTGGAAGCCTTGCGCCTGCGCCAGGTTTACAACGGTCACCTGGTGTTCGAGGTCGACGGCTTTGATGTCGCCATCGACGTGAGCTTTGTCCCGCGCAGTTTCGATTCGATGAATGATCGCTGCGGGTGTGAATTCCAGAACCTGGGGCACCGCGAGTTTTCAGCCCTGCGACACTTCATTACTGCCTCCCTCAGTGATGAAGTGGTTTCCGTCGAAGACGTGCTCAACACCCTGTCCCGTAAAGACTTGACCAAGGCCAACAAAGGTAAGCGCAGCGATGGTCACGAGTTCTTGGGCATGCCTCGGGCCATGGTCCGCAGCCTGATCGTGATGCTTGTTGTTCTGTCTGCCATCAGCTTTGGCTCCTCTGCGCTTTGGAACCTCTATTTCGTGACCAAGGCGGAGTCTGCGATGGAGACCTCGGGCGGCGCGCCGACGTTGTCGTACGGGGAAGATCGGATTGAAGAGGGCGACTACACGGTCGGTCAGATCGAGAGACTACCGGACCAGCCCACCGAGATCGGGGAGTGGCCAGCCGCAACCTGCTGCGGGACGGGAATGGCCGATACCGAAGATACCTATTGGGTGGATCCGTTGAAAGATTCCGACGAGGGCGAAACTGCTTCGAAGGCTCGCTGAAACGTCTGCTGTGCCCTATAGTCAGGTGTTAAATAACAACATCAGGAGACCGGTATGAACTCCATCTTTGACACGGGCCTGCAACCCAACGACGCCAACCGGGCCACCCTGAGCCCACTGGACTTTCTGGCACGCACAGCCAGCGTTTATCCGGAATATCCGGCTGTGATTCATGGCCAGACACGCCGCAACTGGCAGGAAACCTATGAGCGCTGCCGTCGCCTCGCTTCCGCCCTTGCGGCGAAAGGGGTGGGTAAGGGGGGTACCGTGGCGGCGATGCTGCCCAATATTCCCGAGATGCTGGAATGCCATTTCGGCGTTCCCATGCTGGGCGCAGTGCTGAATGCGCTGAACACGCGCCTGGACGCCAAGACCATTGCCTTTATGCTGGAACATGGCGAGGCCAGGGTGCTGATTGCAGACCGCGAGTTTGGCGAAGTAATCAATGAAGCGGTCGGCCTGCTGGATAACCCGCCGCAGGTGATTGACGTTAACGATCCCGAATTTGGCGGTGGTGGCACCCGGGTGAGCGACCTGGATTACGAGGATTTCCTGGCCAGTGGTGACCCGGAATTCGAATGGCAGATGCCGGCGGATGAGTGGGATGCGATTTCCCTGTGCTATACCTCCGGCACCACCGGCAATCCGAAGGGGGTGGTGTACCACCATCGCGGCGCCTACGAGAATGCCATGGGTAACCAGGCGGTATGGTCCATGGGCATGCATCCGGTGTACCTGTGGACGCTGCCGATGTTCCATTGCAATGGCTGGTGCTTCCCCTGGACCATCACGGCCTTTGCCGGCACCCACGTGTGCCTGCGCAAGGTGGACCCGGAGAAGATTCTTAAGCTGATCAGTGAGCACAAGGTCAGCCATATGTGTGGCGCGCCCATCGTGCTGAACACCCTGCTGGGTGCATCGGACGCCCTGAAATCCAGCTTCAGCCATACCGTGCAGGCAATGACTGCTGGCGCCGCGCCTCCGGCCAAGGTTATCGAGGCCATTGAAGAAATGGGCATTCAGGTGACCCACGTATACGGCCTCACCGAGGTGTATGGCCCAGTTACTGTGTGTGCCTGGAAATCCGAATGGGACGACCTGCCGGTGGAAGACCGCGCCCGCATCAAGGCGCGGCAGGGGGTTCGTTACCATACCCTCGCTGGTATGATGGTGGGGGATCCGGACAGCATGGAAGCCGTGCCGAAAGACGGTAAAACCATCGGTGAGATCTTCCTGCGTGGTAACACGGTGATGAAGGGCTACCTGAAAAACCCCAAGGCCACCGAGGAAGCCCTGCGGGGCGGCTGGTTCCACACCGGCGACCTGGCGGTGTGGCATCCGGATGGTTACGCGGAGATAAAGGACCGCCTGAAGGACATCATCATCTCGGGGGGCGAGAACATCTCCACCATTGAAGTGGAAGACGTGCTCTACCGCCATCCGGATATCCTCGAAGCCGCCGTGGTGGCCCGGCCCGACGAAAAATGGGGTGAGACACCCTGCGCCTTCGTGACCCTCAAGCCCGAGGCCGGTGATGTGAGTGAAGACGACATCATTGCCTTCTGTCGCGAGCGGATGGCCAAGTTCAAGGTGCCCAAGACCATTGTGTTCAGTGAGCTGCCGAAAACCTCCACCGGCAAGATCCAGAAGTTCGTGTTGCGGGACGACGCCAAAAAGCTTTGACCGCGAGCTGTAAACGCCGGGTCCGACAGGGTTGTGGCCCCGGCGTGTCAATTTTTATCAAATTTCCTGCCCGGTTATGTCATGGCGCCCAGGAGGTGACTGAGACAGACTGATCCCATACCCGAATTCAAATTGTTCGCCGGCGAGGCCATGGGTGTCGCCGGTGACGCTGATATCAGGAGATAACCATGGAATTTAAAGGTGTACCAGCAATAGTAACCGGTGGCGCTTCAGGCCTTGGCGAAGGCGCGGCCCGTGCACTGGCCGCTGCCGGCTGCAAAGTTGCCATTTTTGACCTGCAGAAAGAGCAGGGCGAAGCCGTCGCAAAAGATATAGGCGGTATATTTGTCGAGTGCGACGTGTCTTCCGCCGAAAGCGCCGAAGCTGCGGTAAAAGCCGCCCGTGACGCCCATGGCCTGTGCGGCATTGCCGTCAACTGCGCCGGCATCGCCCCGGCCGCCAAGATCCTCGGCAAAGATGGCCCCATGCCTCTGGAGAACTTTAACAAGGTTATCCAGGTCAACCTGATTGGCACCTTCAACATCATGCGCCTGGCCGCCGCCGACATGGCCCAGCGCGAGCCCAACGCCGATGGCGAACGGGGCGTGGTGATCTCCACCGCATCCGTGGCCGCCTTTGAAGGTCAGATCGGACAGGCCGCCTACAGCGCCTCCAAGGGCGGCGTTGTCGCCATGACATTGCAGTCGGCGCGGGAACTGGCGCGGGAAGGCATCCGCGTAAACACCATCGCCCCGGGCATTTTCATGACCCCGATGATGGCCGGCATGCCCCAGGAAGTGCAGGACAGCCTGGCTGCCACCCTGCCGTTCCCCAAGCGCCTGGGCAAGCCGGAAGAATTCGGCATGCTGGTAGACCAGATGGTGCGCAACCCGGTCCTCAACGGCGAAGTCATCCGCCTGGACAGCGCACTGCGCATGGCGCCCAAATAATTGCAGGAGACAACCATGACCAGCGTTGTTGATAAAGAAGAACTCGAGATGTTCCGGGAGTCCGTCATCAAGGCCCTGGAAACCGAGGTAACACCCCACTACGAAGCCTGGGAAAAATCCGGCATCGTACCCCGGGAACTCTGGAACACCCTGGGCAACGCCGGCATGCTGTGCGTAGACGTGCCTGAAGATTGGGGCGGCTGCGGCGCGCCCTTCCTGTACTCCGTTGTCGTCGGTGAAGAAATGGCCCGGATGGGCTTCGGTGCGCTGTCCACCAACGTCATGGTGCACTCCGACATCGTCGCCCCCTATCTCAGCCACATCGGCAACGAAGAACAGCGGCAACACTGGCTGCCGAAAATGGTCTCCGGCGAAGCCGTCGGCGCCATCGCCATGACCGAACCGGGTGCCGGCAGCGATCTGCAGGCCATCCGCACCAGTGCGGTTAAAGACGGCGACGACTACATCCTCAACGGTTCGAAGACCTTCATCACCAACGGCCAGCACGCCAACATGGTCATCGTCGCCGCCAAAACCGACCCCAAGGCCGGTGCCCGTGGCATCAGCCTGTTCCTGGTAGACACCTCGTTGCCCGGCTACAGCAAAGGCCGCAACCTCGACAAAATCGGCCAGCACTCCGGCGACACCTCGGAACTCTTCTTCTCCGACATGCGCATCCCTGCGTCGGCATTGCTGGGTGAAGAAGGCCAGGGCTTCATGTACCTGATGCGCGAACTCCCTCGCGAACGCCTGGTCATCGGCGCCCTCGGCGTCGCCGCCGCACGCGGCGCCCTGGACCTGACTATTGCTTATTCCCAGGAACGGGAACTGTTCGGCCAGAAACTGGCCCAACTGCAAAACACCCGTTTCGAAATCGCCCGCATGGAAACCGACTGCCGCGTCAACCGCGCCTTCGTCGACGAATGCATCGCGTTGTACGAAAAAGGCGAACTCGACGCTCCGACAGCTTCCATGGCGAAATACAGCGCCACGGAAATGCAGTGCCGGGTAGCGGATGGTTGTTTGCAGTTGTTCGGCGGTTACGGCTACACCAGTGAGTACCCGATTTCGCGGGCGTTTATCGACGCCAGGGTACAAAGGATTTACGGCGGTACATCTGAAGTAATGAAAGAAATCATCGCCAGGTCGGTTTTAGGAAAGGCTTAACCATGACGGCCATCCATCTCACACGGTCCTTCACCAAATTTAGAGGATTGAAGAAATGAGCAGCAACGACGTAGTAATAGCAGGCTCTGCCAGAACCCCCATGGGCGGCATGATGGGCGACCTGAGCTCCGTGCGTTCCCCGGACCTGGGCGCCACCTCTATCAAGGCAGCCATCGAAAGAAGCGGCCTGCAGCCCGCCGACATCCAGGAAGTCATCATGGGCTGCGTACTGCCCGCCGGCCTCGGCCAGGCACCGGCACGCCAGGCCTCCCGCGCCTCCGGCATCCCGGATTCCAGCGGCTGCACCACCATCAACAAAATGTGCGGCTCCGGCATGCAAGCCGTCATCATGGCCCACGACCAGATCAAAGCCGGCACCAACAGCATCATGATTGCCGGCGGCATGGAAAACATGAGCCAGGCACCATACCTGCTGCCCAAAGCCCGCGGCGGCTACCGCATGGGCCACGGCCAGGTCATGGACTCCATGTTCCTCGACGGCCTCGAAGATGCCTACGAAGGCGGCCTCATGGGCGTATTCGCCCAACGCACCGCCGACAAGTACGATATCAGCCGCGAAGCCATGGACAACTTCGCCATTGCCTCCCTCGAGCGCTCCCTGGCGGCCATCAAGAATGGCGGCTTCGCCGACGAAATCACCCCCGTGACCGTCTCCGGCCGTGGCGGCGACACCGTCGTCGATACCGACGAACAACCCGGCAAAGCCAAGCCGGAAAAGATTCCCCAGCTCAAACCGGCCTTCGCCAAAGACGGCTCCGTGACCGCCGCCAACTCCAGCTCCATCAGTGACGGCGCCTCCGCCATGGTACTGGCCAGCCGCGAGGAAGCCGAAAAACGCGGCCTCACACCCCAGGCCCGCATTGTGGCCCACGCCACCCACGCCCGCCTGCCGGCCGAGTTCACCCTCGCGCCCATCGGTGCCATCGAAAAGGTACTGAAAAAAGCTGGCTGGAGCCGCGACGACGTCGACCTGTTCGAGATTAACGAAGCCTTTGCCGTAGTCACCCTGGCGGCCATCAACGAGCTTGGACTCGACCCCGACAAGGTCAACGTCCATGGCGGCGCCTGTGCCCTTGGTCACCCCATCGGCTCTTCAGGGTCGCGGATCATGGTCACCCTGATCAACGCCCTGAAACAGCGTGGCCTCAAGCGCGGTGTGGCATCCCTGTGCATCGGTGGCGGGGAAGGTACTGCGGTAGCGATCGAACTGCTGTAATCGCAGAGTGAACTACTGGTCCTGCTTGCGGTAGGCCAGTGGGCTGAGCCCGGTCCAGTGCTTGAAGGCACGTGAAAAGGCACCGGGCTCGGTAAACCCAAGCTGGGATGAAATCTCCGATATCGTCAGGTTCTGCCGGGTGAGCATGATTACCGCCTGGTCCCGCCGCAGGTTGTCCTTGATCTTCTGGTAGGAACTGCCTTCCGCCTTCAGTTTCCGCGACAGGGTATAGGCTGTCATGTGCAGCTGTTCGGCCATCTGCTCCTGAGTGGGTAGCCGTTCGTCTTCCACACTCTCCAGAATCTGCCGCACCCGGGTGGTGAGGCTGTCGTCCTCGTCGGTCCAGATCAGCAGGTTGCGTGGCGACTGCGCCATGAACTCGTCCAGCTCTGCCGGCGTTCGTGTGACCGGCATGTCCAGGTAGTTGTGGCTGAAGAACAGGCTGTTGCGGCCGCGATTGAAGAAACACTGGCAGGGAAACACAAAGCGGTATTCATCGAAGTGGTTCGGCAGCCCGTGCTGAAAGGTGGCGTGGCTGAGCACGATCTTGCGGCCAATCAGCCAGCCCACCAGGCGGTGCCAAACCAGTAACAGCCACTCCACCAGGAAGTTGTCCGGGTCCAGCTCCGGGTGGCGGTGGGTGATGCTCAGCTCCACTTCCTCGCCGCTGGTGTCCAGCTCGATCACGATATCGTCGGAAAACAGCCGGTAACAGCGGATACTCTGGCGGATCACCTCCTCCAGATTATCGCTGTGAACAGCCAGCGACCCCATCAGGTGAAAATGCCCGACACGGCAGGGCTGGGTGGTGCGGCCCATGAATTCGTCATCCAGCTTGCCCCAGACCAGCCGGAACAGACGTATAAACTGCTCAGTGGGCACCCGCGCCCGAGGTGAGCTAATGAATTCCGGGTCGATGCCGTTATTACACAGTAGTTCATCGGAATAGCCGCCCGCCTTCTCAAGACCGTACAACACGGCCCTGGCGTAGTGGGAGGAGAAGGTCAGGTGCTTCATCGGGCGTTCATCTCGGGTGAGGCTACCGGCTGCAAAATCTTACAATTTCGGACGTTCCGACATGCTATTGTCGGCGTCATATACTTTTCGCAAAGTTCGATACAGGTTACAAGGTTATGGCCGAGGGCACCAAGCACCCCCAGAAACTGTTGCTGTTCTATCTGACCAGTCACCGGCCTTTTGGCCTGGGCACCCTGAAGATCCGCGAGATCATGCCGTTTGTTCCGTTGACCAAGCTGCCCCACAGCCATTCGGCGGTGGTGGGCACGATGAGTTTTCGTGGCTCAGCGGTGCCGGTGATCGATATGGCGGCAGCAGTGGGTTCGCCAGCGCTAACCGCGGAAGAGCGCAAGACAGCCTCCATCATCGTGACCGACATCCAGCGTAAGGAAATCGGCTTTCTGGTGCGAAGTGTGCGAAAAATCGTCGAGGCGGACTGGAAGGACGTCATGTCACCGCCCCAGAGCCTGGGCGACCGGGCTTTCATTACCGGATTGGTGACCATCGAGGACGAGATCGTCCAGCTGCTGGATGTGGAACTGCTGCTGGCGCGGGTGTATCCGGAATCCGTCAATCCACGGGAAGTGGTGCTGACCGATGTACAACAGGAAACCCTGAAAGGCCTGAACATCCTGCTGGTGGACGATTCCCAGGTGGCGCGCAAGCAGTTGTCCGACGCGCTGGACAGCAAGGATGTGACCTATTTTGTGACCACCAACGGCCAGGACGCGCTGGACCTGATGATCAACGCCAATAACGATGGCAAACCCATCGATATCCTGGTGAGTGACATTGAAATGCCGGGGCTGGATGGCTACGAGCTGACCTTCAATGTGCGGGACAGCAATTCCCTCAGGCAGCCCTACATCATTCTGCACACCTCGCTGAACAGCGAAATGAGTGTGAGCTACGCCAAGCAGGTCGGGGCGGATGAAGCGCTGACCAAGTTTGATGCGGAAGAGCTGCTGCACGCCATTCTGCGCGGCGCCGAGCGCGACTGAAAGCCGGGCGGAGCTGAAACTTAATGCTCCCTGGCGGATTTGTCGGTTTCAGCTGCCATGCCCGGGCCGCTCCGTCGCAGGGATCGCTCCATCCTCCTGTCACTTTCGTACTGTTCGGATAACACATTCTGGGCGTACTCAATGTGCTGCCCGGCGAAATGCCGTGCATCGTCGGCACGGCCTTCGATAATGGCCTCAAACAGCAGGCGATGCTGTTCCATCAGTTCACTTCGGGTCTGCTTTTCCCGAGCGTACAGGCTGCCAATGGTGTTGACCACGTTGGTTTTCAGCAGGCTGAACAGTCCCCGTATGGTATGTAGCAGAATGACGTTGTGACTGGCTTCGGCGATGGCCAGGTGGAATCGCGCGTCGGCTGCCCCTTCCTCGCTCAGGTTACTGCTGCCCTCGGAGGCATAGCAGGCCTGCAGGGTTTCGTAGGCGGTTTTCAGGTGCGCCTTGTCCACCGCCGTTGCCCGCAGTGCGGCGTAATAGGCGCAATCCGCTTCCAGGGTGCAGCGGTATTCCAGCAAATCTCGCTGGGCCTCCGGGCGCCCTTCCAGCAGGGTGATCAACGGGTCGGTAAAGCTCGACCCCAGTGATTCCGCCACATAATGGCCGCCCCCCTGGCGACTGGCCAGCAGGCCTTTGGCGGCCAGCCTTTGAACAGCTTCCCGCAATGACGGCCGCGACACCCCGAACCGTTCGGCCAGGGTACGCTCTGCCGGAAGACGCTCCCCGGGCTGCAGGGTGCCTTCCAGAATCATGTTCTCCAACTCCTCGACGATGCTGTCTGCGAGGCGTTTTGGTGCAATCTTTCCAATGCTCATTGTGATCCCGGTGTGGTCTACCATTGTCTAGGCGTTTTTCTTTGAAGTTGTCACAGAATTTACCTATCTTATTACCCCAGGCAGTATAAATTGGTATTACCAATTATCCAAAAATCTTTGATGGACAAAGTCCAGGGGTAACTGATGTCACCTGACGTCATCGCGGCAATAAAAGCGCTGATCCCGGCCAAACGAGTCTATGACGACCCGCTATCGACGCTGGCCTACGGTACGGACGCCAGCTTCTACCGGCTGATTCCGGGCGTTGTGGTGAAAGTGGAAAGCGAGGAGGAAGTGGTCTGGGTGCTGAAGATCGCCCGGCGCTTCGCGGCACCGGTCACCTTCCGGGCCGCAGGGACAAGCCTGTCTGGCCAGGCCATCAGCGACTCCATTTTGCTGGTGCTGGGGGATCAGTGGAAGGACTATGAAATTAGGGCCGAGGGCCGCCAGATCCGTCTGCAGCCGGGCATTATCGGTGCCCAGGCCAATGCCTGGCTGGCACCCTATGGCTACAAGATCGGCCCTGATCCCGCGTCCATCAATGCCTGCAAGATCGGTGGCATTGTTGCCAACAATGCCAGTGGCATGTGTTGCGGTACCGCCCAGAATACCTACCACACCCTTGCCAGTATGCGCCTCGTGCTGGCCGACGGGGCGGTGGTGGATACCGAGGACTTCGCCAGCGTCAAGGTCTTCCAGTCCAGCCATGCCGGCCTGTTGTCGGAACTGGAACAGCTGGCGGCCGAGACCCGAGCCAATACCGAACTGGCAGACCGCATCCGCCACAAGTATCGCCTTAAAAACACCACCGGCCTGTCGCTCAATGCCCTGGTGGATTACAACGACCCGATGGATATCCTCACCCACTTGATGGTGGGCTCCGAAGGCACACTGGGGTTCGTCAGTTCGGTTACCTACAACACCGTGCCGGATTACCCCAACAAGGCCACTGCACTGCTGGTGTTTACCAATGCCGACAGCTGCTGTCGCGCGGCTGCGTTGCTTCGTGCACAGCCGGTTGCAGCCGTTGAGCTGCTTGACCGGCGAAGCCTGCGCTCGGTCCAGGACAAGCCCGGCCTTCCGGAGTGGATACACGGCCTGTCGGAGGAAGCCTGTGCGCTGCTGATTGAAACCCGAGCGCCTGACCAGGCTGTGCTGCAGGAGCAACTGGTTCAGATCAAGGCGGCCCTGGCTGATTTCCCGGTGGAAGAGAAAGTGGATTTCACCACCGACCCCAGAGTGTCCGACCAGCTGTGGGCCATCCGTAAGGGTACCTTCCCCGCAGTCGGCGCGGTGCGGCCCACCGGCACCACGGTGATCATCGAGGATGTCACCTTTCCCCTCGATCAGTTGGCCGAAGGTGTAAAGAGGCTGCAGGCACTGTTTGTTAAACACGCCTATGACAACGCCATCATCTTTGGTCACGCCCTGGAGGGGAACCTTCACTTCGTGTTTCCCCAGGGGTTTGATGACCCCGATGAGATAGCACGCTACGACGCCTTCATGAAAGACGTCTCGCAGCTGGTGGCGGTGGAGTTCGGTGGTTCCCTCAAGGCTGAGCACGGCACCGGTCGCAATATGGCGCCCTTTGTGGAGCTGGAGTGGGGGCAAGAAGCCTGGGAACTGATGTGGAAGATCAAGGGCCTGCTGGACCCGGAGAACCTGCTCAATCCGGATGTGGTTCTTTCCCGGGATCCTGATATTCACCTGAAAAACCTAAAGCCGCTGCCCGCCGCCGATCCTTTGATCGACAAATGCATAGAATGTGGTTTCTGCGAGCCGGTGTGCCCGTCCGAAGGGCTGACCCTGTCGCCGCGCCAGCGCATTGTGATCTGGCGGGATATCCAGGCAAAGAAACGGGCGGGGAAAGATACCTCGGAACTGGAAGCGGCCTACCAGTATCACGGTATCGATACCTGCGCCGCCACAGGGTTGTGCGCTCAGCGCTGCCCGGTGGATATCAACACCGGCGACCTGGTGCGCAAGCTGCGGGCGCAGCAAACGGGCCACCCCGGCACGGCGAACTGGGTGGCCGACCATTTTCGGACGGTACTGCGTGGGACACGCTTCGTGCTGACCATGGCATCCGGTGTGGAAAAACTGCTGGGCGCGCCCAGACTGGCCAAGTTGAGCGCGGGTTTAAGTAAAGCGTCCGGGCAGCGGCTGCCGCAGTGGGACCCGACCATGCCGCAGCCCATCCGGTTTGTGCCACCTTCGCCGGCCCCGGAGAGTGACGCCCCACGAGTCGTGTATCTGCCAGCCTGCGTTTCCCGGGTCATGGGGCCTGCCAGTGGCGACGCAGAACAAACAACGTTGCAGGACAAGACCCGCCAGTTATTGGAGAAAGGTGGCTACCAGGTGGTTCATCCCCACGGGCTGGATGCCCTGTGCTGCGGCCAGCCCTTTGCCTCGAAAGGGTATCCGGAACAGGCAGAGCGCAAGAAATCCGAATTGCTGCAGGCGTTGCTCGCGGCCACCCGTAACGGCAAGGACCCGGTGTACTGCGACACCAGCCCCTGCACCCTGCAGATTCAGGAGGCAGCGCGTGAGCTGGGCCTGGACCTGTACGACCCGGTGAAATTCATTCGTGAGAAGCTGGCGGACCGCCTGGTGTTCAAGCCTGAAGACACGGCGATTGCTGTCCACGTGACCTGCAGCACCCAACACCTGGGTGAATCTCAGGGGCTGATCGACATCGCGCGGCGCTGCAGCACCAATGTGGTTATTCCGGAGGATATTCACTGCTGCGCCTTTGCCGGCGACAAGGGCTTCAATGTGCCGGAGCTGAACCGTCACGCCCTGCGGACGCTGCCACGCCAGATAGAGGGATGCACGGAGGGGATCTCCACCAGCCGCACCTGCGAGATCGGCCTCAGCCGCCAAGGCGGAATTGATTACCACGGGCTGGTCTACCTGGTGGACCGGGTAACGGAGGCTGCGCCTTACTGATCGGGTTGCTCTACCAGCCTTGCACGAACGCGGGGCAGTTGGTCAGGGAACTGCTCCTGAATGAAGGTGATCATGCCTTCGCGAATGGCGCAACGGAGATCCCATAGCCCGGAGGAGTCTTTGGCGCTCATCAACAGGCGAACCTCGATGTTGGTGTCGCCGGCATCAGTGACCTGAACTGTGGCAGTGTGTCCGTTCCACTGCGGTGCCCGGTGTAGCAAGCGGTTGAATTCTGTTCGCAGCGGTTCAATCGGCATGGAATAGTCCACGTGGATGAACACCGGCCCCGTCAGTTCGGTGTCGTTTCTCGACCAGTTCTGGAACGGGTTCTCGATAAACCATTGCAATGGCACCACCAGACGCCTCAAGTCCCAGACCCTCAGTACCACGTAGGTAGCAGTCACTTCCTCCACCCAGCACCACTCACCCTGTACATGCAGGACGTCGTCTATGCGGAAAGGCTGGGTCAGGGCGATCTGCATGCCTGCCAGTAGATTGCTGAGCACCGGCTTGGCGGCAAAGCCGAGGATGATGCCGCCAATACCCGCCGAAGCCAGCAGGCTGCCGCCAAGGTGTTGAACCGGTTCGAAGGTCATCAGGGCGGCACCCAGGCCCAGGATAACGATGAGAATATTCAGTATCCTGACCAGAAACCGGGTTTGCGTTTCCACCTTGCGGGCGCGTTTCCACTGGCCCTCCAGTACCGGATTCATGGCAACAATCACATTGCCGATGGAAGACGTGCACCGGACGACTGCCCAGGTGAGGGCAATAATCAATAACAGCGTCGCTGCATGTTGAACGTGGCTCAGCAACGGTAGTTCGGGAGAAGCGGTCTCCAGAACGCCATTGAGGACCAGGAGCGCGATAACGATGCCCAGTGCCGTGGCAGAAGCGTCCAGAAAAATCCGCGGGACGGTTTTGCTGCGGGTGAGGCGTTGAATGATTGCCAACACACCCTTGTACACCACAAAGGTAACAACCACGGAAAGCAGGGCAGTGACACCGGGCCGAAACCAGTCTTCAAGGCCTGCCTGGAGCACGTTCAGGGTTTCAAAATCATTCATGGGTAACCGGCATTGAATCAGCGGGTGGGTCAGCTTTTTATTGTGGTCAGTTTAAACTGCTTTTTAACGTCGTGATATGGTTGCGGCCTGTTCCCTGGCACTAAACTGCATATATGAAACGTCGTGGTTGAGGAAGATCGTATGAAAGTGATGCTACTGGGTGCCACCGGCCTGACGGGTGGCAAGGTACTGGAAGGGTTGCTGTCCAGGGATGAGGTTGCATCCGTGGTTGCGCCGGTGCGGCGGAAACTGCCATTGAACCATGCAAAACTCGAACAGCACGAGATCGATTTCGACCGCCTGGACGAGCACGGCGAATTGTTCGCTGTGGACGCTATTATCTGCTGCCTGGGTACTACCATCAAAAAGGCCGGTTCCCGGGACCAGTTCCGCAAGGTGGATTTCAGTTACCCCCTGAAAGCGGCCGAGCTTGGCCGGGCAAAGGGCGCAACGGCCTTTGTGTTGATGTCAGCCATTGCTGCTTCGTCATCGTCCACCGTTTTCTACAACCGGGTGAAAGGGGAGCTGGAAGACGCGGTGAAAGCGCTTGGTTACCCTGTGCTGGCGATCTACCAACCCAGTCTTTTGCTCGGGGAAAGGGACGAGCAGCGCACCGCCGAAGCCCTGGGAATGAAAGCCATGCCCCTGATCAACCGCGTACTGATTGGCCCGCTGGAAAGGTTCCGGGGCATTGAAGCGGCGACCGTGGCCAGTGCGATGGTCAACGAGGTATGCGCTCTCGCTCAGGAAACGCCCGCTGCGCCAGTGGTCCGGGTACACGAGTACCCGGACATTGTGGCGTTGGCCAAGGTTTGAAGAGGAGGGAGAAGGTCAAATGGACTACATCGGACCCATCAGCAGCGCCGTTATGGCCGTCATCTGGATTGTCTATTTCCAGTTGTTCTTCTTCCAGTACAAACGCAACAACCGTCCCTACCTGGTCATTCACCACGCCCAGAACGAGAACCCGGATGCCCTGTGCCTGCTCGTAAATATGGGCAAGGAAACCGTGCATGTGCAGTGTGTGCAGGTGGTACTGCGAACTAGGGCCGGCGAAGAGAAAACGCTGACGGTAACCGAGTATCGCCGGGTTGGCGCAGACGACAGCAATGTACACCAGGTGCTGCGGCAGGGGCCGTTGCAGTCCGGTGGCTACCTGGTGCTGGGCTCGTTCCGCAATATCATTCTTGGCCGGCGAAGTGAGGATAGCGACAGCGACTACCTGTTTGAGGACATCACAGCGGTAGAGATACGCGCTGCCGTGGTTCATGGTCCCAGCCGATACCCGGTAGGCGTGCGCAGGAGCTTCCGGTTGGAGCACGAAGGGGAAACGGAAATATTTCCCCGCAACATCCACAGCGAACAGCTTAACCGCCGCCGCGACCGGCATGAGATTCGCCGCTGGCTTGAGTCAGAGCTTTGCCCCGAGAGGAAAGGGCAGTCGGAGTCTGACAGTTCTGATCAATCCGGGTAGTCTGTTTGGCGGGGCAAGGAAGCTGTCGTTCCCTTTAATCGTCTAATCGTCCGAGAATAACCCTCTCCACTAACTGGGCTGATGGTGAGATGCACCGGTTGGTCGATTTTTAACCTTTTTCTTGAATATTTCGAGCGCTCGTTCTATTTTGTATGAAGGAGGTCGGAATATGAACAATTACAAGAACACGAACCCTGGCAACACAAACTGGTCCCTGGGCGTCGATGGCAAGACTGCGCTTGTCACCGGTGCCGCTGGCGGCCTGGGCCACAGCTTTACCCGGTGCCTGCTCGAGGCCGGCGCAGAGGTCATTGTCAGTGGCCGCCGCCGCGAGGCGCTTGAGTCCCTCAAGGGTGAATTTCCCGAGCATGCCGACCGGATCCATGTCGTTACCATGGATGTCACCGATGAGGCCAGCGTCACTGAAGCGTTCGACACGATGGCGGATGACATCGCCGTTCCGGATGTGGTGGTTTCCAATGCCGGTGTAGCCACCAGCAAGAAATCGTTGGACCTGAAGAGTGCTGACTGGGACCAGGTGATCGACACCAATCTCAAGGGCTGCTGGCTGGTGTGCAATGAGGCCGCTCGTCGCCTTTCTGCGATCAACCAGGGCGGCAGCATCATCATGATCTCTTCCATTCTCGGCCATCGCGTGGCCGGCAACGTGGCGCCCTATGCTGCCGCCAAGGCCGGCGTTGAGCAGCTGACCCGTGCCCTGGCGCTGGAATGGGCCCGTTACGGTATCCGCGTCAACGCGCTGGCACCGGGTTATATCGAAACCGACCTGAACCGTGAATTCTTTGCCAGTGAACCTGGCCAGAAAATGATTCGCCGCATTCCCCAGCGTCGTCTGGGGCAGGCCGATGATCTGAGCGGTCCGTTGCTGCTTCTGGCTTCAGGACTTTCTGACTACATGACCGGCAGCACCCTCGTGGTGGATGGCGGCCATCTTCAATCCTCGCTGTAAGGAGTGGGCTGTGGACTTCAATTTGACCCCCAGGAACGAATCGTACCGAAAAAGAATCCGGGACTTTGTGGAACAGGAGTTGCTGCCGCTGGAGCAGAATCCCGAGGCCTACGATGAGCATGAGAACATTGCGCTCGATCACCTTGAGCAGGTGCGCGCCAAGGCAAAGCAGCAGGGCCTTTGGTGTCTTCAGCTCCCTGAGCACCTGGGTGGCCAGGGGCTCGATGTTTCCGGCATGGCGGCCAGTTACGAGGAAATGAATCGCTCGATATTCGGTCCGGTGGTGTTTAATTCCGCGGCGCCGGACGACGGCAACATGACCGTTCTGGCGAAGGTGGCGACTGAGGCACAGCATGAGCGCTGGCTCAAGCCCATCGTAGAGGGAAAAGTCAGTTCGTCGTTTGTCATGACTGAGCCGCCCCCTGGCTGCGGCTCGGACCCCGGCATGATGCAAACCACGGCTACACGCAAGGGCGACCGGTGGGTCATCAATGGCCACAAGCACTACATTACCGGCGCCGCCGCGGCATCCCACTTCATCCTGATTGCGCGGACGTCTGACGATACCCGCAAGGGCCTGAGCGCCTTCATGTTCCACAAGGATGATCCGGGCTGGGAAATCGTCCGGCGGATTCCGATCATGGGGCCGGAAGAGCACGGTGGCCATTGTGAGCTCCGGTTTGATGGCCTGGAAATCCCGGACGAGAACCGACTGATGGAAGTCGGTGATGGCCTCAAGCTCACGCAGATCCGCCTGGGCACGGCCCGTCTGACCCACTGCATGCGCTGGCTGGGACTGGCGCGCCGTTCCCTGGAGATCGCAACCGAATACGTGGACACCCGGGAGTCCTTCGGTCAGACACTGGCTCAGCGCGAAGGTGTTCAGTGGTTACTGGGCGAGGCTGCGATGGAGATCCAGGTCGGCCGGCTGCTGACCATGCACGCGGCCTGGAAGCTGGACCAAGGTGATTTCGCCCGGAAGGAGGTTTCCATGGCCAAGGTCGCGGTGGCCGACACTCTGCACAAGGCGGTGGATACGGCCATTCAGCTGTGCGGTGCCCGGGGATACTCCAAGGATACCCCGCTGGAATGGATTTACCGTTATGCCCGTCAGGCGCGTTTGGTTGATGGTGCCTCGGAAATACACAAGATGGTGTTCTCGAAGACCCTGCTGGCGGAGCGGGCAGACTTCTGGCACTGGGGAGTAAAGGCCTGATGTCTGCGCTTGCCGACACCTTCAGCGCCTTCATTGCCCGGCAAACCGGTGCCCGGAGTGCCCGCGTTATTGATTTTGACAAGCTCTCCGGAGGCGCCATCCAGGACAACTTCGGGTTGACCCTGGACCTGGAGGGCGGAAGCCGCCCGGATCGGCAGGCATTTGTGGTCCGGCAGGACGCTCCCTCCGGTGTAGCGGAGAGTTTGTCCAGGTCGGAGGAATTCCGAGTTCTTCAGGCAGCGTTCAAAGCCGGGGTTACGGCTCCAGAACCACTCTGGCTGTGCGAGGACCCTGAGGTCAGCGGGCGGGTGTTTTACGTCATGACCCGGGCAGCAGGGAGTGCGTCTCCGCGCAAGCTGGTCAAGGCGGATTTCACCGAAGAGCAGCGTCGGAACATTGTGCGTCGGCTGGGTGCCGAGCTCGCCAGGCTGCACAAAGTGAGACCGCCACAGGAGTCCCTCAAGTTTCTGGCGTTACCTGACCCGGACAATGCGGCCCTGAGTCGGGTAGCGCTGTATCGCCGCTATCTGAAAGAAATCGGTGAACCTCACCCCGTGCTGGAGTGGGCGTTGAACTGGCTGGAGGATCATGCGCCGGAACCGGGCCCGACGGTGCTTTGCCACTGCGATTTCCGGACCGGCAACTACATGATGAACGGTGACGAGCTGACCGCCGTCCTGGACTGGGAATTTGCCGCATGGAGCGATCCCGGTGAGGATCTGGGCTGGCTCTGTTGTCGCAGTTGGCGGTTCGGGGCTGATGATCGGGAAGTCGGTGGCATCGGAGACAAACAGGATCTTCTGGACGGTTACCGGGAGGCAAGTGGCATCGACCTTGACCCGGCGGCGGTGAGCTATTGGGAAGTCATGGGGCTGGTGCGTTGGGCCATGATTGCGTTGCAGCAGGCGCGCAGGCATATGTCCGGCGAACAGCGTTCGCTGGAGCTGGCACTGACTGGCCGCATGGTGGCCCAGATGGAATTCGACCTGCTGAACCAGATTCAGGAACTGGAGGACGGGCAATGATCAATCAACCGGAAACCCAGGATCTGCTGACGGAGGCCCGCCAGGTGTTGCTGGATTCAGTGGCACCAGAGCTTTCGGGCGAGCGCAAATATCAGGCACTGATGGTTGCCAATGCTATGGGTATGGCAATCCGGGAACTTGAACAGCGCGAGCATGGCCAACCAGAGCAGACCGACCGGACAGTACGGGCATTCCTGGTGGAGCGATCCCTTGAGGCTACCACCGGTGATGCCGAGGAAGGTCTCGCCCGGGCCATTCGCGAGCATCATCTGGATGGGGCCGATCCGGCCCTGCGCTCCGTGCTCCGAACCCTCACGGAGGCCCGGTTGCAGATCAACAACCCCCGCTATCTGAAGCGTGAATCATGAATAAGTATGACAGCCTCGAGAAGAAAACCGCCAACCATTCTGCGCTGACACCGCTGAGTCTGCTTCAGCGCTCGGCACAGGTCTTTCCGGAAAAATGTGCAGTCATTGACGATGACCGGTCATTGTCCTACCGGGAGCTCTACCAACGTTGCCGCCAGGTGGGTGATGGGCTTCGTCATCGCGGCATTAAACCTGGTGATACGGTTGCCATTCTGTGTCCCAACAGCCATGAAATGCTGGAGTCCCATTATTCCGTCCCGATGGCCGGCGCGGTGCTGAACTCGATCAATATCCGCCTTGATGCAGCAACGCTGTCGTTCATCCTGGCTCATGGTGAAGCCCGGGTGCTGTTCTATGACACCCAATGGGAGAGCGAGGTGAGGGCGGCCATAGCCGAGCTGGAGCTGCCACCTTTGCTGGTTGCGATTGAGCGCAAGGCGGGCGTGAGCGACGGCCTGGCGGACCTGGACTACGAGAGTCTGTTGGCGGAGGGTGATCCGGAGGCTTCCTGGCAACGTCCGTCCGACGAATGGAGCGCCATTTCTCTGAATTACACCTCCGGTACCACCGGTAATCCCAAAGGTGTTGTCTACCACCATCGGGGCGCCTACCTGGCGGCCATGACCAACGCGATGGTGTTCAACATGACCGCCGAGACCGTCTACCTGTGGACCCTGCCGATGTTCCATTGCAACGGCTGGGCCTATACCTGGGCGATCACCGCCGTGGGCGGTACCCATGTCTGCCTGCGGGAGGTGGACACCAAGGTAATCTACCAACGGATTGAAGACCACGGTGTGACCCACATGTGTGGCGCGCCAATTGTGATGAACCTGCTGCTGCAGGACCTGGGGCGTGAGGGCCTGACCCTTTCCCGGCCTGCCCACTTTGCCCTGGGTGGTGCGGCGCCCCCCAGCAGCGTTATCCGTAAGGCAGAGGAAATCGGCTTCCAGATTACCCACCTGTATGGACTGACAGAAACATTTGGACCATCGACGCTGTGTGTGCCCCAGCCGGAATGGCAGCAGCTCCCTCTGGAAGAGCGGGCGATGAAAATGTCCCGTCAGGGCGTCCCCACCCACGGTCTGGACGAGGTCACGGTGCTGGATATGGCCAGCGGGGAACAGGTACCCGCCGATGGCAATGCCCTGGGCGAGATATGTATCCGCGGTAACACCGTGATGAAGGGCTACCTGAAAAATGCGGAAGCCACGAATGAGGCCTTCAAGGATGGCTGGTTCCATACCGGTGACCTCGCCGTCATGCACCCGGACCACTATGTTGAAATCCGGGACCGGGCCAAGGACGTGATTATCTCTGGTGGCGAGAATATCTCCAGTCTGGAGGTAGAAGAGGTTCTCTACCGGCACCCGAAAGTTTCCGAGGCGGCGGTGGTTGCCATGGCCGATGAAAAGTGGGGCGAAGTGCCTTGTGCCTTTGTCAATCCGGTCGACGATGGCGAGAACCCAACCGCCGAGGAGATCATCGCTTTTTGTCGGGAGCACATGGCGCACTTCAAGGCGCCGAGGAAAGTGGTGCTTGGTGAGTTGCCCAAGACCGCCACTGGGAAGATCCGCAAAAACATTCTCCGGGACTCGCTGTCCTGACGATTGGGCTGGCCATGGTCAGCAGGAGGTTGCCATAACGCGAATAACGAATTCGGAAAAACGAAACCGGCCCAGATGAAAATGGGCCCGCAAGTTCCAGTGACAACAAAGACAAGAAAACAGGAGCACAACCATGAAAAAAACAAGCATCAAGAATCTGCTGGTTGCGATGACCGCAACCGCGACGCTTGGTACCGTCAGTGTCAGCTATGCCGAGGATCCTATCCGGATCGGCGGTCTCTACATTCTCTCTGGCAGTGCCGCCACTTACGGTGAGTTTGCCCAGAAGGGCATCGACCTGGCAGTGGATGAAATCAATGGCTCCGGTGGCATTCTGGGTCGCCAGGTCGAAATGGTTTATGAGGACAGCCAGGGCAAGGCCTCGGTGGCCATCCAGGCAGCCCGGAAACTGGTTTATTCCGAGGGTGTCGACGCCCTGGTGGGTCTGGACAGCTCGGGTGTTGCCCAGGGTATGGTTCCGACCATGCCGGAGCTGCAGAAGCCACTGATCATCACCCACGCCGCCACACCGGACGTCACCGGCAATCTGTGTAATGCCTTTACCTACCGCATCAGCGTGAACGTGGCCCAGAACATGAAGGCTGCGGCCCTGGTGGCTGCAGAAACGGATGCCACCAACTGGACCACCATCGGCCCGGACTACGCCTTTGGGCACCAGTCCTGGGAGTTCTTCGGCAATTACCTCAAAGAGCTCAAGCCGGATGTGAACCTGATGTCGGAGACCAATTTCCCGCGCTTTGGTGCCGAGGATTTCACCCCGTTCATTGACCGGGTCATGGACTCTGATGCCGAAGGTGTGCTGATTTCGGTCTGGGGTGGTGATCTGGTCAACTTTATCCGCCAGGCCAATACCCGTGGGTTCTTCGAAAAGGACATGGAGGTGATGTTTACTGTGGGTGCCGCGACCGAGGTGCTCTCTGCTCTGGGCGAGGAAATGCCAGAGGGTGTGCATCTGTCCACGCGCTATTGGTATGAAGCCTATGACAACCCCGTGAATGATCGCTTCGTTAAGGCGTACATTGACGCCTACGGCACGCCCCCGAGCTACAACGCCGAGGGCGCCTACGCAGCGATCTATGCCTATAAAAAGGCCATGGAAACAGCCGGTACCACCGAAGGTCCTGCCGTCGCCAAGGCGCTTAGCGGTATGAGCCTGGAGGCACCGAACGGTACGGTGACGTTCCGAGAGGGTGATCACCAGGCGATGGTCAGCCCGAACTGGGGTGTTTCCGGCCCCATGCATCCGGAGCACGGCATTCGCACGCTGACGAACCTGCAGATCTTTGACGGCGAAAAAGTAGCCCGAACCATTGAAGAGACTGGTTGCAAGCTTTGATCTGATTGTTGATTTTTTCGCTTGCCGTGGCGCCCTCCGGGGCGCCACGAAACCGGCTTAAATCTAATGAGGTAATCCATGTCTGGCATCGGAGCGGCGTTGCTGAACAGTCTCGATATCGGCCTGCTACTGTTCATTATCGCAGTGGGCCTGAACATCGTGTTCGGTGTACTGAATATCATCAACTTTGCCCACGGGGCACTTTACATGCTGGGGGCCTACCTGGCCTTCACCCTGATTAACATAGCGGGAATGCCCTTCTGGGCGGCTCTGCTCCTGGCTCCGGTTGGCGTTGCCATTCTGGCGGTGGTCATCGACCGGGTCTTGTTGCGCTTCATCTATTCCAGGGACGTGGCAGACAGCCTGCTACTGACTTTCGCTATCCTGCTGATCATCAACGAGAGCGTGAGAATGATCTGGGGTAGTGGTATCCATGTCGTCCAGCCGCCGGATTTGCTTTCAGGTTCGGTGCGCTTGCTGGGCAGTTCCGTCGCCACCTACAGCCTGTTTGTGATCGTCATCGGCCTGTTGCTGCTGGCCGGTCTCTGGTACCTGTTCAACCGCACCCGCGTTGGCCGCATCATGCGAGCAGCGGCACTGGACCGCGATATGGCCGAGGCACTGTGCATCAACACCCGGCTGGTGGTGACCGGCGTTTTTGCCTTTGGTGCCTGGCTGGCAGCTGTCGGTGGTGTCATGGCCGCACCCATGCGGGCACTTGATCCCGGTATGGGGGACAAGATCATTATCGAGTCGTTCATCGTAGTGGTGATCGGCGGCCTTGGGAGTTTCCCGGGTGCCTTGTTTGGCGCCATCATCCTGGGCCTGATTCACGGCTTTGGAGGCCGCTACCTGCCGGAAGTGAACCTGTTGTTGCCGTTCGTGGGTATGGCACTGGTTCTGTTGTTCAAACCAAACGGCATTATGGGCAAGGGGGCAAACGCATGAAGACCAAGGTTCTGATGGCCATTCTGGCTGTGGTGATTGCCGGGCTGATTGCGGTGCCCTGGATCGCTTCCTATTTCTATGTGTTTATTTTTACCGAGATCCTGATTTTGGGCCTTTTTGCGGCCAGCTTTAACCTGATTTTCGGCTATACCGGTATGTTAAGCTTCGGGCATGCGGCTTTCTTCGGCATTGGCTCTTACGCCACGGCCCTGGTACTGATCCACCTGGAGTGGCCGTTCCTGGCTTGCCTGTTGGTCTCCATGGGCGCGTCCGCACTGCTGGCGCTGGTGATTGGCTTTATGAGCGTCCGGCTCAACGAGGTGTACTTTGCCATGCTCACCCTGGCCTTTGGCATGATGGTCTTTGCCATCGCCTATCAGTGGCGTTCGGTGACCAACGGCAGTGATGGTCTTGCCGGGTTTACCCTCGGCTCATTCGGCCTCGGCCTTGATCTGACGCTGGCTAATCCATCGGTCTATTACCATGTGGTGCTGGCTATTGTGGCCATCGCTTCGGTAGTGCTCTACGTGATCTGTCGCAGCTCCTTCGGCATGATTCTCAAGGCCATTCGGCAGAATCCCGAGCGAGTCTCCTTCGCCGGGTTGAACGTGAGGACCTACCGTCTCGTGGCTTTCGTTATTGCCGGTACCTTTGCAGGCCTGGCTGGTGGTCTGATCGCTCCGTTCCTGCGGGTAGCAAGCCCGGAACTTCTCCATTGGTCCATGTCCGCCGAACCCATCCTGATGGCTATTCTTGGTGGCACCGGGTTTTTCCTGGGCCCATTCATCGGTTCTGCGGCGTTCGTATTGCTGGAAACCTGGATCACCACTTATACCGAGTCCTGGATGCTGGTTCTGGGGATTATCCTGGCAATGATGGTGATCTTCTTCCGCAAGGGGCTGCTGGGCACCGCCATTGACTGGTGGATGGAGGTGAAGAAATGAGTAATCCGGTTCTCACGATTTCAAACCTTACCAAGCGTTTTGGCGGAGTTACCGCGGTTTCCGATATCAACCTGGAAGTCATGCCCAAGGAAACCATCGCAATTATCGGTCCCAACGGTGCCGGCAAGACAACCTTCTACAACATGGTGTCCGGCCGGATGCAGCCGACTGAAGGCAAGATTATGCTGGACGGCAAGGACATCACCGGCATGCCGCCTCACAAGATCAGCCGGCTGGGAGTATCCCGGTCGTTCCAGATCAATAACATCTTCCCCGAGATGACGGTGCAGGAGAATGTGGAAGTGGTGCTGTCGGCCTACCACGGCCACAGCCGCAAGCTGTTCAATATTGCCTCCCGCAATACCGGAATCCAGCAGGAGGCGGTTGAGTTTCTGAAGCGTCTGGGCATCGACAGCCTGAAGGCGCAGCGTGCTGAAGTGATCAGCTACGGCGACAAACGATTGCTGGAAATCGCCATGGTGCTGGCAACACAGCCCAAGCTGGTGCTGCTGGACGAACCCACCGCCGGCATGACACCGGATGAAACCCGGCGCACCACGCGGCTGATCAAGAAGCTTGCGGACAGTGGTGACTATACGTTCATGATTACCGAGCATGATATGGACGTGGTCTTCAACCTGGCGGACCGCATTCTGGTCATGCACCGTGGCGAAAAGCTGTTTGCCGGTTCACCCGAGGAAGTGAAAAACCACCCTGAGGTTCGTGTCGCCTATCTGGGTGAGGAAGAGGACGAGGCGGTCGAGGAGGCCAAACCATGATTCTTGATGTCCGCAATATTCAGACGTTTTACGGTGAGAGCCAGGCGCTCCAGGGTGTTACCCTTCAGCTCGAAGCCGGTGAGACGGTTTGCATCCTCGGCCGGAATGGGGCGGGAAAGAGCACCACCCTGAAAAGTATTATGGGTCTTACGCCCCCGCGCTCCGGAGAGGTCATCTATGATGGCAAGGCTGTACAGGGCTGGCCAGCGCACCGGATTGCCCGCGCAGGCATCGGTTATGTACCGGAAGACCGCCGGATCTTTCCCGGACTGACAGTGCGGGACAACCTGGATGTGGCCTCCTATCAACGCAAAGGCAGTACCGCCCGCTGGACGGTGGATGGCATCCTCAAGAAATACGAGATGCTGGGCGAACTGGCGGACCAGGACGGTGCCACCCTCTCCGGTGGCCAGCAGCAGATGCTGGCGGTGGCGCGCTCGCTGATGATCCAGCCACGGCTGTTGTTGCTGGACGAGCCCAATGAAGGTCTGGCGCCGGTTATCGTGCAACAGATTGGTGAGCTGATTGATGACCTGAGCAAGACCACAACTATCCTGTTCACCGACCAGAGCGTGCGGTTTGCCCTCAAGCACGCACAGAGAGCCTATATCCTTGAAAAGGGCCAGGTAGTGCATGAGGCAACCAGTGACGAGTTGCGCACTGATCAGGCCACACAGGACCGGTATCTCTCGGTAGCATAGTCTGGCGGTGGCATAATCTGGCTTATAATCACCGCCGCAGGAGCAGGCAGTCGTGGTACCAATGATTGAAAATTATGAGGCATTTCGTGACGAATTGAGCATGTCTAAGGAGGACGTGGTCCGGGAGGTGTACCGCCAGAACAAGGACAGAATCAGCATCAAGAAAGAGGCAACGGCGGTCAAGAACCTGATCCGGATCATCGAATCGACGTTGAGACTGGCCAACTCCAAGGGCTTCCACGCCATGACCCTGAGAGATCTGTGTGCGGATTCGGGCATGAGCATGGGGGGGCTGTATGCCTACATTCGCAACAAGGACGACTTGATCCACCTGATCCAGAGCCATGGATTCACCATTACCCGCCGCACCTTGTTGCACTACACTGGCGGGGTGGACAACGTACGTGACAAGCTGTTCTCTGCGATCAAGGCGCACCTGTACCTGAGCGAGCTGATGCGGGCCTGGTTCTATTTCTCCTATATGGAAGCGAAGAGCCTGCCGGCGCCGGAAAAGCGCGATGCGGTCGCCATCGAGCTGGAGATCGAGGATATCTTCCTGAGCGTCATTGAGGACGGCATCAAGGCAGGGGTGTACCGGCCAAGGAACGCCCGCCTCGTAGCTTCAATGATCAAGGCCCTGTTGCAGGACTGGTACCTGAAGCGCCGAAAATACCGTGACCAGAATGTTGCCGTTGATGACTATGCGGCGTTTGTCAGAGATGTAATTGAAAGCTATCTGCTCTGAAGGCGCTGGTTCCTTCCTTTGAGGATCGAGAGGACTGAAATGACTGTCGGATTGACGAACCCGGAACTCTTGCGCGAAAGCGCGTACATTAATGGCGAATGGGTCCAGGCGCGTTCTGGTAACCAATTGCCGGTCACCAATCCTGCCAGTGGCGAGCACCTGGCAAATGTGCCGGACATGGGCGCAGAAGATGCCCGGCGGGCCATCGCAGCGGCTGAGGCCGCGTGGCCTGAATGGCGCGCGCGCCCGGCCAAGGAGCGAGCTGGCGTTCTGCGTCGTTGGTTCGATCTGGTGATGCAACATCAGGAAGACCTGGCCCGGTTAATGACGGCGGAGCAGGGCAAGCCGCTGGCGGAAGCACGCGGTGAGGTAGGTTACGGCGCCAGCTTTATTGAGTGGTTTGCCGAGGAAGCAAAACGCGCCTATGGCGATGTGATCCCGGGCCATGGCAGGGATAAGCGAATTGTTGTGATCAAGCAGCCCATCGGGGTAGTGGCGGCGATCACGCCCTGGAACTTTCCGGTGGCAATGATCACCCGCAAGGTGGCCCCGGCTCTCGCCGCCGGCTGCCCGGTGGTGGTCAAGCCCGCGGAGGATACCCCGCTGTGTGCCCTTGCCCTGGCGGTGCTGGCAGAGGAGGCCGGTGTTCCCCCGGGAATCCTCAATATTATCACCTGCTCAAAGGCCCGGGCGCCGGAGGTGGGCGAGGAACTGAGCACCAATCCGGTGGTTCGCAAGGTGTCGTTCACCGGCTCTACCCCAGTGGGCAAACTGCTCATGCGTCAGGCCAGCGGCACGGTCAAGAAAGTGAGCCTGGAGCTGGGTGGTAATGCCCCCTTTATTGTGTTCGACGATGCCGATCTCGATGCCGCTGTGACCGGACTGATGGCCTCCAAGTACCGGAATACCGGTCAGACTTGTGTCTGCGCAAATCGCGTCTATGTTCAGTCCGGTGTGTATGACCAATTTGTTGAAAAGCTCAAAACAGCGGTTGGTCAACTGGTGGTGGGCGCCGGTCTTGAAGGCGAGACTCAACAGGGCCCACTAATCAACCAGGCGGCCCTGGATAAGGTCAAGCGACACATCGCCGATGCGACCAACAAGGGCGCCAGGGTGGTCCTGGGGGGCAATGCACACGCGCTGGGTGGCACCTTCTTCGAGCCAACCATCCTCACTGATGTCACTCAGGATATGCTGGTGGCCAATGAGGAGACGTTTGGGCCGGTGGCGCCGCTGTTCCGGTTTGATACCGAGGAGCAGGCGATCGCCATGGCCAATGACACGGAATTCGGTCTGGCCGCCTACTTCTACAGCAATGACATCCGGCGCATCTGGCACGTGGCTGAGGCCCTTGAAACGGGTATGATCGGTATCAACGACGGGATCATTTCCACCGAGACCGCACCCTTCGGTGGCGTCAAGGAAAGTGGCCTTGGCCGGGAAGGTTCCCGGTATGGCCTGGACGAGTTCATGGAACTCAAGTATCTGTGCCTGGGCGGCATGCGCTAAGCCCTCGTTGGCAAGGAGAGTCGAATGGCAGGCCCCCTGTCTCATCTGCGCATCCTCGATCTTTCCCGGGTTTTGGCCGGCCCCTGGGCCGGTCAGGTCCTCGGAGACCTGGGTGCGGAGGTTATCAAGATCGAGCGTCCGGAAACCGGCGATGACACCCGCTCCTGGGGACCGCCTTATCTGCAGGGGACCGATGGCAGCTCTGAGCTCTCCGCCTACTTCCTGGCTGCCAACCGGAACAAGCAGTCCCTGGCGATCGATATCGCCCATCCCGAGGGGCAGGAACTGGTCCGCAAGCTGGTGGCTGAATCGGATGTTGTACTGGAAAACTTCAAGGTGGGCGGCCTCAAGCGCTATGGTCTGGATTACGACAGTCTGAAGCGAGTTAACCCGAAACTCATCTATTGCTCGATTACCGGATTCGGCCAGGATGGCCCCTATGCGAACCGGCCCGGTTATGATTTTCTGATCCAGGCCATGGGCGGGCTGATGAGTATAACGGGGCAACCAGACGGCGAGCCCGGGGAAGGGCCAATGAAGGTCGGTGTGGCGCTGACGGACATCGTGACCGGGCTCTACGCCACCATCGGTGTACTTGCCGCTCTCAGCCACCGGGACCGGACCGGGGAGGGCCAGTATGTGGAGACCGCCCTACTGGATGTGCAGGTGGCCTGCCTGGCCAACCAGGCCATGAATTACCTGACCACAGGTAAGGCACCGACAAGGATGGGGAACGCTCATCCCAATATTGTGCCTTATCAGGATTTTCCCACGGCAGACGGCAATATGGTGCTGACAATAGGCAATGATCAGCAGTTTTCCCGGCTGGCTGATGTGCTCGGGCACCCGGAGTGGGCGGGCGATGATCGCTTTGCGACGAACCGCGCCCGGGTGGCCAATCGCAAGGAACTGATCCCGAAGCTACGGCAGGCTACAGTGATGCGTTCCACCCGGGAGTGGGTCGAAATCCTCGAGCGGAAAGGCGTGCCCTGCGGGCCAGTGAATACCCTGGATCAGGTATTTGACGACCCCCAGGTTCTCGCGCGGGGCATGAAACAGACGGTGTCCCATCCGGATCTGGGCGAGGTGCCAATGGTCGGCAATCCAATCAAGCTGAAACTGACACCCGTAACCTACCGCACGGCACCGCCGCTGTTGGGGGAGCAGTCGGATCATGTCCTGCGTCAGGTTGCGGGCCTTTCTCCCGGGGAGATCAAAGTACTAAGGGAGCGGGGGGTCGTCTCTTGACCCACACCATGCATCTTTAAAGTCCCTGGAAATGCGCAGGCCGCTTGGCCAGAAACGCTGACACACCCTCTGCAAAATCCTCAGTCCGGGTCATTTCCAGAAAGGCCGCTCGCTCTGTTTCCAGGTGGGCGGCCAGCTGATTGCCGTTGGCCCGGTCGGTAAGCTGGCGGAACGCGCCAAAGGCACGGGTAGGTCCGCTGGCAACTTTGCCGGTGATCTCGGTCAACAGATTTTCATAGCTGTGCTCCGGGGCAAACTCGGTAATCAGGCCCCAGTCTTTGGCTTGCGCAGCACTGAGAGTTTTCCCCAGCAACATCAGCTCCGCTGCCCGACCAGCGCCGATCCTGTGGGCCAGAAACCAGCTGCCGCCACAGTCAGGTACAGCGCCGATGCCGTTGTAGGCCACCAGGAATTTTGCATCCTCCCGGGCGATCACCAGGTCTGACATCAGCGCCAGGCTGAGCCCCGCGCCAGCGGCGACGCCCTTGACCGCGGCGATCACCGGAGCATCCATGCTGCGCAACAGCAGGATGGCCGGGTTGACCGCATCCAGGATGGCACTGATGGCATCACCCGCCTGCTCTGGAGAGCCTGCCATACTGGATACATCACCGCCTGCCATAAAGGCACGCCCCGCCCCTGTCAGAACAACACATCGCAGGCCCGCTAAGGATGTCAGCCCCTGGACAGCGGCCAGAAAGGCCTCCGCCAGGGGCACATTGATCGCGTTCAGGGCCTCCGGCCGGTTGAAGGTCAGTGTTGCTATACCGGTCTCAGGGTCAAAATCGGTGGTTACCAGTTGTTCTGCCATATCTGATTTTCTCACGCCATGGTGCATCTGAAGGTCAGTTCCCTGCGTAATGTCGTTATCAGTCCTCAGGTAACAGCGTAGAAGGGTTTGCCTAATGGTGCCTGCATGGACTACTTTAAGTCTGGGTCGGGGCGTGCCCTGATCACAAGAAAAAACAAGAATTACAATCATCTTTAGGCGTAAATGGGGTAGCTGCAAGGCGTGTTCACATGCCTGTGTTCCCGTCGCCAGGGGTGCCAGGAGGTGAAGTGAGCATCCTCGATATCAGCAACCTGTCCCTGTCGTTTGGTGGTGTGACGGCCTTGCAGGACGTCAGTTTCCGCGTGCCTGAAAGCACCATCACCACCATCATCGGCCCGAATGGCGCCGGCAAGACGTCACTTTTCAACTGTATTTCCGGTTTCTACAAACCCCAGCAGGGCACGATCAGCTACGAGGGCCAGGTGCTTTCAAGCGCTATCAAGCCGCCGCGCCGGGCCGCACTGGGCCTGGCCCGAACCTTTCAGAACATTGCCCTGTTCCGCGGTATGACCGTTCTCGACAACATCAAGCTCGGCGCCCACGTTCACATGAAAAGCGGCTTGTTGAGCGCACTGGCCTATTTTGGTCCGGCGCGCCGGGAAGAGATGGCGGTTCGCAAGGATGTGGAACAACGGATCATCGACTTCCTGGAAATCGACCATATCCGTCGCCAGCCGGTAGCGAGCCTCTCCTACGGATTGCAGAAACGGGTGGAGCTGGCCCGGGCACTGGCCATGCAACCGAAAGTGCTGATGCTGGATGAACCGGTCGCCGGTATGAACCGGGAGGAAAAGGAGGATATGGCCCGTTTTATCCTGGATATCCGGGAGGAGTGGGGCATTACCGTGCTGATGGTGGAGCACGACATGGGCATGGTGATGGATATTTCCGACCACATCGCGGTGCTCAATTTTGGTCAGGTTATTACCGAGGGCCTGCCATCGGAGGTTCAGAAGAACCCCGAGGTGATCAAGGCCTACCTGGGCAACAGTGACATCGACAGCCTGCGCAAGAAGCTCAATCCGGAAGAGGAAGCCGCCTGATGGATTGGATCTTCTTTGGTGAGATCAGCCTGGCGGGTCTGGCTATGGGCGGCTTGTATTCGCTGATCGCCCTGGGGTTTGTGATCATCTACAAGGCTACTCGGGTGATCAATTTTGCCATCGGCGAAATCATGATGTTTGCCGCCTACCTGTTCCTGGCCTTTGCTGGCGGTATGGAGATGTCGGCCTGGATTGCGCTGCCGCTGGCGGTGATCGGCGGCAGCCTTCTGGGCGGGGTGATCGAGAAAACCATGATCCGGCCGATGCTGGGTGAATCGCCCATTTCGGTCGTGATGGTGACCATCGGTATAGCCAGTATCCTGGTGGGCCTGGTGGAATTTATCTGGACCGCCGACCCGCAGTTGCTGCCCAGCTTCCTGCCCCGGGAGCCGGTGTTTATCGGTGAACTCTATCTGGCTCCGAAAATCGCCTACGGCTTCCTGATCGGGGCTGCCCTGTTGATTATTTACCTGCTCTATTTCCGTTTCTCGCGGGGTGGAGTCGCGCTGAGGGCGACGGCCTCGGACCAGGCGGCGGCCTATTCCATGGGTATTAACGTGCGCCGGGTGTTCAACATGGCCTGGGTGTTCGGTTCCCTGGCCGCGTCGCTGGCCGGTGTGCTGGTGGCCGCCACCGGCGGCCTCAGCCCGCAGTTCGGGATCATCGGGCTGAGTGTGCTGGTGGTGGTGATTGTCGGTGGTCTGGACAGCATCCTCGGAGCACTGATCGCTGGTGTATTCATTGGCTGGCTGGAGACCGTGGCTGGTGCCTATCTGGGTGGCGAATACCGGATGCCGGCGACCTTCCTGGTGCTGGCAGTGATCCTGGTGATCCGGCCCTACGGCCTTTTTGGCACCCACGAAATAGAGCGAGTGTAAGATGCGCATCGGTGACGCAAAACAGAGTTATGAGGCCGATGAGGCGATCTGGACCACTTCAACCCAAAAACTGTGGTTTGGTCTTTTCCTGCTGATTCTGCTGGTGTTTCCATTCATGGCGGATTCCTATTTGCTGTACCTCGGATGCCTGGTTGGCATTGCCGTGATCAGCACCACTGGCCTGAATATCCTGACCGGCTTTACCGGCCTGATTTCCCTGGGGCAGGCGGGGTTCATGGGCGTTGGTGCTTATACCGTGGCCTGGCTCTCCGTTAATACCGGCCTGCCATTCCCGATAACCCTGGTATTGGCCGGGCTCATGGCAGCCGCGGTAGGTATTCTGGTGGGCCTGCCCTCGCTGCGGGTCAAAGGGTTGTACCTGGCCATTGCCACCCTGGCGGCCGGTGTTTTCCTGCATTTCATCTTTGCCGAGTGGGAATCAGTCACCGGCGGTATGGGCGGCCTGAGCCTGGAGCCGGCGCATCTGTTCGGGCTGAGTTTCCAGAGCGATTTCATGATGTATTTCATCATCGTGCCGCTGGCGGTGCTGATGGTACTTGCCGCCGCGAATGTGTTCCGGACCCGTATTGGCCGGGCCTTCATTGCCATACGCGACCGGGATATTTCTGCCGAAATTCTGGGTATTGATCTGCTGCGCTACAAGCTGATGTCCTTCGCGCTCAGTTCGTTCTATGCCGGGGTAGCCGGTGGTCTGTTCGCCTATTTTTACCGGGTGGTGACGCCGGAGAGCTTCCCGCTGTCCATGTCGATTTTCTATCTTGCGGCGGTAATCGTGGGCGGCATGGGCAACCTGCTGGGAGGCATACTCGGCGCGGCCTTTATGACTCTGGTGCCGGAAGCGCTGAAACTGCTGACCGCAGCCCTGACGCCGTTTTACCCCAACGCCCCCGTGTTCATGTCGCCAATGCTGGAGATTATCTTCGGCGCGCTGATTGTGGGCTTCCTGATTTTTGAACCCCATGGCCTCGCGGAGATGTGGCATCGCATCCGCCGTTTTTTCCGCCTGTGGCCCTTTAAAAACTAACGGTTTCTCAACGAGCCTTTCACCAGGAAACCGTGCAACACCAACAACAAGAAGCAGCAAGGAGAATCAATATGTTCAGAAACATCCTCAACAAAGGTCGCCGGCTTGCCGGGCTTGGTAGCCTGGTCGCTGCATTGACCGTGGCCACCCCGGCCATGGCCCAGGACAAGGAACCCATCGTCTTCGGTGGCTCCATACCACTGTCCGGCGTATTTGCTTTTGCCGGCATTCACATCCATGCAGGCCTGACGGATTACACCGACTGGATCAACAGTGAAGGCGGTATCAATGGCCATCCGGTGAAGTACGTGATGGAAGATACCGCGTACGAGGTGGACCGTTCGGTGGCTGCTTTCAAGAAGATTTCCGGCAGTGAATCTCCGGCCACCTATTACGGTGACAGCACCGGTTTTATGAAGGCCATTGCCTCGGAGCTGAACAGCCAGGGGGATACACTGATGAGTGGCGCGTCGTTTGCCACCGCGCTGACGGATAACGAGCAGTACCCCTACCAGTTCATCCCGGGTCCCAACTACAGCCAGATGTTCGGCATCATCCTGGAGTACATTGCAGACCAGGGTAAGGACGGCGACATGCCGACCGTTGCCTTCGTCTACAGCGATACCGAGTTCGGCAAGGATCCCATCGAGAATGGCAAGGCCCGGGCCGCGGAGCTGGGTATAGAAGTGGTTGAAGATATCGTCACCAAGCCCGGCAGCGTGGACGTGTCCGCAGAAGTCCTGAAGTTGCGCCGGGTACGCCCGGATTTCGTGGTGTTCCACGGCTATGTGCTGTCGCCGATCAACGAGTTCATGGTGCAGATGCGCCAGATGGGGCTGGACACCCAGTTCATGGGTACCTTCTGGTCTTCTGACAAGCTGATCATCGACAAAATGGGCGCGGATGCGGACGGCTACATGGGTGTTATGCCCTACAACTACTATGACAGCGAAGAAAGTGGGCCGATGCTGGACGCACTCAGGGCTCAGGCCGAAAAGAGTGACCCGGAGGCCGATTACCGCCCGACCGGCTACATGCAGGCCTGGTTCAACGCCATGGTGTGGACCGAAGTGATCAAGCGCACCCTTGACGCCGACAAGGAGCTGACCGGTGAAAACATGGCCGCGGCACTGGCCTCGATTGAGGACTGGGACACCGGCGGCATCATCGGTATTCCGGTTACGGTCAGGGACATGTCCTTCCCGGTTGGCCGTATCTGGCGGGTCAATGCCGAAAAAGGCCGTTACGAGCCGGTATCGGACTGGATTCACCTCGACTGAGGGGCTGTATGGAAGCCTTACTGGAAATCGATAACATCGAGGTGGTCTACAACAAGTCGGTGCAGGTCCTCCGGGGCCTGTCACTGCGGGTGCCGGAGGGTGCCATTGTGGCGCTCCTCGGCTCCAACGGCGCCGGCAAATCCACCACCTTGAAGAGTGTTTCCGGCCTGTTGACCCTGGAAGACGGCGAAGTGACCGCCGGAGAAGTCCGTTTCCGGGGCAAGGATGTGAAGGGAACGCCGCCTGAGAAGCTGGTGCGCAATGGGTTGTTCCATGTGATGGAAGGTCGCCGTGTGTTCGAGGACCTGACCGTCGAGGAGAATCTGGTTGCCGCCACCTATGCACTCAGTGGCACCAAACCCTCCCTGAGTGACAGTTATGAACTGGTTTACAACTATTTCCCGCGACTGAAAGAGCGTCGCAAGCAACTGGCGGGGTACTTGTCGGGCGGGGAACAGCAGATGCTGGCCCTTGGCCGGGCGCTGATTGCCCAGCCGAAGCTGATCATGCTGGATGAACCTTCGCTGGGGCTGGCGCCGATGCTGGTGGAGGAAATCTTCACCATCGTGGCGCGAATCAATCGCGAGCAGGGCACGGCCATTCTGCTGGTGGAACAGAATGCTGCGGTCTCACTGGCGATAGCCTCTTACGGTTACATCATGGAGAACGGCAAAATCGTGATCGATGGCCCGGCGGACAAACTGACCGCCAACGAGGATGTGCGGGAGTTCTATCTGGGGGTGGGTGGCAAGGAAGGCGAAGCCCGCAGTTACCGTGACATCAAGCACTACAAACGCCGTAAACGGTGGCTTTCATGACAACACCATCCATACCCGAACTGACCCTGACGCAGATGTTGCGGGCCCATGCCAAAGAGCGGCCCGAGAGATTGGCACTGCGCCAGAAAGACTTCGGTATCTGGCAGGCTTACTCCTGGCAGGATTACTACGAGCGCGCCCGGCATTTCGGGCTGGGGCTCCGTGCCTTGGGGCTGAAGGAAGGTGGCCATGTGGCCATCATCTCGGAAAACCGGGTGGAGTGGGTCATTGCCCAGATGGGTATCGGCATGGTCCGGGGCATCTGTGTTGGCGTTTACCCGACCAGCCCCTGGAATGAGGTGGCCTACGTTCTTGAGCACAGCGATGCAGAGTTCGTGGTGTGCGAGGACCAGGAGCAGACCGACAAGGTGCTGGAAGCCTGGCCGGAACTGCCCAAGCTGAAGCACAACATCGCCATTGATATGAAGGGGCTGCGTTATTATCCGGAACCGCCAGCGGCGTTCGAGGATATCGAGGCCAGGGGCCGGGAATTCGAGAAAGCGCACCCGGGGCTGGTGGATGAATTGCTGGACAGCCAGCAGATGGATGACACCGCCCTGATGATCTATACCTCCGGCTCGACTGGTCGCCCGAAGGGCGCCATGATCAGCTGGGGTAACCTCCATGCCGCGGCGCCCGGCCTTATTGAGCTGCTACAGGCAGACGAGCATGGTTCCAGTCTGTCCTATCTCCCGCTATGCCATGTGGCGGAGCAGGCGGTTACCAACATTGCGCCGGTTTATGTGGGCAGTACGGTCAGCTTTGGCGAGAGCCTGCGGACGATCCAGGAAGATCTGCGTGAGATCGCACCGACCTTTTTCCTGGGGGTGCCCAGAATCTGGGAGAAGCTGCATTCCTCCATTTACATCAAGATCCAGGAAACCGGACGGGTCCGGCAGGCGTTATTTAACCGGACAATCCGGGCTTGTGCGCCAATGGCGACCAAATCCCGGACCCAATGGAGCCTGAAAGAAAAGTGCCTCTTCAGCCTCAGTTACTGGCTGGTGTTCCGTGCGCTACAGAATTTCATCGGCCTGCGCCGGTGCACCCTGGCGATGACCGGCGCTGCACCCATTTCCACCGGGATTCTCGAGTTTTTCCGGACTATCGGTGTTCCCCTGGTGGAAGTCTACGGCCAGACGGAAAGCACCGGTGTTGCAACGGCCCAGCAGGTGGATGATGTACATCTCGGAACCGTGGGCGTTGCCGTCTCCGGCGTGGAGGTCAAGCTCGGTGAACACAACGAAATCATCATGCGCGGCGGCAGCATGTTCAAGGGTTATTACAAGAACGACGAGACAACCGCCGCAACTCTGAAAGACGGCTGGCTGCACACCGGGGATGTGGGTGAATGGCGGAGCGGCCAGCTCAAAATTGTTGATCGCCTGAAAGACATCATCATTACCGCCGGGGGCAAGAACCTCTCACCCACCGAGATTGAAAACACCGTCAAGGCCAGCCCTTACATCAAGGAATGCATCGTGATTGGTGAGGCCAGGAAGTATGTCTCTGCCCTGATCCAGATCGACTTCGACACGGTGGCCAAATGGGCCGAACAGGAGCGGATTGCCTACACCACTTTCCGCAGCCTGACCGAGCACGAGCGGGTGAACGAACTGATTGAGGCCGAAGTGAACAAGGCCAACGAACAGTTGCCCCAGGTGGCGCAGATCAAACGTTTCCACCTGCTCACCAAAGAGCTCGACCACGACGATGATGAAGTGACGGCCACCATGAAGGTGCGCCGCAGCAAGATCTATGAAAAATACACCGATGTCATTGAGTCGCTATATGCCTGACGGGTGTGCGTCCTGAAACACCCATCGCGGTTACATCAAAGGGCCCATGTCATCGAGAGGCTGCCAAAGTTGAAGTTGTCTTTGTTGGAATCTTCCTCGCCAGTCGTTGCTCGCAGAATCAGGGCTAACTGCAGCTGATTCCACTGCCAGGTTCCGCCGATGCCAGCCTGACCCTGGACCAGGCTTTCGTCGAACTGGTAGGGAGCGGAGTTTGCATCAAGATAGGAATAGGGCACAAATTCCAGCCCCAAACCGATAAATACGGACCATCCGTGGCGCCGCGCACTCAAAGCTCCCGGCAGCCCTATCGTGGAGGCTGTGCCGGCGTAGTCGGGTACGAAATTGACCGGCAGGTGCTGCCCGATACGCCAGACCACTCCGACCCTGCCGTCCGTTCTGAAGCTGGAGAGCCTGGCCGAGCTGATCAGCGAAACCTCCTGCTCCAGGCCATCTGGTGAACCGCTTTGCGCTACTTTTCTGGCATGTGCTGCCTGCACGCCGCCAACGACATCGGTTCCGAGTTGGAAGTCCCAGCCGTTGGGTTCTTCACTTCCAGTCAGCTTGTGCACCCACTTCTGGGATGCTGCCGCGCCGCTTTCCGGGCCTACAACGCCGAGGTGGGCACCGTAACCGGTAATACTGTTGGTATCCCAGCTCCATAGTGTGGTGCTGACAGCGAGATACCCTGCATAGGGGAGGTCGTTCAACCGGGGCTCATTGGCGCTGATATCCTCCGGAGTGACTATCAGCTGTCTCAAGCTGACGGCAAGCGCCTGTTTCTTTTCGAGCTGGTCTATACCGGGCAGGAAGCCGAGGGAATCCGATGCGTAACGTGCAAGTCTGGAAGATTTCCTTTGCCGGTTATCCGCGGTTGCCGTCAGGTAGGAGAGCTTTACACCATTGGTGTATCCCCTGTCTGAGCCGGTAAGTAAGTCGTTATCCCAGGCAATGTTGAAAGTGTCGGCCTGAGCGGTAACCGAAAACGTCAAGAGTGCCAGGCTTACAAATAAAGTTGGCGAGGCTCGCATTAGCACATGCGAGAGAGATAAAGGGGGCTTCAGGGGCACGGAGCACTCCAACGTAACATCGATTGGCATTTTATAACGTAGTCATTGGATTAAATCCAGGCATTGAGCCTCGAGTGTCAATGGCTTAATGACTTGTTTATGAACTGAGGTGTTTTGGTTGAATGTTTCCTTTCAAGGGGCTTTTTATATTTGTTCGCCAAATTTTTAAATTGCCTGGTGAAGTTCTATTTTTCAATAGTTTACATTTAATTTCAGACATATAGTGTATTGTCTGACAGGCCTGTTTTGGCGTTATATTTTTTGGGGAAATAGTTCTCAAATAAAATTTGTGTCAATGCTAATGTGTTTAAAATATTAGAGTATCTAAATACTTCTGATCTGTTTTAAATGGAAATCTACCAATAAAGAAGGATGATGACATTGAAAGGTAAAATTCTTGACTTTAATAGTGAAGATCGGACTGGTTTGATTTCCGGGGATGATGGCAACCGTTACAAAGTTGATATCGCTCATTGGAAAGGGAATGCGCTGCCTGCCCAAGGGACTGTTGTGGATTTCGGAGTTAATGGCGAATACGCGGAAGATGTTTATCCCGATGGTGGCGTTGCGTCAAAAGGGTCGTCGAAGAAAATCGGTGCGGCGCTGTTTGCGTTTTTCCTCGGAGCATTTGGTGCTCACAAGTTCTATCTTGGCTACACCAAGCAGGGTGTGATCATGCTTCTGACTTTTCTCTTTGGCCTGATTCTCTTCGGGATTCCTTCAATGATCATTGGGGTAATCGCCTTTATCGAATTTGTTCTGTATCTCGTTAAATCGGATGAAGAGTTCGAAAGGACTTACGTGACTGGAAATAAAGCCTGGTTTTAAATCCCTGAAAACGGATTTTGATAACTGTTTTTCCGTTCATCGGTGACCGCACAAGCGGTCACCGATTTTATTATGAACTCTGAAGTTGTGGCGTTGGATTCAGATATTAAATTGCTCGTTGTGGTTCGCCGGGCCGGGGCCTCAGCGTAGGGCTTCAAAAAGCTCTGGCTGCCCCCAGCCGGTGAGGGTTCCTCCGGATCGCTCGAAATACCCGGACCAGAAATCTTTCATCTTGCGCATGGTCGACTGGCTGAGATAACCGTCGTTACCTGAGATTCCGGCACCCACGATATTGACACTGGCACCGCCAAGGTTTGAAAGAAGGCCATGCTTGGAAGCTTTCTCCAGGCTCGACTGGACATTGAGATTGTTAATGCCCCCGGCGCCATAGAAGGATATCGTTTCTGAGTTTTCCATCATGTCAGATACAAGCAAAACCACCTTCCGCTCTGCTTCCGACTGGCTGATGACCCCGTTGCTGAAATTTGCCAGCGAGCCCATCAATTCAGTTTTCGGCAGATCAGTGCTGGCTTGCTCGAACGCTTCCTTCATGCTGGCGTCGATACGTTTGCGCACAAACATGTTTTGCCTGGCCATGCAGTCATCGAATGCTCGGAGCTTCTTTGTGCCAATCACATATCGTTGATCATCTGCGAGTGCGTAGTCGATCTTTCCGGTCACTGGCATTGATGCATAGCGGCCTTCGGCATAGGCACTGAATGTCAGTAGTGTGAAACGATCACCCGGATTCAAAAACTCATGGATTTTCTGATGGGAGTGTCGTTTCAGATCGACATCCAGCTTCAATGTCTGGTCAATGATCACAAACAGCTCGCGTGCTGGCGCTTTCGATTCAGGTGCTTGATTGCCGAGCACTGAGTAGCAGCTTGGAAAGTCATCCCTTGGACTGGCAGTAGCGACTGACGTCGATACTGCCAAGGCTACGAATGAGAGAGTTCGACCAGTGATCGTCAGAAGATCTCTGAAGCTCATTTGTCTGCAGCCTCAAGCATGCGTAACGCTTCCTCTTGGGATACGGCCGGCTTTTTTGCCTGCTCCTTCTGTTGCTGTTTCACCAGTAGGGCGACCGTTTCCTCTCGGCCCCACCCCAGCTTATCCATCCACTCCTGTATGGCCTCTTCCGGGATTTGAGACTCACTGGTAGCAGAAGACTGAGAGGAAGGTTCCTCTACCTTTGGAGCGCTCTGAGTCGGCGCATCATGCGTCGGTTGTGGCTTCTGGATACTGGCCATCTCTTCATCCCGAGCGTGGCGACCCTTGGAGGAATCAACGTGGTCGGAACTATGATCCTTGCGCACAGTTTGGGCATAGGCAAGGAACGTTCTTCCGTTGCCAGACTCAAGTGCCTTGAGCGTAGAGGTATCGATCGCCGTGTCTGACAGCTTCTTCGCCATCTTGCCCTGCAGCTTGGTCAGGTTGCGCTGCGCAATTTGAGAAACGACATTCCGTTTACGCTCCTGGTAGACCTGGAATTCCTCCCGATTCTTGAATTTACCGGTGAACTTGGCAGCCACGGCTGATTCGGATCCGGCAAAGCCCTTTTTGATGCCGATCAGAACACCCACGATCTGCAGAAAAATAAAGATGACAGCAAGCACGATGAAGGTGCCCCAGCCGCCCTTGAGCGTGGCGTCTTTGATGGTTTCGTCAACTCTGCTGTCCACTTCTTCCTGGCTGGACCTCAGCTCAGCCGGGATCGCATCTGCGTAAGGATCAGCAGATTGTGAGCTGGCAACTGGATCGTGGGCACCAGCCAGCTCGGACTCAAGCACCTGGCCGCGAACAAACGTTGCCCCCAGTGCGATAAGCACAACCATTATGCCGGTCATGACCGTCACCTTGTAAGACGGAGTAACGCTGTGGTTTGCGTCAATGCGGCTCAGCAGTTGGCGCCAGGCGGGCTCATTGTCATCAATCTCGTTATTGTCGAGCGAAACTTCCGTGTTGGGCATCATGGCTTTATGCTGACCGTTCTCACTCTGCCGGAACCATGCACGTACCTTCTTCACCATTTTGTTGTGGTGAAGCTCATGACCAGTAGCGTGAGTCATAAAGACCAGCAGCATGGAGATCAGCAGGGCAATACCAACGGCCCCCTGTTGTTTCAGCGCCTCACTGGCTCCCGGAATGGTGAAGCCTGCCAGAACGTAGGAGAAACCCATCGCCTCGATGAAGACCATTACAGCGATGGCGACCCAGCCGAAAAAGCCCAGCTTGGAGCGGCCCAGCTCGGTTACCTTTCGAAGATAGCTTCGACAGCTATCAAAGAAATCCGGTCCTTTATCAACTTCCTGGAAATACGGCTGAAACTCACTGCACAGTGACTTTTCGGCGGAAAACCAGCCAGAGTCTTCCCGACTTCCGCTGTTGGAGAGCCTGGCGATTTTGCCAAAAACTGGCATGTTCATGCGTAGACGCAGTATGAAGAACGAGACTTCATCCCAGTATTTCCTGATGAGCAAAGTCGCCAGAATGGTCAGGACAATTGCCCCGAGGATTATTCGGTACTCATCAATTGCGGTCAGAATTGATTCCATGGTGATACCTTTTCCTTATTATCTGATATTTGCGTCTGGTCGAGAGCTGTTCAATTCAGCCGCTTGAGTTGGATATTCTGTTCGAGCAGATGGTCGCCTGCCGAGTAGTAGAGCTTTCCTTCCTTCGCTGCTTTCAGGCTGGTGTTGCCCATCACTACGTCCATGCATTGAACCGCCCGGGCATCGTGGAAGTATGCTCTGACCAGAAGGCCGGCCTCTCCTGGATAGGCCTCTACGTGCGGCTTCAAGGTGTGGTCGGCTGTCTTGTCACTGGCAACGTTTTCGTACACGGTTACCGTTGGTGATCCCTGTGGCGCTCCGGTTTCGCGCAGAATGTACAGGTCCTGAATCGCAACCATGTGTCCATTGACCGTATCGAGCCAGACACTTCCATTCAGGCCGGGCCAGTAGTTCGACATTTCTCGCTCTTGAATGCCGAGCTTCTTCCCCGACGCGAGATTTTGTATGTCACCGATCTTGCGTGGGCCATCCATGAAGCAGGGAGACAGCTCCACTGGTTCGCTCGCTACGGCTTTCCTGAACATTGAGAAACCAATGCCACCTTCGTCGCTTGCCGGTTGGCCAGTGGCTTGAAGGATTGTGTTGAAATCGGATGTTGCCTGGGTACCACCAAAATCAACGGCTGCATATTTGGCGAGGTCTTCCGCTCGCTCCTGCTGCGAAGGTTCTGGTGTTTTCTCAACACGCTTCAGAATCTCGGTTTTTTCCTGACTGGTCCGGTTGGAGTGTGCAAGGTAAGCTCGATTATTCTGGCGCTGCAGATTGTAGGCCGCCAGTGATTGCTCTGAATCTATTTCGACGATTTCCACGCGGCGGTTGGTGGCTCGACCATCGGCAGTGTCGTTGGTTGCAACGGGCTGGGATTCACCAGCACCCTGAAAGTAGATTTGATCAGCGGGGACACCAACCTCCTGAAACAATTTTGCTACCGTTCGCGCACGACGCTCAGACAGTTGCTCGTTGTAGCCGTCGTTTCCCGTTGCATCGGTATGACCGATTACCAGAATTTTCTGGGGTTTTTCGCGGTAAACGGTCGCGACACTCATGAGATCCAGACGAGCTTTGGTTTTCAGTCCTGCGGAGCCGACCTCAAACATCCCGCCCTCATTGATGGACAACTCCAAACCATTCTCTCTGTCAGAGTTAAAGGTTTTGACCTTTTTGGTTTCCAGCGCAATATTTTTTTCTTCGGCAATTTTCCGAAGCTCGGCCTGTCTTTGGTCGTACAGTTCACCGAGAAGGAGCCCGCCTATTGCGCCGGCAGCGATACAAGCTGGATCGCCGTCACATGCCAGGGCACCTGCAACCATTCCACCGGCAGCGCCGATGACCTTGCCCCCATGCTTTTCCATGAAGGCACATCCGGGCAGAATCGCTATCGAACTAACCGATACAGCAAGCGCAATCTGCTTTTTGTTCATTGTCTTTCCTTTTTATTGCTTTGGTTCGTAGATCCGGATTCAGTCAATGTTCAGAGCGCTCGGGAAAAAACGTAATCGTGAGCATTGGTCCAGGCAGGTGGGCAAGGATATGCAATTCAGGCTTTAAACTGTTAAAAAATATTCATGAAATGTGGGAATTCTTTTAAATTTAACGACCTTTGACATTTATTAGATTTATATTGATTGTTTTTTAACCGTGGGGTGGGCCTGCTGCGGTCCTTTGTTATATATCGACACCCCGGCCGCCAGCGGTCTTTACGCCTGAATGGCCGAACCTGCCAGGCGCTTCATTATGAGCCGCTCCAGTACCTGGGCCGACGGTGACAGCGATCGGTTGGCCAGTTTGATGATACCGATCCGGCGGACGAGCTTGGGCTCACTCAGGGGTACAAAGCGCAATTTCAGGTTATCGACGGGAAAGGCCAGTCGCGGCAGTGTAGTAATGCCGCTACCAGCCTCGAGCATGGCGAGCAGCGAAATCATGTTGGAAATATAAAAGTCGTTGTTATTCACCAGGCCGGCGGCTGCGGTATGTTTGAGAAGCCGCGAGGTACCGTTGGCGATGCAACGCTCGTTCTTCAGTTCCTGCCACTGCAGGCTTTCCCGGTTTGCCAGCCGATGATCCCGATGCAGGACTACCCCGATATTGTCTTCGAACAGGTGGGTGTAGCTCAGGTGTTCGTCCTGCGCCCACACGCTGCTGATGCCCAGGTCGACCTCGCCGTTGGCGACCATCCGGCAGACAAACTCGGCATTTTCGTCGTGCAGATTTATGTTGATGTGCGGGTACTCGGCAATGAATGCCGCGAGAACTTCCGGCATCAGACGGCTCGCAACGGATGGCACGGTAGCCAGCGTGACTCGCCCTTGCTGCCCCTCGGCGGCATGCTGTAAATCGCTTGCGAGACGGTCGTGCTGCTTGATCAGCTCCCGGAACCTGGGCAGGCAATACTCGCCATAGGGTGTTAACTGTCCCTTCTGATTCTTTTCGAACAACGGCTGTCCCAACCGTTCCTCCAGATCCCTTATAGCCATGGACAACGCCGGCTGGCTGCGATGCAGCTGTCGCGCAGCTCCGTGGAAACTGCCTTCCTCCCATACTGCCAGCACGTAACGTAGTTGTTGAATCTTGAGTTCGAGCGCCATGCGTTTTCTACCCCGACCCGGTTCTGCTGAAACTATAAATATATCTTATCAAAAATGCGATATTTTTGATTATCCTTATATATGAAAGAGGTCTAGGGTGTGGGTAATCACTAAGGAGGAACCCATGTCACAGTCATACGCACTCTACATTGGTGGAGAGTGGGTTAAGGGCGAAAACGCCGCCCTGCCTAACCGGAACCCGTCAGATCTGAATGACATTGTTGGCCATTTCGATCAGGCCAGTGCCGGCCAAGTCAAGCAAGCCATTGCTGCGGCAAGGGAGGCTCAGAAGGCGTGGGACAAAACAGGGCTTGAGGCCCGTTACAGCGCGCTGATGGCTATCGGTAATGAGTTGATTACCCGCAAGGACGAACTCGGTGAGCTGCTTTCACGTGAGGAAGGCAAGCCGCTGGTGGAGGGAAAGGGCGAGGTGTATCGCTCTGGCCAGTTCTTTCATTATTACGCCGCTGAAGTGCTGCGCCAGATTGATGACCGTGTGGCGTCAGTGCGGCCCGGTGTTGAGATAGAAACACGCCGCGAGCCGCTGGGCGTTGTCGGGGTGATCAGCCCATGGAACTTCCCCATGGCGACGGCCGTTTGGAAAATCGCCCCGGCCCTGGCTTTCGGGAACGCAGTGGTTTTCAAACCTGCCAATCTGGTCCCGGCGAGCGCCTGGGCGCTGACAGAAATTATCAGTCGCCAGGGACTGCCCCCCGGTACGTTCAACCTGGTCACCGGCAGTGGTCGCGAAGCGGGCGAAGCCCTGATTACGAGTTCGCATGTCCATGCCATTACCTTCACCGGGTCGCTGGAGGTTGGTCGCCGTGTAGCGGCCGCTACCGCTGCCAACCTGGTGAAGTGCCAGCTGGAGATGGGCTCCAAGAACGCCCTTATCGTGCTGGACGACGCTGACCTGGATGTCGCGGTTGATGCAGCCTTCGCCGGTGCCTATTCCGGTTCTGGACAGAAGTGCACCGCCTCTTCACGGCTGATTGTTACCGAAGGCGTGCATGATGAATTCGTCGCCAGGCTGACCGCAAAGCTCGCAGATGCAAAGGTTGGCCCGGCGCTGGCGGACGGCACGGTCATCGGCCCTATCGCCAGTGATAGCCAGCTGGCAGCGAATCGCCGTTGGGTGGATGTTGCATTGCAGGAAGGCGCCACGCTGGCTTTCGGCGGCAAGGATGTGAAGGTCGGCAGTGAGGGCTATTACATGCAACCGGTGTTGTTCACAGACACCACCAATGACATGACCATCAACCGGGACGAGGTATTTGGTCCCGTCGCCTGTGTGATCCGGGTTCCGGATTACGAAGCGGCACTGACCACCCTCAACGATACCAACTATGGCCTTACTGCCGGTCTGATCACCCGCTCCCTGCATTGGGCGACGGATTTCAAGGCAAGGGCGGAGACCGGTTGCGTCATGGTGAATCTGGCCACTGCCGGCACCGATTACCACGTGCCCTTCGGTGGGCGTAAGGATTCCAGTTTCGGGCCGCGGGAACAGGGCCGATACGCCCGGGAGTTCTACACAGTCGTTAAAACCTGTTACACCAAGGCCTGAGGTTGCCACCATGTCAAAGTCTGTTCTGACCATTGATGGTTTGCAGTACTCGAACTGGTCACGAGCCATCTTTGAGGAAATGCGGGAAGGTGGTGTTGATGCTGTGCACGCCACCCTGGTGTATCACGAGAACTGCCGCGAGACCTTACTGCGTTTCGGAGAATGGCAGCGGCGCTTCGAGATACATCAAGACCTGATCGTGCCGGTGCGCCAGGCCAGTGACATTGAGCTTGCAAGGGAAAGTAATCGCGTGGGCATATTCTTTGGTGCCCAGAACTGTTCTCCCATCGAAGACGATATTGATCTGGTCGCCATCATGCGCCGGTTAGGCCTGATGATCATGCAGCTCACCTACAACAATCAGAGTCTGTTGGCCTGTGGCTGTTACGAAGCTGAAGACAGTGGCATCACCCGTTTTGGCAGGCAAGTGATTCGGGAGATGAACCGCGTCGGTATGTTGATTGATATGTCACACAGTTCGGAACGTTCAACGCTTGAGGCCATCGAATTGTCGGAGCGGCCAGTGATTATTTCCCATGCTAACCCGGCGAGTTTCCATGCGGCCAAACGCAATAAGTCCGATGAAGTATTGCGGGCAGTGGCCCAGAGCGGCGGCATCCTGGGATTCTCCGTGTACCCATTCCATCTCAGGAATGGGCCGGACTGCACGCTGGACGAATTCTGCGGCATGGTAGCTGATACCGCAGAGCTGATGGGAATCGACCACATTGGCATTGGCACCGACCTGTGCCAGGGGCAACCGGAATCGGTACTGACCTGGATGCGGAACGGCCGATGGACCAAGGCCATGGACTACGGCGAGGGCAACAAGGCGAATGCCGGCTGGCCGAGGCCACTGTCCTGGTTCAGCGACAACCGCCACTTCAACAACATTGCAGAAGGTTTGTACCTGAAAGGGTTTAATAACGATGAGATCGAGAAAATCATGGGCCGTAACTGGCTCCGGCAATTAACCGAGGGTACACGGCCTCAGGCAGGGGCGGTGTACTGAATTTTGTTCCAACTATACAGTTCCAACAACAAAAACAGGTAAGCGCCATGACAATCTCAGCCAGTACTACCGCGACTTCGGAAGCGGGTATCAAGCGCTTGGGGGACCCGATCGTATTGGGCCTGAGCATCGGATTCATACTGCTTTTTCTTGGGCTCTCACTGTATGACATTGAGTGGACCGCCGGGCTAATTTCCAGCGGTTTCGCCTGGACGGCCAAGACCCTGGGATCTTACTTTCAGCTTCTACTGTTGCTGACCTTTCTGATCGGGATGGGTGTGGCCATATCGCCTGCAGGTAGCGCCAAGGTGGGCAACCGGAGTACCCCGGAGTTGAGCACCTTCAAATGGTTGTCCATTATCATGTGTACGCTCCTGGCCGGTGGTGGTGTGTTCTTCGCCGCCGGCGAGCCAGTCTATCACTTCGTAGTGACACCTCCGGTATTTGATACCGAGGCCGGTACTGCGGCGGCGGTTGCACCGGCCCTGGCGCAATCGTTCATGCACTGGGGATTTCTGGCCTGGGCAATTCTGGGCACGCTGTCGGCCATCGTGCTGGCCCATGCCCATTATGTGAAAGGTCAGCCACTGCAGCCCCGAACACTGCTCTATCCGGTGTTTGGCGACCGGGTGATGCACGGCTGGTTTGGTGGCCTGGTGGATGCTGCCTGTGTAATAGCTGTGGTTGCCGGCACCGTGGGGCCGATCGGATTCCTCGCCACTCAGGTCAGCTTTGGCCTCCATGAGCTATTCGGTTTCCCCCAGGGGTTCGGCACGCAGCTGATGATCCTGCTGGTGCTGGCAGCGGTTTACGTAACGTCAGCCATGACCGGTATCCATAGGGGGATCCAGCTTCTGAGCCGTTTCAATGTCTTTCTGGCTCTGGCGATCGCGGCGGTTATTTTCATTTTCGGTCCTACCCTCTTCCTGACCAATGCCTATACTCAGGGTTTCGGGGAGTACGTCACGTCCTTTTTCGCCATGGCAACGGTTACGGCTGGCACTGCCGAGGGCTGGTGGATGCAATGGTGGACAGTGTTCTTCTTCGCCTGGTTCCTGGGTTACGGTCCGCTGATGGCGATCTTCGTCGCTCGCATATCCCGTGGCCGGACAATCCGCCAGATGATCCTCGCCGTGGGCGTGATGGCGCCCGTGGCGACCACCATCTGGTTTACCCTGCTGGGGGGCTCCGGTATTTTTTACCAGCTAACGGGCGCCATCGACCTGACTGATGCACTGAACAATTTCCAGTTTGACGTTGCCACGCTCACCATCGCCCAGGCGCTCCCCGGCGGTACGCTGATGGCCCTCGCCATTCTTGTGCTCACCACCATATTCGTGGCGACCACCGGCGATTCCATGAGCTATGCCATTGCTGTAGTCAGCGCTGGGCATGACGACCCTGACCCCGTTGTGAGAGCCTTCTGGGGTGTGGCGATGGCATTGATGGCAGCGGTACTTCTCTACATGGGGGCAGGGCAGATCAGTGCCTTGCAGCAGTTCATTGTTATTACGGCAATACCGGTCTCGCTGATTTTGCTGCCGTCGCTGTACATTGGCCCGAAATCCGCCTATGCCATGGCAAGGGAGCAGGGCATTGTGCCTCCCAAAGGCGAAGTGGCCCTGGTGGGCGCGACCACGGGCTCAGCTGAATCTGTTTCGGAGGACTGACCGATGGCTACCCAGTTGGATGTGCAACCTCAACTGAAATTGCGGCCCGCCGCCAGAGTAATGAACCTGGTGCGGCTGGGTAGTCTGCACGCCAGCCGCCTGAGCTTCTCACGCAGCCTGGTTCGCCAGATGGCACGTGAGGACTGGACTGTAACAACTGTGCGGAATGATCTGGATGAGCACGGCCACGGTGTCATGATCTACCGCTTGCAGACGCCCCATCATACGTACCACGGTGTGATATTTTCCCAGCACCTTGAGCCTGAGCGGCGGTCCGATCGAGTTATTGCCGAGGCATGGGACGTTACGTTCGCGCTCGTCGAAGGGGCGGTTGAGGGCAGCCTACTGGCCCAGATGGCTGCCAACGTTCCCTTGCAGGAGGCCGGCCGGCAGCATCCGAGGCTGCTGGTGCTGTCCCGGGCGAACAAGAGCCTGCGTAACTTCAGTCATTTTATCGATGCCCTTGCCTCCGGGAGACAGCCAGATCCGGCCTGGCTGACCCGCGTGGGCTATCTCTATCGAACTACGGCTGTCTATGGCAATGGCAAGTTCGGCATTGCCGACTACGCGCGCCTGCAGAAGAACCCGGATTTCCACCGGCCGTTCTCGGCGCAGATGTTTGCCGTCTATTTGTTGCGACATTTCTCCATACAGCAGGTGGAGCATCTGGCCCGATCGCGTGCGCCGGATCGGGCGGTCGGGCTTGCCCCTGCGCTGCAACGCTACCTGGGCATTGGTAACTCCACCGGTCTGGGCATGGCACCTTTCCTGATCAATCATCCGCAACTGATCCAGCAATGGGTGTATTGCCGTGAACGAGCGCTGGCCTGGGCTCGCGAGCAACCTCCTGCCGATAACGTGCGCCGGGATTTGTTGTCGCTGCTGCAACGGGCTCACCGGCACTTTGTGGAAACAGTGACGGAAGACGCCGAACAAACCCAACGAAATCTCGCCACGGTGGAATCGATTGCGGCAGTCATTGATTGGCTGGAACGGACATCGGCGAGATCCAGTCTCTGGAGCGATCTGCTGGCATGGGCGGACAATCATTGTTCGCTCGAAGCCCAGGAGTTGATTAATACGTTGTTGATCGAACTTTACCCGGACCTGATCGATGCCGTTGAGGATGAACTTGGCTGCGAGGAAATCCTCGAGTTACAGCCGGAGGTAAAAGCTGCTGCGTTGAAACAGACCATTGAGACCCGCTTTGCCTGGGCGCTGGACTACGATCCCAAGAACCCGGAGCACCGGCACTGGTTCTGGTATCGCTCCGCTGAGAAGGAAGAACCCCGGTTGGGGGTGCGTGCGGAAGAACCCGGTGCCGAGAAGGAAATGCAGCTCGCCATGGGGCCTCGAATTCACCGCACCTACCAACTGCTGGATGCGTTCCTGGACCGCAGCCCCCGGGGCTCTGTTGTGGAATTTCTGCTGGCGCATCCTGGTCAGAAGGAGTGCGTGCGGCGTATCCAGACCATGGGTGCGACGCCTTATGGCGAGATACGGGCCAACCTGTGGCATCGGGATATGAAGCCGATGCATTTACTGCGCACCAAACTGTCTTTTTTCGGCGCCAGCCGATTTGACCCCAAGTCTGACCGCTGGGTGAGAGTGACGCTGTTTCAGGGCGCGCCCCTGTTTTGCGAATTGTTCAGCGATCACGGCACCGATAAGGCACGCCTGAAGGCGCTCGACGACTGGAGCTTTCCCGTGGAACCGGATCTGAACGCGTTATGAAAGTGTCTTTCAATGAACTGCAGGGTATGGGCCGCAAAGCCTTTATCGGGATAGGTTTTGAAGAGGGAGACGCCATCGACGCCGCCGAAATGGTGGCCTGGATGGAAGCCCACGGCCTGGGTGGCGTGGCGGCCCTGAAAAAAGGGCTCGACTACCTATTGAATGAGGATCCCGCTGAAACCCCGACCCTGGTGTATCAGGACGCTGACTTCAGTGTACTGGACGCTCACAACCACAGCATCCTGGGCAATGCCAGCCTGGCAGTGGAACTGGGCTATGCCCGGGCGAGAGCACGCGGACTATCCATCACCAAGGTCCGCCATTGTCACAACAGGGTCCTCGTCATCGGCTACCTCTCCAGACTGGCGCGCCGGGGTATGAACGTGACGGCCTTCTGGCGCAACTCGCACGAACCCCTGATTGAACAGGTGGTTGGTTTCAAAGCTGGCCATCCCGTGCCCGAGATCTGTGTTTACAGCCTGGAGGAGTTGCCCGACGATACCGAGAGGAACGACGGCATCACCCTGATCATGGCCAACCATGTCGACCTGCTGCCGAGCCTGCGCTCGGACTACGCCCTGACCAATCTCATGCGGCAAACCGAGGAGGACCTCGAGCGACAGCGTGACCGGGCCCTGGTGGAAGGTCTGGAAGTGGACGATGAGCTTTGGAAAACTCTCAAAACCCTGGCCGACCGGCTGTTGGTCGAAGCCTCCGAGGCTTCTCGCAGTGGCGCAGGCGCAGGAGCCAGCGACAATGATTGAATGGAGAACTGCCGATGACCACAGCGCCCGTCATTACACCGATAGCCACTGATCTGCCACGCTCGAAGGCGCCGCTGGAATGGGCAGTCAGCGCCAATGGCATCCTGTTCACCGCCCAGATCCCTATTGACGCGAGTGGTCAGGTGGTCGCTGGCGGAATTGAAGCCCAGGCCCGGCAAACCATGGCCAATCTGGAACACACGCTGCAGTGCGCGGGCGTGGGTATGGCGGGCCTGACCCAGGCGCTGATCTATGTGACCGATAGGGAGCATCTGGCGGCAGTCAACCAGGTTTACGCGGAGTACGTCGGTGAACCCTATCCTAATCGTGCCGCGATCATTGTCTCCGGCTTTGCCAGGCCGGAGATGCTGGTGGAAATCGTGGCTTATGCTGCCGTGTCTTGATAGGCGGGCACCGCCAATGTGGCGGTCGCCCTCGCTATCAGTGGTTTCTGCTCTCGCGCCAGGCCAGTTCATTGGTGATGGTGGCCTTGGGTTGTAGCATTCCGAAGTCCAGATCGGCAATGTCCTTGCCGTCCTTGAGGCGCTGCACAAAATCCGGATTGGCCAGCGCTTTTTTGCCTACTGCCAGCAAGGCGCCAGGGAACTGGTTGGCCACGTCCTGCAAGTTGGTTTCTTCAATACCACCATTTATGATCAGCTCGATGCCCTGCACATCGGCCGCAACACTGGCCAGGCTTTGGTCACCACTGATGAAGTGCTGTCTATTAACATCTCCGTCGGTTGTGTGGACGAAGTCCGCACCGGCATCACGAACTGCCTGGACAATCTGGCGGAAGCCTGCCGCACCTTCTGGCAACTGATAGTCGGGGTCTGTCACGGTACCCTGAGAAAGTCGAATCCCCACGGGGTAGTTATCGCCAACAGCGTTCCGCACGGCCTGAACAACTTCCACCGTCAGGCGTAAGCGGTTCTCCAGAGAGCCGCCATAGTTGTGCTCCCGCGTATTGAAATACGTGCTCAGGAACTGGTTAAGCAGATAACCGTTGGCACCGTGAATCTCGATACCGTCGAAGCCAGCGGCTTTGGCGTTCGCGGCGGATTGGGCGAAGCCGTCAATAGCTGACCGGATATCGGCATCAGTCATGACGCTGGGTGTCTGCCAGACCGTTTGATCTCCGTAAAAACCAAGTGGAGCACCTTTTGGGGTAACCTCGCTCGGGCCCAATGGCTGGTCGGTATAGCGGTTGGCCTGAAACTGGGCGCCGGCGTGCATGAGCTGAACAAACATCTTGCTGCCGGCTGCATGAACACGGTTAACAATTGTTGTCCAGGCTTCAACCTGGGAGTCATTGATGATACCTGGCTGGTTTGCATACCCTTGGCTGGCGTTGTCGTCAGTGTAGGTGCCCTCAGTGATCACCAGGCCGAAACCACCTTTGGCGTAGCCCTCGTAATGGTCTGCCATAAGAGTATTTGGCGTGCCATCGGCCTCTGCGCTGGTGCGCGTCATCGGGGCCAGAGCAAACCGGTTCGGCACTTCAATGGAATGGAAACTGACAGGCTGCATTGCGTCGCTCATTGGAACCCCTTACTTTGTTGTGAAGCTATGAGGGTGCATTGTCCGTGGGACAAGAAAATTCTTAAAGCGAAGATAATCGACCTAGCCCGTCAGTATTTTTGAATGAGTGCTCATGGGGCTATTTTTCCTGAAGCATCGGAATTCCGGTATAGGTTATAGACTGGACGTATGAAACAACCCATCACCGGCTACCATAAAGACGATGAAGACCACTGGGTCGCCCAGTTGGCATGTGGCCACAATCAGCATGTGCGCCATACACCACCGTGGGTGAATCGCCCCTGGGTCACTACGGCAGATGGCCGGGAGTCAATGCTGGGGTTTGAGCTCGATTGCAGGAAATGTGAAGAGGGTGCGCCGCCGGATGGCAGGCCCTGAGCGTTTGGGGCAGGCGGTTATACTGTTTTCCCGATTGCCAGCAGGTCTGCCCTACATAAAAAACGGCCTGCGCTGAGAGCGAGGCCGGTGGAAAAAGGCTCTGGAGGGGGGCCATAGCCATCTTGCCAAAGCGGGGCCATTAACGGCCCCGGCTTACCGAAAGCCGAAAAAGGAAAGAATTGCCAAAACAATAACTACGGCGCCGACAATATATACGATTCTGTTCATGGGTAGGTCCTTTGCTTCTGAATCCTGAAATCTGGTTGCGCCTTCATCCTTGCGGCGCCTGATGTAACGTCCTGTTCAGGCTGTTCCTGTTCCATCGCCTCATCCAGGTTCAGAATGGGCTTTTGGTTTTGTCTGGTCTGTTCGCTGTCGCACTGAGTGCGAAGAAAGATGAAAGCGGTGAGCACCATTGAAAGTCTGTTACCGCACAGATGGAAGTCCACTAGGGCGGATAAAGTATATTTAACGAACACACATTCAGGACTTCTAGTACCGTAAGGGTCTTTGCGTAAGCACTCTCCGGCGTCTCGCTACCGGGTTTGGCATCGACCGGGCGACAAGTAGCGCTCAGAAGCTCTGATCTTCCTGAAGAGCATGGTGCGGCTGCGCAGATTAGCCACCGCCCACCTATCATGGAGGAGGCCTGTCGCTATGAAGCTGGCCCAATTTATCCAGACAGAAACGGAGCAACTGCTCGAAGACTGGGAAGAAGCCGCGCTAGACATAGCTCCGGAACTAAAGGGCGAAGGCAGACCTGCCCTGAGGGATCATGCCCGCTCGATGCTGGCGTTCATCTCCCGGGACCTCGTTACCTCCCAGACCAGTAAGGAGTCGGCCAGCAAGGCCCTTGGCAAGGGCGGGGGCTCTGTTTCGGACTCCGGAGGAGAGCATGGCACAGACCGTCTCAATCAGGGTCTGTCCGTGCTTCAGGTGGTGCAGGAGCTCCGGGCCCTGAGGGCCCGGGTTACCAAGTCCTGGAGCGATAAGCAGAGAGGCCTCACCGAAAAAGACATCGATGAATTGGTGCGGTTCAACGAAGCCATCGATCAGTTGATTGCCAACTCGGTGTCCAGCTACTCCGCGTGCAAAGATCAGGAAACACGCCTGATCGAAACCATACTGAAAGCCTCCCTTGATCCTGCCGCCATATTCGATCCCGCTGGCAAGATCCTGTTTACCAACAAGGCGATGGCCGATCTGATCAATGCGCCGCAGCGGGAGATTATTGGCAAAACCCCTCTTGAGCTGGGTCTGGAATTTGCCGCGGAGTTTCACGACGAAATAACCAAAACCGCTACTACCTGTGAGATGCAGCGCAGGGAATTTCATCACCGCTTACCTTCAGGCCGTGAGTTGTATTTTGACTGCCAGTTTGTGCCGGTCCTTAACGACCAGAACGAGGTTGAAGCTGTCGTCAAAACGTCGCGGGACATCACCGAACGCAAGCAGACTGAGTATCAGGCCTGGCGAAACGCCAATTACGATTTGCTCACCGGCCTACCCAATCGGCGACTGTTTCTTGATCGGCTTGAGCAGAACCTGTTGGAGGCTGAACGAAGGGGCAGCTCCTTTGCATTGCTGTTTATCGACCTGGACCACTTCAAGCAAGCCAACGACCAACTCGGCCACGAGCCTGGTGACCGGCTTCTGTCGCAGGTGGCTGAACGGGTAAGTACCGATGTCCGGGCCATGGACACCGTGGCCCGTCTCGGCGGAGACGAATTTACCCTGATCCTGAAGGAGACTGGCAGGGAGGGTGCGAAACAAGCCGCCAAGGCGCTTCTGACCGGTCTCGAACGGCCGTTTGATGTTGATTCCCACCGGATACACATTTCCGGCAGCATTGGCCTGACTGTTTTTCCCGATGATGCCAAGGATATCGACCAGCTGATGCACAATGCCGACCAGGCCATGTACGCTGCCAAAGAGCGTGGAGGTCAGCAGGTTCAGGTTTACCAGCCCTGGATGGCGCAGAGTGAATCAGAGCACATGCGATTAAGCAGGGAACTGGATCATGCCCTCAGGGAGAACCAACTGGAACTCTACTATCAGCCTATAATCGACGTCGGCACTGGCGCCATATCCGGCGCAGAAGCTTTGCTCCGCTGGAATCATCCGTACAGGGGGCTGTTGGCACCGGCTGCCTTTCTCAGCCTCACGAAACAAAGCGGCACGACGGACAGCATCAACGCCTATGTACTGGAACAGGCGGTGACCTGCTCACTCCGGTGGCGCGATCCGAGTGATGAGGCCTTTCCGATCAGCATTAACGAGTCACCGGCTTCCTTTCTTACCCGAACCCTTGTGGACGAATGGCGAGCGCGACTAACACGAGCTGGTCTTGATGATAGCCGCATTACTCTGGAGCTGACGCCAGCCTCCCTCAACAACATTCGTGCTTCCGGTTTCAATCCAATCGAGAGCTTTAGTCGGGCCGGTTTGCGGCTGAAGCTGGCAATCGACGATTTTGGAATGGAACCCTTCTCCCTGTGGGCTATTCAGGAGTTCAGGATGGACAGTGTCAAGGTGAGCAGGGAGTTGGTCAATGACGCTGGCAAGGGTGGCAATGCCGACCGCATACTGGAGGCGATCATCTCTATGGCTCACGCGATAAATGTCGAGGTGGTTGCAGTGGGCGTTGAAAAGGACGAGCAACTGGACTTTCTCTCCCGTGCCGGCTGTGACTATGCCCAGGGCTTCCTGTTCTCCCGGCCCTTATGCACGGAGGATTTCGAGTCATTGCTGAGCCGGCACCGCCAGTAGAAGCTGTCTTAGATGCGCCCGGCCCAAGATGGGGTTACCGGAGGCTTACTTCCGAATAAAGGGAACTCCATGAAATGACCCAAAGGACCCTTGCAAACAACGTGGCACGGCTCATTCGGTTGAGTGTGGTACTCGTCGTCCTCCCGGCAGCGTTTGTCGGTGTAGTTGCGGGCAGGCTGACAGGACAGCGTTCGAATCGCCAACTGAAGACCAGGAGAGACGTTCGCCACGAGGATGCGTTGCGCACACGCGAGGCGGAATTCCGGACGCTGGTCGAAACCATGCCGCAAATCGTTTGGGTCACCCGCCCCGATGGCCGCCACATCGATTTCAATCAGCACTGGCTGGATTATACCGGGCTGACGCTTGAAGAGAGTCTTGGGCACGGCTGGAATCCGCCGTTCCACCCGGAGGACCGCGGGCTTGCGGCGGAACGTTGGCTGCAAGCGATTAACAGTGGCGAACCCTATGAGATTGAATACCGGCTACGTCGGTGGGATGGGGTTTATCACTGGATGCTCGGCAGGGCACTGCCAATGCGAGATGCTGAGGGCAACATCATTAAATGGTTTGGCACTTGCACGGACATTGACGACCTGAAGCGGACGCAGGAACGCCTGGATGAGGCCCAGCGCGTTGGAAGGATCGGGGATTGGGAATACAACGTCGTCACCGAAGAGACCACCTGGTCACCGGAAGTTTACAGGATATTCGGAAGAGACACCCGGCTTGGCTCCCCGCGAACCTTCCATGACAGCGCAGCTCTCTTTGATGCTGAAAGCGTAGTTCTTTTGAAGGAAATGATAAGCCAGGGAGTCGCTTCGGGCGAAACTCAGCGAATTGACCTTCGCACAAAGGGAGGCGGCGGTAAGGAGTCTTATGTCCAGACAGTTGCAGTGCCAAGGAAGGGTGATAGTGGCGAGGTGGTAGGCCTCTTCGGTACGGTTCAGGATATTTCTGAACGAAAAAAGGCCGAACTGGCGCTGCATGCCAGGGCTCAGCAACAACTGCTCGCCGCCGCGCTTGGGCGGTATGCTTTGTCGGCCGCGAGTCTTGATGAGGTGTATGCGGAAGCGGCGGCGACAATCACGAAGGGTCTGAAGGTGGAGTTCAGCAACGTCCTGCTGCTGAACGGGCCTCAACAACCCCTGGTTCTGAAGGCCGGTATCGGATGGGAACCCGGCTGGATCGGTCGCCAGGTGGCGGACCCAATGGAGCAGACACAAACCTATCGTGTTCTTGCGTCCCGCGAACCGGTCATCATTCATGATTTCAGTAACGATTCGCGATTCACTCCGTCCGAACTTCTTACATCCCATGGTGTTGTCAGTGGTGTCGATGTACTGGTTGGCGGAACTGAAAAGCCTGTTGGTGTGCTGGGCGCCTACACCAGCACGCCCCGTAAGTTCTCAACCGATGATGTCGGTTTTCTGCAAGGGGTTGCCAATGTCCTTGGTGCGGCAGCCGAGCGCCAGCGGGCTAACGACCAGCTCAGCCACATGGCCCTTCATGATCCGCTCACCGACTTGCCAAATCGTCTGCTTTTAACCGATCGGCTCAACGTAGCGCTGTCGCACGCCCAGCGGCATGATCAACAGGTCGCGGTGCTTTTCCTGGACCTCGACCGGTTCAAGCATGTGAATGACGTATTCGGGCATGCCCTGGGCGACCATGTTCTTCATGACGTGGCGAAGCGCCTCTCCCACTGTGTGCGCTCCGAGGATACGGTGAGCCGGCAAGGGGGCGACGAGTTTATCGTGGCACTGACGGACATAGACGACGAAAAGGACGCCGCACTCATTGCCGATAAAGTTCTCGCTGCCATTACCTCTCCCTTTCTTCTGGAGGGTACTGAAATTATCCTGGGTGTCAGTATCGGGATTGCGTGTTTCCCCCGTGATGGACAGGATGCAGAAACATTGCTGCGTAATGCCGATGCGGCAATGTACGTTGCCAAGGATCTGGGCCGTAACCGTTACCAGTTTTACGCACCTGAGATGAACATGCGAGGGTTGGATCGTTTAACCCTTGAAAGCGACCTGCATCGTGCCATTGAACGTAATGAGCTGTTTCTTATGTATCAGCCACAGCTTGACCTCAACACCGGGAATGTTGTCGGTCTGGAAGCATTGGTTCGATGGCAGCACCCCTCCCGTGGACTAATATCCCCCGGTCAGTTTATCCCGATTGCCGAGATCTGTGGCCTGATCACCCCGGTGGGAAACTGGGTGCTGGAGTCGGCCTGCCACCAGCATGTTCGCTGGGTGTCTCAGGGGCTGATAAAAGGGACTATGGCGGTGAACATTTCCGCACATCAATTCCGACAGGCTGATTTTTGTGATCGGGTAAGCGATGTGCTTTTGCGTACAGGACTGGAGCCCGATCTACTGGAGCTGGAGGTCACGGAAAGCGTGGTCATGCATGGCATTGACCAGGTTCTGCACAAACTCAACGTACTTCGTGGATTGGGGGTCACGCTTGCCATTGACGACTTCGGAACCGGCTATTCAAGCCTGAGTTACCTGAAGCAGTTCCCGCTCCATCGCTTAAAGATAGATCAATCATTCACCTGCGGACTACCCGCTGACCTGGAAAGCAGCGCGATTGCCGAAGCGATCATCCAGATGGGACACAGTCTGGGACTCGACGTACTGGCCGAGGGAATTGAGACCAGGGCGCAGGTAACCAATCTCCAATCCCTTGGCTGTGATGCAGGGCAGGGCTTTCTGTACGCCAGGCCGCTGTCGGTCGAGGAGTGCGGGGACTACCTTCTTGCGGCCGTAGGCGACAGGAGGTGACCTCGCGCGTTGCCATTACCGATCAACTGAACCGCAGTCTGGGACTGCTACGTTCCCTGGTCATATATCGACGCCCCGGGCGCCAGAAGTCTCTACGCCGACTCTACAGTGAATTCGTCCGGCCCGGGGATCTGGTATTCGACATCGGCGCTCATCTGGGGGACCGCAGCTCCGCGTTTGCCGCGCTGGGGGCGCGGGTGGTGGCGCTGGAGCCGCAGCCACAATTGCTGCGCTGGCTGCGGCGGCTGACGCGGCATCAACCTGAAATAGTGTGCCTGCCACTGGCGGCGGGACGGGCCCCGGGCAACGCCGAACTGGCGCTGAGCTTGCGCAATCCCACCGTGGCGTCAATGGACAGCCGCTGGCGCGAACACCTGCGTACAACTACTGCCGGTTTCCGGCATGTGCGCTGGGAGGACTCGGTTACCGTGACGATCACTACCCTGGACGAGCTGATACGGCAGTATGGTCAGCCCAGCTTCTGCAAGATCGATGTGGAAGGCTTTGAGGTGGAAGTGCTGGCGGGACTGAGCCAGTCACTGCCGGCACTGTCCTTCGAATTCGTGGACGGTACCCTGGGTCAGGCCCTGCGATGCCTGGAGGAGCTCGAGCGGCTGGGCCGGCACGAGTTCAATGTTATTGCCGGCGAGCAACGCCGGTTTATATGGTCTTCATGGCAGGATCCGGAGTCGCTCAGGCAATGGCTTGATGCGGGAGCTGAGGGAATTGCTTCAGGGGATATCTATGCCCGGCTCGTCGCCTGATAACTGCTCTTGCGGAATACGCGAATAAATTCGATGATGGATTCAGCACCGAAGCGATAGGGAATAACGTGGAGGGGAAAGCATGCCGCAGATTCAGAAATACCCCGCAGGCTGGCGGGTGCTGCATTGGGTAATGGCGCTGATGGTTCTGACGTTGATACCCGTCGGGCTCTGGATGGCTTCGCGCGCGGAAGCAGAGATCTGGGGGACGCTGACGAACACGCTGTACAGTGTGCACAAAGCCATCGGCTTCAGCGTGCTGTTACTGATGATCCTGCGAATCGTGGTGAAAGTTCGGGTCAAGAGCCCGCCATACCCGGATGAGATGCCACGCACATTGCAGATTGCCGCCAGGACCGTCCATAACCTGATGTATGTACTGCTGGTGATAACGCCGTTGTTCGGCTGGGCCGGTGTGACTGCCTTTCCGGCGCTAGGCATAGTGGGCGATTACAAACTGCCAGCCATGCCTTTTGTACCGGAGGACGAAGAACTGGCTTCCCGCCTGTTTTATATACATGGATGGCTCGCCATAACCCTGGGTGTATTGATTGCTGGTCATATCGCGGCAGCCTTGCGCCATTTGTTGAGCAAAGACGGTATTTTTCAACGGATGGTTTAATGTGACGACTACGCCAGGCGGATCCTGTAACGGAGAACGCCGGCGTCCTCTTCGCGCACCCATTCAATCCTGTGGCCGGTCAGCTCACACAGTACCTGCAGATCCCGGCGGCCACTGGGGTCATCGGCCAGGAAGTCGACCTGTGTGCCGCTGGGTAAATGTTGAGTGCGTTTTTTAAAACGCAGAATGGGAAGCGGGCACACCAGGCCGACAGCGTCGACCAGGTGTACCTCCTCGTGTGCTTCTGATTGATGATCAGTCAAGCCGCACGCTCTCACTGCGGTATTGCTCGGCTGAAGACCACCCGAACTGATCAAGAGCGACCGGGGCGAGGGCGGCGATCACCAGGGCTGCGACAAATCCCAAAATCATGACTTTCACGGTGATTCTCCCTTGCCTTGTTTGGCCTGACGCTCTTCTACCCACAGATCGTGGTGTTGGCGAGCCCACGCCAGGTCAACCTGACCGTCACCCATGGCATCGTACGCGCCTTCCATACCAACCGTACCGATATAGATGTGTGCGATGATGGCCAGCATCATCAGGAACGCCACAATCGAGTGCCAGATGTTGGACAACTGCATCTCTTCATGAGGTGCCAGGGCTGTCGGGAAATCGGTTCCCAGGACACTGTTCATGACCTCAAAGGTTGAGGCAAACATCGGCATTTCAAACGGAAACAGCAGCGACAGGCCTGACAGGGACACTGAAAAACCCAGAACCATGACTGTCCAGAAGATGATCTTCTGGCCCGCATTAAATTTCTTTGCCGAAGGGTGGGACTTGGTAAAAATACCTCCGCCTGCCTTGAGCCACTGCCAGTCCAGTTTATTGGGAATGTTGTGCGCCACCCACATGACGAACGTCAACACCAGGCCCAGCATAAAGGCCCAGGCAATGTTGTTGTGAAGCCACTTGGCACCGATAGCCAGAGGGGAAAAGGCTTCTTTTCCTATCACAGGGATCAGGAAACTGCGCCCCATCAGGGTGAGCAGCCCCGTCAGAGCCAGCGCAATGAACGAGCCGGCCAACAACCAGTGGCCAAATCGTTCGATGGCCTTGAATCGCTCAATCTTGGTGCCTGAAGGGCCACCGTCAATCTCGATCCTGCCTCGAATAAAGTAGAAAATCACCAGCAGCAACAGGAAGCCCAGGATTGCGCCACCGCCATAGGTGATGACCGGTCCTCTCCGTAACTCATACCAGGGCATGCCTCCGTCCTGGATCAGGACGTCGACTGCGGGGCCCCGAACCTGGGTGTCGGTTTCAATCTCGTCGTAGCGAACGCCTCGCCAGCTGTCAGCCTGAGAACGTCCTCCGAGAGTGCCCAGTGGTTCATCGATGGGCGCCGCGTTGGCAGGATCACCCAGATTTTCGGACCGGAAGGACTCGTCAATATTCAACTGCTTCTGACGAGCCATGATGTCTTCCAGGGTTTGAGCACCCCCGGTACTTGTCCGATCAACCTCGGGGGCTTCTTGTGCCCAGCCAGGGTTGAGGAACAGTGTCGCCAATACGAGGATGGCGGCACCGAATATTTTAACGTTCATGAGAGCACTCCAGCGGAATGAACAAAAAGAATCCATTGCCTCAATGAATTCCGGGGCGCAGAGGCCCCGGAATTATCAGGTAGGCTTAAGCGCCCTTCTTCTCGTAGGCTGTGCCCCATCCCCAGGCGCCGGAACCGAAACCCCGGTTCACCACGCGTTGGCGATAGATGTCCGCCACCTCGTTGCCGTCACCGGCCAACAGGGCTTTGGTTGAACACATTTCCGCACAGATCGGCAGCTTGCCCTCGGCAATACGGTTGCGACCGTATTTGGAGAACTCGGCCGTGGAGTTGTCTTCTTCAGGACCACCTGCACAGAAGGTGCATTTGTCCATCTTGCCCCGGCTGCCGAAGTTGCCCGCTTGCGGGAACTGGGGCGCGCCGAAGGGGCAGGCATAGAAGCAGTATCCACACCCGATGCACAGATCCTTGGAGTGCAATACGATGCCGTCTTCGGTCTGGTAGAAGCAATCCACCGGACAGACGGCCATACAGGGCGCGTCTGAACAGTGCATGCAAGCTACCGAGATCGAACGCTCGCCAGGCTTACCATCTTCGATGGTCACCACACGTCGACGATTGATGCCCCAGGGGACCTCATGTTCATTCTTACAGGCTGTCACGCAGGCATTACATTCAATGCAGCGTTCGGCATCGCAAAGAAACTTTGCTCGTGCTTGTCCTTCAAGTGCCATGTTGTACACCTCTTATTGTTATGCCGGCATAATCGCACACAGGGTGCACTTGGTCTCTTGCATCTGCGTGACCGAGTCATACCCGTATGTCTGAACCGTGTTACTGGATTCACCCAGGACGTAGGGATCGGCACCTTTGGGATACTTGTCCCTCAGGTCCTTACCTTCCAGGTGTCCACCGAAGTGGAAGGGCATAAAGACCACACCTCTGCCGACGCGCTCTGTGATCATCGCCTTCACCTTGATGCGCGCGCCTTCAGGGCCGGAAACCCAGACGTCGTTGCCTTCACGAATGTTCAGGTTATTCGCATCGTACGGATTCACCTCGATGAACATGTCCTGCTGCAGTTCCGCCAGCCAGGGATTCGAGCGAGTCTCGTCACCACCACCCTCATATTCAACCAGACGGCCTGAAGTGAGAATGAGGGGGAAGTCCTTGCTGAAATCCTTCTTCTGAATGGACTCGTACAGGGTCGGGACACGCCAGAAGTGCTTGTCTTCATACGTCGGATAATCTTTGACCAGATCTCGACGGCTGGTGTACAGGGGTTCACGGTGGAGCGGTACGGGGTCCGGGAAGTTCCAGACGATAGCGCGGGCTTTGGCGTTACCAAAGGGTGCACACTCGTGTTTGATGGCAACACGCTGGATACCGCCTGACAGGTCTGTCTTCCAGTTGGTCTCGGGGCCGGCAACGGCATCAATACTGGCACGCTCTTCGGCCGTCAGGTCGCCATCCCAGCCCAGGTCCATCAACATCTGCATGGTGAACTCGGGGTAGCCATCCTTGATCTCGGAATTTTTCGAGTAGACGCCTTCGGCAAGCAGGTTCTCGCCGTCGCGCTCGACACCAAAACGGGCACGGAAGGTGAGGCCGCCCTGGGACACCGGCAACGACATGTCGTAGAGGTTCGGTGTTCCGGGGTGGTTCATCTCCGGGGTGCCCCAGCTCGGCCACGGCAAACCGTAGATATCACCGTCGCAGGGGCCGCCAACTGCGCGCAGGGTGGTCTTGTCGAAGTGGTGCTGGTTCGCCATGTGCTTTTTCAGGCGTTCCGGCGATTGGCCAGTATAGCCAATGGTCCACATGCCACGGTTGAATTCGCGCGTGATGTCTTCAATGACCGGCTCGTCGCCTTCAATGGCAATGTTGCGGAACATGCGATCGGTAAAACCGAACTTGTCCGCAAACAGCTTCATGATTTCGTGATCGACCTTCGAGTCGAACAGCGGCTCGATGACCTTTTCACGCCACTGGAGCGATCGGTTGGAAGCGGTTACCGAACCTGAGGTCTCGAACTGGGTTGTTGCAGGCAACAGGTAAGCGCCGTCCTTACGATCGTGCAGCACCGCTGACACGGTGGGGAAGGGGTCTACGACGACGAGCAGGTCCAGTTTTTCCATGGCCTCCTTCATTTCCAGCATACGGGTCTGCGAGTTGGGTGCGTGACCCCACAGAACCATCGCCCGGGTGTTATCGGGCTGCCCCAGGTTTTCCTTGGCCTCCAGAACACCATCAATCCAGCGGGACACGGGAATGCCTTTCTCGTTCATCATCGCGCGGGACTTGCCATCTTTGTCCCAGACCGCAAAGCGGCCTTTCAGCCAGTCCAGGTCTTCTTCCCATACTCGGGCCCAGTGGGCCCAGGAGCCAGCGGCCAGGCCATAGTAGCCGGGCAGCGTATCGGCAAGGACACCAAGGTCTGTGGCGCCCTGAACGTTGTCGTGTCCACGGAAGATGTTGGTGCCGCCACCGGGAACGCCCATGTTGCCAAGTGCCAGCTGCAATATGCAGTACGCACGGGTGTTGTTGTTGCCATTGGTGTGCTGGGTACCACCCATGCACCAGATCACAGTACCCGGCCGGTTGTTGACCAGAGTACGCGCCACACGCTCGAGTTGCGCCCCGGGTGCACCGGTAACACGCTCCACTTCCTCCGGGTTCCAGCGTTTTACCTCTTCACGGATGTCGTCCATGCCGTACACTCGGGTGCGGATGAACTCCTTGTCTTCCCAGCTGTTCTCGAAAATGTGCCACAACAGGCCCCAGATCAGCGCGACGTCTGAACCCGGCCGGAAGCGCACATATTCATCAGCGTGAGCCGCAGTTCGCGTGAAGCGCGGATCGCAGACAATGAGCGGCGCGTTGTTCTGTTCTTTGGCTTTGAGAATGTGCAGCAGCGACACCGGGTGGGCTTCTGCGGGGTTACCGCCGATCAGGAAGATCGCCTGGGAGTTGTGGATGTCGTTGTACGAGTTGGTCATCGCACCGTAGCCCCAGGTGTTGGCTACGCCGGCGACCGTCGTTGAGTGACAGATCCGGGCCTGGTGATCGACGTTGTTGGTGCCCCAGTAGGCAGCAAATTTGCGAAACAAATAGGACTGTTCGTTGTTGAACTTCGCACTGCCCAGCCAGTAGACCGAATCAGGGCCGCTTTCGTCGCGAATCTGCAACATCTTGTCGCCGATCTCGTTGATCGCCTGGTCCCAGGGAATCTTCTGCCATTGCCCGTTGACCATTTTCATGGGGTATTTCAGGCGGCGTTCACCATGACCGTGCTCTCGCACCGAGGCGCCTTTGGCGCAGTGGGCGCCCATATTAAAGGGGCTGTCCCAACCGGGCTCCTGGCCGGTCCATACGCCATTCTGAACCTCGGCTTCTACCGTGCAGCCGACGGAGCAGTGCGTGCACACGGATTTTTTCAGAACGACGTTACCACCTTCGGTTGATGGTGTGGCAGCTCTGACGCGCGTCGACGGCAGCGATAAAGCGGCCAGGCCTCCCACTGCGACGCCGGAGGCCGTCAGGAATCCCCTGCGGTCCATGGTCGTTGCGGCGAGGGATGAAAGTAAAGATCCCGCCCGGGAGCCTTTCGCTACCCCGTTTGTTTTCTTCCTCAACATGTCTCGTACCTCTCTCTTTTTGTTATTCTCGTTTTCCTGGAAATGCGGTCACCCAAGAGCCTTTCGCAACCTTGAATGACTCACGCTTCCTCAAAAGCGAGCCGATTCCAGATACTTTCTTGTGTGCTCAGTGTCACGTAGACCGCTGCTTTTGGGGGCGTCTGAAGAGACGACCTCGGCTGCGGCGTTCGGTGCTACTGCCACGGCAACGGCAGCTGGAACTGCTGTCGCTGCCATCCGCAAGAAGCGGCGACGGCTGTTATCACGCTGTTGGTTGTCCATAGGACACCTCCACCTGGGTTAAGGGATCAGGCAGATCCCCGGTTATTGAAGTGCAAATGCCTCGGCCTCTACCGCCATGAAAGCTCGCCCCAGCGAGCCAACAGGCGCATAGAAAATCGCGGTTTGCGCTTTCTCCAAATCGGTAAAAAACAACGCCGCCCACTTTGCCAGGTGAGCGTCAAAAAAGGTTTTCTGTGAAGACAGATCGCTGTCGCACTCGAACTCGCCGGTAATGATGCCTGCCATGATTTCACACAGCGTGCCGATGTGATCTTCAGGTTCTTTAACGTCGTCACTGGCTTTGATGCCCCTGGCCATCAGATCGCCACGCAAATCCGCAAGGGGCTTCTCATTGAGAAAACCGGTGAGGTAATAACTGGCGTAGGGGAGTAGCTCACCACGGCCGACTCCTATGAAGAGATTGTTGTATTCCCGGTTGGCGTCGTCAGGGGAGGTGCGCTCGGCGAGGGCAGCCACTGTCCTGGAGGCGGACCCCAGAGTGGTGTCATCACCCTGCAGGGATGCCAGCCCCCGAAGTAGCTCGCTCGTAGGTGGGCCGCTCAGCAAGACACCGAGCAACTGATACATCTGGGCCCGGGCGCGCTCTTCGTCGGTGATTGAGCGAGGGCACTGTATTTCAGCCGTGTTGTTCAAAGCTCTGTCCTTTACGTTATTGTTGTATGCTTTTTACGACATTAATTCATGAACACGTGTTCATTATATATACGCCCAATCAGGTTCGGGAGCAATTGCACTTGCAATCGCTCCTGATAGCGAAAACTAATGATCAAAACGCATCCGGGGGCGATAACGCGGTGCCGGTTCCGCCTCGGCCTGAGGAATTCCAGGGGCTGCGTTGCCAGCAATGGTCGTGTGCTCGGCGGCGACGTCGGGCTCGGATTTCTCCGGCAGCTCTTGTTCATCCTGCCCTTTATCAGCTATCCCGACGGGTGCAGTAACTTCCGACGCCTCGGCTGGCGCCTGAATCTGATCCCCGGCCTGGTCATCCGCTTTCTCATCAACCGCTGGTGTTCTGTCAAAACCCTGCCCCACCTTGTACAGGGTTTTGACGGCGCTGGTCGCAACAGCGGCGTCGGTAAAATCTTCATCGTAATCATTGAGGCCGTCCAACACCGCCAGTACAGGATTGGATTTCCAGAGTGAGCGCAGGGCCCGGCGGCGCAGAAGTTCCGGAATTTCTTTTCGCAGGAACCCGGTAATGTCTGTGCCCAGCTCGATGGCGTCCGGGTCAGGCAGGTCGTACTTTTCCAATACCTCCCGTTCCGGCAGGGCTTCATTGATGGCAAGTTCCTGCTCTTCGGGGGATGGCTCGGGTTCGATAGCCGAAGGAGGGGGGAGCTCGGCCTCTTTGCTGGCGCCGGTTTTCCTGCGCGACCAACGCTGTAATCGTGACTCAGCCATCAGTGCACTCTCGGTTTTTTCAAATTGGAGGGGGCGCGGAAAACGTCGCTTTCCTGACGAATGCGGGCATCGCCTTTTCCGTCCTCGCTACCATCAACACGGACTTCGTCACGGCGACGTTTCTTGAAAGGCTGTTCGACATAGTGCATGTCGACAAATTCTTTGATCCAGGCCGCCATGGACTCGGGAATCGGCACGGCCTCGACGATGCTTTCACCACTGTCCAGAGCATCCAGCGCTTCATGGGCACTGGCGGTAACGGTGCTGACAACCCACCCCGATGGAGACCGGTTGGTCTGGTCCCTGTCCATTACGATCCAGACGGAGGGGGAGGCCATGTTCAGGGATACAAGGTAGCCTTCTACATCGGCGCGAAATAATTCCATCGTCACTGTGCCCGCGTGGTAATCGACGATTTCGCCGTCACGGACCAATTCTTTCCAGAACGCCTCGGGCGCGCCGGGTATTACAGCAACTGGTTTCCAGACCTCACGAGCCCACTGGGTCACGCCCGGCGACCGGCGAACGACGGCACCGACTTTCAACTCGCGCTTCCAACTAGCTACGTTACGGCTCATGACAGATCTCTATACTGCGGCTGAGGCGACAGCTCTACTTTCTATGAAGTTAGCAGAGCGCCGGCAATTAGCCAATTATTCAATTGTCGAAGGACAAACGGGTGTGGCATCCTCGATGAACGGCATTGAATACGTATACGTATAAAAATAACTACAAGAGCAGAATTCTGATGAGTGCACATAAAACCCTACTGATATGCACCTGCGACAAGACTCAGTCTCTGGATCCTGAGGCACTGCGAACGGCCGCGTCAGCTGAGCAGGTGATCATGGTGGATCAACTGTGCGGCGCCGATATGACAATTGCGGCCGAGCACCTGGGCGGCAGTAATGAGCTGCTTATCGCCTGCCGCCAACAGGCCGCCCTATTCGAGCGTCTGAGCGAGGACGTAGAGGCCGAAACCGGGCAGTCCGCTCCGCTGAGTACCATCGACATCCGGGATCGCGCTGGCTGGAGTGCCGCGAGCGCAAAACCCGCGCGCTTGCACGCCAAACAGGCGGCCCTGATGGCCGCGGCCCAGATGCCGGCTCCTGTGGCGCCCGTGAAAACGATTCAGTCCAACGGAGTGTGTTGCATTGTCGGCCCCACTGAGCAGGCCATCAGGATGGCCGAACTGGTACAGGACGAACTGGGCGTTACCTGTATCGTCAATGATGCCGGGCCGATACAGCTGCCCTCCGCCAGTTATGATATGGCCAAGGGGCGGTTGACGGGCGCCTATGGCGCACTGGGCAACTTCAAACTGGAGTTCGCCCAGCTTCAGGCCCTGAATCCCTCCGGTCGCGGCGCTCTCGGGTATGGCGAGGTCAAAGCCACCGCCCATAGTGAGTGCGATGTATTTATCGATTTGCGTGGCGGTGCGCCCGCGTTTCCCCACCATGAAAAACGCAACGGCTACTTCTGGGCTGATCCGGCCAAAACCGGAGAACTGGAGCGTATCGCCCTGACGGCCAGGGACCGGGTCGGTGAGTTTGAGAAAACCGTGTATTTCAACCTGGAAACCTCCCTGTGTGCCCATTCCAGGGCGAATCAGACCGGCTGTACCCGCTGTCTGGACGTTTGCAGCACCGAGGCGATTTTCTCTTTCGGCGAGCATGTGCAAATCGATTCGGATATCTGCGCTGGCTGCGGGACCTGTGCAGCGGTCTGCCCGACCTCAGCCATTACCATGAACGAAACCCCCTTCGAGGCCCTGACCAAGGCCATGGACGTTATGGCCCGGGTTTATCGTGAGCACACAAACGAATCCCCGCGCCTGGTTATTCATAGCCTGAGCGCTGGTGCTGACGCCATTGCTTACCTGGCCCGGTACCACGATGGACTGGCGGACGATCTGATCCCGCTGGGGCTGGAGCAAGTTGACCGTATCGGCCACGCAGAGATTATGGCCGCGTTCGGCGCGGGTTATGCCGAAGTCCTGATCCTGGCTGACAGCGAGATCGATCGCCGGGCAGTTGCGGCGGAAGTTGAGCTGGCTCAGGCCATGCTCATAGGTACCAGAAACTCTCCCAGTCGGCTCCGCGTAATCGCTGCCGAAGAACTCGGCGAAGCCGGGGATAACGCCGGGCGAGTGAGCGAACCGGTCCTGCTGGTTGGTGGCCGCCGGGACATCACGCGAGTCACCGTGGGCGCGATGGCGGACAGGATCGAAGCACCGATCCCCCTGCCGGCGGGCGCACCCTATGGTGCCATTGAAATCAACTCCGACAAATGCACGCTCTGTCTGGCCTGCGTATCCCTGTGTCCAACCGGCGCCCTTGGCGATCACCCGGACCGGCCAGAGGTCCAGTTTACGGAAAACGCCTGCGTTCAGTGCGGCGTGTGCGAGAGCACCTGCCCGGAGACGGCGATCACCCTGGTGCCCCAGCTGGATGTGTCGAAAGAGGCACTGAGCCCTCGAGCATTGCATGGTGAAGACCCGTTTGAATGTATCAAATGTGGCAGGCCCTTTGGCGTAGCGAGCACCATTAACCGGATCGTTGAAAAGCTGGAGAACAAACACTGGATGTACAGCAAGTCTGATAATGTCCAGCTCATCAAGATGTGTGACGACTGTCGCGTCAATGCCCAGTTCCACGGGGATACCGCGCCCATGGCCGGAGGCGAGCGTCCCCGGGTCCGCACCAGTGACGACTACCTCGACAGCTGAAAAATCAAACAGGACTCAACATGGTTCAATACACCGAAGTGGGAAAATCCAACCTGATCGGTACCGACGCGCCCCGGCCGCAGGACAAAAATCCGAAGGGCATTGATCGCATCATCGCCATTGCCTCGGGCAAGGGCGGTGTAGGTAAGTCGACCGTGGCGTCCAATCTGGCGGTTGCGCTGGCCTCGAAAGGTCTCAAAGTGGGCCTGTTGGACGCCGATGTCTACGGCCCCAGCCAGCCACGCATGCTAGGTGTTTCGGGCCGCCCGTCCAGCCCTGACGGGCACACCATCCTGCCCTTGCGCAATCATGGCGTGACCCTGATGTCACTGGGGCTGATGGCGCCGGATGGCGAGGCCATCGTCTGGCGCGGACCCATGCTGATGGGGGCGCTGGAGCAGATGATGAATCAGGTGGACTGGGGTCGGTTGGACGTGCTGCTGGTGGATCTGCCGCCGGGTACCGGTGACGTGCAAATGACCTTGAGCCAGAAATTTTTCGTGGCGGGCGCCGTTGTGGTCTCGACCCCCCAGGACATTGCCCTGATGGACGCGCGCAAAGGCATCGACATGTTCAACCGGATGGACGTACCGCTGTTTGGTCTGATCGAAAACATGGCCTCTTTTGTCTGTGACGGTTGCGGTAAAGAGCACCACCCCTTTGGTTCCGGCGGTGCCCGGGCCGAAGCGGAAAAGCTCGGGGCGCCCTTCCTGGGTGAAATTCCGCTCGATCTGGATATCCGGATTGGTTCGGACGGCGGCGTTCCGATTGTGGTGTCCAAGCCGGACAGTCCTCAATCCAGATCTTTTCAGCGCATCGCCGATGAAATCATTGCCTCTGAAGTCTACGCACAGGCCATTCGATGATCGAGTCACCTCAATTCCCGCCGCTACTGTCGGGCCAAACCGTGCCCAGGCACACGGATCCTTTTGACAAGGCCGTTAGCCAGGCCATTGCAGGGGTCGATTCCGGCACGATTTTTTACTCTGAAGCGGGCGATATGTTGCGTGCGGCCCTGGTGCTGGCACCGGAAACACCTCTGGAGCAAGCCATCCAGGCCGTTTATGTGGCCCAGATAGGCCTGGCCGAGAGTCTGGGAGCACTGGCGCCGCCCGAAGTGCCTGTGCACTTTCAATGGCCCGACCGCATCAAGGTCAATGGTGCGGTTTGCGGTCGCGTTCGTTTTGCAGCAGATGGAGCAGATCCCCAGGAGCAGCCCAGATGGCTGGTTATCGGTATCGAAGTGCCCTTTATACCGGCGAACGACGAGCCAGGTCAGAATCCGAACGAAACCTGTCTGCTGGAAGAGGGGTGCAGCGATGTCCAGCCCATGGCACTGCTGGAAAGCTGGTCCAAACACACGCTTTTGTGGCTGACCTACTTCATGGATAGCGGGTTCGATCGCGTACACAATGAATGGCGGCCACGCTGCGACACCCTGGGCAAAATGATCGAGCAACCGAGGCCCGGCATTTTTGTCGGGCTGGATGAGAAAGGCCGGATGCTGTTGCGCCAGGATGTCATGACTGAAACAGTGAGCTTGATTGAATTCGCGGAGCAAACATGAAACTGGCCCGAACCCTGCGACTGGATATTTCCGATGAGAATGTGTACGAACAGCCTGCCCCCAGCGGGGAATGGGCCATTTCGGGCGGATTCGAGTTCTCCAACTGGACCGAAGCGGACCTGAAGGGCAAGGCGCGTCAGGCCTTTACCAACGGCTGGTACAGCATAGAGTCGGGTGGCCGCGCCAGTTTCGTTGGTGTCTGTAACATCACCGAAGCCGAACTGGAGCAGCTGCGGCAGACGCTGGCGCAAACCTTTGTCGAGTTCTACGGCGCACCGGATATCGACGCAGCCTATCCGGTTGCCTGCGAAGAAATCGACCAGATGCGCAACATGTGCGAGGATTTTGAGGAGAACACCCTGATGATGGTCAGCCGTACGCTGACCGAGCTGGGTGTAGAGGAAACCTACCGCTCCCGCGCCCCGCAAGACGCGTCATTGGAGGCCTTTGCCGTACATGGCGGCTATGAATGACTACAGCCCGAAGCTGGCGTAGGGGATAAAGCGCACCGGGGTTCCTGGCTCGATCAGCTGAGCACTCTCATCCAGTTCCACCATACCCTCGGACCAGGCCAGGCCGGTCACCCGGCCCGAGCCTTCAGAGCCGAATACTTCAACCTGCCCGTTACGGACCCTGGCGCGCAACATCTCGCTGCGCCCCGGTTTCTTGTTTTTGGAAAAGTTGGCGGGCAAGGCATAGCCCTGGGGTTCGAACCATTCCCCGCCTGCCAGCAGTGCCATCGCCGGAGCGCCAAAACGCAGCGCGCAGACCCAGGCGGCCACCGGGTTTCCTGGCAAACCCACCACGGGCGTCCCCTGGAACATGGCCAGAGCGAGAGGTCGGCCAGGCTTTATTGCGATGCGCCAGTTGCTGATCTCGCCATGGGCTTTCAGCGTTTTCGACACATGATCCTCGTCCCCTGCGGAAACACCACCACTGGTCAGGATCAGGTCGCACTGCTCAGCACCGCGCTGCAGTGCTTCCCTGACGTCCTCGGCACGGTCGAGCACATGCCCCAGGTCCACCAACTCGTAGCCCAGCTGCGTGACCAGTGCGCTCAGCATCGGGCGGTTGGCATCGTATATCTGCCAGTCGGTGACCGCTGAACCGACAGGTTTCACTTCGTCACCGGTGGACAGGACGCCGACGCGAAGCCGCTGCCAGGCATCGACCGACTCGACGCCGACACTGGCGAGGACGGAAATCTGGGTAGGCGTCAGGCGGGTTGCTGCCGTGAGGATACGTTCATCTTTGTTGATGTCCTCACCGGCCTTGCGTGCGTTGGCGCCTGCTTTCAACGTGCCGTTCAGATGTAGTTGTCCGTCTTTAATCTCACAGTCCTCTTCCAGCACCACTGTATCGGTGCCGGCCGGTATGACCGCGCCAGTCAGAATCCGGATAGCATGGCCTTCGGGGACCTGGCCGGTGTACGGCCCGCCGGCGGCACTCCGCCCATCAACCAGGGCCAGGGTGCAGGGCACCTCCGTAATTGGTCCTGCAAGCGCATAACCATCGACCGCGGAATTGTTGCTGGGGGGGTGGGCGCGAGGTGCATAAACGTCGCTTGCCAATATCCGTCCATTTACCTGTGACAACGGGACAGCACGCTCTACGCCCACCACCGGGTGCAAACGCGAACGTAACCGCTCCAGGGCCTCGTCCACCGGTGTCCAGTTTACCCCGGGGGGCAGGGCAAAACAGTCGTTACGAAGCGGTTTCATGGCTGTCCCGTTGCTGGTTGAATCGTTCATGGTTTTTCAGCGCTCAGAATAAAGTCGGCGATTCCGGGAACATCATTCACATCGAAAACGGGCCCCGAAAAATCCGCAGCATAGTCTGCCGCTACCGCGATAATATTGTCGTCCTCCGGGTAAAGGGGGGTACGTGAACTCTCCCTTCGGTGCACTTCTATCTTGGGGTGTGAATGGGTTTTGAAGCCCTCAACCACAACCCAGTCGCAGGGGCCCAGGCGGGCCAGCAATTCATCCAGGGTCGGCTCTTCGGCGCCTCGCAGTTCATGCATAATGGCAAAACGCTGCCCCCCCGCGAGAAGAACTTCCCGGGCGCCCGCATCACGGTGTTTGTAACTGTCGGTGCCGGGCTGGTCCACATCCACCATGTGGTGGGCATGCTTGATCGAGTTAACCGTTAATCCCCTGGCGGACAGCTCGCGAATCAGAGCGGCGGCCAGCGTGGTTTTTCCGGAGTTCTTCCAGCCCACAATGCCTATGACATTCACTTCAGGTGCTTCTCCGCCCAGGCCAGGTCTTCCGGTGTATTGATGTTGAAAAAGTCGTCCTCACCAAAAACCACCAGCGTCTCACCCTGAGCCTGTGTCCACTGGCGTATCTTGCGCACGCCGTCGTTCAGGGCGGCGCGCAGCTCATGCCGCAACGCAACCTGCCAGCGGCCAAAGGTTGGTTGGGGCAGCCTTCCGCGCTCTGGATCCGGCGTGGCGGCCAGCACCACCGGGGTATCATGCCCGGCGAGCCGTTCAGCAAGATCCCGGGGGAACGAGGGGGTATCCGCAGCCACGCTGATCAGCCATTCATGGCCGTGTTCGGCGGCCCAATCCATACCGGCGAGTACACCCGCCAACGGGCCCGGAAAATCGCTGATCGAGTCGGCCACCACGGGCAAACCCAGGTCATCAAAACGACTCAGGTCCCCATTGGCATTCAGCACCACGGCATCCACTTGCGGCGTGATCCGCTCAATGACTCGTTGGATCAGCGATCGGTCGCCCAGCATCAGTCGCCCTTTATCACCACCGCCCATGCGGTTGGCCTGGCCGCCCGCCAGAATGACGGCACACTCAGTCATGCTCTGCCCCTTTACGACGCATTTTTTTCTCTTCATCAGGAACCTGCGACAGGTCCTGGTCGAAGACCAGCCGGTGCTGGCCACTGAGACAGGTGAATTTCTTGCCTCGCATCCGTCCGATCAGCGTTAGCCCCACCTGCCGGGCAATATCGACGCCCCAGGCGGTAAAGCCTGACCGGCTGATCAGGGTCGGAATGCCCATCAGGGAGGTTTTGATGACCATTTCGGAGGTCAGGCGGCCCGTGGTGTAGAGGACTTTATCGGCTGCGGTGATGTTATTCAGGTGCATCCAGCCGGCAATCTTGTCGACCGCGTTATGGCGTCCGACATCCTCCATGTAGGCCAGAACCTGAAGCCCCTGGCACAGAGCGGTGCCATGAATCGCACCGGTTTCCATGTACAGACTGGGGGTGTGGTTAATCTGATAGGAAAGGTCGTAAAAGGTACTGGTGTGCACCGGTGTATCCGGTAACTGGAGCCCGTCAAGTCCCGCCATCATGTCACCAAACACCGTGCCTACGGCACAGCCCGAGGTACGGGTTTTCTTTTCCAGCTTGTCCTCGACATCCGTGACACCTTCAGTGCGGACCACGGCGACTTCCAGTTCCTCGTCGAAATCAATCCCGGTGACCCGGTCGGTGTCACGTAGCATGCCCTGGTTCAGGAGGAAGCCGAGCGCCAGGTACTCCGGGTGATCGCCGATGGTCATTGCAGTGACGATCTCCTGGCTGTTCAGATAGATGGTCAGAGGGCGCTCTTCGATCACGCTGATCGACTTCGCCTGACCGTGTTCATCAACGCCCTCAACAGCGCGGGACAGCCGGGGATCTTTTGGGTCAGGTAGTAGGGGGTTTATCGTCATTTTTGTTATAGACCTTTCTGGGACGCCATGGAATTGAATATCGATGCACGTCATCAGAGATTAGCCTATTTGGCATTCGGGAAAAACAGCTGTTGTCCGTCCACCCTGAAGTTTGCAATCGCTTGTTGGCCCTCCTCGGAAATCAGCCATCCATGCCACTGTCTGGCCAGATCGTGCTTGAGGTGCGGATGCTTCTCCTCGGAAAGCAGCAGGCTACCATACTGGTTGAACAGCACTTCGTCGCCTTCAAAAAGCAGCGTCAGGTTCTGACGGTTTCCAAAGGCCACCCAGGTGGCGCGATCCGACATTACATAGGCATCCATAGCGGCCGCAGTGTTGAGTGTCGGCCCCATGCCGCTGCCCAGTTCGCGGTACCAGTCGCCGTCGGGTTCGACGCCGGCGTTTTCCCAGAAGCGTAACTCGGCGCGATGGGTGCCACTGTCGTCGCCTCGTGACGTGAAGGGTGCCTCGGCGTTGGCGATAGCCGCTAATGCTTCGGCGGCACTCTGCGCTTCACTGATGTTGGCCGGATCATTGGCAGGGCCGATCAACACGAAATCGTTGTACATGACATCGGCACGATCGCTGGCGAAGCCGTTTTCGACAAAGCGTTTTTCTCCCACGGTATCGTGTACCAGAAGACTGTCGGCGTCACCACGGCGGGCGATTTCAAACGCCTGCCCGGTGCCCACGGCCACCACCCGTACGTCGATGCCAGTGGCGTCCTCGAACTTAGGTAAAATGGCGTCGAACAGCCCCGAGTTCTCCGTCGAGGTCGTTGAGGCCAGGGTAATATAGTCATCGGCGTAAGCGTTTAATGCCAGGCCCATGCAGGTTACACCGGCGAGTGCGAGAGTCATCAGTTTATTCATTTTGTTATTCTCTTGCGGTGTGTTGGGAGTGTTCAGTGGGCGACTACACGACCAGTTCTCCGGCAATATATGCTTGCGCCTCTCGCGAGACGGGGGCGTTAAAAAAGGCTTCAGCGAGGGTGTGTTCGCGTACCTTCCCTGCAGAGAGAAACAGCACATCCCCGGCGAGGCGCCTGGCCTGATGCAGGTCGTGAGTGGTCATCACGATGCGGGTTCCCCGCTGATGAAACTCGCGCACCGCAGCCTCCACGGCTTTGATCGCTGCCGGATCGAGGGCGGAGGTGGGTTCGTCCAGAAACAGCACCTGCGGAGAAAGCACCCAGGCGCGCGCCAGTGCCAGGCGCTGCTGTTCGCCACCGGAGAGTACCCGCGCCGGCGTGTTGCTACAGGCGGTGAGACCAAAGCGCTCAAGCGCTTCGTGCGCGAGCTTCACGCGTGTCCTGCGTGGCACGTTATTCACTGCTAGAGCGTGAGTGAGGTTTGCCACCGCCGAGCGACGCAAAAGCACCGGTTGCTGGAACACCATCGCCTGGCGGGGGTGAATGTCACTTGACCAGATTACCTGCCCCTGCGTGGGTACCAACAAGCCGTGAGCCAGCCGCAGCAGAAGACTTTTGCCTGCACCGTTCGGCCCCATCACCAGGGTGGGGCCGGTGCCCTGCAGGGTGAAAGAACACGGCCCCAGCAGTACCTTGTCCTCGTGACTGAAACTGACCTCATCAAAGCACAGCGCCGGGGGCGGGATAAGCACGGATGAGGTGAGGAGAGAGCGGTTGAACGAGGTCATCCTGTCCGTCTCCTGGTCACTTCGCCCATCAGGTAGACGCCTGCGTTAATCAGCATGACCAGCATCAGCAGCACAATTCCCAGCCCAAGCGCCAGGGGCAGGTTGCCCTTGCCGGTTTCCAGCACAATGGCGGTCGTCATTACCCGCGTGACCCCGTCAATATTGCCACCCACCATCATCACCGCCCCCACCTCGGCGCTGGCGCGGCCAAACCCGGCAAGCAGGATGGTTAATAGCGCAAAGCGGGCATCCCATAACAGGGTGGGCATCATGCGTGCGCGTGACATGCCCAGCGAAACAAACTGCTCCCGGTACTCGCCCAGAAGCTCTTCCACTTTCTGGCGCGAGAGCGCGGCCAGAATGGGCAGTACCAGTACCACTTGTGCAGTGATCATGGCGCCCGGTGTAAACAGCAGCCCCCACTCACCCAGTGGCCCGGCACGTGAAAGCAGTAAATACACCATGAGCCCTGCCACCACTGGAGGTAGTCCCATCAGGGCATTGAGCAAGACAATCATCACGCCGCGCCCGGGGAAGCGCCACAGTGCCACCGCCGCACCGAGGGGAAAACCCAGCACTGCCGCGATCAGTACCGCGAGAATCGAAACCTGCAGCGACAGCGCCACAATCTGAACTAGCGAGGTGTCGAAATTTAACAATAGCGACAGCGCTACATAAAACGCATTATTATTTTCCACGGCTGCGCCTCCTTCCTATTGAGCATCGTGGCGTTTATGACTACGCTTTGCACAGCATGCTGAAAAATATGCAGCTAAAAACAGTCTTATGCTTTTTCCGGCCAGCAGGATAGACAATGCCCCTTCCTACTTACCTCACTACGGCCGAAGCCGCTGAGTATCTGCGCCTGAAAGAGCGCAAAGTCTACGATCTGGTCAGCCAGGGCGTTATTCCCTGTGTGCGGGTGACGGGCAAGCTGTTGTTTCCCCGCCAGCGTATAGACCTGTGGCTGATGAACCATCTGGAGGGTGACGACGCCGTCAGTTCTCCGATCCCGCCGGTGCTGGCAGGCAGCCAGGATCCGTTGCTGGAGTGGGCGGTGAAAGAGAGCGGCGCGGAACTGGCTTCGCTGTGCCAGGGAAGCGGCGATGGCGTACAAAGATTAATCAACGGGCGCGCTATGCTGGCCGGGATGCATATCTGGCACGCTGAAACCCAGCGTTATAATGACCCTGTCACATTAGGGTTGAGTGGAATGCGCGATCTGGTGCTGATCCGATGGGCAAAACGCCAGCAAGGGCTTCTTCTGGCGGCCGATAACCCTCATCAACTGACTGGACTTGAGGATATCGCCCGCCCGGGCATACGTATTGCGCATCGCCAGCCCGATGCCGGCGTCAGCCACTTGCTGCAGAGTTTGCTCGCTCGCCACCGTATCGATGCCAGGCAACTTGCATGGGCCGCTCACCCGTCACTCAGCGAGGACGATCTCGCTTTGGCCATTCGCCAGGGCGAAGCAGATATCGGCGTGGGAATCGAGGCGGCGGCGCGGCGCCAGGGGCTGGCGTTTATTCCGCTGCAACAGGAGCATTTTGACTTGGCCATGCGCCGGCGTCATTACTTTGAGCCGGCCCTGCAGCGCCTGCTGGGGTTTGCCGGTAGCGAGCGCTTCGTCCAGCGTGCCGAGGCGTTGGGTGGTTACGACATCAGTGAGCTGGGGAAAGTTGTCTACAACGCTTGAACAGCACCAATAACAACAAACAGGCGAGTTAATCATGCCTTCATTACAAAAAAACCTGGTGAAGGATGCCAGCGGGGCGTTGGGTGACATTGGCACCCTGATTCCGCTGGGTCTGGGGGCTATCGGGTTGGCGGGGCTGGCTCCGATACCCGTGCTGCTGGGGTTTGCCGCCTTCTACATCGCAACGGGGCTGTATTATCGCCTGCCGATACCAGTGCAGCCCATGAAAGCGGTTGCCGCGTTGTTGCTGACCAGCCAGGTGAGTTCTCAGAGCCTGGTCGCCAGTGGCGTGCTGATCGGGGCGATACTGTTGGTACTGGGCCTGACCGGCTGGATTAACGGCGCAGCCCGTCTTATTCCAAGATCCGTGTTAAGCGGCCTGCAGTTGGGGCTGGGATTGATGCTAGCCAGCATGAGTATGGGGTTGATGGCCACGTCCGTGCCCTTGGGCGTGATCACACTGGCGGTGCTGGGCATCACCCTGAAGATGTTGCCAAGCTGGCCAGCGGCGCTGATCGGACTTGGTGGGTCTGTCGCAATCGGTACATTGCTGGCGGCACCCGGGCTCACGCTTCCTGTGGAGGGTTTGGTTGTACTCTCATGGCCTGAATTGCCGGGCATTGATGATTGGCAACAAGCGGTTTCCACGCTCGTGTTACCCCAGCTGGCCCTGACCTTGACCAACGCCATCGTACTGACTGCATTGGTGGTTGGGGATTACTTCGGCGAGCAGTCTCATCGTGTCACGCCTGCCCGGTTGTCGGTGTCCACCGGCCTGGCCAATCTCTTTTTGGTGCCGTTCGGTGCATTGCCGATGTGCCACGGAGCGGGTGGTGTGGCGGCGCACTATCGCTTCGGTGCCCGGACCGGCATGGCGCCCGTTTTACTGGGGACAGCTCTGCTCATGGTCGCCTTTATACCGGGAGGTCTGTCAGTCATTGCGGCAATTCCCATGGCGGGTCTCGGCGCCCTGTTGTTTGTGGCGGCCGTCGAGCTTGCCCTGTCCAGGCGTCTCTGGAACGCCAAACCGTCCTGCTGGCCTGTCATTGCAATAACCGCACTGGTAACCATCTGGGCCGACCCGTTTTTCGGGCTTCTGGCCGGGGTGGCTTCGGAAACCTTCCGGGCGGCCTGGGTGCGTGGAGCCAGGGTAGAATCCGAAGATCCTGCGGACGGTTAGGTGTTCTTCCGTGGCGCACCTTACATATTGGACTTGTGCTGGGCGCCGTCTACAGGAATGCAGGCCCCGGTGACCCAGCTGGCGGCGTCAGAGGCCAGGAAGACTGCTACATTGGCCACTTCCTCCGGGCGGCCGAAGCGACCCCAGGGGATTTTTTTCAGGGTGTTGTGGTAGCGGTCGGAGCCGGCCTTCTCCGCCTTGTCCCAGATGCCGCCGGGGAATTTTATGGAGCCCGGGGCAATGCTGTTGACGCGGATGCCATCGGGGCCATGGTCGACCGCCAGCGATTTGGCATAGCTGATCAGAGCCGCCTTGGTGGCTGCATAGGGTTGGGTGGTTCCCACCTCGATTCCGGAGATGGACGACAGGATAATGATGTTGCCGCTGCCGGCTTCCTTCATCCACGGCAATACCTTGTCCACCGCACGGACCGTCGACAGCAGATCCAGGGTGATATTGGCATCCCAGGCCTTCAGATCGTTGCCCGCACCCAGTGCGGACACGTTGCACACCAGGATATCCACGCTGCCAAGAGTGCCTTTCACGTTATCCAGAAACGCGTCCAGGCGGTTCTTGTCGCCAACATCGCAGGCCTCCCGGTAGCCCTTTACGCCCAGCGCCTCAATCTCCTTCAGGGTGTAATCCAGTGGCCCCTCACTGCGGGCGCAAATTGCCACGTTAACACCCTCGGCCGCCAGCGCCAGCGCGATGGAACGACCGATACCCTTGCTGCCGCCGGTGACGACGGCGTTCTTGCCTTTCAGACCCATTTCCATCTATATACCCTCGCTCTATTTGCGGCGATCAAATAACTGCGTTCCCAGCTCTTCCTCCAGCTGCTTGATCTGGTCCGGGCAATCCGGGCTTAACCTTCCTGGGTCCGAATTACCTTCAGCGAGGCAGGAAGCACGTGACGCTTGTCATCCGGGATGGAATCGGTAATGAAAAGATCAATTCCGGAAAAAGGCGCCACTTTCACCGACGCCGTGCGCTCCCATTTGCTGTGATCTGCAACCAGAACCCGTTGTCTTGAATTTGCCAGAATCGCCTGACTTATTTCTGCCTCCCTCGGGTCGAAATCCATCAGTCCGTCTGCAGAATCCAGGCTTCCTGTTCCAATTACCCCGAAATCGGCGCGGAAGTCGTTGAAAAACGCCACGGTCTGGTGGCCGACCAGATCGAGATCGTAATGCCGCAGGCTGCCGCGGGAAACAATCACTTCGATGCCCGGGTTGCCGCTCAGGGCAGAAACAACGCTCAGATTGTTGGTAAGCACCTGCAGGCTGCCGTGGGCTGAAAGCTCCCGCGCCACGAATTCCATGGTGCTGCCTACGCCCAGAAAAACCGAAGAGTTTTCGGGAATGTGGCCTGCGACCGTCGCCGCCAAGGCCTGTTTGGCAAACTGGTTCAGCACCCGGCGGGACATGACTGACACATTGGACATGGAAGAGGGCAGGCTTACACCCCCGTAGCGCCTTCGCAGAAGCCCCAGTTCACAGAGCCGGTTGATGTCCTTGCGGATGGTCTGTGACGTTACACGGAACTGGCGGGCGATGTCCTCTACCTCGACATGGTTGTCACGTCGCACCTGCTCGAGGATCTGGGTCTGCCGTTTGGTGAGTTTCATTCTCTGGAACTCATTTCCGGGTGACCGATCCCGGTAAAGCGATGCTGGCGAGCCACTGATCAGCAAGCTCGACAAACCCCGCTCCGCACCGGCGACTGGTCACGTAGGCCGGCCGGCATTTCAGTTGATCGAGGTGGGGCACAATGTTGGCAACCCCCACGCTCTGGGGGAAAAAGGCAAACATGCTTTCATCGTTGGGCGCGTCCCCTATGAAAACCGACTGGGCCTTCAGTTCCTCGGTCGAGAGGTTAAAAAGCTCGGCAGCCAGGCGTCGGGTCATGGCGCACTTGTCGAAGGTTCCCTGGGCGACATTGATGTGAATGGAACTTTTTTTCACCCGGAAACCACGGTTGAGCAGTTCCTGCATGACCTCGCGCACCTGAGCATCGGAAAGCCGTCGGTCCTGGTTGTAGTCGATGGCAACATCCACCAGACGGAAGTGGTGATCCTTTGACAGGGCGATGTCCAGCGCAGGATTCAGGGCGCTAATGGCCTCGATGATGGCGAGCCGGTCGGCCTTGTGGCTTTCACGCTCCGCCCAGTATCGACAGTCTACCGAGCCGTTGGCGGCGCGTGAAAAATAGAAGCTGCCACCTTCGCCAATAACCGCCTGCACCGGCCAGGTCCTTATGATCTGGTCGCACCAGCCGGCACAGCCGCCGGTTACCGGGATTATGATAATGCCGGCATCTGCCAGGCGCCACAGGGCACTGTAAGTTTCGGGACGCAAGCGGCCGTCGGTGGTCAGAGTGTCATCCACATCCGTGAAGAGATATCTGGCATTCTGAAAATCAAAATCATGCATGGGCTTTGCTCATTGGCATCACGGGTTACAGTGCCTTCTTGCGCAGCAGGCTCGTCAGGGCTTCGCCCACCAGCACCAGAACAATGATTGCCAGCAGTATGGTGGCCACTGTCTGCCAGGCGAAGGTGTCAATGGACCCCTGGAGAAGAACGCCAATACCACCGGCCCCAACCAGCCCCAACACAGTGGACTCACGGATATTGATGTCCCAGCGCAGGATGACGATGGCAAAGAACGCCGGCATGACCTGGGGGACGATCCCGAACAGGACGACTTTCATCCGTGAGGCTCCGGTCGCTTCCATGGCTTCCACGGGGCGCCGGTCGATTTCCTCTATGGCTTCACCCATGAGTTTTCCGATAAATCCCACCGACCTGAACATCACTGCCAGGATGCCCGCCAGTACGCCCGGGCCGAAGATGGCCACGAACAGTAATGCCCAGATAATGGTGTTCACGGAGCGGCTGGACACCAGAATAAAACGGCCGATCCAGAGGGTCAGCCGGTTTGGCGTGGTGTTCTGGGCCGCAATGTAGGACACAGGGAGCGCGATGAAGATGGTGAGCAGGGTGGATAACGTGGCTATGTGCACGGTTTCCAGCATGGCATTCAGGATCGCCGACCAGGCTTCAAACTCAGGGGGCCACATGCGGCCGCCCAGGTTCTGGATCTGGGTAGGTGCGTCCCATACCCAGGGCCAGAAGATATCAATGTCCCTTATGGCCCAGACCACCGCAAAGAGAGTGATAAAATAGATCGCGAACCGGATCCAGCGCTCCTTTCTGCTGTACCGGGTCCATGGGCGGGTGGTAAATTCTGCTGTCTGCTCTACCATATTTTCTTCCTCACCCATCCGCTGATCCCTTCACTCACAAGAATCACACCGACTATGAGAATCAGGATTGCAAAGGCGAAGTCGTAATCGTAGCGTCCGAAGGCGTTCATCAGGGTTGAGCCAATACCGCCTGCGCCGACAATACCTACGACAGCCGAGGCCCGCAGGTTGCTGTCCAGCTGATACATTGAAAGACCGATCTGGCGTGGCAGGATTTGTGGAAAGACACCATAAATCAGGGTCTTGAAGAATCCGGCTCCAGCCGCCCGCATGGCTTCCATCTGACCCCAGTCGATTTCCTCCACCTTTTCGGCAAGCAGTTTGGCAACGAAACCGATGGAGTAGAGCGTCAGTGTCAGAATGCCGGCAAGAGGGCCAAACCCGACCGCCGCCACGAACAGTATGGCGACAATTACCGGGTGGAAGCTGCGGGACAGAATGATGATGCCGCGTCCCAGAAGGTATATCGGCATGGGCGCAAGGTTTTTTGCCGCCATCAGCGCTATGGGTATGGATAGAAAAACGCCAAGAAGAGTTGCCAGAAAGGCTATCTGGAAACTCTCCTTGAAGCCGGTCCACATTAATTCGCCCCGTTCAAAGCTCGGAGGAAAGGCCCCGCCGAATATACGGGCGGCCCTCGGCAGGCCCTCGGCAATTCGGTCCCAATTGAATGGCAGTGTGTTGAATGTCCAGTAGAGATAGATAACCACCGCGATCAGCAGGCCGTATCTGAGCCAGGGGCTGGCGATGAAGGGCGGTTTTTTCCATTTCTGCCCGGTAAGCGGGCCGGCTTCCTGTCTTGCCTCGCTCATGTATCACTGGTCTCCACGGCCTGTTGCTCCTCGCCTCCGGTTTCATCGGGAGCCTCTATGCCTCCGTAGATGGCATCGAGCGCCTCCTGGTTGAACTCGCCAGGAGTGCCGTCAAAAATCATCTGGCCGTTGCGCAGACCCACAATTCGATCGGTGTAGGTTCTGGCCTGGGAGACGTTATGAATGTTGATCAGAACGGGCAGGGAGAGTTCGCTGGCGAGGCTCTGTAACAGCACCATGATCTGTTCGGATGTTTTTGGGTCAAGAGACGCGGTTGGCTCATCGGCAAGCAGAATTTCCGGCTCCTGCATCAGAGCCCGGACAACACCGACACGTTGGCGTTCGCCGCCGGAGAGTTCGTCCGCTCGCTTGTTTGCGTAATGGGCAATGCCGACACGGTCCATCAGATGGAAGGCGCGATCTATGTCGGTCTGGGGAAATTTTCTGGTCAGGGCCTGGTAAAGGGACACATAGCCAAGGCGGCCAGCCAGCACATTTTCCATCACCGTCAGCCGGTCTATCAGGTTGAACCCCTGGAACACCATGCCGATTGTTCGACGGGCACGCCGCAGGTTGGCGCCCCGGAGGTTGACCAGTTCCCGGCCGTTCAGCTTGATGGAGCCGGACGTGGGTTCGACCAGACGATTGATGCACCGCAGCATCGTGCTCTTGCCAGCGCCGGATGCCCCGACGACCGAAACCACGGTATTGCCTTCCACGACCAGGTCCAGGCCTTTCAATACCGGCTCGTCGCTACCGTAACGTTTAACCAGGTTGGAAATCTCAAGCATAGGGATCTTGCACCTGCGGAAATGAACGGAATGCTTGCCGGCGCAGCCATGGCTGACCGCACCGGCAAGAGGCCGGCGTTACTGCAGATTGTCCGGGGTGTACTGCACGCCGTTGGAAGCCTGAATGGCCCGGATAACTTTCCAGTGCTGTTTGTAATTGATGGGAATAAAGGTTTCTACGCCATCGAATTCCTTGCCGAGTTCCGTCCCTGCGAATTTGAAGGAATAAAAGGCTTCCTTGATTTTATCGACCAGGTCGGGGTGCAGGTTGTAGGCGTAGTTGTAGGAAGTGGTGGGGAAGCGATCGGATTCCCAGACAATTCGCACATCCTCTTCGTCGTAGAGGCCCCGGTCCGCCATACGTTCAACGACCTCAGAGGCGACGGGCGCGGCGTCGTAGTCGCCGGCGACAACCCCGAGCATGGACTGGTCATGGCTGCCGGAATAAATGACCTCGTAATCCTCATCCGGCACCACGCCCATTTCCGGGAAAAGTGCTCTGGGCGCCTGATTGCCTGAGTTGGATGTCGGCGAGGTGTGAGCCACGCGTTTGCCTTTCAGGTCTGGTATTTCCTTGATGTCTGAATCTTGCTGGGTATAGACCTGCAGCGTGTAGCCGAACTGCCCCTCATCCGAGCCCATCAAGGCGAAGGGAACGGCTCCGGCGAGATTTACTGCAAACGGCGTGGGGCCGGTGGAAAATCCCGCGACGTGGAGGCGGCCGCTACGCATGGCTTCTACCTGGGCCGCATTGGACTGAACGGCGAAAAAGCGAACATCCCGGCCGGTGACTTCTTCGAGGTGCTCGATAAAGGGCTGCCAGATATCCGAATAGATCGCGGGATCTTCTACCGGGGTGTAGGCAAAAATCAGAGTGTCTGGATTGACCCACTCCGACTTGTCGTCCGGGCGATCGGCAACGAGGTCGCCATCTTCATCACAGTACATGGCGTCCAGCGCGCCCCTCTCGCAGTCAGCCAGGGCGTTGCTGGCCATACCGAGGGTCATAACCGGGAGTAGCGAAGCTGCTATCCACAGCCGCGCAGGGCTTACAGGAAATCTTCTGACAGGTTTCATTGGCGTCCTTCCTTTTCTTGTAGGTTGTCAGGGTAGCGGTTTCCGTACTGAGCCCTTTCTTTATAGTTCAATTGAACTGTTATTACACTCTCGAATGAATTTTTCAGGGTTAATGTAAGCGAGGTATTAGTGTGCGCTAGCAAAAGTTCGTTGAATAGCCTGGTTGGCAACGAGGGCCTGGCCGACGTCCGGAGAAGTGGCCCGCCCCGCAGTATTGACGTCGTGCCAGTCGCGAATCAACTCTCCAAGGTGGCATCCAGGGTAATTTCGGCATTGTAAAGCTTCGAGACCGGACAGCCGGCCTTGGCCTTCTCGGCACACTCATCAAAGGCTGCCTGATCGGCTCCCGGTATCTTCACCCGGGTCACCAGATGAATGCTCGGGATTTTAAAACCACCTTCCGGATCTTCGGTTAGGGTCACGGTAGCCTGGGTATCGATGCTCTCGGCCTCCATGCCGGCGTCGCCGAGAATCAGCGACAGCGCCATGGAGAAACAGCTGGCATGGGCGGCACCGACCAGCTCTTCCGGGTTCGAGCCCGGCTGGCCCTCGAAGCGCTCGCGAAAACCATAGGGCGTCTCCTTGAGCGCGCCGCTCTCGGTGGAGATCGTACCCTTGCCTTCCTTGATGCTGCCTTCCCAGTGAGCTGAGGCTGTCTTGGTAATGTTCATGATTCACTCCATTTTATCATTGCATGTACAGACAACATTATGGCGGACCAGCCCAATTTCAACCCAGGGCGGTCGAGAGGCGCCCTTGTGGAGCGGCATTTATTCCGTGAGTTGTCCCCGGGTTCTGCTCGAATCTGTCAAAAAGGCCTGCGTTCGCACGCAAGCCTTTTAAAATAATGGCCCGCCTGGCCTGAAGGAATTAACAATAATGGGCTAATAGCCCCTTGGGCGGCTGAAGGCGTCTAGCTATCCGGTGACGACACAGTTTTTGATTAAAGGTGTGATTGTGGGGGAGTGGCTCGCTTACAAAGTACGAGCCCCTCCTACTTTCATCACAGGTTGTTTTTACTGAGGCCGATAAATGGCCGGAAGCGCAGGCGGGAAGTCGGGTCAGAGTTCGACAAACAGCTTTCCTTGATTCTGGCCGGAGAACAGCAGTTGCACGCCTTCCACCGCGCTGTCCAGCCCCTTCAGCACGTGGCTGCGGAACTTGATCTGACCGTTCTGCAGGTAGCCCACCATCGCGGTCATGGACTCGTCTACCTTGTCGTAATGATCGGTAATCACGAAACCTTCCACTCGCAGGGCTTTCAGATTGATATCCACCCAGCTTGGCCCCGGGTTCGGCACTTCGTTGGTGTATTCGGCGATGTTGCCGCACACCACGATCTTGCCTAGGCGGTTCATCCGGTTGAATACCAGGTGCTGGATCGGGCCACCGGTGTTCTCGAAGTACAGGTCGACACCATTCGGCGTGGCGGCGGCCAGCTGTTCCTCAAGGTCGGCATCCTTGTAATTAATGGCCTTGTCGAAACCGAGCTCCTCTTCCAGCCAGCGGCATTTCTCGTCGCTGCCGGCCACGCCGATGACCGTCAGGCCCTCGGCCTTACCCATCTGACCGACGAGGGAACCGACGGAGCCGGCGGCGCCACTGACCACCATGGTCTCGCCCTTGACCGGTCGGCCAATCTTCATCAGACCGACGTAGGCGGTGAAACCCGGGACGTAAAGTACCGAGAGGAGCGCCTGCACATCGACGGACTTGTCGACCACCTGCATGTCCTCACCGCCCAGGGTGTACTCCGCCCAGCCGGTGATGCCGACGACGCGGGCACCCACCGGATAGTCCGGATTCTCAGATTCAACCACCTCACCCACGCCGTAGGAACGCATGATGTCACCCGGGCGAACCGGCTCGATGTAGCTGTCCTCGTTGTCCTGAACCCAGGTCCGCATGGCCGGGTCGAGGGACATGTGGGTCTGTTTGACCAGGAAGTCACCGTCTTTGAGTGTTGGTTTCTCAAGCTCAATCGCCTGGAAACAGTCGTCGGTGAACTCGCCGGCCGGGCGCTTCGCCAGTTTGTACGCTTTGAATGTCATGTCTGAAGAGCTCCTGAACTCATTGATGTCGGCGTTAGGGAATGGTGACGTCACCGAAAATCTCGGTGAAACGCGGTTGGCCGTTCCAGGCTGAAGCACCGCCGTCGACGCAGATGTTTTGACCGGTGACAAAACTGGCCAGGTCCGAGGCCAGGAACAGCATCACCTTGGCAATTTCCTGCGGCTCGCCTGCGCGGCTCATCGGAATGTTGTGCATGTATTCCCGGTAGGCCTCCGGCTGGCCCGTCAGTGGGCCGGTCAGTGGGGTTTTGATCAGCCCCGGGCTGATGCTGTTAACGCGGATGTTGTCGGTCGCATAGTCCAGAGCCAGGTTGCGGGTGTAGTTGATAACGCCGCCTTTGGCCGCGGCATAAGCGTTAAATCCGTAATCGGCGCGGGTGCCGGAGACAGACGCGGTGTTAATGATACTGCCGCCGTTTTTCATAAGGTGGGGAATGGCGTGCCGGCAGGTGTGGAACAGGGCGTTCAGGTTGACCTCCATCACCTTGTACCAGGTTTCCGGTGCAATGATGTGGGTGCGGCCGTAGGTGCCAAAACCGGCGTTGTTGATCAGGATGTCCAGGGCGCCCAGGGTCTCGACAGCCGAGGCGATCATCTGCTCGATCTCTTCCGGAATACTCAGGTCGACTTTGATGAAGGACACGCCTTCGCCCAGTTCGTTGGCCAGGGCGGTGCCATTGGCCTCATTCATGTCAGCGATGACAACCTGTGCGCCGTTTTCGTGGAACAGGCGAACCGCCTGTTCTCCGATTCCGGAGGCGCCACCGGTAATAACGGTTTTCTTGTTTTGAAGCATGTCTGTTTACCCATCTGTTGTTTGACTATTCGTTATCCGGGACTCCCCGAATCAAAGCGGGGGACGGATAGGGGTAGTGGTAGTTGTATAGCGGGAAACACACAGAGAATTGATAAAGGGCGCCTAAAGTTTAATAAAAAATGCCACGGTACAGTTTGGCGTGAAAAAACAAGAATTGTTCGCGATGGGTTAAATGATCGATTGCGCTTCGACCTAGGATAAGGCGATCTGGGCTGCGATGGTTTCGTTATGCCCGGCTCGAGATCCATTGACGGAGAGCGTTATGACTACAAGAAACAATAAGGCCGTCGCGAACGCGGTCGTAATCTCGGCCATGCTGTTTGCCGCTTCCCCGGCGTCCGCGGGAACCGTGTCCGGCAAACTGACCAGTGCCGACGGCGACGCGATCGCCGGTGCCATCATTCGACTGACGGACGTGCAAGCGGGAATCTCCGAGTCTGTTTACAGTGATGCCAGGGGCGAATATGTATTGGAAACGGACCTGCAAGGCGAGCTCCGCCTGAGGTTTCGCGCCCATTACTTCGCCGATCACGAGGAACAGATCGTTCTGCCTGATGCGGCAGCAAGCCTTGGTAAAGATGTCCGTATGACCGCGCTCGACGCGGATCGTGAAGTCTCGGAGAGTCTGGCGGCGTCGTATCATTTCAACGAGTTGCCGTTCGATATCGGCGAAGACGAGCCATTTACCCGGGATAAGTTCCAGCTCGAGTGCCTGTCCTGTCACCAGCTGGGCAATCCCTTTACCCGTACCGTTCGCCCGGCGGAGTCCTGGCAGCAATCGGTGCAGCGTATGCACGCCTACATGGGCGCCATGGACATTACCGAGAAAGATCGCCGCCGGGCTGAGATCTTTGCGGAAGGGTTTGATGGCAAGCCCACGGAAATGCGACCGGACTTCCCGTTCGATGACGCGTTAGCCCACACCAAGGTCTACGAGTACCAGTTGCCCAGTTCCGGTGTGCCGCACGATGCCTATGTGCACTCGGAAAACGGCCTGGTCTACACCGTGGATCAGTTTGCCGATGGCATGTACGTTACCAACCTGGAGAAGGGCGAGACGGAGTTTGTACCGCATCCGGAGCAAGGTATGCCGCTGGGTGGCATCTTCACGGTGCTGGGTGTTCCGCCGGCGATGAACAAGGTCAACGTGCGCCACGGCCCGCATTCACTGGCCGAAGGCCACGATGGCAAGCTGTACGTGACCAATTCCTACTCCGCCTCCATCGGTGTTTTCAATCCAGAGACCAACGAGTGGGAGCAGAAGATCCCGCTGCCGGGCAACGCGCCCTACCCGCACACCATTCGCGTGGATAGCGAAGGCATCCTCTGGTTCAGTGTGGTTGGTACCGAGCAGATTGGGCGACTGGATCCAAAAAGCCAGGAAGTCACCCTGATCGACTTGCCGGAGCCGCGCCCGGTGGCCATCACGCCGGCGGTTCTGACCTATGGGGTGGCGGTCAGTACGCTCGATGGTTCGATCTGGTACAGCCGGCTCTGGGGTAACCGCATCGGACGCATCGACCCGGACACACTGGAAGTGACCGAGATTGAATCCCCGGTGTTCGGCCCGCGCCGTTTGCGTTTTGCCGAGGATGGTATCCTCTGGCAGACCGGTTACGGTCACGGTGAGATCGCGCGTATCGATACCAAAACCATGGATATGAAGGTCTACGAAATGCCGGAATTCGCGCCGGACGCCCGTCCAGGTCCCTATTCCCTGAATATCGCGCCGAAAACCGGCGATGTCTGGGTCAATGAGACCATGACAGACCATATTTACCGGTTTGATCCTGAGCAGGAGAGATTCATCGCCTACCCGGCACCCCTGCGTGGTACCTACACCCGGGACGTCACTTTCACGGCAGGAGGTTGGGCCTGCATGACGAATAACCCGATTCCGGTCCAGGCTCTGGAAGAATTCACCGGTGTGCTGATGTGTCTGGATCCGAATTACCGGAAATAGGGTAAAGAGCCCTCTTGTTGTTGTGCTCCCTTTATTGCCCGGGTCTCGAGCCCGGGCTTTTTTTTTGGTCGCGGAGGAACGTTCCCTGACCTTTTGGGCGAATTCTGAAAGGTCAAATGTGTGGCGGCTTAAGTTAAGTCGGCAGGCGAATGGAGCTTGTATCCTACGGGGGGTGGGGAGATCCTCGACCTTGCGGTTTCCCCATGGGGTCGTCGGACCCACTATTTGTGTCCCTTACAGCCCCTTCTCCCCGGAGGGGTCTTTTTCGATCAACGCAGCCAGCCTGGCGCCTTTTTTCGCATGGATAGCAGTCGGGGTGAGGGCTGGATTCCCTGATCTTTTCGCCATTGCCGCGGGCTAACGCCATACCAGCGCTGGAAGGCGCGGGAGAAAGCCGCCAGGTCGGAGTAGCCGAGAATGCCGGAAAGCTGGGTCAGGCTGATGCCGGATTCCTGGAGGTAGCGTTCGGCCATACTCTTGCGGGTCTCGTCCAGGAGCTTTTGGAAGGAGGTGCCTTCCTCGGTCAGGTAGCGCTGCAGAGAGCGGGAGCTGAGCAGCATGTAATCCGCTACAAGATCAATGGTCACCCGGCCGTTGGGCAGAAAATTCTTCATGAGATGCTGAACGTAGGCGGGCAACTCCTGGACTGACAGTTCATCCATTTTTTCCAGATGCTCGCGCATCAGGGCATGCAGCTTCGGATCGGAATCGCTCAGGGGCAGGTTGAGCAGGCGGGCTTCAAACACCCAGCCATTGATGGTGCTGTCGAACTGGGGAGGCAGGCCAAGCAGCCGGCTGTAGGCCTGCGGCGAACTGCTGGGCCCGTGTCGGAAATGCACGCCACTGGGTCGCCACTGGGTCCCAAGCAGCATTTTCAGCAAGGCCTTGCCCACCCCGATGGCCAGTTCAACGGCCTGCTTGCTGGCGACCCCCTCACTCAACAAGGGTTCGTAGCTGAGAATGGCCATCTTGTCCTCGATGGTGGCCGTGACCAGCCCGCCGGCGGAATGCAGGTGGAAATACTGCATCAGCTCGTTCAGCGAGTCGCCGACGGTCTGAGCGTTTTTGAACAGATACAGCAAACGTCCAAAGATGGTTGTGCCCTGAAAGATGCCGTATTCCAGACCGAACAATGGATGCTCTGACCGGTTGGCGCAGTTTTCGAGCAGTGTCGCCAGCCGGGCATAGGAAATGAGGCTCTCGGGATGATCGAGCACGTCCTCGGGCAGCCTGGCTTCACGCAGCATCGCCCGGTAGTCGAGGTCATATTTGGCGCAGAACTCGTCGAATCGTGCCAGGGACGAGGCTCTGGTGAGATCAGTCGTAACCATAATGACGTGTAATTGTTGTTCATGATTGTAACGGGTAACGCTAGCTGCATTGGCGGGAAATAACAAGAAAACGGCATTCTCTATCATGTGCCACCATCGGAATCGGGCGACCATGAAATCTGGCAGGTATCCGCCAACGGCACAACAATCTACAAGAGAGGTCGACCATGACGACGCCAAACCAGGTTTTTGAACACCACGAACTGCTTTATGTGAACTCCAAAAATCAGCCTGTTTATGAAGACGCCATGCCTGGCGTGCCAGGCATTGATGTACAGCCGCTTTTCCTTGATCCGCATAACGGTGTCTGGGTGCTGAAAGTCTGGTTCCATCCGGGCGTGACGCTGCCCCGCCACTACCACACCGGTACGGTCCACCTGTTCACGATTTCGGGCCATTGGGAATACAAGGAATACCCCAACGATCCCCAGACGGACGGCTGCTACCTGTACGAGCCGGGCGGCTCCATTCACCAGTTCACCACGCCAGCGACCAACACCGGGCCCACAGAGACCCTGATGGTAGTACACGGCGCCAACGTCAATTTCGACGACGATGGCAACTACCTGGGCATCATGGATGCCAGCGACATCATGATCATGTTGGACAACCTGATCCGGGAACGGGGCCTCGAGCCGGCAAACTACATCACGCCTCCCCAGCCGGACCACAACGCCCGGGTCCGTAACGTCAAGTAAGACAGCCAATGCAGAAGCGCCCTCCCGGCCAAAACAGGTTTTCCCGGGTAGGGCGTTTTTTTGTATCCGAACAGTCAATTAAGGTAGAGAAAACCATGAAACCCTGGCTTGATTCATACCCCGCGGATGTTCCCCCCACAATTGACCCTGACACCCATGCCTCCGTTGCCAGTTTGTTTAATGACGCTAGCAAGCGTTTCCCGGAGCACGCCGCGCTGGAGTGCTTTGGTGACACCATGACGTATGGCCAGCTTGATGAAGCCTCGGATGCGCTGGCCAGCGCCCTGCAGCAGCAATACGGGGTGAAGAAGGGCGACCGGGTCGCGGTCATGTTGCCGAATATCTTTGCCTATCCGGTGGCCATGTTGGCGATTCTGAAGGTGGGCGCCATCCAGGTGAACGTGAACCCTCTGTACACGCCGAGGGAACTGGAACACCAACTGAATGATTCCGGTGCCGAAACACTGTTTATCTATTCGGGCTCCGTGGCGTCGCTGACCCCGATCCGTGACGCTACGTCCGTTTCGCACGTGATTGTGGTCAATCCCGGTGATGGGGTCGGCCTCCCGATTCCGGGTGGTGACATTCCCGCCGAACTGGGCGAGTTCATCGGCATGGCGGACCTGTTGGAGCATAATGCGGGTAATAAACCCACCGCAGTACCGGTTTCCGGCGATGATGTCCTGTTTCTGCAATACACCGGCGGAACGACAGGCCCCTCCAAGGGCGCGACACTGACCCACCGTAACCTGATTGCCAACAGCATTCAGTTCCGGAGCTTCATGCCCGAGGCGAACGAGCCGGGGGAGGAGGTGCTGGTGCTGGCACTGCCGATGTATCACATCTTTGGGTTGATGATTTTCGTGGCCTACGCGGCAATTGGCGCCAAAGCCATCCTGATTCCCAATCCCCGTGACATGGACGCCTACCTGAAGGCCATCAAGGATTCCAGGTTCACCGTTATTGGTGGCGTCAATACCCTGTATGCGGGCATGACCCACCACCCCTTGTTCAAGGACGTGGACCTGTCCCGTTACAAAGTGGCATTTGGGGGTGGCTCCAAGATCTTCCCGAGCACCTCCAAGGCCTGGAAGTCTTTCACCGGTGCTCACATCCTGGAAGGCTTCGGTTTGTCCGAAACCTCGCCGATCCTCACCCTGAACCTGATGGGGCAGGAAGCATTCAGCGGCACGGTGGGCTATCCGGTACCGTCCACTGAGGTCAAGATCATCGATGAGCAAGGCAACGCCCTGCCTGCCGGAACGCCGGGCGAACTCTGTGCCCGCGGACCCCAGGTCATGAAGGGGTACTGGAACCGGGAGCAGGCAACGGCTGATACCTTCACCGAAGATGGCTTTTTCAAAACCGGTGATGTGGCGGTCATGCACCCGGACGGTCAGTTCGAGATTGTTGATCGCAAGAAAGACATGATCATTGTCTCGGGTTTCAACGTTTACCCCAACGAGGTGGAAGCCGTTGCCAGTGAGTTGCCCGAGGTTGCTGAGTCGGCCTGTATCGGTGTGCCGGACGAGAAAACCGGTGAGCGCATCCGCCTTTTCGTGGCGCCGACCGAGGGATCAGGAATCGACAAAGACGCGGTGATGGCCCATTGCCGGCAGAGTCTCGCCGCCTACAAGGTTCCGAAGGAAATCGAGGTGCTGCAGGAGCTGCCCAAGTCAAACGTTGGCAAGATCCTGAGGAAGGATCTGCGCGTTGTCTGAGGTGGGATTCCGATGAGCACATACTGCAGTCAGATTGCCTTCGTGTGTCAGGATGCCAGGGCCCTCCGGTCCTGGTACGGCACCCTGTTCGGTTTTGTGTCGTCGGGGCGGACCATCTATGCGGGCAAGCTATCTACCCGGGTGATGGGAATCGACGGCGTAAATACGCGCTGCTATTGGTCTCTCGACGGCAATGCCGACATGTTCCAGTTGGAGTTCTTCGACTTCCGGTCGCCGGAAATGCTGCCCCGCCCGGAACACTGGAGCCCGGTGATGCCGGGTTATGCCTGTATCGGAATCTATAGCCAACAGTTCCAGTGTTGCGTTGATGCCCTGTCGGCCCAGCAGCGTCTAGAGGCCGTGGAGGGAGAAACCGGTGGCAGGGTGGCGTACGCCAGTGACCCCGAGGGTAACGCACTGGAAATCTATGAGCGCGATCCCCTGCCGGACGCTGGCTGGAATGGCCGGAACCAACCGTCCGCAGTGCGGCTGATCCGGCTCAATTCCCACGATGCCGAAGGCGTGGCGCGTGCCTGGTCTGGCTCACTTGGCGTCACGCCGGTGCAGATGCCAGAGGGGTGGGCTCAGCGTCTTTCCGTGGTTAAGCCGGGTCTGTCAGAACCGAGGTACCTGCGTGGCGGCGGCGTTGTGGTGGAAATCTGTCGCACCGCTGAGCCGTTTCCAGGGGGGCAGCGTCCGGCGTTGTACCAGCACGGTTTCATGAACTTTGCCCTTAACACCCAGTCCCGGATTGAATGGGACGAGGTGTATGCCCAAGCCCTCTGGTCGGGGTTTCGGGCCAATGGAAAGGCGCTGGAGGCGGGCATATTCAAAGTCATGTACGTCAATGACCCGGAAGGCAATAGCATAGAGCTTCTGTACCCCCGAAAATTTGCCTACCGGGCGACCGGCTTTCGCCCCAGCCTTCGCCTGAACGCGCCCCTCCGGTTGCTGCGCAGATGGCTGGCCCGGCGCGGGCAATAAACAAAAAAGCCGCTGGAAACAGCGGCTTTTTAGTCGTATTTGACGTCTTATTCTGACGGTTTTACCAGAATCTTGACGTCGTTTTCAGGCTTGCCCAATCGGTCGAAGGCGGATTCGATATCACTCAGGCCCACCGTGTCGGAAATCAGCCCGCCGGCATCGAGCTCGCCGTTGGCAAGGTGGTTCAGGGTCGCTCCGAATTCCTCACCGCTGTAGAAACTGACAAAGCGGAGATCGATTTCTTTCATGACCGGGTAGGACGGCATTATCGCGTCCTTTTCCATGCACAGACCCACAACCACGACCCGAGACCCGTAGGGTGCGCCGGTACAGACATTCTGGATCAGGCCAGGTACACCCACACATTCAAAAATCAGCGAGGGTCTCAGGTCGGCGCCTCCGAACAGGGGTGAGATCGGGCCGGCCTCTTCCGGACTCGCAGTCTGGGCTGCTTCTTTCCAGCTTTCATAGGGTGAATGCGCTGCCGGGTTGACCACGACATCCGCGCCCATTTTTCTGGCAAGGTCACGACGCGCTCTCGAGAAATCCGACGCCACGATGGGGCCAATCTTCATCATCTTCAGCACGGCAATAACGGCAAGACCGATCGGGCCGCAGCCGATGACCAGTGGTACGTGATTCCGGGTTGGCTCGCCACGGTTAACCGCGTGCAGGGCAACGGCCATGGGCTCAGTCAGAGCCGCCATTTCCGGGCTCAGGCCATTGGGGACTTTCATGGTGAGTCGGCTGTCGACCAGCATCTGTTCGGAAAAGCCCCCGGGAACGTCGGCGGAACTGAAGCCAATCATGGCAAGACCCTCTTCCCGCATCAGGAAGGGCAGGGAGACGACCTGGTCGCCAGCCTTGAACGTCGAGCCTTGCCGGGTTTCCAGGACTTCCCCGACAAACTCGTGTCCCATCAGTATGGGTTTGTCGGCGTCGATGATGGAGCTACCCACGACCTCGCGGGAGCTCTCGGCTATCTCATGGGTGTGGTGCCGGCAATGCAGGTCGGACCCGCAGATGCCGCAAACCAGAGATTTGATGAGGAGCTCGTTCTGACGTGGTTTGGGTTCCGGCAAATCCACGATCTTCAGGTTGTTGTCTTCAACGATGGCACTTCGCATCGGGTGTCTCCTTGGTGTGTGTTGTTGGCAAAGTCAGAGGCCCGCGTCAGGCGCTGGCTTCCTGGTCAAAGGACGGGCTATCGGTTCGGCTCAGTTCTCCGATCTCTCTGAGCCACGCTTCGGAACGTGTCATGCCCTCTTCTAGGTTGACCTTGGGTTCGAAGCCGAGGTGTTTCCGTGCGTTCTCAATGGAAAAGCCGCCCTTGCGTGCGAACATCAGCATCGCGTCCGGCGTGACCTCATTGGGGCGCTTGAGCTTGCGATTCAGCCACCAGATGCCCTGGGTGAGTTTCAGGGCAGCAGCCAGAGGCATGCTCGGTGGGAAACCCTTGTTGCCGGCCCAGCGCCAGTGATTCATGAAGAATTCCCTGCAGGTCACGGGCTCGTCGCCCCAGAGGATGAAAATGCGGCCGCTGCCTGAAGGCAGGCCGGCGGCGAGAAGGGTGCCGTCGATCAGGTCATCGATGTACACCGGGGTAAAGATGCCCTTGCCCCGGTTGGGCAGGATCAGTTGGCCGGCCCGGGCCATCTTCAAGGGTTCCAGCAACCAGGGGCGGGAGCCCGGACCGTAGACGTCCCCCGGGCGGATGATGGTGCAGTCGATTTCACCGGCGGCGTGGGCGGCGAGCACCGTGTGTTCGGAGGCGCCCTTGGCCACGCCGTAGCGGTAGTGTTCACCAATCACCACGGGAGCCGTCTCGTCCGCTCCGGGTTCGTAGTCGTAGCCCATGGCGGCGATCGAGGAATAGTGCACGAAGCGCTGTGCACCGACGGCAATGGCGACGTCCAGAGCGTTGCGAACGCCGACCAGCGAGGTGGTGGTATAGGTCTCCCAGTCAGCGGCCAGCGACACCACCGCTGCGGTGTTGATAAAGAGGTCGCAGCCTTTGGCATGATCGCGCCAGCCTGACGGATCGGTCAGGTTTCCGGCTATGACGTTGCGCTCTTCATCCGCCTGTAGATCCATACCGCAGGCCTCGCAGCCCAGCTCGCGATAGCGATGGAAGAGGGTGCGACCAATGAAACCATTGGCGCCGGTTATGAAGACTTTGGAGGGCAGGGAGGGCTTTTGCCCGTCCCGACCAGTTGGGAGAGACATGGGGTGGCTCCTGTTCTGTTTATTGTGTTGGTCCTATCGTGGGTAGTTTTTGACACCGTTATTTTTCAATTCACGACAAATTACAGGTAAAACACGCCAGATTTTTCATGGCGTGAAATAACAAGCTGTTGACGTTGTAAGCCAAGGAGCGACTACGACCAATTGGTCATAGTGTGGGCAGAAATTACCCAAGGGATTGGCTTTCCATGAATTCACGCTCTGACCCCACCAACTATTCAACGCGCTCGCTCCCACTTTCATTCCCGACTCGGTGCAAGCTCCTTGTGCTGCGCTGGCTACTGCGGCCGTTTATGGCCTACCTGTTGCGCGGGCATCCCCGACGCGTAGCCCGTGCGCAGATCGGCATCGCCGGTCGCTGGGCAAGCGCTCGTCAGAGGGAACGGTTTCGCTATGACTACCACTGGGGCGAGGACGGGGCGGTTGCAGGACACTCGCTGGGTACACCGTTTACCAGCACTGGCAGTCCCGTGCTTCTGTGGTTGCATGGCGGCGCGTTTGTTTTGCCGGCGATGCCCAGGGGACACCTGTCCTTTGCCGAGCGCCTTTGTGACCCTCTGGCTGCCAGCGCTTTTATTCCGGACTACCGGCTGGCGCCTGCCAACCCTTTTCCCGCCGCTCTCGATGACTGCGAGGCGGCATACCGTCTGCTGCTCGATTCCGGGGTCCCCGCTGAGCGGGTTGTGCTGGGCGGCGAGTCGGCCGGCGGCAACTTGCTGGTGTCGCTGCTGTACCGGATCCGGGATCGGGGAATGCCGATGCCCGCTTGCGCCATCGCGGTCTCGCCGGCGCTCGACCTTGGCCGTCTGCATGGTTCGCCCTCCCGGTTCGTCAATGCCGGTCGTGACGCCATGCTTCCGGTTGCCTCGCTGGCGCAAGCCCTGGACTGGTACCTGGACGGCGCGGACAGCGCCAATCCGGAAATATCGCCCCTCCTGGGCGAGTGCCGTGGGCTGCCACCGACCCTGATCGTCGCCAGTGAGGCGGAACTGCTGCGCGATGACAGTGTGCTGTTTGCCCGCCGCCTTGCCGCGGCCGGCGTCCCTAGCGAGCTGGCCTTGTGGCCCCACCTTCCGCACGCCTTTCCGCTGCTGGAGGATTGGTTCCCGGAAGCCTCCGGTGCCAGACAACAAATAACAACGTTTATGAAAGAGCAGCTCCAGAAAGGAGCCGGACGCTCGGGAGAGAGAAGATGACAAACTATAAGAAATTGACGCCATTGGACGCGGCCTTTGTCCAGCTGGAAAACCCCAATGCGCCCATGCACGTGGCCGGATTAATGATCTTCGAGCTGCCGGCAAAAGCCGGGGCCGATTTCGTGACCCGGCTGGTCGAGGACTGGCGTAACGAAACCCGGATCAAGGCCCCCTGGAACCAGAAACTGGTGTCTCCGTCCCGGTGGCAGCTGGCGCCCAGGCTGAAGACCTGTCATGACCCGGACCTCGAATATCACGTCCGCCACCTTTTCCTGCCCAAGCCGGGGGGGCAGAAGGAATTGGGTCAGTTGGTTGCCCGCCTGCACAGCCAGCCCATGGACCTGCGCAGGCTGTTGTGGGAATGCTTCATCATCGAGGGTCTGGCCGACAACCGCTTCGCCATCTACATGAAGTTCCATCATTCCATGGTCGATGGCATCAGCGCGAATATCCTGCTGATGAAGGGGCTTTCCGAGAGCCTCGCCGACAAGAAAACGGCGCCGTTCTGGGTTCACTCGGCACCGGAAAAACCGTTCCAGCCAGGACCACTCCAGATTCCCTCCGCCCAGGCGTTGATGAGTACCGCGGCGAACGTCCTCAAGTTGTTCGGCAGAGATGATGAGCTCACTACCTTTCGCTCGGCGCCCTACACGCCCTTGAATGGCCCGATTGCAGCCCAGCGGCGTTTCGCCACTCAGAGCTTTTCGATGGATCGGATCAAGGCCGTGGCCCGACAGGCGGGGGTCAGCCTCAACGATGTGCTGCTCTGTCTCGTCGGCGGTACGCTCCGCCGATATCTGCAGCGCGTTACCGCGCTTCCGGGGGATAGCCTGACCGCGGCCATCCCCATCTCCCTGCGTGCCGAGGGCGATCAGAGTTGCGGCAATGCCGTGGGCATGATCTTCAGCATTCTCGGAACCAACATTGCGGACCCGGTGGTGCGTCTGCAGAAGATTCATCAGTCCACCGACCTGGCCAAAGAGCAGGTGCTGGGTCTGCCCCAGGAAATGCGGGTGCCTTATTCCCTGGTAAGCATGATGCCTTCGGTGCTCCGGATGCTCATTGGTGTCACCGGAAAAACCCGTCCGCTATTCAACACGGTGGTGTCCAACGTGCCTGGCGGCAGCGAGGAAAAGTTCCTCAGGGGCGCGCGCCTGGTGAATTTGTATCCGGCGAACATCGTGTTCCCGGGGATGGCGGTGAGCTTCACCTGCTACAGCCATGCCGGAACGCTCAACGTGGGTATCACCGCCTGTCGGGATACCGTTCCGCACATGCAGAAACTGGCGCTCGGTATGGAGGAGGCATGCAGGGAACTCGAGGAAAAGCTCGGCGTTGGTGAGCCTGCGAAGGCAGCGGTAGCAAACGCGGTCGAGGAGGCGGTATGACCCTGAGAAAAATGCCGTTGCTGGATGCCGCGTCCCTGCAACTGGAAGGCAAGAACATGCCCATGCACGTGGCGGCATTGATGACGTTTTCCTATCCCACCTCGCTGACCGATCAGGAACGCAAAACCTTCGTCAGTAGCCTGACCGCACGCTGGCGGGAGGAAACCCGGGTCGTCTATCCCTGGAATCAGGTGCTTACGCGTCCCACTCGCTGGCAGCTCCGGCCTGCGACCCGGGAAGTCTACGACCTGGACCTGGAATATCACCTGAGGCAGTGGTCCTTGCCGGCGCCCGGTGGTGAAAAGGAGCTAGGCCACATGATCGCCTGGATTCACGAATTACCGATGGATCTGGAGAAGCCGCTCTGGGAGTGCCACTTCATCGAGGGGCTCTCCGACAATCGGTTTGCTCTCTACGTAAAGATCCATCACGCGCTTGTCGACGGCATCAGCGGCACTCGTCTGGTGGTTGGCAGCCTGTCGACGGACGCGGATTCACTGAGTACTCCCATGTGGGCCAAGGCGCAGGCGGAGATAGGCTCGGGCGGGGCAAAAGAGCCGGACAGGGGCACGTTGCCAAGCCTCTCAGACCTGAAGGCAGGTTTCGCAGCGTCCCTGAAGCTGCGCACCAAAAACGAGACCCTGACGACGTTCAGGTCAACACCCGAGACCATCCTGAATGGCCCGATTGGCCCCCATCGCCGGGTTGCCACCCAGCACTTCGAACTGGCGCGGCTTAAGACGCTGGCGAAGACAACAGGAGCCACGGTCAATGATGTGGTGCTGGCGATCGTGGGTGGCGCCCTGCGCGAGTACCTGATTGAGGCAAATGCCTTGCCCGAGGACTCGCTCACCGCGGCGCTGCCGGTGTCCACGAGAAAATCCGGCGACATCAGCATTGGCAACCAGGTGAGCCTGTTGTTCGGCAGCCTGGGAACCAACATTGCTGATCCGGCCCTGCGTCTGGAACACGTTAAACGGTCCACACATGCCGGAAAAGCCATGCTGAACGAGCTTCCTGCCCATGCGGTCAATGTCTATTCACTGCTTTCGACAGGTCCCTTTCTGTCGTCGGTGGTACTGGGCATCGGCAGGACCGGTCGCCAGCTGTTCAATACCACGGTCTCCAACGTTCCCGGGCAGCGCGAAGCCCGCTACCTGAATGGCGCCGAACTGCTTCACGTCTATCCCGTCAGCCTGATCATGCCGGGCATTCCGCTGAACTTCACCTGCGTCAGTCACGGCGATTTCCTGAATTTCGGCATGGTGGCCTGTAGGGAACGAGTGCCCCACATGCAGCGGCTGGCTGTGGGTATGGTTGACGCCCTGGACGAACTCGAAAGGAACATCCACCAACGCTGAAAGCCGTCGGCGTGATTGGCGTCAAAAGCCAAATTTGTGGCATTGAAGAGCAAACGCGCATAGGTATTTCTACGGAATACTGGCGCTCCCATGACAACACAAAAACAACATTCCATGCACCCCATCGGGTGTGTGGCGGAGTGATCAAAATATGACTAATGCGAAGTCCTTTCGGACCAGCCGACTCAGTGCAGGTATTGTGATGGCGCTGACCCTCGGTAATGCCAATACAGCGTCCGCCTTCAATTTTGATGCGGGCGAATGGGATGGTGCTCTGAATACAACCGTTTCCTTCGGTTCGAGCTGGCGTATGCAGGACCCGGATCCGGCGCTCTACAATCCGCAGAATGCAGGCCTTGTCGGTGAGGAGCCGGGCACCGGAGGCAAAGCCGGTGACGGTAACCTCAATTATGACAAGGGCGAACGGTTCTCTACTGTTGCCAAATTTCTCACTGAACTCTCCTTCGAAAAAGACTACATGGGCGCCCTGGTCCGCGTGAAGGGCTGGTATGACCAGGCTCTGGAAGACGAGCGCGTGCGGCTGGGAAACCAGGCGAACGGCTACCAGCAGGGCGAACCCCTGTCTGACCGGGGCTACGAGAATCTGCAGAAGTTCTCCGGCGTCCAGTTGATGGACGCCTTTGTCTATAACACCTGGGATATTAACTACAAGCCGCTGCAGATCCGGTTGGGCCGTCAGGTGGTTAACTGGGGTGAAAGCCTGTTTATCCAGGGTGTGAACCAGGGCATCAACCCCCTTGACGTACCCGCCTTCCGTCGCCCCGGTACCGAGCTGCGTGAAGTATTGCTGCCCACCAATATGCTGTACGCCAACATGGGGCTCGGGGGCGGTGTATCGGTCGAAGCCTTCTACCAGTTTGAGTGGCAGAACTCGCCGGTCGAGGGGTGCGGTCACTATTGGTCGGTCACCGAGAACCTCATTTCACCGGACGCCAGCGGATGCACGGCCGCGGTGTTTGTGGGCAACGGCACCAGTCCTGAGGACTTCCAGAACGGCGCTTACTACCCCCAGGCAACCCGCAACGATACCAGCGACCAGGGCCAGTTCGGGGTTGCTCTGCGTTTTCCGGTAGACGCCATTGATACCGAAATCGGTCTGTACGCCATCAACTACCATTCCAAGTTTCCCTATCTGGAGATCAACACTGGCAGCGGTCCGGGGACCGGCTCGGCCTCGTTGATTCCGGTTCAGGCAGATGCGGCGTTGGGGTCGACCCCGGGCGACGTTTCCTGGGTGTATCCGGAGGACATTCAGCTTTACGGAATCAGTGCCGCCGCCAACATCGCCAGTTGGTCCGTGGGTGCCGAACTGACCCACTCACCGAACTTCCCGGTTCTGCTCAACGGCGGTGATCTGGTGGTCGCGGCTTTGGCCGGACAGGGGCCTCTGGGTGAAGAGTTCGCTACCGCCGGGGCCGACCAGACCATCGACGGCTTCGATCGCTACAAAAAGACCCAGTTCCAGATTAACGGCCTGAACCTGTGGTCCAACATTCTCGGGGCACAGACGGCGCTGCTCATCGCCGAAGTCGGTTTCCAGTACGGCGATGTGCCGGATTCCGCCACGGACCGTCGCTATGGGCGGGGCTTCACCTTTGGTTTCGGTCAGCACGAGGACGCCTTTGGCGGGGCAAATCCCTGTAACATCGGCGTAAACGCCTCCCCGGCGGGCTGCCAGAACGACGGCTATGTCACGGACTTCTCGTGGGGCTACCGGGTGCGCGGCTCTCTGGATTACCAGAACCCGTTTGGTCTGGGTCTCTTGGTGCAGCCCTCCCTGTTCGTCGGTCACGACGTCAAGGGTAACTCTCTTGATGGTCAGTTCCAGGAAGGCCGGATCTCAACCACCCTGGCGACCGACTTCACCTATCTGAAACGACACAAGTTCGGCGCAAGCTACGTGCACTTCGCGGACTCTGCCGATTACAACGATCTGCGGGACCGTGACTACGCGTCCGTCAATTACAGCTACACGTTCTAAAACAAAAATCCGAGGATACTGACATGCAATTTTCCAGAAACAGACTGTATCGGGCGCTGGCGGTTTCTGCCGCCTTCGCCTTCACTGCTCCGGCCATGGCCGAGCTGTCCCCTGAGGAAGTGGCAAAGCTGGGAACGGAACTGACACCGGTAGGTGCCAACCCGAACGCCAACGACGACGGCACCATCCCGGCGTGGACCGGAGGGCTGACGTCGCCCCCGGAAGGCTGGGATCCCAAACAGGGCTATATCGACCCGTTCCCGCAGGACGACGTGAAGTTCACCATCACCGGGGACAACCTGGACCAGTACCGTGACAAGCTGAGCGCCGGTCAGATTGCCCTGCTCGAGAAGTACGACAACTTCCGGATGCCGGTGTACGAAACCCGCCGTACTGCGGCCTTGCCCCAGAGGGTGTACGACACCATCAAGGCCGAGTCGCCGGACGTGAAGCTTGAGGGTTTTGGTATCAAGAACCTGGATGGCGCCAACGTGCCGTTCCCGATTCCGGAAAACGGACTGGAAGCGATCTGGAACCACAACGTCCGCTACCTGGGGGGCGGCGTTGAGCGTCAATACCACTGGTTCCCGGTGCAGGGCGACGGTGATTTCTACAAGGTGGGCTTCCTTGAGAAGCGGATTTTTGATGAGAACATGGACCGCCAGTCCGAGAACCGCCTGTTGAACTACACCGCCAAGTACACCTCGCCACCGACGCTGGAAGGCACGGTCCAGCTGGTTCACGAACCGATTGACCAGGTCGAGGAAGTACGGTCTGCCTGGATTTACAACGTCGGACAGCGCCGGGTGCGACGCGCTCCGGATCTGGCCTACGACAACGCCAACGACGGCACCGAGGGGATTCGTATCACCGACCAGTTCGATGCCTACAACGGTGCGCCCGATCGCTACAACTGGAAGCTGGTGGGCAAAAAGGAAATCTACGTTCCCTACAACGCCTATAAGCTGAGCGATAAGTCTCTGAACTACGAGAAGGATATTCTTCGCACCAACACCATCAATTCGGATCTGATGCGCTATGAACTGCACCGGGTGTGGGTGGTTGAGGCGACGCTGCGCGAGGACAGCAGCCACATTTATGGCAAGCGCACTTTCTATCTCGATGAGGACTCCTGGAACGTCCTGATGGAAGACGCCTACGACACCCGCGGTGACCTGTGGCGCGTCGCGATCCATCCGGTTATCCAGTTTTACGATGTGTTGGTTCCCTGGTACCGCGCCAATATCTATCACGATCTGAACAACGGTTCTTACCTGGTATCGAATCTCGCCAATGAAATCGATGAGCCGTGGGAGTTTGGTGCGAAAGGGCGTTACATCGAATTCCAGCCGGACGCGCTTCGTCGCAGCGGGCGCTAATTGACCACAGCGGGGGCCCTGGCTCCCACTGTCCAATCCTTTCCGATCAGGTATACCTCTCATGGTTATTTCAAACTTTCGGGCCGGGGCCATCGCTCTGGCACTCGGGGCCTGTGCGCCTGCCGTTTGGGCTGAAACGCCGCCCCTGTCCTACGACATCTCCGCCGATCGGGTGGCCATCTTCGACCTCGCGCGCAATGAACAGGTCTATTACGCCGTCGGTGAGCGGGGCGTTCTGCTGACCAGCACCGGGCCTGTTCCGAATGCGTGGCAGAGCCAACGTCTGCCCGCCACCGACTCGGTGATGGGTATCGCCTTCGGGGAGAATGGTCGAGGCGTCGTGGTCGGCCACGGCAGCATGATTCTGCACACCACTGACCATGGCAACTCCTGGACGCCGGTGGATGTGTCCGAGCATGGGCGGGGGGATCCGTTCATGGATGTCGCCTACCTGGGAAGCGGTCGGTTCCTGGCGGTGGGTGCGTTCGGGCTGGTCATGGAGTCGGTGGATGGTGGGGAAACCTGGCAGCCCGCGAGCATTTCCGAGGACTACTTCGACCGGCACCTGTATAGCATCGCCCAGGCGGGTGACGACTGGCTGCTGATCGGCGAGAGCGGTTCCCTGTTTGTCAGCGCCGATGGTGGTGAGCAGTGGGAGAAACTCTCGTCGCCGTACGAGGGCTCCTTCTTTGGCGGTCTGCAGACGCCCGATGGTGCGTGGCTGCTCTATGGCATGCGTGGGCAGATCTGGCGCACGGAAGACCGTGGTGCGACCTGGCAGAAGGCGAAAGTGGACCTCGCCACCGCCATCAATGCCCATGAAACCGGGCCCGAAGGCCAGGTCTTCCTGTTCGGCAATGGCGGACAGGTGCTGGTGAGCGAGGATGACGGCCGTCATTTCTCGCCTGCTTCACGCAGTGGGTTGCCGGGTGATATTACCGCTGCGACCAGGATCAACGGCGAATGGCTGGTGGCCGGCACCGCGGGTGTTCGCCTCTGGAATGGTCAGGGAGAATAAGTCATGAGTTCAGAGCAGAAGAAAATGGGCTTGACCCGAGTGCTGGCCCGCGGGGTGTTCCGATTCCGTATTACCTTGCTGGTGGTCATGGCCGCCATCACGCTGGCCCTCGGCTTCTCCGCCAGTCAGTTGCGCGTGGACGCGGGCTTCATGAAGATGATCCCGCTCAGTCATGAGTACATGGGCACCTTCCTGGACTACCAGGGTGAGTTTGTGGGCGCGAACCGGATCATGGTGTCCCTGCGCAACGAAGATGGCACGGTGTTCGACAAGGAATTCCTGGCCTCGTTAAAGCAGGCGACCGAATCCGTGTTTTATCTGGATGGCGTTGAACGAAGCTCTGTGACGTCGATGTTCACGCCGAATGTTCGCTACTCCGAGGTGGTCGAGGAAGGCTTTGTCGGGGGTAACCTGATTGAGGCGGACTATTCCGGTACCGAGGCAGAACTGAGAGAAATCCGGGAGCGGACCCTGAAATCCAGCTGGGTCGGCCAGATTGTCGCCAACGACCTGCGATCGGCGATGGTGGTCGCAACCCTTCAGGAAGTGAATCCGGACACGGGCGAGAAGATTGACCTGCAAGCCGTTGCGAACAAGCTGGAGGACATCCGTTCCGAGCTTGAGAGCGAGTCCCTTGAAGTCAACATCATTGGTTTCTCCAAGGCCATGGGTGACATCGCCAACGGCGCCCGTGGTGTGCTCGTGTTCTTTGCCGTTGCGGTCGTTATTATCGCGGTGCTGCTGTACTGGTACACCCGCTCGAAGCGTCTGACCCTGCTCACGCTGGTCACTGCATCGCTGCCGGTTGTCTGGCTGTTGGGCCTGTTGCCGCTGCTGGGGCTCAGCCTCGATCCCATGTCGATTCTGGTGCCTTTCCTCATCTTCGCCATTGCGGTCTCGCACGCGGTGCAGATGTGTAATTCCTGGAAGCTCGACGTGCTCGCGGGGGCCGACATTCGCACGGCGGCTGAAGACAGTCTGACGGACCTGGTGGTTCCCAGTGTCGTGGCGCTGGCGGCCAACGTACTGGGTTTCCTGGTCATTGCGTTTGTCGATATCCAGATGGTGCATGAACTGGCGATCACCGCGACCCTGGGCGTCGGCGTGATGATCCTGACCAACTCGCTGGTACTGCCGCCTTTGCTGTCTTTTACCAGGATGGATCAGCACGCACTGGACCGACTGACGGGTAAAGGCTCTCACTACTGGTTTTGGGAAAAGCTCAGCATACTGGCCACCACACCGAAAGCCTGGGTGCCCATTGTCTGCGCTCTGGCTCTGACCGGCTATGGCATCTACCAGGCAGACCAGATGCACGTGGGGGATCTCGGGGACGGCGTGCCGGAGCTGCGTGATGACGCCCGTTACAATCAGGACGTCAGGGCGGTCACCTCGCAGTATTCCGTCGGTGTTGACGTTCTGCAGGTCGTAGTTGAAGCCGACGGCGACAACATGCCCTGTGTTCAGCCTGAGCTGATGCAGCAGTTGGAAGAATTTGAACTGTTCCTCCGTCAGCAACCGGGTGTGGCTTCTGTCGGTGCGCTGCCGGGATTTGTGAAGGGCGTTACCCAGAACTACGCGGAAACCAACCCCAAGTGGCACGTGGTGCCGGGCAACCGGGCCCAGGTAGCCCAGGGTGTCGCATTTGCGACCCGCGATGGCAGTACGCTGATGAACACTGCCTGTGACGCGATGGCCATTTCGGTGTTCCTGAGCGATCACAAGGCCGAGACCATATCCGGCATTGTCACGGCCATCAAGGCGTTCAAGTCCGTCTATGACAACGACACCCTGACCTATCGTTTGGCATCCGGAAACGTCGGGGTGATGGCCGCCACCAACGAGGCGGTGACCGCGGCGAACCCTTGGGTCAACGGCGCGCTGTTTGCCTCGGTGACCCTGCTGTGTCTGGCCATGTTCCGTAGCCTCCGGATCAGCCTGTGCATCATTCTGCCACTGGCCCTGGTGACGCTGCTGTGCAATGCGTTCATGTCGTTGCTGGGTATTGGCCTGAAGGTGAACACCCTGCCGGTCATCGCCCTGGGCGTGGGCAGCGGGATCGATTACGGCATCTACCTGTTTGAGCGCATGAAGCATGAACTCGATGCCCGCGACTGCAGCATTCAGGAGGCCTTTTTCGAAGCGCTTAAACAGCGTGGCACGGCGTCGGCGTTTACGGCGCTGACCATGACCGTCTCGGTGGCAACCTGGTACTTCTCGGACCTGAAGTTCCAGGCCGATATGGGCATCCTGCTGGCGTTCATGTTCCTGGTGAACCTGTTTGGCGCGATTTTGCTGTTGCCAGCGATTGCGGCCGTGCTGTTCCGTGACCGGTCGTTCGCAAAGCAACCGGAAGAGCCGGGTTTTGTGGCCGAAAGTGAATCGAAGAGAACATCAATAGCTCAGGAAGGCTTCCCGCGTTCCGGCGTATATTCCGGAAACTGACCGAGGGGGCGTTTTCGCGCTTCGCCACTCCATCCGGAGTGGCGTTTCATGCTTTGCAACCCCTGCTGGATTTGAACATGGTTCCGGCTTCTGGCTGCTCCGAAGCCATTTGGGAGGCGTCAGTCCAGCGGCCTTTGAAATGGCCTCCGTTTGAGGTTGGGGCTTGCCGCGCCTATCGGGGAAAGTCAAAAAATTTGCCACCGAGGCCTGTATGAATTGCAAACATTATTCTGAGAAGTTGAAGATTAAACCAAGTTAATTATTTATAAAAATTGCGCCATTACTTCGACTTTCCGGGTGAACTCCGTCATAAACAGGGCTTAAATTATGCCTCTTTGGACACAGGAAATTAAAAAGGACCTGCGCTTTCACGCAGGTCCTTGAAAATAATGGCCCGCCCGAGAGGATTCGAACCTCTGACCTCTGACCTCTGACCTCTGACCTCTGACCTCTGACCTCTGACCTCTGCCTCCGGAGGGCACCTCTGACCCCTGATGTAATACGGTTTCGTTCGGTGTTATTACAATCCTTTCAACGGATTGTGTAGCTCTGCCTTTAGTTTGAAAAGTCCTTTTAAACCGAATTCTTAGCCGATTTAAACCGATCGTGGGCACAACGTTGTCTGGTTTCAGGTGTCTTGATTTGACCAAGTTGATCGCTGCTCTGACCGCGACTTTTTTCTAGCTTAAGTCTGTGAAAGACGGTTTGCAAAGCTTGAAAATTTGTCCGGTTTTAGATGTCTCGAATTGGAAAGGATGATCGGCTTAAGGTTGCGAAGGCAACAGACGATTGATGACATAACAGTTCAAACTGGTGCACCGAAACTCTGTGGACGGCACTGGCCGCATGGGCCGAGTCCGTGATTAGGCAGGCGTGCGACAAATCCTCACCAGGGTCAGAGGCGGCGAAGCCGCCTCGTCAACAGGCCTGATATATGGCAGCACCCCGTCCTTCATCAAAGTCTGAAGCCTTGCAAAGGGGAAGGGGCCATATATGTCGTCCGTGGCTAACGTTACATGTTGGACCGGTGCTGGGCACCGTCTACAGGAATGCAGGCTCCGGTGACCCAGCTGGCGGCGTCAGACGCCAGGAAGACTGCTACATTGGCCACTTCCTCCGGGCGGCCAAAGCGACCCCAGGGGATTTTTTTCAGGGTGTTGTGGTAGCGATCGGAGCCGGCCTTCTCCGCTTTGTCCCAGGTGCCGCCGGGGAATTTTATGGAGCCCGGGGCAATGCTGTTGGCGCGGATGCCATCGGGGCCATGGTCGACCGCCAGCGATTTGGCATAGCTGATCAGAGCCGCCTTGGTGGCTGCATAGGGTTGGGTGGTTCCCACCTCAATCCCGGGGATGGACGACAGGATAATGATGTTGCCGCTGCCGGCTTCCTTCATCCAGGGGAGTACCTTGGCCACCGCACGGACCGTCGACAGCAGATCCAGGGTGATATTGGCATCCCAGGCCTTCAGATCGTTGCCCGCACCCAATGCGGAAACGTTGCACACCAGGATATCCACACTGCCAAGAGTGGCTTTAACGTTATCCAGAAGCGCGTCCAAGCGGTCCTTTTACCGCACTTGGCACTCCTCACTATTATTCAAACCGATCCCAGTAGGGAGGTTCGCCGAAAAAGCCGTCGACAAAGTCGATAAAGCTGCGAACCTTACTCGCCAGCAGTTGCCGGTGTGCATATACCGCATAAAGCCCCATGTGCTCTGGTTCCTGTTCAGGCAGGATGACTTTCAGTTTTCCTTCCCTGATCGCCGCGCCGGCAATGAAGGTGGGCTGTAAGACGATGCCGGCTCCGGCAATTGCCGCTTTTATCAGCACGTCACCGTTGTTGCTGATCATCTCCCTGGTGTTGTTGCGATCATTCCCTTGCAGCCATTTATGCACCGAGGGGCCGGCGTCCATGTCCATGTAACTGTAGCGAAGGTAGCGATGGTCACGGAGATCCTCCGGGCGTTCCGGCGTGCCGTATTGCTCAAGGTAGGCCGGCGATGCGCAAAGAACCAGCCTTACCGGGGCGAGCCGTTTGGCGATCAGTGAGGAGCTTTTCAGGCGGCCGATGCGCAGCGCAATATCGAAGCCTTCTTCCACGATATCGACTTTTCGGTCATTCAGTTGCAGGTCGATGCCGACGGCCGGGTGCGCTTTCTGGAATTCGCTCAGCAGGGGCGCCATGTGGCGAATGGCAAACGAAACCGGGGCGCTTATTCGTAACAGGCCCTGGGCCTCGGTCTGCAAGTCGCCGAGCTGGTTTTCCATGTCATCAATGTCGCTGAGTACCTGCTGGGCACGCTGGAAATACTGGCTGCCTGCTTCGGTGAGGTGGATCCGGCGAGTGGTTCGGTTCAGCAACCGCACGCCCAGGTGGGTCTCCAGTTGGGATATGTATTTGCTGACCAGCTGAGGCGATGTGTCCAGCCGGTCCGCGGCGCGGGTAAAGGTGCCTTCATTGACCACCGTCACGAAGGCGCGCATGGCCTCGATGCGATCCATGGGTATGTCCTTTGATGTGTGCTCCGATTATCAATGAATCGATGATAATAAAGCAATGCTGGCCATCTTAGTCTTTCCATTTGGTGATAGTACAGTGAGTCCATCTTCTGAAGCAGGGGCTTCGGAATAAACCAACCAGAGAAAGATGAAAGGTGATGATTATGAACACTCAATTCGCAAAGGCATTGTTCCACTCTAACGCCGGCTTTTCTGCACTGATACTGCGGGTGCCGGTTGGCCTGGTACTGGCTGCCCATGGCGCACAGAAGCTCTTTGGCTGGTTCGGCGGCTACGGACTGGAAGGCACGGCGAATTGGCTGGCGAGTATTGGCCTGGAGCCGGGCTACCTGATGGCGCTGCTGGCCGGCGGTGCCGAGTTCTTTGGCGGTCTGGCACTGGTGCTTGGCCTGCTGACACGACCCGCGGCGGTGGTTGCAGCTTTCACCATGCTGGTCGCCATCTTCTCGGTGCACATCGGCAACGGGCTGTTCATGTCCAATAATGGCTACGAGTATGCCCTCACGCTGTTTGTGGTCACCGTCGCTTTGGCGATTCAGGGCGCAGGCCGGTTTGCCGTGGATAACCTGTTCCATAAAGAGGGCTGAGCCATGCTGGTAAACGGGATCTGGAAGGAAAACTGGCAACCGGTGCAGGCGAAAGACGAGGAAGGACGGTTTATTCGTCAGACCTCGCCCTTTCGCAACTGGATCACGCCGGATGGGCAGCCGGGCCCCACCGGGGAGGGAGGTTTCAAGGCCGAACAAGGACGTTATCACCTGTACGTCGCCTACATCTGCCCCTGGGCATCGCGAGCCTTGATGGCTCGCGAGCTCAAAGGGCTCAAGGACGTGATCGGGGTGACCGTCGTCAACCCCCGGCTCACCGATCAGGGATGGCAGTTCGGTGGCTACCCCGGCGCGCAGGAGGATACCCTCAACGGTGCGCGCTACATGCATGAGCTGTACACCCGGGCGGATCCGGATATTTCGGGTCGCGCTACGGTGCCGGTACTGTGGGACAAACACACCGGCACCATCGTCAATAACGAGTCTGCGGATATTCTGCGAATGCTGAACACGGCTTTCGCAGAGATTGTGGATCAGGGGCCGAACCTTTACCCGGCGGCGTTGGCGGACGAAATCGACAGACTTAACGGCTATCTTTATACCAATCTGAACAACGGCGTGTACCAGGCCGGCTTTGCCTCGAGTCAGGCCGCCTACGATGAGGCCTACACCAGGGTGTTTGCTGCCCAGGACGAAATGGAGTCACAGCTGGCGGATGGACGTTGCTACCTGTTTGGTGATCAACTGACGGAGACCGATATACGTCTGTTCGTGACCCTGGTGCGTTTTGACGTCGCCTACCACGGCCTGTTCAAGTGTAACCGCAATACCCTTCGAGCCATGCCCCGGCTACACGCCTACATGCACCGGATACTGGCGCTTGAGGGCATTGCCAATACGGTCAACCTGGAACACATCAAGGCGGGGTATTACTCCATCAAGGCGCTGAACCCGACAGGTATTGTGCCGGCAGGGCCGGGTGAACTCTGAACAAAGGATCAACCGCCATGAAAAATGAAACCGATGTTCTGTTTATTTCCCATGGTGGCGGGCCAATGCCGCTGCTGGGAGATCCGGGCCACCGGGAGATGGTGGACCGGCTAACGGAGCTTGCCGCTACCCTGCGCAAGCCCTCAGCGATACTGCTGATCAGCGCTCACTGGGAGGAGGCGGTGCCGACAATCACCTCTGGCGCCAACCCTTCGCTTATCTACGATTACTATGGCTTTCCGCCGGAAGCCTACACTATAGATTATCCCTGCCCCGGCGAGCCGGGGTTGGCGCAGCAGGTATGCCGGGCGTTGAAACAGGCCGGATTCCGGGCGCGGCTTGATGATCAAAGGGGCTTCGATCACGGCCTGTTTGTGCCGCTCAAGCTGATGTATCCAGAGGCGGACATTCCGTGCGTTCAGCTGTCCCTGGTGGACAGTCTGGATGCCGGCACACACCTGGCGATTGGTCGTGCTTTGCAGGCGCTGGATTACGACAACCTTCTGGTGATCGGCTCCGGCTTCTCGTTCCATAACATGCGGGCCTTCTTTTCGGAACAGACGCCGGACATACAGGCCCGCAATCAGGCTTTCGAGGACTGGCTGGAACAGACCTGTGGCGATAACTCCCTGCAGGAGCCGGAGCGGGCCGAGCGCCTGGCTCATTGGGAGCGAGCGCCCCACGCCCGGTTCTGTCACCCGAGGGAAGAGCACCTTTTGCCATTACACGTATGCTATGGGCTGGCCAACAAGCCCAGTGATGAGCATATCTCAGCAAAGATCCTTGGCAAACAGTCGGGGATGTTTTATTGGCGGTGTTAACCTGCACAGTCAAGGATCAGAGCCAGTTTAGAACCCTAAGGAGAGGTTATGAGTGAATGTCTTAATGCCATTGTAAACGCCCGATTGCAGGGCCGCGAGGGTTTGTACCGGCTGGCTATCGCCGACGGCCGGTTCAGCGCGATTACCGCCCAGCATGCACCGGAAGAAGCCTCAGAAAATCAGTTGGACGCCGGCGGAAATCTGGTTGCTCCTCCTTTTGTGGAGCCGCACATCCACCTGGATGCGGCCATGACCGCCGGCGAGCCTCGCTGGAACCAGAGCGGTACTTTGTTTGAAGGGATTGAGTGCTGGTCTGAACGCAAAGCCAGCCTGACGCGCGACGACGTGATCGGCCGGGCCGAACAGACGTTGAAGCTGTTTGCCGATAACGGCATTCAGCATGTCCGCACCCACGTTGATGTGACAGACCCCAAGCTGACAGGGCTGAAGGCCATGTTGGAAGTGCGTGAGCGCATGGCTGAAACCGTTGATCTCCAGATTGTGGCATTTCCTCAGGAGGGCCTTTGGTCATTTCCGCAGGGCAAGGAGCTTATGGAGGAAGCGGTTCGTCTGGGGGCTGATGTCGTCGGTGGCATTCCCCATTTCGAATTCACCCGGGATTACGGTGTTGAGTCTGTCCAGTGGCTGGTGGCGTTGGCCCACAAGCACGACCTTCTGGTAGATGTGCATTGCGACGAAATTGATGATCCTGAATCCCGTTTCCTGGAAGTGCTCGCTGCCGAAGCGCTCAAGCTGGATTATGGCTCCCGGGTAACCGCCAGTCATACCTGTGCCATGGGCTCGTACAACGACCATTACTGCAGCCGGCTGTTCCGGTTGTTGAAGCAATCCGGTGTGCACTTTCTGTCGATGCCCACCGAAAGCCTGCACCTGCAGGGCCGATTCGACGGTTATCCGAAGCGTCGTGGCCTGACCCGGGTTCCGGAACTGCTGGAGGCAGGGCTGAAGGTAGCCTTCGGCCAGGATTCCATCCGCGATCCCTGGTACCCGCTGGGCAACGGCAACATGCTCCGTACCCTGGACGTTGGTCTGCACGCCTGCCACATGCTGGGTATGGGCTGGATTGACCGGTCTCTGGAGCTTATTACCGACAACGGTGCTGCGGCACTGGATCTGGAAGAATATGGTATTGAGGAAGGGCTGCCCGCACGCTGTGTGATACTTCAGGGGCGGTCGCCGTACGAGGTGCTGCTGGGGCAGTTGCCTGTTCTGGCGTCGGTACGTGATGGTCGGATTTTAGTGCAGCGGCAAGGTTGATGCCGTTTTCAATAGAAAACATCGAAATCCCAGTTTACCGATCGGGGTTTCTTTCCACGACATTCGAGTCTTGGTAACGGTCGCCAAGTCAGACTTGAGTCATGAAGATCGCGCTATACTAATAGCACACTCCTATAGCCCGGTGATGATTCCATGCGCGACATGGATCCCTTAGCGTATTGGCAGAAGCAAGGCCCAGAGTTTTTCCGGGAGCTTTCCAGCTTTGGTGCCATGCCCGACGCGGTTATAAAAAAGCTCTTGGAAGAGGGGCGTGTGCTTAGCCTGAGTCCCGGGGACTCGCTTTACTCTGTTGGCGATCGTAGCGAGGCGTTCTACATCGTGCTCAGCGGCAAAGTCGGTACCTGGATGCCCAGGAAAGATGGCGGCATGACTCTTGCGCGCTGTCACGAGCCGGGTGATGACATGGGGTTTGTCCCCATGATTGCGCTGGCAGACCGACCTGCCAGTACCAAGGCCGATGAAGTATCGGTTGTTCTGGAAATCAGTTTTGGTCTGTTCCTGGATTTACACCAGCAAGAACCGGATGCCTTTGGCCTGATGCTCCTGAACCTCGTTCGTGGTATGGCCAGATCCATCATTACTATGGCGACCGTGTTGGCGGAACAGGATGAGCAATTGCACCTGGTTTATTCGGAATCACAGAAGTCGGAATCTGAGTGAAGCTCAATTTGTTTGCCCAAGTTGAGGGCATACGTCAGCACATGTCGACCTTTCGATCAGTTAATATGCTCCCAAACAAAATTCACATAATGGAATTTCTGTAGATGTTGTCGATTCTCGACCCAAAATGGCATGTATTTATCAAAGTCTCTCAATTGGGAAGCCTAACCCGAGCCGCTCATGTGTTGGACGTCCCCCAGTCTATGGTAAGTCCACCGCGGGCGTGTCTATATTTTTGAGGAATACCGTTCCGTCCTGGGGTCTTCCACCGGACGCTCCGATCGGGGCGCTGCTAAACAAAAGCGAACATTCGCAACACTTCATATCCTTGGCGTTATCTACACCAGTTGAGCGCTTGGTCGCTTCTCAAGAACCCGGCAAACGATCAAATGGGCTAACTGTTCCAGCTCTTCGATCGCCAATAATGTGGGTGTAGATTTCAGTCGTCCGAATCTCGCTGTGGCCGAGGATTTCCTGAACCGTTCGGATATCACTTCCCGATCTCAGCAGCTCAGTGGCAAAAGCATGGCGAAAAGTATGCGCCGTCACCCGTTTGGTAATTCCGCTCGCTTGCACGGCCTGCCTTAATTGCCGCGCGTATGTTGAATGATGAAGGTGATGTCGGCAAACATAGCCTGCAATGGGGTGAACGCATCTTGTGGAGGATGGGAATAGATACTGCCAACCAAAGTCTTTCATGACCGGTCCGTACTTTTTGTGCAGAGAGGCTGGGACTGATGTTAGCCCGAATCCCTCAGCCAGGTCCGACTCATGTAGCGCTCGTGAATGGGCGATTTGCCGCTCCACGTTCTCTCTTACGTTGCCGGGGATGAGGGTATATCGATCTTTTCGGCCCTTACCGTTGAACACCAGCAGGTTCCGGCTTTTCAGGTCGATGTCTTTTATGCGAAGCGAGAGAGCTTCGCTGATCCTCAAACCACAGCCATAAAGAAGGGCAGTAATTAGCCAATACTCCGCATCCATATTCCCTAGAATAGAAGCGACTTCCTCTGGATTGAGAACCGTGGGCATGCGCCGGGGTGTTTTCGACATCTTGTAGTGCAGGTTTTCGATCTCCCTTTTCAGCACATTCTTGTAAAGGAAGATTATGGCGCAGAGTGCTTGGTTTTGGGTGGCGGGGCTGACCCCTCGATTTACGGCGAGATGATTCAGGAAACGCTCAATTTCGTGATTGCCCATCACCTCGGGGTGCTTCTTGTCATTGAACAGAATGAACTGGCGGACCCAGTAGAGATAGGTTTTCTCGGTTCGATAGCTGTACTGCCTCGTCCTGATTTCTGTACGAACCGATTGCAGAAACGGTGATTTTGACACAGTCGCCCCTCCTTGGCTGAAAGCTGTATATTTGTACAGTTATAATGGAAAAGCCTCGAAAATGCCAAAAATTCTGCGGCTTAATTTGCATGGCGCTGCGCTCTTTTCACAGAGCACCCTAGTAGCTTATTGATTTAGAAACGGAAATTTTTAGCCTTTTGGATTTAACTAGCAGAAACGTGCAACAATAACCCGCGTGCAAACTTTCCACAGAATCAGGAGAGGAAAAGCGCCTGAGAGCCGGATGGTAAGGGTTTGAAAAGGCGAGATTGTCCGGGCCGTGACTCAGTTTTGGACGGGGTGGTGGCATTGCGGTTTAATAAGAATTCAAACTAATAAGCTGTTAGCCGTATGAATAGAGTAATCGCCACACTTCTAGGAATAATATTTGCCATGACCGCGAATGCTGAAGAAGAAAAAGGAATAATTGGTCGCGTATACGAAGACGGATTGCCCGTAATCTACAAATTCGTCAATGAGCTTCCACAGGATAGCGTCAGATCTAACTTGTCATGGCTAACGGTCATATCCTGGAAATACGATGGCGAATCGAATAACGGGATGCCGTTAAACGATGAAAACCAAAGCATGATCGTACTAGAGGATGCCATCGAAGATCATATTGAAAAAGATCAGGTTCTTCGTCATGTATATAGCCGAACCGGCAACAATCTAAAAGAACTTGTTTACTACATACACGACCAAGATAAGTTCTTAGAGGCTTTTAACAAGGCGCTGAGTGGCCACCCACGATATCCCATCGAAATTAACTTCTATCAGGATGCTGAGTGGGAAGATTTTAAAAGGCTATTAAATGACTTCGAGACAGCGGCTAACAAGTAGCTACACCGGACAAAATACTCGCTGCGCTCCTATTTTCCCGGTGAGCTAGGCGTTATGCATTGCGTTCGTCTTGACGTACGTACCTATAGGCGTACACTTGATTAAAAGTTAAACACGCAAGAGGTGCGTCATGACCGGAATCACAGCAACTGAGGCGCGCAGCAACCTTTATCGGTTGATTGACGAGACCGCCGAGTCCCACCAACCAATCGTCATCATGGGTAAGCGGAACAAAGCTGTTCTGGTATCCGAAGAAGACTGGTCTGCTATTCAGGAAACACTTTACCTGCTCTCCGTACCCGGTATGCGGGAGTCTATTCGGGAAGGGATGGATACTCCCGTGGATGCATGCGATGAGGAGCTGGACTGGTGACATGGAAGTTGGTTTACACCAAGCAGGCCCAGAAAGATGCAAAAAAGTTGGCCTCCAGCGGCCTCAAACCTAAAGCCCAGGAACTGTTAGCGCTAATAGCGGAAGATCCGTACCGCAAGCCGCCTCCGTTTGAGAAGCTAATTGGTGATCTTGCGGGGGCCTATTCGCGCCGCATTAATATTCAGCATCGCCTGGTCTACCAAGTACTGGAGGACGAGCAAGTCGTGAAAGTCCTCAGACTCTGGAGCCACTACGAATAATGCATAACCAGCCGCTGTTGCCGGACAATTTTTCCACCGCTTCGCGGTTCCAAAATAGCCGCAAAGCTCCGCGTTAGGTGAAACATGAAATTCCCTCACATCAAGGGGCTAGAAGCGAGACAAGAAGGCAATGTGCCGGAGCTTCTCATGGTCAACTATGACCTTTGGACGCTACGACTCACGCTTTCGTTTCGGTCTAATGAGATAGTCTATGTCGATTTTGAGGCAGTGGAAGGCTTTCGCGTACTCGACGAAGGTCAATTACTGGAATTCTGGGGAGATGATTCTAGGGATCACTGGATATTCGAGGTCTTGGGCAATGGTTGGCTGGCAGCGGAGTCAGACCGCGAGACGGCACCACTTATCGATGAAGGCCACGAACTCAAAGAATATTTGGTAGCGGGTATCAATGATTGCGTCAGTATCCTAGATTACGGGTATCCGAAGGTGACCTATAAGACGCGAAACACCTAACCAGTGCAGGTTGTCGGACAGGTACTATGCTCCGCTCCGTACCTGCCGCAACTGCAAGCGTTATAAGGGAAGAGGCTAATGGAGGAGGATGACTGGAAGTCGGAAAGAGTCGAGGCCATTCAAGAGTCGCTAGAATTTCTCTCCACGAATGAGCAAAAATTCGAGAGGGAAAAATGGGTGGTTGCGCGGCTTCTTGAATATGCAGTAGATGAGTTTTCAGAATCATTCTTGTCCGAAGCGGACGAGCCTGCAGATGTCGCTTTTCTTGAGGCAAATTTCCAGGTTAAAGAGATTCTGGAACACGGGCGTCGCCGAAGTGACGAATATCGTAAGGCATTGTTAGTGGCCAAAAACGCAGAAGATTTTTCAGACTTGGTCAGCGACTATAATCCGAAGTTCATTTCGTTTTGCGACATAGTTGCGCGTAGCCACAGGTATGCGGAGAGCTTGGTAAGGAAATATGGTCCTCGGGAGCGCGAAAAACTAGATCTTGTGTGTTATTTCAACTTCAACCACCACCACGAAACTCCTCCTGAAAAGTCTCTTGAAGTTACGCACTTGTTCAGATCATTTGCGATTGTAAGTAATAGATACAGAGCCGTGATTTACGCAACAGAGGATGCCCCTGCTTTCTTGCGGGAGAGCGTGGGAAAGGTCTGGGATATTGCTGGCGAGCAAGTTCCCTTATAACAAGTCGTTCAAGTTCGTTCCGGGCCTACGGCCCTCCACCGGACCGCCTTGCCTACGCGGTTGCTCCGGCAAGTCGGCCGCTTAACATCAGCGTTATCCCCAAATCTGAACGTTCGCTTTGCGACCGTAGTGCCCTCAATGAATCTTCTTATCTAGAGGTGTTTTGGTTTCTTTCAGTGCAAAGGTCAGATTGCGATCGCCCCAATATCCTTTCGAATTTGTGCGGACACACCGTGGACACAATTCGGACACAGGCAAATAAAAAAGGCCTGCGTTCTCACGCAAGCCTTTTAAAATAATGGCCCGCCCGAGAGGATTCGAACCTCTGACCTCTGCCTCCGGAGGGCAGCGCTCTATCCAGCTGAGCTACGGGCGGTTGTCGGAATCAATGCCTTGGCATCAATTTCGAGTGCGCAATCTTACGTGTGATGGGGGGTTCTGTCCAGTCCTCTTGGCGCTGGTTTGGCATGATTCAGGAGTCAGACGGAATCGGCTTCAACTCTGGGGTTCCGGGGATAATAACGTTCCGGCAGGCGCTCAATGTGCGGGAAAAAGCGGGTGTCTTTGTAGGGCATTTTCATGAAGCCGGAAACGCCCAGTCCAGTGATCTGGTCCACCGCTGACAGGATTTCGTCGAGAAGCCGGGAAAATTCTCCCTCCCGGTCCGGGTCCAGCAGCCGGTAGTGGCTGTGGATCTTGAGGTGGCGGGGCAGGGCTTCGAAGATGATCATGCCGGTATGGTGGATGTCGTTGAGGGATTCCAGCGCGGTAATGATGGTTTGCGGCAGTACCAGGAACTCTTCCGGGTCGGGGCCGTCCTCGAAGTAGGAATGCACTCGCGATTCGTCTTCCACCTCTGGCGCCGCGCTAACCTCATAACGCAATTGCATGCCGGGTTCCGGCACGAAGGGCTGGTCTGGTTCATCGCGGTCGATGTGGAGGGTGTTGCGGGCGTTGAACAGGCAGCTCTTGAAGATGCCCTGGCGGTAGATGGCCTGGGCCAGATACACCATGTTGTTGACCGCCCTGATGAAAGCGGTCTTCAGGCTGGGGTCATGCAGATTCAGCGAGGTGTCGATGTAGACGCCATCACTCTCCCAGCGCACGGCAAGGCCACCTTCGACGGGGTATCGCCCAAGCCGGCTGACGGCAGCGAGAAACGCCTTTTCCGTCTCACCCATCCCTTGCATGAAGTTTTTATAGTAGCGGTCCAGCTGCACGTCATTGACGTCGTTGAGGGTTTCCGGAGCGCCTTCCTGTCGCAGGAAGGATTTTCGGGAGCTGTACACCACAGTGTCGATTTCATGGTCTGACGGTCGCGTCCACACCGGCACCAACGGGTTCAACGCCGGCTCTGGCAGATCAATCATCACCGTGCGGGCCATTCTCGGCATTTCTCTGAGGTAGTAGTCGCCGGCCTGGCGCCTCGTTTCCGGATCCGGGGCCAGCATGCCATCCAGCATGCGGGCGAATTCCATGGGCAGGCCCAGGGAGTTGGCCGGTATTGCCTGGTGCCCGAAGCGGCACGACTGTCCAGATGCCAGCGCGTAGAGAGTCCCGGCAGCGCCCTGTTCATCAAAACGGGGAGATGACAGGCCACCATTCAATTGTTCCTCGCCGATGAAGTAGACGTCCCCGAGCCGTGCGTTAGTCTGCTGCAGGTTGTCGGACATCAGCTCCATGACATTGCTGGTGATGAACTGCAGATTGGCGTCGAGTTGTGCGAACACCGACGAACCCCAATCGATCAGGGCGATATTCTCGGTGCTGGCGTCGAACACCAGGTTGGAGGGCTTGATATCGCCATGAACGATAGGGCGCCCGGCAGGGCCATTCTCCCGGCGCAGGTTGCGCAGGATATCCGCAAGCTGGTCGGCAATTCGCATCACCACCCGTGGCTTGAGGCGGCCTTCACGCAGGGAGACTTCTTCCAGGTTAAGACCGGCCGCCCGCTCCATCACCAGGATGGGCTGGTTGTGTGCCCGCTGGTAGGCAATCAGCCGGGGCACTCTTGGGTGCCGGACCTGCTCGAGGATGTAGGCTTCGTCCTCCAGGCGGTCCTGCAGGTGTTGGGGCAAGTTGATGCGGGTAAATTTGAAGACGTGTTCGGGGCCGGTGTTGTCCGGACTTGGCAGACGGCCTGCGAACACGAAGCCGTAGGCGCCCTTGCCAATCAGCTCGATGTCCAGGTAACCCAGTTGGCGGAGTTGGGTGGCACACAGTGCCACCCAGTCCTTGAGCTTCTTGGCATCGTCATGGCTGAGCAGGTAGATCGACTGCTCTTCAGGTATGTAGAACTGCTGCAGTTGCGTCTTCTGCGCCATGATGTCCTGTCAGCCCAGATGCAACAGCATCGATTGCGGCGATTCCATGTAGCCTTTCCAGCGATTGCAGAAACGCGCAATGGTGCCACCATCAATGATGCGATGGTCGCCCGCCCAGCTCACGGTCATGATGGCGCGTTCCACCACCTGGCCGTTGGCGTCGAAGCGCGGCAGTTTCTGGGTCCGGCCCAGGGCCACAATCGCCACTTCCGGTGCATTGATGATGGGCGAGGCATAGGTGCCGCCCAGCGCACCAATGTTGGAGATGGTGATGGTGCCGCCCTTGAGATCCTCCTGGCTGACACGGCCAGAGCGGGCCGCCTCGGTCAGACGGGCCACTTCATCGGCAATGCCCAGCAGGGTCAGGCTCTCAACACCTTTGACATTGGGAACCATCAGCCCGGCCTTGCCGTCCACCGCCATGCCGATATTGCAACTGGGCAGGTAGTGAATCTCGGTAACGTCGTCGTTAACACGGCTGTTGAGCACCGGGAATTCCTGAACCGCCAGCGCCATGGCTTTCATGACGAATGGCATCAGTGTCAGCCGTGAGCCCCTGGCTTCGGCTTCCGGTTTGAGCTGCTCCCGCAGTTTCAGCAGGTCAGTAACGTCGATGTCTTCGCTGTAGATGAAGTGGGGGATGGTGGTTGCCGACTTGACCATGCTGCGGGCCATTGCCGCTTTCATGCCCTTGATCGGTTCGATCCGTACTTCCTGCTCGCGCTTTGGCATCCTGCGTCCGCTGCCCTGACTTGCTTGCCGCGATTCACCAGTGTCTTCCTGGTGTTGTGCAGGCGCGGTTGGCTTGTCGAGGTGCGCGAGCACATCGGCCTTCAGTACCCTGCCATCCTTGCCGGAACCGTCGATATCCGCCAGGTGCAGGTCATGCTCCCGCACCAGGCGGCGCACGGCGGGGCTGGCGGGAATCCGCTGGCGGTTTCCTGTTGAAACCGGTTTTGCAGTAGCCGGGGCGGATTCCGGTGCTGGTTTTGGTGTAGCTTTTGCCTCGGTGGGCTCGTCACGGTCGCGGGGAATAAACGCAAACAGCGGAGAGTGTACCCGGGCCATCTCCTGTTGCTTATGGTAAAGCTTGGTGACGCGGCCAGCCTTGGGCGCGGTAATCTCCACCATGGCCTTGTCGGTCATGACATCCACTACCGGCTGGTCTTCCTCGATCTCGTCACCTTCAGCCACGCGCCATTCCACTACCTCACACTCGACGATGCCTTCGCCGATATCGGGGAGGATAAAGTCTTCGGTTTCATCGTCATTGGCTGTGGTGGTGCCAGAGGTTTCCTGCACAGGCTCTGCTTCCCTGGCGTCAGGTTCGGCTTCTGTCGTTGGTGTTTGAGGTGCTGTGTCCCGTTCGCTGTCGCCGCCTTCTTCCACCAATTCGAAAAGCGGGGCGTGAACCTTCGCGATGTCGCCTTCCTTATGGTAGAGGCGCGTTACCCGGCCTTTATAGGGAGCAGGAATTTCCACCAGGGCCTTGTCGGTCATCACCTCGGCCACCGGCTGGTCCTCTTCGATCACGTCCCCTTCGCTGACCAGCCATTTGACCAGTTCGCACTCCACGATACCTTCGCCGATATCGGGCAGTATAAAATCACTCATGATTGCTCTCCTGTCCTGATATCAACCTAGAATTCCACGCTCGACCTGATGGCCTCATAGACCTTCAGGTGATTGGGCAGATGCTCTTTTTCCAGCACCAGCGGGAAAGGTGTGTCCATCCCGGTCACCCGAGCGATCGGGGATTCCAGGTACAGGAAGCAACGCTCCTGTATCGTCGCCGCGATTTCGCCGGCGAAACCGCCGGTCAACGGGGCTTCGTGGGTAACCACCAAGCGTCCGGTCTTGAACACCGAGTTGGCGACGGTTTCCACATCCCACGGCAGGATGGTTCTCAGGTCGATGACTTCACAGGAAATGCCTTCTTTCTCCGCCATTTCGACGGCGTGTTCAATCACTTCCATCTGGGCGCCCCAGCCCAGTACGGTGACATCCGTGCCTTCTTTGAGCACTTCGGCTTCACCCAGAGGCAGCTGATAGTCTTCATCCGGTACGTCGCCGACGGAGGCGCGGTAGAGCCGTTTGGGCTCGAAGAACAGGGTAGGGTTCTTGTCATGGATAGCCGCCAACAGCAGACCCTTGGCCTGATGCGGGTTCCGGGGAACCACGATCTTGAGGCCCGGGGTATGGGCAAAATAGGCTTCCGGAGACTGCGAATGGTAGAGCCCGCCGGCAATACCACCGCCGTATGGAGCGCGAATGGTGAGCCCGCCCACATTGAACAGGTTGCCGGAGCGATAACGGAACTTGGCCGATTCGTTCACGATCTGGTCAAAGGCCGGGAAGATGTAGTCGGCAAATTGTATCTCGGCGACCGGCACGGAGCCCTGGGCCGCCAGGCCATTGGCGAAACCGATAATACCTTGCTCCACCAGCGGCGTATTGAAGCAGCGGGCCTTGCCGTATTTCTGTTGCAGGTTGCTGGTGGCACGGAAAACGCCGCCGAAGATGCCCACGTCCTCACCGAAACAAAGCACCCGCTCGTCGGCAGCCATGGCAGTATCAAGGGCGTTGTTGATGGCCTGAAGCATATTCATCTGTGTCATTTCAGGCCTCCCTCTTTGGCTGTTCCCTTAGCGTGTTCAGCACTCTTCGGGTACGCGTCCGGGTGACGGCGGATATGCGCCTTGAGTTTATCGAACTGTTCAGCCAGAGCCGGTGGCACCTCGTCGTAGACATCGCTCACCAGGGTGTCCAGCGCTGGTGGTGGCCGTTTCTGCGCCCGTTTCATGGTCTCGAGAACCTCGCGGCGCATGTTTTCCTGAAGTTTTTTCTCATCGTCTTCGGTCCACCACTTCTTGCTCTCGAGCCAGAGGCGCATTCGCAGGATCGGGTCTTTCTCGCGCCATACGGCTTCCTCGTCCTTGCTGCGGTAACCGGACGGGTCATCAGAGGAGGAGTGTGCGGCCAGTCGATAACTCATGGCTTCAATGAGGACCGGGCGATTGTGCTCCACGGCCAGGCTTCGGGCCGCCTTGGTGGCCTCGTGCATGGCGAGAATATCGTTACCATCGACGCGGATCACGTCCATCTTATAGCCATAGGCCCGGGGTGCGACACCATCAGCGGCAAACTGCTCGGCGGCTGGCGTGGAAATGGCGTAGCCGTTGTTGCGGCACAGGAAGATCACTGGCACCCGGTGGACAGCGGCCATGTTAAGGGCGGCGTGGAAGTCACCCTCCGAGGCGGCGCCTTCCCCGAAATAGGTAATGGTGCAGTGGCCTTCGCCCCTGAGCTTCTGACCGTAGGCGTAACCGGTGGCCTGGGGGATCTGCGTAGCCAGGGGCGATGAGATGGTCATGTAGTTCAGCTCGGCCGAACCATAGTGAACCGGCATCTGGCGGCCCTTGCCGTAATCCAGTTCGTTGCCGAACAGCTGGTTCATGAACTCATCGATGGTGAAACCGCGATAGACCAGGGAACCCTGTTCCCGGTATTGCGCCATGATCATGTCGGCGTCGTCCAGGGCGGCGGTACTGCCGATCACGGCGGCTTCCTCGCCGGTGCACTGCATGTAGAAACTCAGGCGGCCCTGACGCTGGGCTGCAAGCATGCGTTCATCGAGAATACGGGTGGTAACCATCGCGCGGTAAATGCGAAGGGCTTTTTCTTTACTGATATCAGGGGCCTTGGCGCCCTTGTAGAGCGAGCCGTCCTGCTTGAGTAATTTGAAGGTGGGAATCCGGAATTCCGCACCGTCGGTAAAAACCGGGGAATAAGCAACTTTGGCTTTTGTTGTTGTCATAATCCTCTTCCTGGGGTGGTGGCCTGAGGAACAAAACACCCCTTGTGAGGGTGTCGATGTTTTTTTGAGTATAGCCAACCTGAAAGAACCTGGTGCGGCTCCGGTCAAAATCGGCTAAAGTTTACCTTAACGTAAACTGCTCTGTTCTGGTAGACCCGGAAGGCCGATTTTTTCAGGCGGGGTAGAGAGACTCGGGAGTCAGGCTGACGAGGGTTTCCTCATTGCCGATATTCACGGTGCCGTCCTGGATGGTGCACTGCAGGTTCATGCCGCGCTCAGACAGGGCGGCGAGTGGCTCGGTGGCTTCCGGCGGCAGATTGATGATGGTGAGGTTGTTGAAGCGAGTCAGTTTGCCCTGGTGTTTTTCCCACCACAGGGGCACGGCGCGGCCGCCGTAGGTGTACAGAATCACCTGATCGGAGCGGTTGCAGGCTTTGCGAAGGCGGCTTTCATCCGGCAGGCCAAGCTCGATCCAGAGCTCGATCTCGTCGCTCAGGCTTTTCTGCCACAGGTCCGGTTCGTCGTCCGTGCTGATACCCTTGGTAAATTCCAGGCTGTCACTGGCGTTCAGTATGAAGGCCAGCAGGCGTATCATCATGCGCTCGTCGGTCTCCGATGGATGGCGGGCGATGGTGAGGTGGTGGTCAGCGTAGTAGTGCCTGTCCATGTCGGCGATGTTCAGTGTCGCCTTGAAGATGGTTGCCTTGAGCGCCATTGAGCTTCCTGCATTGGTGTGGCCAGGGTGCTAGTGTAAATCAAATATACAGTAGAGAAGCAACAGCCATGTCGATGTTGTACGGTTTTCTGGTTTTGACGGTGTTCTTTATTGCCGGTGAGGTCCTCAGGGTGCTGCTGGCTTTACCGGTCAGTGGTGGCGTTATCGGAATGATCCTGCTCACCCTGTTGCTGATGATCAAGGGTTCCATCAGTGACAGTCTTGCCGGGGCCAGTCAGGCACTGATTTCGGTGCTGGTGTTGCTGATTATGCCCGGGGTAGTGGGTGTGTTTTTTGTGGCCGACGAGTTTGCGGGGCAATGGTTGGCCATTGGGGTCGCGCTGGCCGCGGGCACCCTGCTGAGCGTACTCACGACGCTATGGCTGATGCAGCGTTTCAGTGGCCCAGAGGCTGGCGGCCATGAGTGAATTGTCCGCCCGCTTTCAGGAATTGCTGGCCCTGTTGTCTACCAGTCCGGCGCTGGCGATCGTGCTGACGCTAGGGGCATTTTTTGCCGGTAACCGCATTTTCAGGCTATTCAACCAACCGGTGTGGCTGCCGCCAATCCTGATCTCAGCCATGCTGGTCAGCGGGATGATCGCGATTCTGACGATGGATTACGCAGAATATCGCGAAGGCTCGCAATGGTTAACGGTCCTGCTGGGACCGGCCACGGTGGCGCTGGGTGTGCCACTGTACCAGCAGATGCATCATATCCGGGCGTTGTGGCGCCCCATCCTGTTCACCCTGCCAGTGGCGGCCACGATGGCCGCGGTGTATGCCGTGGTGATCGCCGCCTCGCTGGGCGCTTCGGAGGAAGTGCTGGCGTCGCTGGCGCCGAAGTCGGTGACGGCACCCATTGCCATTGGCATCACCGAGCAGTTGGGTGGCTCTGTGTCCCTGATGATGGGCGGGCTGCTGATTACCGGTATGCTGGCTACGCTGTTTGTGGACCTGGTCGCCCGCTGGCTCTCCATTACTGACCACCGCATCCTCGGTTTTGCATTGGGACTGAACGGTCATGCCCTCGGTACGGCAAGGGCGTTCGAAATAGGCCCCACCGCAGGGGCCTTTGCTTCACTGGGGATGGGTCTGACGGGCATCTTTACCGCCCTGATCCTGCCGCTGACATTCCGGCTTACGGGCATTTGAGGCGTACTGATACATTTAATTGCACAAAAAACGCACGCAGAGCTTGCAAAGCCGCATGCAAATGACAATAATTATCAGTACCTTTCATCGGCCCCGTGAGTAACCCCTATGTACGTTTGCCTTTGCCATGGTGTAACAGACCGAGAAATCCGTGAAGCTGCCGACAACGGCATCAGTTCCATGCGTCAGCTTGGCCGGGAACTGGGCGTCGGAACCCAGTGTGGCCGCTGCGCCTGCACCGCCCGGGAAATTCTCCGTGAGAGTCGCGCACCGGATTATCTGGCCATGGCAAACATGCTCGCCCAGCCAGCCTGATCGGGCGTTTGCTGCAATCATTTCCTATTTGTGATTTTTTCTCCCCGGCTGAGGGGCTATCCTTGTAGGGATTGCACACTCACGCACGGAGATCTGTAATGAAGGGCGACAAGAAAGTCATCCAGTTTCTGAATAAAGTACTCGCCAACGAGCTCACCGCCATCAACCAGTATTTCCTCCACTCCCGCATGTACAAGGACTGGGGTATCACCAAGCTGGCGGACAAGGAATACGAAGAGTCCATCGACGAAATGAAGCATGCGGATCAACTGATCGAACGCATCCTGTTTCTGGAAGGGCTGCCGAACCTGCAGGATCTGAACAAGCTGATGATCGGCGAGAACGTCGAGGAGATGATCTCCTGTGACCTCAAGCTGGAAATGATCGCCCACAAGGATCTCAAGGAAGCCGTCATTTATTGCGAGCAGGTTCAGGATTTCACCAGCCGCGAACTCTTCCGCAGTATTCTGGACAGCGAGGAAGAGCACATCGACTGGCTCGAAACCCAGCTCGACATGATCGGCAAGATGGGCATTCAGAACTATATTCAACTTCAGTCTTCCGCAGCGGAGTAAGCCACCGTGACAATGGACCTGTCCTGCTTTAAAGCCTACGACCTGCGCGGCCGCGTGCCGGACCAGCTCAACCCGCAACTGGCCGAGCGCATCGGCCGCGCCTACGTGGAAGTGACGGGAGCGAAGCGAGTGATCGTCGGGTACGACATCCGCCTTTCCAGCCCCGAGATCGCCGACGCCCTGAGTTCCGGCCTGATGGCCGCCGGTGCCGATGTTTTCGATATCGGCCTGTGCGGCACCGAGATGGTCTACTTCGCCACCAGTCATTACAAAATGGACGGCGGCATCATGGTCACCGCGAGCCACAACCCGCGGGACCACAACGGCATGAAAATGGTGGGTCCGGACTCACGCCCGATCAGCTCCGACAACGGCCTGAACAACATCCGCGACCGCGTGCCGGAGCCCTTTGCCGACGCGCCGGAGCAGGGCCGCTACGAACCCTGGGAAGTCACCACCGCCTACATAGACCACCTGCTGGGCTACGTGGATGCCGGATCACTCAAGCCGAAGACCATCGTGGTCAACGCCGGCAATGGGGGAGCGGGTCTGATTATCGACGAGCTGGAACAGCACCTGCCGTTTGATTTCGTCAAAGTGCATCACGAGGCCGATGGCCACTTCCCCAACGGCGTACCCAATCCCATCCTGGAAGAAAACCGCGCCGTTACCTCTGAAGCCGTCATCGAGTACGGCGCCGCCATGGGCATCGCCTGGGATGGCGACTACGACCGCTGCTTCTTCTTCGACGAAAACGGCCGCTTCATCGAGGGCTACTACATTGTCGGCCTGCTGGCAGACCAGTTCCTCCGCAAAACCGGCGGCGGCAAGGTCATCCACGACCCAAGGCTGACCTGGAACACCATCGACCTGGTCAAAGCCGCAGGCGGCGAAGCCATCGAAAGCAAAACCGGCCATGCCTTCATCAAACAACGCATGCGCGACGAAGACGCAGTGTACGGCGGCGAAATGAGCGCTCACCACTACTTCCGCGACTTCGCCTACTGCGACAGCGGCATGATCCCCTGGCTTCTTGTGGCTGAACGCCTGTGCCAGTCCGGAGAGACCTTGTCATCCCTCATCGACGCCCGCATCGAAGCCTACCCGGCCAGCGGCGAAATCAACCGCACCATCGCCGACCCGCCAAAGGTTATCGCGGCCATCGAAGCGAAATACAGTGCGGGTGCCAAAAACGTCTCCCACGTCGACGGCGCCAGCATCGAATTCGACAACTGGCGCTTCAACCTACGGATGTCCAATACCGAACCGGTGGTTCGCCTGAATGTGGAGTCGAGGGGGGATATTCCGTTGATGAAGGAAAAAACGGCAGAGTTGCTGGCAGAAATGCAAAGGCTAGACGAGGAAGGCTAACCCAGTATTCTGGGGCCGGTCGGGACGGATACCCATGTCAGAAATTGTGCGGAGCCATGGATGGCGGAGCTCAAGCGCCACATGGATGTGCTTGAGCGTGTTTCTGACATGGGTATCCGTCCCGACCGGTCTTGCACCAAAAGTTCAAAGCCAGTCATTCAGCATAATCCCGATACCAATCCGCTGAATCCGCTGATTATAATCAATCAGGCTCTCTCCATAGCCATTGTAGTAATGAACAAACCCCTTGATTGTATCCCCCATGGGAAAGCTATAACCCAACTCAACAGACGTCTTGTTATCCTCTGACCGAAGATTGTTCATCAACTTCAGCGACAGCGTACGGTCCTCCGTCCACTTATAGATGGCCAAATAATTGGCATGTCCCAGATAGCGCTCAATATCCGGGTTATCGTCCTCGCTGCCATCCTCCGGTAACCGATACCAGGGCTGCAGAATAAACAGCCATCGGTCATAACTGTAAGCCGCTGAGCCGACAATCCGGTTCCAGCTGCGGGAACGGGGCTCGGACTGCCCATTGGACTCGTGGTTAAGCCCCAGAGTGACACCGTTAAGAGTGCCCGGACCAATATCGAAATCCGCCGCATACCGCAGAAAAATTTCCGGTTCGTGGTTCGTTTCCCGGAACGGAGCGGACTCATCCTGGTTATAGACCTGCCAGAACGACTTCTGAGTGTAGCCAAACCAGAGGGTCGTGCGGCCATCAAGCCAGCCGGTCATTAGTGGCACCTTGAAGCTGATCTGATATTTGGCTTCCTTGTTGTCAATACCATAGTCATAGCCGGTACTGCCGAGTCTCGGACTGGTGGGCTCCCGGTTGGCATTCTTCATATAGCTGAAGGGCAGGATATACATTGGCCGATGGCCGATAAAACTTCCTGAGAACGAGAAAAGAGCCCTTTCTGCCGCCATATAGCGATTCAGTGTGGCCGACATTACGCCGGTATCTTCATCCGTCGATTCCTGCTCTGCGTTTGCCGCAACTCCCAGTGATGAATCGTCGGTCTCCAGGCTGTCAGCTTCTTGGTACTCCAGGGTCTGGGTGGACTTTTCGATAGTGTCGAGATCCTGATCGGAAGCGTCATTGCGGGCTGCGGCAGGGTCATTGATGGCGTCATAGCAGGCAAGCCGCTGTATTCCGTTCTTGATAAGGGCGCACTCCTTCGGGCTGACACCCTCGAAATCGCTGTTGCTATCCCGCTCATCCTGCGCAGAGACGACCCCAGGCACAAACAGCCCCACACAAAGCAGAATGAGCGTTCGTCGAATGGTTCCGGTGCGGGAAATGATTGGCATTATGCTGTCCTTATGCATTAGAAAGACTGACCCATGTGTTGGCAATGCCGTAGGCCCAGACACCCAGCAACGTTAACACGAGCAGTGAAAAAACAATCTTGTGCCGGGTTCTGCGCTCCGCAGCTGCAGCCACCACCCAGCGTAAATACATCAGGCCGATAAAGCAGATAAACACGACCAGACTTGCAGCGGCAGGGATCAACAGCCAGCCGGGGCTGAGCTCGGCCCCGCTCTCGGTGCGGCTGGAAAACCAGCCCATGGACGCCAGCAATACGGCAAGCGCTGTGAACTCTGTGATCAGCAGCGGTTTGCGCCAGGAATGGGGGTGCGATTGGTTCGCATCAGGCATAAATTCCGACCTTCGGACTCTGTTTTGTGTATGGTACCCGGAATAAGCGGGCAGGGCCTTGTGACTTACGAAATGGCAACGAATCCGGTGGAAAAGGTACGTTCATTTTGCACTTTGGTTTTTTTGCCCCGCCGCAATCGCTATAATGCGACAACTGATTATTATAACGCCCAATTGCGAGGTGCATTGTGAAGATGAAGAGAGTCCTGGCTGCCGTACTGCTTGGCTTCGGCCTGACAACAGGTGCCGTAATGGCCAACGTCGAAGATGAAATCCGCGCCCGTATCGCTCCGGTCGGTGACGTATGTGTACAGGGAGAAGATTGCGGACAGGAGTCAGCGCCTGCTGCGTCGGCCAGCTCTGAACCTCGCGCCGGTAATGAAGTCTATGACGCGGCTTGTGCCGCATGTCACGCGTCCGGCGCAGCCGGTGCGCCGATAGTGGGCGATTCGGGCGCTTGGGGTGGTCGTATCGACAAGGGACTGGAGACCCTGGTCAATCACGCCATCAACGGCTTCAACGCTATGCCTGCCAAGGGCGGATGTTCCAGCTGTTCCGACGAGGAAATTCAGGTGGCGGTCGAATATATGGTTGAACAGAGCGAGTAATCTGTCGCTGCGCCACCTCTGAACCGAAAAGCCCCGCCTTGCGGGGCTTTTTTGTGCGGCTCGAGACATGTTGATCTCCCGTATTATGTTGTTGTTTTTAAAGCGGAGAGGCAGAGCCTCCTGAATCAGTAACGGGAGAGAAACAGTTGAGAGATGCGATCGCAGGGTATTAGATTATGCTCATACTCCAAGGTCACCCAGAAGGGCGCTCAGCGTGGCCTTGCCCTTCTTCTGGTTGGCTTCCACATCAAGATCACCGGTACCCTCCCAGCGCAGGTCGTCTTCCGGCAGCTCATCCAGGAAGCGGCTAGGGATGGTTTCCAGTTTTTCGCCGTATTGTTTGCGCTGGGCGGCGTAGGTGAGGGTGAGGGTTTCCCGGGCCCGGGTGATGCCTACGTACATCAGCCGCCGCTCTTCCTCGATATTGCCTTCCTCGATGCTGGAGCGGTGGGGCAGGATTTCTTCTTCCAGGCCCAGGATGAACACATGGGGAAATTCCAGGCCTTTGGAGGCATGCAGGGTCAGCAACTGAACCTTGTCGCTGTCATCTTCCTCTTCCTGCTGTTCCATCATGTCCCGCAGGATCAGCCGGCTGATGGCATCCTCGATGCCCATCTCGTCGGCTGTGCCCTTGCCATCGTCCAGCATGCGCTGGATGGATTCCACCAGGTACCAGATGTTCTCCATCCGCCGCTCTGCCTGTTTCGGTGAGCCGGAATGCAGGTGCAGCCATTCCTCGTATTCAATGTCGGTAAACAGCTGCTTGATCACCGGAATCGGGTCCTCGCCAAGCAGGCGCGCGCAGGTGTGGTCTACCCAGTGGGCAAAGCGGCGCAGGCGGTCCAGCCCCTTTTCCGTGACATGGGTTTCGGCACCCATATCGCCCAGGGCGCGGAACAGGCTGACATCGCGGGAGCGGGCGTAATGGCTGAGCTGCTCGAGGGTGCGGGGGCCGATCTCCCGGCGTGGTACGTTGACCACCCGCAGGAAGGCGGCATTGTCATCCGGGTTCACCAGCAGGCGCAGGTAAGACATGGCGTCCTTGATCTCGTTCTTGGAGAAAAACGACTGGCCGCCAGAGATGCGGTAGGGAATCTGGTAGGCCTGCAGCTTCACCTCCAGCAGGCGTGCCTGATGATTGCCCCGGTAAAGCACGGCGAAATCCCGGAAGGCCTGGCCTTTCTTGAGCTTCTGATCGAGGATTTCCGTGGCCACCCGCTCGGCTTCCGCATCTTCGTTGCGGCAACGGACGATGCGCAATTCATCCCCGATGGTGTGATCGCTCCACAGGGCTTTCTCGAACACGTGGGGATTGTTGGCGATGACCGTGTTGGCGCAACGCAGGATGCGGGCGGTGGAGCGGTAGTTCTGCTCCAGCTTGACGATCTTCAGGCTCGGGAAGTCTTCCTTCAGTTGCGCCAGGTTTTCCGGCCTGGCGCCGCGCCAGGCGTAGATGGACTGGTCGTCATCGCCTACCACGGTGAAGGCAGCGCGCTCTGCTACCAACAGCTTCACCATTTCATACTGGCACAGGTTGGTATCCTGGTATTCATCCACCAGCATGTAGCGGATCTTCCGCCGCCATTTCTGCAACACCTCCGGATTGTCGCGAAACAGCTGCACCGGCAGCAGGATAAGGTCATCGAAATCAACGGCGTTGTAGGCCTTCAGGTATTCGTTGTAATACCGGTAGATAATGGCAATGCGTTGCTCCCGCTCATCCGCGGCCCGGCTCCAGGCGTCCTGGGGGCTGCGCATGGCGTTCTTCCATGAAGAGATGGTCATCTGCACGTCGGACAGTTCATCGCCGGCATCCGCACTGGCCTCCCGCATCATCAGATCCTGCAGCAGTGCCTTGGCGTCTTCCGCGTCAAAAATGGAAAATCCGGGATGATAGCCCAGGTGCTCGTGCTCCTCCCGGATCATGTTGAGCCCCAGGTTGTGAAAGGTGGACACAATCAGCCCCCGGGTCAGCTTGCGATCCACCAGTCGCCCGACCCGCTCTTTCATTTCCCGGGCGGCCTTGTTGGTAAAGGTGACTGCGGCAATGTGTCGCCCGGGAATACCCAGGTGCTCGATCAGGTACGCAACCTTGCGGGTAATCACGCTGGTTTTGCCGCTGCCGGCACCGGCCAGTACCAACATGGGGCCATCCGCGTACCGGACGGCTTCACTCTGTCGGGGGTTGAGCATGTTCACAATATGGGCGCCAAATCGGAATTTGAGGGGTTAACTCGGGAAGCGGTTATTCTACACCAGCCGGACTTCCTGTACCTTGAGGATCTATCAGCTATTCTTGAGGAAACGGAGATGTTTGCTCACCAGCAACGGGACGCTTGTTGATGACCCTGGCAGTAAAATCGTTTAATTCCGGCCATGTGCGCCTGTTGGTACTGACACCCGAGTACTCGGATTTTTTGTGGCTGGGTGACATGCTGGCAGAGGACAGGGAATTGGAGCCTGATCTGACCTGGTGTCCGGATCTGATTGACTGCGACGACCTGATTCACAACACCCACTTTGATGTCATCCTCTGGGACTGCGTGTTTCATGGTGGTTCCGAAGATGCTTTCCTGCAATACCTGTCTGCGTCCAGTAATGAAAAGCCGGTGCTGGCCATGAGTGCGGAGCCGGCCGCAGAGCGGGCGCCAGGCCTGTATTCCAATGGTGCAGCGGATTACCTGTGTCGCCAGGGGCTCGATCGGTGGGGCCTTTGCCGGGCAGTTCGGTGCCTGTGGTACCGGGAACAGTTGGCCGAGTACTCCCATGGCCAGTTGGGCAGAGAAGTCGCCAGCGGATTTATCAATCGCGATCTGTTTTTCGACCGCCTGCAGCAGGCCTTGTTGCGGGCAGAGCGCGCCAGTCAGCGGCTCGCCCTGCTGCACATCAACCTCGACGATTTTCGCAGTTTCAATGAATCCTTCGGCTACCAGAAAAGCGACCAGATCATGCTCAAGCTGGCGGAACGCCTGCGGCTGAACCTGCGGCGCATGGATTCGTTGATGCGTATTGGTGGCGATGAGTTCGCGATCATTGTCGAGAAAGTGGAAGACTCACTGGATATCACCCAGATTATCCGCAAGATCGTGAACGCGATCGGTGAGCCACTGAGCATCGATGGCCAGAACGTGGTGGTCAGCGCCAGCCTTGGGGTTGCCACCTATCCCGAGGCCGGCGAAAGCCCGGAGAACCTGATGCGCCGGGCCAACCGCGCCATGTTCGAGGCCAAACGCGATCCCGGCACCAGCTACCGTTTTTACGATCGCCAGTTGCACATTACGGCAGGCTACCAGTTACGCCTGGAGGCGGACCTCCGCAATGCCCTGCGGGGCAACGAACTGGAAGTGTACTATCAGCCGCGGATTGACCTGGCTTCAGAGGAAGTTCGCGGTGTGGAATGCCTGTTGCGGTGGAATCACCCGGAGCGGGGGCTGGTGGGCCCGGATGAGTTTATTCCGGTGGCGGAGCGTAGCGGGTTGATCGTACCCATTGGCTACTGGGTAATCGAGCAGGCCTGCAAGCGCCTGCAGGAATCTTCCGAGCTGGGGCATCCCGGGCTGGTATTTGCCGTCAATCTCTCGTTCCGCCAGTTTCATGACCGCAAGATGACGGAAACCATTTTCCGCATTATCTTCAATGCCAATGTGGATACCAGCCTGCTGGAACTGGAACTCACTGAAAGCGCCATGATGCACGACCCGGAATACGCCCAGCGTTGCCTTCGGGAGCTCAACCAGCTGGGTATCAGCTTTGCCCTTGATGACTTCGGTACCGGTTTCTCCTCCCTCAGCAATCTCCAGCACCTGCCCATCTCTCTGGTCAAAATCGACAAGTCCTTCGTCCAGGAGCTGGGACATTCGGCGGATGCCGAACACATTATTCGCGCTATCATCAGCCTGGCCCACAGCCTGCAGATCAGTGTGGTCGCAGAGGGCGTGGAAACCGAAGGACAACTGGAATTCCTGCGTCAGCACCACTGTGATGAAATCCAGGGTTACTACTACGCCCGCCCCATGCCCTGGAATGATCTTGTTCAATTCCTGGACAACCGGAGCCGCTCTGCTTGCCTGCAGCAATAAGCCGCTGTACCTTTGCGCTTTGACTCGTAAGCATCAGATGAGGTTGCATGAACAGTATCATCAGGCGCATTGCTGACGAACTGGGTGTTCGTGAACAGCAGGTTAATGCCACCGTGGAAATGCTGGACGGTGGCGCCACCGTCCCTTTTATTGCCCGCTACCGCAAGGAAGTCACCGGTTCGCTGGACGACAGCCAGTTGCGTAATCTGGAAGAACGCCTGCGCTATCTGCGGGAACTGGATGACCGTCGCTCCACCATCCTCAACAGCATCGAGGAGCAGGGCAAGCTGACCGATGAGCTGCGTGCCAGCATCGATGCGGCGGATACCAAGAATCGCCTGGAAGACCTGTATCTACCTTACAAACCGAAGCGTCGTACCAAGGCCCAGATTGCCCGTGAGGCAGGGTTGGAGCCTCTGGCGGATGCGCTTTATGACGATCCTACCCTGGAGCCGGAGCAGACAGCGGAAGGCTACCTGAACGAAGAAGCCGGTATCACCGACGCCAAGGCCGCTCTCGATGGCGCCCGTTATATCCTCATGGAACGGTTTGCCGAGGACGCGGAGCTGCTGGGTGAGCTGCGTGATTTCATCTGGCAGCAGGGCCAGCTCAAGGTTGCCGTGGTGGCCGGCAAGGAGAACGAAGGCGCCAAGTTCCGAGACTACTTCGACCATGTCGAGCCACTGAAAAAAGTGCCTTCCCATCGTGCCCTGGCCATTCTTCGCGGCCGCAACGAAGGGGTGCTGACCTATTCCATTGTGGTGGGCGATGCCGAAGACGACCGCCGACAGCCGCATCCCGCTGAGCAGCGCATTGCCGCTCGATGGCGCGTTCGGGACAGCGGCCGCGCTGCCGACCGCTGGCTGTCGGAAGTGGTGCGCTGGACCTGGCGGGTAAAGCTGTCTACCCAGATTGAAACCGACCTGATGGCCCAGGTGCGGGAAGCGGCGGAAACCGAAGCCATCAACGTGTTTGCGGCCAATCTCAAGGACCTGTTGTTATTGGCGCCCGCCGGCCAGCGCCCGACCCTGGGGTTGGACCCTGGCCTGCGTACCGGCGTGAAAGTTGCCATCATCGACGGCACCGGCCAGGTGGTGGGGCATGGTGGCATTTTCCCCCATGCGCCCCGCAACCAGTGGGACCAGTCCATTGAGCAACTGGCCAAATGGTGTCGCGAATACCGCATTGAACTTGTTGCCATCGGCAACGGCACCGCTTCCCGTGAGACCGAAAAGCTGGTGGCGGACCTGTGTAAGCGTTACCCGGAACTGAAACTGGCGCGCATTGTGGTCAGTGAGTCCGGCGCCTCCATCTATTCCGCCTCCGAGTTTGCCTCCCGCGAGCTGCCCGATCTGGATGTGACCATCCGTGGCGCGGTGTCGATTGCCCGCCGCTTGCAGGACCCGCTGGCGGAAATGGTCAAGATCGAACCCAAGTCCATCGGTGTCGGGCAGTACCAGCACGATGTCTCACAGGTGCAGCTGGCCCGCAGCCTGGATGCCGTGGTGGAAGACTGTGTTAACGGTGTTGGCGTGGACCTGAATACGGCCTCCATTCCGCTGCTGGCACGAGTGTCGGGTCTGAATCAGAGCATTGCCCAGAACATCGTCGACTTCCGTAACCAGAATGGCGTATTCCGTGACCGCAAGCAGTTGCTTAAAGTGTCGCGGCTGGGGGACCGTACATTCGAGCAGGCGGCCGGCTTCCTGCGCATTGCCAGTGGCGACAACCCGCTGGACCGTTCGTCGGTTCACCCGGAGGCCTATGGTGTGGTTGAGGCCATTGCCCGCAAGAACAACCGCAAGGTCGAGGGCATTATTGGCGACGCTGCGTTCCTGCGTTCACTGAACCCGCAGGACTACGTCACCGAGCAGTTTGGTCTGCCCACCATAAAGGATATTATTACGGAACTGGAAAAGCCGGGTCGGGACCCGCGCCCGGAATTCCGCTTTGCCAGCTTTGAGGAAGGAGTGGAAACGCTGAACGACCTGAAACCGGGCATGGTGCTGGAAGGGTCGGTCACCAACGTTACCAATTTCGGGGCGTTCGTGGATATTGGCGTTCACCAGGACGGGTTGGTGCATATTTCCGCCCTGTCCAATACCTTTGTCAAAGACCCGAGGGAAGTGGTCAAGGCGGGGGATATCGTCAAGGTCAAAGTGATGGAAGTGGACATCCCGAGAAAGCGGATTGCGCTTTCCATGCGTATGGATGACCAGCCTGGTGAGAAAGCCGACCATCGTGCCGGCTCCGGTGGTAAGCGCAGGGATAGCAGTGGCAAGCCTTCCGCCGGGAACGAACGCCAGAAGGGCGCGGAAAGCCCGCAGAAGGGTGCCATGGCCGGAGCACTGGCACAGGCGCTGGCATCTGCCCGTAAAGACGGCCGTTAACCCGCGCCGTTACACATTATTCTGATGACGGCCGGAGATCCCGGCCGTCATCCCAGCAGGAGTCATTCATGGGTGAATCCCGCCATCAGCTTTTTCAGCAGTTCGCTGCCAGTCAGTGGACAGGGTTCCGGAAGGGCGTGGAAAAAGAGGGCCTGCGGGTCGATCGCAACGGCTTTATTGCCCAGACTCCGCACCCGCACTCCCTCGGCTCCGCGCTGACCCATCCACGGGTCACTACGGACTACTCCGAGGCCTTGCTGGAACTGATTACGCCAGTGTTCGACACCACTCGGGGCATGCTTGACTCCCTGCGGGACATACACCGGTTCGTTCAGCACAATCTGGGTGACGAGGTGTTCTGGTCCACCAGTATGCCTTGTGAGCTGGATGGCGACGCAAGTATTCCCATTGCCGAATACGGTACCTCCAACATCGGGCGCCTCAAGCACGTTTACCGTCAGGGGCTGGCGGTGCGTTATGGGCGCATGATGCAGAGCATTGCCGGCGCCCATTACAACCTGTCCCTGCCCGACAGCTTCTGGAACCTGTGGCAGCAGGCGGTTGGCAACCAGCAAAGCCTTCAGGATTTCAAATCGGACCAGTACTTCTGGCTGATTCGCAACTTCCGCCGCCGCAGCTGGCTGCTGATGTTGCTGTTCGGGGCGTCGCCGGCACTGGATGCCAGCTTTGTGAAGGGGGTGCGTCACGACCTCGCCCGTTTCCGAGACGACACCTGGTACCGCCGGAACGCCACATCCCTGCGCATGGGAGACCTGGGCTATCACAATAATGCCCAGGCCTCGCTCAATATCTGTTTCAACGAACTGAAGACCTACACGGACACCCTTTACCGGGCGATTCACACGCCGTGGCCGCCCTATGAAGAGATCGGCATCCAGCGTGATGGCGAGTTTATCCAGATCAACACCAGCGTGCTGCAGATCGAGAACGAGTACTACAGTGCCGTACGCCCCAAACGTACCACCGAGCGGGAGGAGAAGCCGATTCAGGCCCTGGAATCCCGTGGTGTTGAATACATCGAGGTGCGTTGCCTGGATCTCGACCCGTTCTCCCCGGTCGGGGTCAACGAAAGCCAGGTCGATTTCCTGGATCTGTTCCTTCTGGATTGCCTGCTGTCCGACAGCCCGCGCATTGACGATGATGAGTGTGACCGGCTGGACGACAACTATCAGGATGTGGTGGCCAGGGGCAGGGACCCGAAGCTTACCCTGTGTCGTGCCGGTGAGCCGGTCGCTGTAGGTGATGCGGCCAGGGCTTTGCTGGACCGACTGGCGCCGCTGGCGGAACAGTTGGACGTCTGGAATGGTGACGAAACCTACCGACGCGCCCTGGATGACCAGAGAGCCAAGCTGGAGGATCCGCTTCAGGTTCCCTCGGCCAGGGTGCTGGAAGCCATGGAAAGTTCCGGTATGGGTCACCGCGAGTGGGGGCTGGAGGTGTCCAGGAGCCACCAGCAAACATTGCGGGACGAAGGCCTGCCGGATGAAGTGATGGCGGCGTTCGAGAAAATGAGCGAGGAGTCTCTTTCGGAGCAGGCTGCCATGGAACAGCGTGATAACCAGCCATTTGGCGAGTTCCTGGAGCAGTACCTGCGTTCCTGAAGTGGAAGTTCCGGACCTGTCGCACAGAAATGTAACTAAAGTTTGTCAGGCTCTGCCGGCGCTGTTAATTTCTGTAAACAGAAAGCCACCGTCTGAAGGTGGCTCGGCAGGTAGACGGAGTACCGACATGGCCAGAGATATCAAGCTGGGATGGGATGTAGAGTCCCTGAACAAGGCCTATCGCCAAGGCTACATGGCGGCCTCCATGGGAATGGATCGCAACCGTTGTCCGTACCGCGGTGACGTGGTGATTGCTGCCTGGGAAGCCGGCTGGGAAGACGCCGAACAGGTGGCCAGAGAGGCGCCGCTCGCGGATGACCTGTTCTTCCGCATTGCCTGACCCTTGCCGCATTTCCCGGTAGTTACTTCTGCACCACAAACTCGGTAAATAACACGCCGGTGATGCTCTCGCCGGTTTGCTGCTCTTCCAGTACCGCATTAATTCGACTTGCAGCTTCCTCTCGAAGCGCCTGCTGTCCTTCATTTCCAGACAGCCGGTCAGTATCCGCCTGCTCTCCGAACAGCATCACCAGCTCGTGACGCAGCCTGGGCATGTGGGCTTCTACCGCCGGGCGCGTGGTTTCCCTGGAAGCCCGTATGGTGACGGCCGCCTTGAGGTAGGTCAGCTTGGTGCCCGGTTCACCCACATGGGTCACGAAGGGAGGATCCATTGCAATGTAGTCCGTTATCCCCGGCTCTTCCTCCTGCAGCTCTTCCTTTTCGGCTTCCTCGTCTTCCTGGGCATAGGTGATGGAGGCCAGGGGCAGGGTCATCAGCAGAGCCAGCAAAAGGTGCTTTGGCTTAAGTGTCATAGGCTTGAAGTTCGTATTGGTTTAAGGTTAAGTGGCTGGGCGCCTGCAGGCACCACCGATGCTGGGAGAATAGCAGGGTCGATGCAGGGTTGCAGCATCTGCTGGTCCCGCCACATCGGCGGGACGAACTGTCCGACATGAATGTTGATCAGAGGTAATCATTTGACTTCCCGAGCCGTTTTTTTCCTGATATTCCTGCTTTGTGCTGGCCTGCTTGGCGTGGCCTTCTACATGGAACATGTCATGGGGCTGGAGCCTTGTCCGTTGTGCTGGTTGCAGCGGTTCGGATTTATGGCCGCGGGCCTGGTCAGCCTGCTGGCGGCGCTGCATGGCCCCCGGGGATTCGCGATCAGAGTCTATGGTTTTTTTCTGGCGGTGAGTGCCGGGGCCGGTCTTGGGGTAGCGGGGCGTCAGCTCTGGTTGCAGAGCCTGCCTGCTGACCAGGTTCCAGCCTGCGGCCCGTCGGTGGAGTATATGCTGGACGTTCTGCCCTGGATGGAGGTGCTGACCACTGCGCTCAGGGGGACTGGCGATTGCGCCGAAGTGACCTGGCGTTTCCTCGGGCTCAGTATTCCCGGGTGGACCGCCATCTTTTTTACTCTACTGGTGATCATTGGTCTGATCATGCTGTTCCGGCCCGGGAAAAAGTCTGGCTGGATACAGGGCTGAAACGGTTGCGACGGACCGTCGGCATGGGGTAACTTGAGACTCGACACAACAAGAAGAATCAAACCAGAACCCGGTAACCGGAGATAGACCTCATGTTGGATAATTGCCGTAATGCCAGGGAGCGTTGGGGTGGCGTCAGCGAACTGATCGACCGTTGGCTGAAAGAAAGGCAGGAGTTGCTGGTGCACTATTGCGATTTATCCGGCACCGCGGATTACTCCCAGACAGACGTATTGCATGCGAAGTTCGTCAGGCTCTGCGAAGTGCTGGTGGATTACGTATCGGCAGGGCACTTCGAGATATACGATCAGTTGGTACAGGAAGCCAGGGAATTCAATGATGGCGGTCTGGAGCTGGCGGCAAGGCTGTATCCGAAGATTGAACAAACGACGGAAACGGCATTGAACTTTAATGATCGACTCAATGGCCAGTCGCTGACGGAAGCTGAGGTCCGCGAATTGTTCGAGCAGCTTTCAGAGCTGGGGGAAACCCTGGAAAGTCGCTTTGAAATGGAAGATTACCTCATTGAACACCTTCACAATGCCCACGCAGAGAAGGTCATGTCGTCTGCCTGAATGGCACGTTTGATGGCTTCCCCCGGCATCACATGGTGAAGCGGGGGAAGCGCAGGGCAGACGTGATTATTCTGGATTGATTTCCAGCAGTTCCACGTCAAACACCAGGGTCTCGTTTGGCCCGATCCTCTGGTTGCCACCGGGGCCATAGGCCAGATCCGCCGGAATATAGAGCTTGGCCCTGCTACCCTCGGACATCAGTTGCAGGCCTTCAGTCCAACCCGGAATAACCTGGTTCAGGCCGAAGGTAACCGGTTCGCCGCGCTCGCGGGAGCTGTCGAACACCTCACCTGAAATCAGTTCGCCGGTGTAGTGAACCTTGACCCGGTCATCTGCGCCTGGCTTTTCGCCGTTGCCTTCTTCCAGTATTTCGTACTGCAGGCCAGAATCGGTGGTTTCAACACCATCACGCTCTGCGTTCTCGGCCAGGAATTCTTCCCCTGCCTCACGGTTCTTTTGGGCCAGCTCTTCTGTCTTGGCTGACTCCTGCTCCTGCAGCTGGGCCTGGTAGGCCATCAGGGCCTCCTGGATTTCTTCCCGGCTCATGCGGGTCTGTTCTTCATCGCCGTCGTGGCCATGTTGAATGCCTTGCAGGAACTGATCCATCTTCAGATCTGGCAGATCGTTGCCCATCCGCTCACCCATCACCAGGCCCATGCCATAGCTGACCTTTTCATCGGTGGATTCCAGTGCGGGATTTTCCGGGGCAGCGTCCTGTTGAGAAGAGCAGCCGACCAAGGCGCCGGCAACGGCCAGCGCGATCAGGGTTTTGTTCATTGCCTGTTCCTTCATTGTGGTTACTATTGAATGATTACGAACGCAGAAAAGGTAACGGGTTCTGTCGCCAGATGCCACTGAACATGTGTTAAGGGTGGGGTAACGGCAGCGTTAACTGCCGTTGTTGGCGGTGTTCGGAGACAGTGAGAACGGCGCCCGGTAGGGCGACTGCCAGTCGGTTTCCGGGTCGGAGGCTGGTGGTCCCAGGGTTTTGTTGTCTGTCCGTTCTATGGCCAGCGCATTCCATGGGCCCTGGGCTGGCGGTTTGTCGGCGTAATGCCAGCTACCGTCGCTGTCCTGCCACTTGAAAACGATATCCGGTCCCTCAGTGGGCACGGGAGAAGGGACCAGCCCCTCGAACGAGGGAATGTCCACATTTGCTTGTGTTTCTGCAGCCTTGGATGACGTTTCCGCGGGGTCGTTAAGGCCAAAGAACATTAACGCAACAAGAACGCCCAGTGCGGGAAACGCCAGCCGGATCAGCCATTTCATCAACATGGCCCGTTATCTCCCTTTGCGAGTATCGACAGTTCTCTGGCGAGTGTGTCCAGCAGTCTGCCGGTCCCGTTATCCATGTTACCCTCCGGTGCTGCAGCAAGAAGGTTATTCCGGGCCAGACTGGCCGTGGGTTCCTCGCTGGAGCCTGTATTTGTGTCTGAAACCAGGGACTGATAAGCCAGCGCCAGCTCGACCCGCTCTGCTTCAAGTTCGCTGCGGGCTATGCATTCCCTCACCATAGCAGTGTGAGGGTTGGTTTTCGTTATGTATTTTCTCGCAGACCTGAGTGGCCCGGTAACCTGGCTTCGCCAGTCTGTTACCGAGCGACTCTCCCGGCCGGTAAATCTGTAGCCAGAGGACGCAAGCCAGATCGCGCATAGAATCCGGGTAACACTCCAGCCCCGGCTCTGCAGCTCCAGACACATTTCCTGTGCCCGGGGCGATTCCCAGAATCGGCAGGCAAAATGCCATAACGGGTTTTCCGGATCAGCATCCTCAGGTATCTTGCTCCCGCTACTACACGACATGGGGCATCTGCCGGTTCCTTATTAAACGTTCCCTGATACCATTACGTTATGCTAACGATAACCGATCTCAGTTTACAACGGGGTGGCGTCTGGTTGCTAGAAGCCGTCAACCTGACCGTTCAGCCTGGCCAACGGGTGGCGATAGTCGGTGCCAATGGTGCCGGAAAATCCAGTTTATTCCAGTTATTGCTGGGGCAGCTGTCACCGGAGCAGGGGAGTGTGTCATTGCCCGGTGGTTGCCGGATTGCCCACATGGCCCAGGAAGTGGCTGCCACGTCCCGGAGTGCCCGGGATTTCGTGCTGGATGGCGACCACGACCTTCGGCGGATGGAGGCAGAACTGGCTGCCGCGGAAGAGCGCGGGGATGATCACGCCATTGCACGTATTCATGGCGAGCTGGACGTTCACGAGGCCTGGTCCGCGCCGCGCCGGGCGGAATCCCTGCTGCGGGGGCTCGGGTTTTCCGATGCCGACGCCGACCGGCCGGTATCGTCGTTTTCCGGTGGCTGGCGGATACGTCTGAACCTGGCTCAGGCACTGATGCGCCCGTCGGATCTGTTGCTGCTGGATGAGCCCACCAACCACCTGGATCTGGATGCATGCCTGTGGCTGGAAAACTGGCTGCGGCGTTACGAGGGCACGCTGCTGTTCATCTCACACGATCGGGACTTTATGGATCGAGTGGCGACACACCTTGTGCACTTTGATCAACGGCAGCTGGAGTTATATACGGGTAATTACTCAGCCTTCGAAACCCAGCGCAGCGAACGTCTTGCCCAACAACAGGCCGGTTATGAACGCCAGCAAGCGAAGATAGCCGAGATTCAGCGCTTCATTGACCGGTTCAGAGCCCAAGCCACGAAAGCACGCCAGGCCCAGAGCCGTGTCAAAGCGCTGGAGCGTATGGAGAGAATTGCTCCCGCCCACGTGGATTCGCCATTCAGTTTCGAGTTCCCGATGGCGGACAAGGTCTCTAATCCGCTGCTGTCTATCCGCAACGGTGCCGCCGGCTACGGCGATACGGTCATTCTGGAGGGGATCAATCTCTCCCTGATGCCCGGCAGCCGAGTTGGTCTGCTGGGCCCCAACGGCGCTGGCAAGTCCACGCTGATGGATGCCCTTCGCGGTGAGAGCACGTTGCTACGGGGCGAGCGGACCACCGGGGAGCATCTGGCCATCGGCTATTTTGCCCAGCATCAGTTGGAGTCCCTTGATCTGGATGCCAGCCCCTTTCTGCACCTGCAACGGCTGTCTCCCAGAGCCTCGGAGCAAAGCATCCGCAATTTTCTGGGCGGCTTCGACTTCCACGGAGACGGTGCCCTGAGTGCCATCCGCTCGTTTTCCGGTGGGGAAAAGGCGCGGGTAGCCCTGGCCGTCATTGCCTGGCAAAAACCCAACCTGCTGTTGCTGGACGAGCCCACCAACCACCTGGACCTGGAAATGCGCCAGGCCCTGACCATGGCCCTGCAGAACTTCGACGGAGCGATTGTCGTGGTCTCCCACGATCGTCACCTGTTACGTAACACGGTGGATGATTTCTGGCTGGTGAACGATGGCCGGGTGACGGAATACGATGGCGACCTGGAAGATTACGAGCGCTGGCTGGCAGACCGGCGTAAAGATGAAGCAGAAGCGCCCAGGCGCGAGAGCGGAAGTGTTAATGCTGGTTCGGCGACAGCTGCAGACGGTCCCGGTGAGAATGCGGACGACCGCAAGGCCCGCAAACGGGCAGAAGCGGCTATTCGCCAGAAGCTCAGCCCCTATCGCAAGCAGCAGACTGCGCTGGAGAAGGAAATGGACAAGCTGCAGTCGACACTGATGACACTGGAGCGGGACCTTTCGGAGCCTGATCTCTATGCCGACCAGGGCAAACAGAAGCTGAAAGAATTGCTGGGTCAGCAGGCCGCCGCCAAGAGCCGTCTTGTCCAGGTAGAGGCAGAGTGGCTTGATATCAGCGAGACGGTGGAAAACCTGGAGGCAGAGCTGACGCCCTAGAAATTCACCTTCAGGCTGAAATCCTGTTTGGCGAGGTAGTCCCGTTCATTCTCGAGGTCGGCGAGGGTAAGAGGGCGGTCATCCAGCCAGCCGGACGGGAATTCCACCGCGAGACCGTTGTTGGAAGGATACAGGCTCAGTTCCGGTGGCTGCTCGTGATTGCGCGGATGTTGCAGCAGTACGGCCAGCCGAACCAATACACACAGGTAACGCAAGCGGGGAATGTCCTCAGGGTCCAGGCCCTCAAAAATGGCGGAAGAGAACTTGCGCCGATGGCCACGAACCAGGGTTGCCAGGTCACGCTGGAATTGCTGGCTGAAACCGGGAAGATCCGAGTAGCGCAGCAGATAGGCGCCATGCTTATGGTACTGGCTGTGCGATATGGTCAGGCCGATTTCATGCAGTCGGCAGGCCCAGCGCAATACCTCCTCGTCTGCCGGGGTATTCAGCCCCCAGGTATCTGCCACCTGCCGCCAGGCCGCGATAGCGGTCTCCTCGACGGCGCCACCGTGCTCCTGATCCACGTGGTAACGCTCCTGCAGAGCCTGTATGGTCCGCACCCGCACGTCTTCATGCTGAATCCTGCCGGCAATATCGTAGAGCAGACCCTCGCGCAGCGCGCCATCGGCGAAAGTCAGTTCCTTGATCTGCAACGACTGGAAGGCCCCCATCAGAATCGCGAACCCCGCCGGAAAAATGCTCTGGCGGTCAGTGCGTACACCCAGGTCGCCAAGTTTCTCCACCTTGCCCATGTCCACCAGGCGTTTTCTGAGCTCGGTCATGGCTTCGAGGGTGATGGTGCCGTCGGTAATCTTGAGGCTGGCCAGCACGCTGGCAATGGCCTTGATCGAACCGGATGACCCTACGGCACTCTGCCATCCCTTGTTGCGGAAGTGCTGGCGGATATTCAGCAACTCCTGCTCTGCGTGGGTGACAGCTTTGTCCATCTGCTTGCGGGTCACCTTGCCATCGGGGAAGTACCGGTTGCGGAACGACACGCAGCCCATGTGCAGGCTTTCCAGATCCTGGGGCTCGAAGCGCTCACCAATGATGAACTCGGTGCTGCCGCCACCAATATCAATCACCAGGCGCCGGCCACTGTCATCCGACAGGGTGTGGGACACCCCCAGATAGATCAGGCGAGCCTCTTCGCGGCCGGCGATGATTTCCACCGGATAGCCCAGTACCTCCTCCGCCCGGGCCATGAACTCCTGGGTATTACGGGCAACCCGCAGGGCATTGGTGCCCACTACCTGAACCGCTTCCGGTGGCATGCCCTGCAGCCGTTGAGCAAACCGGCTAAGGCAGGCCAGGGCCCGTTGTTGGGCGTCTTCGGTAAGGCGGTTGTACCTGTCCAGGCCGGCTCCAAGCTGAACCTTCTCTCCCATCTTCTCAAGGGTGCGGATTTCACCGTGAACAAGACGGGCAACCACCATGTGGAAACTGTTGGAGCCCATATCAATTGCCGCGAGCAGTTCTGGCGGGGTGGCGGAGGAGTTGGCCGTCACGTGTATTGGATTCCTTCTGCCAGGCCCTGAAATAGAGGGAAGGGAACTTGATAAGCCGTACGCGGGAAAGCCCGAAAACGGTTGTGTAATGACCGGTTCAAATGCGATAGCAGGCGGAAACCGCCGAGTCTGGTGATTACTATAAGCGATATACCGTGTAACGCAATGGTGCGCTGGTGGTCAGTGTAATCCGAAGTACCCGGACAGAAGGAAGCGCTTCACATAAGCGGGACCAATCGCGTAAAGTATTGCATACCATGATCACGGTGAGCGGTTATCAATAGCCAATGGCAGGACCGCCAGCCACAGTCAATAGCATCTCTCAGTCGGCTAGCGCCGTTGAAAGATGCACGAATCAGGAAACTGAAATGAGCGGAAATATTGTAAACGTAACAGACGCCTCCTTTGAGCAGGACGTACTGCAGTCAGACGTACCGGTACTGGTCGACTACTGGGCAGAATGGTGCGGCCCGTGCAAGATGATTGCACCGGTGCTGGAAGAAATGGCCGAAGAGTACGAAGGCAAGCTGAAAGTCTGCAAACTGAACATCGACGAAAACGAGCAGACACCGCCCAAGTTCAACATCCGCGGTATTCCCACACTGATGCTGTTCAAGAACGGCAATGTGGACGCCACCAAAGTGGGCGCCCTCTCCAAGTCACAACTGGCCGCGTTCCTGGACAGCAATCTCTGATAGCTGCCAACGGCCAAAACCGCCCCTGAGCAAACGTTCACGGGCGGTTTTTTTTTGCTATAAACCAGCCCGAAGACTATTCCCAACTCTGAGTACGGTCCAGGTCAGCAGTCTTCTGCTCAACCCAGTGCTCGCTATCGCCGGTAATCTCCTTCTTCCAGAACGGCGCCGACGTTTTCAAAGCGTCCATAATAAACTCACAGGCCGCAAACGCATCCCCGCGGTGGGCACTGCACACCCCCACAAACACAATCTGCTCACCCAGCGCCAGATACCCCACCCGGTGAATAACCCGGGCCTCACGCACATCCCAGCGCTCCGAAGCCTCACGAATCAGTCCCTCGATAACCTGCTCTGTCATCCCCGGATAATGCTCCAGAAACAGCCCCGTCACACCCTTCAGGTCGCCACTGTCACGAACCAGCCCGGTAAACGTCGCAATGGCTCCGGTCCCGGAACCGCTGTCCCGGAGTGCACGATATTCTTCCGCAGGATCAAAATCCTGTTGCTGGACCCGAATCACATCAGCCTCCTGTCACCGGCGGGAAAAACGCCACCTCATCGCCAGGCTGCAACACCTTGTCCGGCTTTGTCATCACCTGATTGACCGCAATCATCACCGGTTGCGCGCCATCCAGCTGAGTCCAGTTCCCACCCCTTGCGGCAAGGCTGTGCAACAATCTGCCTGCTGTCAGCCCGGATTCTGCCTCTACCGAAAGCGACGCGGTCTCCAGCTCTTCGCGCAGGCGGGCAAAAAACTTCACAGTAATGGTATTGTCCGCAGTCATGATTATTCCAGCAGCTCCGCAAACGAGTAGTAGCTGATAATATCTCCCTGGCCGATGGTCTGGTTCTCCGGCACCACGGCCAGCCCGTCAGCCCAGCACGCCGAACTCAGCACACCAGAACTCTGATTAGGGTAGGCCATTATCACCGGGCCGTCATCGCCGAGGCTTTTGCGGGCGCGGACATACTCCCGGCGAATAGAAGGCTTCTCGATCGAAAACCCGGCCGGCATCCGTTCGCCATGAATGGTAACGCCTTCCCGGCCCTGACAGGCGCGAATAAACGGCATGCCCACCACCATAAAGGTGACCAGCACCGCCGCAGGATTGCCGGGCAGGCCCAGAACCGGGGTACCGTCCATTGCGCCGAACGCCAGCGGCTTACCGGGTTTGCTGGCCATGCGCCACAGGGACAGATCGCCGGACTCCTCCAGCACTGCCCGTACATGGTCTTCTTCGCCCACCGAAACGCCGCCGGTGGTGATGATCAGGTCGGACTCTGCGGCCGCTCTTTTAAGCGTGCTGCCGGTCGCCTCCCGGGTGTCTGCCAGGGTTTCACACAGCGATACATCGCAGCCAGCCTTCGCCAGCAGCCCCAGCAGGGTAAACTGGTTGGAATTATAGATCTGACCGGGCGCCAGAGGTTGCCCGGGGGCTACCAGCTCATCACCGGTGTTAAGGATGGCGACTTTCAGTTTCGCGTACACGGTAACTTCGGCCACGCCCATGGATCCCAGCAGACCCATCTCCTGGGGGCGGATCCTGGTGCCTTTGGCCAGTGCCAGCTCACCCCGGGACAGGTCCTGCCCCTGGCGGCGGATATTCTGGCCTTCGCTTACCGTTGCGTTGATGGTGATGCCACCATCGGTCACGGTGACCCGCTCCTGCATGACCACCGAGTCTGCGCCTTCAGGGATCTCCGAGCCGGTAAAAATCCGCACCGCGGTGCCGGGCTGAAGCGATCCGGGTGCCTGGCCGGCGGCTACTCGCCCGGAAACCTGCAACACGGCTTCGCTGGAAAGGTCCCCGGCTCGTACGGCGTAACCATCCACCGCGCTGTTGTCAGCAGGCGGTACATCCGCCGGAACCGTGTAATCCCGGGCCAGAACCCGGTCCAGGCTCTCTGCCAGGGCTACGGTTTGCGTCTGTGCGACCGGGTGGGCGCGGGCGAGGAGATGGTCAATGGCATCGTCAACGGGAATCAGGTCAGAACTTGCCATGGATTATCGCTCCGAGCGCTCGCCAATGACCTGGTTGATGCGGTCGAAAGGCTTGTCCGGCTTACCGAGGGCGAGGGCCGAGAAATTACAGGGGCCATGGCGGCTGTCCAGTTGTGTGTTCAGAATGCCGTTCCAGCCGGTACGGCAGGCGCCGGTAGAGCCGGGCAGGCAGAAAATCACGGTGTGATTGGCCAGTCCGCCAAAAGCGCGGGACTGAATGGTGGACGTGCCGATCTCGCTGGCGGACAGGCGGCGGAATTCCTCGCCAAACCCTTCAATGGTCTTGTCCAGCAATGGCATGACGGCTTCGGGAGTGCTGTCGCGCTCGTGGAATCCGGTGCCGCCGGTGATGATCGCCACATTGATTTCCGGGTCTGCAATCCAGCCTGACATCAGTGCCCGCACCAGGTACACATCGTCTGGCAGGATGCGTCGGGCAACCAGCCTGTGGCCTGCTTCAATGATGCTGTTTTCCAGGAACTGCCCCGAAGAGTCTTCTGCGATGCCACGGCTGTCAGACACGGTCAGCAAGGCGATGTTCAGAGGTTTCAGGTCGCTGGTGGTATCACTGCTCATGGAGTTTCTCCGAAAAATGTGAAGTCATTCTGACAGTATCCTCATCGGGGGTAATGAATGGAAGGGGAGTAACTCTTCAGGGGGAGGGGTGCCGGTGCCTGGAAAACCGGAAATCGGTTCAAAAGTGTGCAACATCACTTGACATTGGTACGCAAGGTGGCTGATGATCCTTCTTGCCCGGCGAACGGTTGTTCTTCCTGTCTCTGGCTTCAGTACTACTCCGGACTCCATCTACACCGGTTGCTCCATCTGGCCAGCACCTAGACCAACGTATACCTGACCAATCTGTTCACGGGCGTCCCTGTCATTCCAATGTTCGTTTACTTCCATTCCTGACAATCTAATAACCTATGAATCTTACTGAACTCAAGCAGAATTCCATGCCCGAATTGCTCGATATTGCGCAAGAGATGGGCCTCGATAACCTGGCTCGTTCGCGCAAGCAGGATGTCATCTTCACAATCCTGAAGAAGCACGCAAAAAGCGGCGAAGACATTTACGGCGATGGCGTACTGGAAATACTGCAGGACGGTTTCGGCTTTCTGCGATCCGCCGACGCTTCCTACCTTGCCGGCCCGGACGATATCTACGTTTCACCCAGCCAGATCCGCCGCTTCAACCTGCGGACAGGCGATACCGTTGCCGGCAAGATCCGCCCGCCGAAAGACGGCGAGCGCTACTTTGCCCTGTTGAAGGTCAGCGAGATTAACTTTGACAAGCCGGACAACGCCCGTAACAAGATCCTGTTCGAGAACCTGACACCGCTGTTCCCGGACGAGCGCCTGATGCTCGAAGCCGGTAATGGCAGCACGGAGGATCTCTCCTCCCGCGTGCTGGATCTGGTGGCGCCCATCGGCAAGGGCCAGCGTGGCCTGATCGTTTCGCCGCCCAAGGCCGGTAAAACGTTGCTGATGCAGAGCATTGCCCAGTCCATCACCCGCAACAGTCCCGAGTGCCATGTGATGGTGCTGCTGATTGACGAGCGGCCGGAGGAAGTGACCGAGATGCAGCGCACCGTGCGCGGCGAAGTCATCGCCTCCACCTTTGATGAGCCCCCGGCCCGTCACGTTCAGGTTGCCGAGATGGTGATCGAGAAGGCCAAGCGCCTGGTCGAGCACAAGAAAGATGTGGTTATCCTGCTGGACTCCATCACCCGTTTGGCTCGCGCCTACAACACGGTGATTCCGTCCTCCGGCAAGGTACTGACCGGTGGTGTCGACGCCCACGCCCTGGAAAAGCCCAAGCGTTTCTTCGGTGCTGCCCGGAACGTGGAAGAGGGCGGAAGCCTGACCATCCTGGCGACGGCGCTGGTAAACACCGGGTCCAAAATGGACGAGGTGATTTACGAGGAGTTCAAGGGAACTGGCAACATGGAAATCCATCTGGATCGCAAGATTGCCGAGAAGCGCACGTATCCGGCCATCAACATCCGCAGTTCCGGTACCCGCCGCGAAGATCTGCTGATGAGTGAAGCGGATATCCAGCGAGTCTGGATTCTGCGCAAGCTGTTGCACTCCATGGACGACGACACTGCGGCCATCGAGTTCCTGCTGGACAAGCTCAAGGAAACCAAGACCAACGCTGAGTTCTTTGACTCGATGAAGCGTCGGTAAGTGCTGGTTCTGGCCCCTCTGCGCACTGACCTGGGGGGCTTGCAACGCCGGGGATCTTCTCCCCGGACACGCCGTGAACCCATCCATGGGGGCTCGGCATTGCCATCCCTGGCAATGCACGGTCCGGGGAGAAGATCCCCGGCGTTGCCGATCCGGCTCTTTGCGCGCCCGTACTGATTACCCCGCCCTGTTCCTGCACCCAAGCCGAACCAAAACCACAGAATTCGCGTACAATGCCGGAATCAACCGGAGCAGCCGATGAAATACAACGACCTGAGAGACTTCATAGGCCAGCTTGAGAAGCTGGGTGAGCTGAAACGAATTTCAGTGGAAGTTGATCCCCACCTGGAAATGACAGAAATCTGCGACCGCACGCTGCGGGCAGGTGGCCCTGCGTTGTTGTTCGAGAATCCCAAAGGTTATGACATGCCCGTGCTCGCCAATCTGTTTGGCACGCCTAAGCGCGTGGCCATGGGTATGGGGCAGGATGACGTCACTGCGCTGCGGGAGATCGGCAAGCTGTTGGCTTTTCTGAAAGAACCCGATCCCCCCAAAGGCTTCAAAGACGCCATCGAAAAGCTGCCGCTGTTCCGGCAGGTGATGCGGATGAGCCCCAAGGTGCTTCGCTCCGCGCCCTGTCAGGACGTGGTGATCGAAAAAGATCAGGTGGACCTGTATCAGATACCGGTTCAGCACTGCTGGCCGGGCGACGCCGGGCCGTTGGTGACCTGGCCGCTGGTGATTACCCGCGGGCCGAACAAGGAGCGCCAGAACCTGGGCATCTACCGGCAGCAGGTAATCGGTCGTAACCGGCTGATCATGCGCTGGCTCAGCCACCGCGGGGGCGCGCTTGATTTCCAGGAGTTCCAGAAGGCCAATCCGGGCAAACCCTATCCGGTGGCAGTTGCCCTGGGGGCAGACCCGGCGACCATTCTGGGGGCTGTAACACCGGTGCCTGATAGCCTCTCCGAATACGCCTTTGCCGGCCTGCTGCGAGGCGGTCGTACCGAACTGGTGCAGTGTGGTCTCAGCGATCTGCAGGTGCCGGCCAGTGCCGAGATTGTGTTGGAAGGTTTTATCTACCCGGACGATATGGCGCCTGAAGGGCCGTTCGGGGACCACACCGGCTACTACAACGAAGTGGATCAGTTCCCGGTATTCACGGTCGAGCGGATGACTCACCGCAAAGACCCGATTTACCACAGTACCTACACGGGTCGGCCGCCCGATGAGCCGGCGATTCTCGGGGTGGCGCTGAACGAGGTGTTTATCCCCATCCTGCAGAAGCAGTTCCCCGAGATCGTGGATTTCTATCTGCCGCCTGAGGGCTGCTCCTACCGTCTTGCAGTAGTGACCATGAAGAAGCAGTACCCCGGCCATGCCAAGCGGGTGATGATGGGTGTATGGTCTTTCCTGCGGCAGTTCATGTACACCAAGTTCGTGATTGTTACCGACGATGACGTGAACGCGAGGGACTGGAAGGATGTGATCTGGGCGATGACGACCCGGATGGATCCGGCCCGGGATACGATGCTGGTGGAGAATACTCCCATCGACTACCTGGATTTCGCCTCGCCGGTGTCCGGGCTGGGGTCGAAAATGGGGATGGACGCCACCAGCAAGTGGCCGGGAGAAACCGACCGGGAGTGGGGCACGCCCATTACCATGTCCGATGACGTGAAAAAGCGTGTCGATGACATCTGGGACAGCCTGGGGATTGAAGTTTCATCCGACCGCCCCGACTGATATGGCCAGCGAAGTGTTTCGTATTCACCTCTCGCCAGCGCAATTATCGTTTACAGCAGTGGCTGACGAGACGCTGCTTGCCGCCGCTGGCCGGGCAGGCATCGCGGTTCCCGCTGCCTGTCGCAACGGGGTGTGTGAACTCTGCGAGGCTCGCCTGATCGGCGGCGAGGCCCTGAACACCCGTAATCAACATACAATTCCGGTCGCCGGGCGCCTGATGATGTGCCGTACCCTCGCGCTCAGTGACCTAGAACTGGAGATAGACGCCGTTATGGCAGCCGGAGACAACCAGCCCCGCAAGTTCCAGGCAAAGGTGATGGACGTCCGTTCCATCAATCACGATGTATACCGTGTGGAACTGCAACTGCCCCGTCGCCGGGAATTGTCGTTCCATGCCGGCCAGTACCTCTCGGTAAACCTGCCCGACACTGACCCCTGCTACTTCTCCATTGCCAGTAGCCCATCGGCAGAGTTGGTTGAGCTCCATATCCAGGCCACCCCGGAATGGGTCTCTGCGCAGAAAGTGATTGATGCGCTTACCTCCGGAGGAGAGGTTACCGTTGAGCTGCCACATGGCCGCGCCTGCATTGCGTCAGCTCCGGAAAAGCCACTGCTGCTGGTCGCAGCCGGAACCGGCTTCGCCCAGATTAAGAGCCTGGTGGATTACCTGCGGGAAACGTCGTACGACAAGCCGGTAAGGTTCTACTGGGGCGTTCGCCGCCACGAAGATATGTATCTTCGATCCCTCGCCCAGCGATGGCAGGAAGAATGGCCACCGTTTACCTTCCTGCCGGTGGTCGGGGATGACGAAGATAACGAGTGGGGCGGACACCATGATCAACTGGTGCGCACGGTATTGGCTTCAGGCCTGGACTGGAACAACGTGGAAGTCCACGCCAGCGGCTCACCGACGATGGTTTATACATTGATGGATGCACTGGTAGAGGCGGGGCTGCCGCAGAAGGCGTTTTTCTCTGATGTGCTGGAGTACGCGCCTCGAGATTAGCTGGGTGCGTGCCTGATACCACAGGTAGCCTGCGGGTTAGGGTGGCTGGTCCCGAGGTGACACCGCCGTTATCGGGTTTTGCAACGAACCCACGTAGGTCGGATTAGCGAAGCGTAATCCGACAAATGGCGGCAATATCCGAATATGGTGTCGGATTACGCTTCGCTAATCCGACCTACGGATGTTCCCGGTGACTTCAGGCCTTGGGCATCGGCAAATCCGGCAACCCACTGTCTTTCACCAACCCCTGCATCAACAGCTTCACACTGTTCTCACCCTCGCCCATATGGGCATTCAGGCGACTCAGTTCGGCCATGGTTTCGCGACTGCGGCGCAAACGAAGGCTGGTTTCGAAGTACTCCCGGGCCTTACCCCAGAGTTCATTGCGCAGGCTCAGACGACCAAGTGCCAGCAACAGTTCCGCATTATTGGGGCGGTCTTTCAGCCATTGTTCGGCAATCAACAACTGCTCGTCCGGCTTCAGACCCTTCACCCGTCCATACAGATTGATCAGATCGTCACCCCAGTGATTGCGCAACACTTTCCGCAACAGAGTTTCGGCCTGGGCTTCGTCCCCCAGTTGCGCCAGAAGGCGGGCGTACTCACGGATGGTGTGTTCGTCACGGCGCAGGAAGCCAGGCAGTTCATCCCACAGCCGGGTCAGCGGCTCCAGGGATGCGGAAGGCTCGCCTGACTGGCGCCGGCATTCCTCGGCGGCACGTTGCAGCAGGTTGTGCCAGACCATTCGCTCCAGGTCGCCCAGTTCTTCGCTCTCCATCAGGTTGCGCTTGCGGATTTCCGGCAGCAGGCGGGAGAGTTCGCGCCAGTCTTCCAGGCGTAGATAGGTGTTCTTGAGCAGTTTGAGCACGAAGGGGTGATGGGGAGCCTGCTTGCGCAGCCTTAACAGTGTTGCCAGGGCCTGCTCCAGGCGGTTCCCAGCCAGTTGCAGCTGGGCCTGGGTGATGCCCACGGCCATGTCAGACCCGGGGGTGCTTTCAAAGGCTTTACGCAGCAGTTCGTCAACGGCTTCGTGATCGCCGGACTCAAACGCGGCCTGGGCGGCGGCCAGATAATTGATGAGCGGCGTATCGGCGTGCTCCGCCGATGAGGTGAGCAGCTTGCGCGCACGGGGCCAGTTGCCTTCCGCCAGGGCCAGCAGGCCCTGGGTGGTGCGGCGACGTGCGCGGCGTTCGTTGCTGCGCGCCAGCCAGCCCGCAACCATGCCGGTGCCATGGCGCAGGCGGCGAAACAGGTTGATGGTCATCACCGAGCCTACAACCAGCACTACCAGTAACGCCAGACCGATCCAGAAGTTGGTTTCAACCAGGTAGTTGCCCAGACTGATGCGAATATAGCCGAGGTCGTACTGCAGCCCCATGGCAAGGGCGGTGCCGAGCAACAGGGCTATCAGGATGATCAGCAGAATGCGGATCATGAGGCATCTCCCTGTTCACCGTCGTTGCTGTCTTCCGGGTTGTCGCCATTGCCATTGTCCAGTCGCCCGGCCAGGCGTGCCTTGAGCAATTCCAGGGAATTGCTGATGTCGGGCAGTTCCGGATCTACATTCTTTTCAGACAGTTCCTCCAGGGTACGGGAGAGGGCAATAATGCGGTTATTGCTGCTGTCGTACCAGTCGTTGATGGCCCTGCTGGCCTTGGTAAGGGAGCGGGAGTAAAGCTCCTGGTTGCCACGAAGCACCGCCAACTCTGCTTCTTCCAGCATCAACTGGAGGTTGAGCCGGGCGTAGGCGCTCTGTTCAGGAGAAAGCAGGGGCTTCACCGGCTCGTCGAGCCTGCGCACAACCACCACCTGTGACAGGGTGTCCTTCACTTTGTCCCAGCCTTCAAGTATAAGGCCCTGAAATGAGTCCGGGGTGGCAGTGGAGTCGCCATTGGCTTCTGTCACGAAACCGGGGGCCCGGTCATTGACCAGGGCACTGTCCGTGAGTCCATGAATGCTGTCGATTGCGGCCTCCAGCCTCAGGTAGAGACCGGTGCGGTCTACGTCGGCCAGGCCCTTGAGAGAAAGAATTTCTTTTGCCAGCTGCTGGCGCACCGTATAGACACCGATGTCATCGGATTCCGCCAGTACTTCATCTGCGGACTCCAGCGCCGCCAGTGCGCCACGGATATCCTTTTCAATCATCAGGCGCTGGTTGCCGACCCGCAGCAGGTATTCGGCTTCCGCCAGCAGCCAGTCGGTGCGGGTGCGGTTACCGGCTTCCAGCAGTTCGCGGGCATTATGGTCGATCTGGCGTTGCTGGGTGGCGATGAGTTCGCGCTGTTCTGCCAGTTTTTCTTCCAGCGCCTGCAGGCGCTGGCTCTGTTCACTACCGGTCTGGCCGTACATGCGGTCCAGTTGCTCGGTGTCGCTTTCCAGGCTGGCAATGGATTGCTGCAGTGCCTGGTAATTATTCCACTGCTGCCAGCTCCACAGCGCCAGCGCTATCGCCAGGGCAAGCGCCAGCAGGGTGATGATCCAGAGAGGCCACAGCCGTTGCCGGGTTTGCTGGGGCTTTGCAATCGGGGCGGGCAGTTGTGCTTTTGATTCTGTCACGGGCATCCTTACTTGGTGTTTCCGGAGCCACCGTCCAGGCTGGCAAGTTGCTCGGCAACTGCAGCCACAATTGTGCTATCGGCAAGGCTTCCTGGTATGCACGTTCGCCGCAGGCCGGCCTGACGTGCTTGTTCGGCAATCCGCTCGACGGGGACAACCAGCAAAGTATCTTCAAGATTATGGCCGGTATTTTCACTTAGTGCGATGAGATTGTTCAATGTTTCTCCCGACAGTGTGACGATGGCCTCGGGGGAAAAGTCATTCAGCATCGCTCTCAGCGTGGCTTCATCATAGTCGGGACAATACCGGTGATAAAGTGGCAGCATGGTGACCCGCGCGCCCCGTTGTTCCAGGGTTTGCGGAATCAGTTCGCGGCCTTCCTGGCCCCGCACCACCAGAACTTTCTCATGGTCCAGCGTGGCCAGCTCTGGCAACTGTAGCAAATCTTCGCTGGTATGGCCGGTTTGCGGCTGTCGGGTATCCAGGCCATGGCTGGCCAGCACCGCAGCGGTTCCTGCCCCGACGCCGTACCAGTGTATGCCTTCAGGCGTTTGCGGCCACCAGGTATCCAGCCATTCCAGCAGCAGGCTGGCGGCATAGGGGCTGACGGCAATCACATGGGAGAATTCATCCAGGTTGAGGATGAGCGTGCGGGTAGCAGGGTCTTCCGGAAGAGGTTCCCGGGTAATCAGCGGCAATACCTGCGCATCGGCGCCGGCATCGCGGAAGCTGGCGGCGAGACGGTCTGCCTCGGGTTGCGGCCGGCAGATAAGGATCCGCCGGCCCTCAAGCAGCATGGAATCAGGTCGGGGTGTGGCCATAGATGTCAGCCAGTACCTTGTCTGCGCCCAGGGCGAGCAGGTCTTCTGCCAGCTCGCGACCCAGGCGTTCGCCTTCGCTTCGGGGGGCGCGGCCTTCCACCCGGAACACCTTGGTGCCGTCAACGGCGCCCACCAGGCCTCGCAGCCACAGGGTGTCATCGTCTTCCAGCAGGGCGTACGCGGCGATAGGCACCTGGCAGCCACCCTGCAGGCGACGGTTCAATGCCCGCTCCGCCTTGACGCGATCCGAGGTGTCTCGGTGATCCAGGGGTTCCAGCATGCTGATCAGCTCGGCATCGTCCAGCCGGCACTCAATACCCAGTGCGCCCTGGCCCACGGCGGGCAGAGAGACGCTGTCCGGCAGGCAGTAGCGGATACGCTCATGGAAGCCCAGGCGTTTGAGCCCGGAGCTGGCCAGTACGATGGCGTTGTAGTCGCCGGCATCCAGCTTCGCCAGACGGGTATTGACGTTGCCGCGCAGGGTGCGGATTTCCAGGTCCGGCCGATAGGCACGAAGCTGGGCCTCCCGGCGCAGGCTGGCGGTACCCACGACAGCGCCGTGGGGCAGTGCATCCACGTTCTCAAAGTCGTTGCTGACGAAGGCGTCGGTGGGATCTTCGCGTTCGCAGATAGCCACCAGGCCGAGACCTTCAGGGAACTCCATGGGTACATCCTTCATGGAGTGCACGGCCAGATCCGCCTGACCTGCCAGCATGGCCTCTTCGAGTTCCTTGACGAACAGGCCCTTGCCACCGATCTTGGCCAGCGGTACGTCCAGGATTTTGTCGCCCTGGGTTTTGATCTTGACCAGTTCAACCTCAATGTTGTCATTGAGCCGTTCCAGTTCGGACTTGATGAATTCCGCCTGCCACAGTGCCAGTGCACTGCTGCGGGTTGCGATGCGAAGGGTTCGTTTTGACATGTTGCTCGTTGCCGGATCTGAAAAATGGTACGCCAAGGGTACCCTTTGTGGGGCCAATTGTGGAGCCGAATGTCGCACTCCTGCGTTGACGGAAGGGCTACCCGGGGCGGTGCTCGTTTAACCACTGCCGGACCGAGGCCGTGTGCCTCCGGCTTACGGGCAGTTGGCCGTGATTGTCCGTCAGGTCGATAAAATTCTGACCGTCACCGCGTCTCAGCAGGGCCTGGATAAACCGCACGCCAACCAGGGTGTGGCGGTGAATTCTCAGCAAGTGTTGTGGATAAGTGCTTTCCAGTTCTTTCAGGGTGTAATCGGTCACCGTCTCGCCACGGACATGGTGGATGGTGACGTATTTCTGGTCGGCCTCGCAGTAGAGGATTGCCCGGATATCGACCAGTTCGGTGCCGCGGTGGGTGCGAACCGCAATCTGTTCATCCGTGCCTGACTCCTTTGCTGCCAGCGCCTGCAGTTGCACCCGGTTGACCCGGCCGGCACGCTTCAATGCCTCTGCCAGGGCCTCGCGACGAACCGGCTTGAGCAGGTAGGCCACTGCAGGCACATCGAATGCCTGGATGGCGTAATGGTCATACGCGGTGCAGAAGATAATGGCCGGTGGTGCTTCCAGTGTCGCAATTCGCTCCGCGGCTTCCATACCGTCCATGCCCGGCATGCGGATGTCCAGTAGCAGGATATCGGGTGCCTGCTGCGCGATTTTTGCCAGCACCCCTTCACCGTCACCAGCCTCGCCACACACGTCATAGCCTGGCATGGCTTCCACCAGCCTGCGGATGCGTTCCCGGGCCAGGGGCTCGTCATCGGCAATCAATATACTGCGGCTGTTTGCATCGGCCATAGGCGGCTGTTCACTCCTTATCCCGGGTTGGCATTGCCACTCGCCTTCTGCCAGGGCAGACGGAGAGTGACGGTATATATATCATTCTGGTGGCTGTGTTTCAGTACCGCGGGCTCGCCGAACAGGGCGTGGAGGCGGGACTGGATGTTGGCCAGCGCCATGCGGTTGCCGTCGTGGCCGCCCTGGTCGGGGGCGGGGCGAGGGTTTTGCACCATCAGATAGACAAATGGCCCCTTGCGGTAGCCCTCAACCTTCACGGTACCCCCGTTCGGCCGGGGCTGGATACCGTGATAGATGGCATTCTCCACCAGAGGCTGCAGGGTCAGGGGAGGAATGGCCTGCTGGTCCAGACCGTCCTCAATATGCCAGTCCAGTGTCAGCCGGTCTTCCAGGCGTAGCTTTTCGATGGCCAGGTAGCGCCGGCACAGGTCCAGTTCATCAGCCAGGGCGATCAGGCGGTCACCGTTACGGAGGCTGGCGCGGAACAGTTCGGACAGATCGAGCACAGCGTCTTCGGCCCTTTCCGGGTTTACCGATATCAGGCTGGCAATGGTGTTCATGCTGTTGAACAGGAAGTGGGGGTGAATCCTCGCCTGCAGGGCCGTCAGCCGCGCCTGCATTTCCGATTCCCGCTGCTGCTGCCACTGGAACTGCAGGTAGAAGTAGCGCAGTACCATCAGGGTGATCAGCAGCGCCAGTAACAGTTTCTTGGCCACGCCCTGCCAGGCTTCCATACCGGGCCGGGGATTCAGCACGCTGTCGGCGAAGAGGCTGAAAGCCAGCACGTCCAGCAACACGATGGCAACAATCACGGCAGTGGCGCGGGGAACGTTCAGCCCTGAGAGCCAGCGCCGCAGCAGGCAGATCAGGGCGGCACTGGTGAGGACGGTCCATTGCACGAACAGCGACAGCAGGCCGAAATAGTTCCAGTCAATCCAGTGACTCTGGGCCTGAACGATGGACAACACCAGCACCAGCAGTTCGCTGGTCACCACCAGCATGAAAACGGCCCGCACCCGGCACAGGTCCGGCACATAGAAATCGGAGTCGCTGACTGGAGCTTCCCTTGCCGAGGTCTCCCTGTTTTGTCGTGCTGCCATTGAACCTGTTCCTGAATCCCTGTTCGTGAATCGGGAGGGCAACTGTCGGCTGCAGAATGCTATAATCCCGCGACACTCCATTTACCCATTCCCGCAGAATGATGCCGGGCTGTCAGCAGGAAAGATAGACCATGACGGATCAGAACAAGAGCGCCGAGAAACCCTGGGGCGGTCGTTTTACCGAACCCACCGATGCCTTCGTGGAACGTTTTACCGCGTCCGTGGGCTTTGACCAGCGCCTGTATCACCACGATATTACCGGTTCCATTGCCCACGCCACCATGCTGGCGGAAGTGGGCGTGCTGACCATCGAAGAGCGTGACACCATCATCGAGGGCCTGAAAGCCGTCAAGGCCGACATCGAGGCAGGCACGTTCGAATGGTCGGTGAGCCTGGAAGACGTGCACATGAACATCGAAGCGCGGCTGACGGACCGCATCGGAATTACCGGCAAGAAGCTGCATACCGGTCGCAGCCGTAATGACCAGGTGGCCACGGACATCCGCCTGTACCTGCGTGATGAAATCGATGTCATTGCCGAAGAACTCAGGCGCCTGCAGGCCGGTTTGCTGGACCTGGCCGAGCGTGAGGCGGAGACGATCATGCCCGGGTTCACCCACCTGCAGACCGCCCAGCCGGTTACTTTCGGCCACCATCTTCTGGCCTGGTATGAAATGCTGGTCAGGGACGCCGAGCGCCTGCAGGACTGCCGCAAGCGGGTGAATGTGATGCCCCTGGGTGCCGCTGCACTGGCCGGGACCACTTACCCGATTGACCGCAGCATTACCGCAAAACTGTTGGGCTTTGACCGGCCCAGCGAGAACTCCCTGGACTCCGTCAGCGACCGGGACTTTGCCATCGAATTCTGCAGCTTCGCGGCCCTGCTGATGACGCACTTGTCGAGATTCAGCGAAGAACTGGTGCTGTGGACCTCCGCACAGTTTGATTTCATCGATCTGCCGGACCGTTTCTGCACCGGATCCTCGATCATGCCCCAGAAGAAGAATCCGGACGTGCCAGAGCTGGTGCGCGGCAAGACCGGCCGGGTGAACGGGCATCTGATCAGCCTGCTGACCCTGATGAAGAGCCAGCCGCTGGCCTACAACAAGGACAACCAGGAGGACAAGGAGCCGCTGTTTGACACGGTGGATACCGTGAAGGGTTGTCTCAAAGCCTACGCCGACATGATTCCGGCCATCGAAGCCCGGGCAGACAACATGCGCGTGGCGGCCAAGCGGGGCTTCTCAACCGCCACCGATCTGGCGGACTACCTGGTCAAGAAGGGCGTGGCCTTCCGCGATGCTCACGAGATTGTGGGCAAGGCAGTGGCCTTTGGTGTGGCCGAAGGTCGTGATCTGTCAGAAATGACCACTGACGAGCTGAAGCGATTCTCCGATGTTATCGGTGAGGACGTGTTCGATGTACTGACCCTGGAAGGTTCGGTGCAGGCACGTGATCACCTCGGCGGTACCGCGCCCAACCAGGTGCGTGCCGCTGTGGCCCGCGCGCGGAAGGCACTCTAGTCAGCGAATCTCAGCCGCCGATTTTCCCCGTGGTCAGGGTGACTTCTGCCGGTGTCAGCTCCTCCAGGGGGCGGGGGCGGTAGAGGCGGAAGCCCTGGCCATAATGGATGCCCAGGGTGCGTACCTTGCGCAGGGTGTCGTCGTTCTCGATAAAGGTCGCCACGGTCATCTTGCCCGAGGCTGCCGCGATCTTGTGCAGTGCTTCCACCATCACCTGTTGCACCGGGTCATCGCTCAGGTGCTGCATGATCTTGTGGTCCAGCTTGATGATGTCCACCGGCAGCTTCGCCGCCAGGCTGTAGCTCTCTACCGAGGCGCCAGCGCCATCCAGTGCCACCCGGCAACCAATGCGGTGCAGGGTGTCGCAGAGCACGGCGACATCGTCCGGATACTGGGTGGCGTGGGCTTCGCGGATTTCCAGGCAGAAGCACTCGGGGGCATAGGGTGAGTCTTTGAGTGCCGCTTCCATAAAGTCCGCAAAGGTGTCGTCGAGCACACTGGCAAGGGACAGGTTGAAACCGCAGTACTTCAGACGTGGTTCCATCAGCCGGTGTTGCTCCAGCCAGGCCAGGGTCTGGCGGATGACCTGGCGGTCGAGGCGTTTGGCGAGATCGAACCGCTCTGCGACCGGCAGGAAGGCATCCGGGGTCAGCGGTGGGCTTTCGGGAGTCTCGCCGGGTATCCGGGTGAGGATTTCAATGTGGTCACCCCAGGTGACGCTGGCCACTGGTCGCAGTGACTGGAACTCAAGCTGAACGTGCCCGTTATCGAGCGCTTGCCGGAGCCTGTCCAGGACCACATTAGTGGCGCCTTCGTCCATGGACTGTGACATGGCCTGGGCGGCATGAATACGGTTGCGCCCGGAGGTTTTTGCGGTGTGGCACAGGTCCGCGGCCTGGGTCAGTAATTGTTCCGGGTCGCCTGGCGAATCGTCGTCCATGAACAGCAGGCCACCACTGGCCGTGGTCTGCAGCTGTTTGTCCTGCCAGTGGAAGACAAAGCCGCCAATCAGCTCAAGGATGCTGTCGGCAATCTTGCGGGCACGCGCCTCGGGGCAGTTTTCGATCAGCAGTGCGAAGGTGTCGCCCGCCAGTCTTGCCAGTGCATCCCGCTGCCGTACCTTGACGCCCAGGTTGCCGGCCAGCTCGCGCAGATAGCGGTCACAGGTGCCGCTGCCGGCAATCTCATTGAAGTGATCAAAGCCATCCAGATCGAGGTATAGCAGGCTGTTGCTACCCTCGCGCCTTGATTTCTGCTCCAGAGTACGCTGCAGGCGGGCCAGAAAGGCTTTACGATTCATCAGGCCCGTCACAGGGTCATGCTGGATCCGGTACTCGCTGCTGGAGGAGCTCTGCAGCCGGTCGCTGATATCGCGGGCCACGTGCACCGCGCCGAGGACTTCGCCCTGCTCGCTGGTCAGCCGCTGGTAATGAATCTCGTAAAGGGGCAGCTCCCGGTGTTGCTGGGCCATGGGCATTTCCACGACAAAACTGTCGCGCTCAAAGGCCCTGGCCCATAGCCGTTCGATCAGTCGCCGTTCGTTGGGGTAGTCCTGCAACAGGCTGTTGAGGTTGTTGCCCCGTTCCGGAATCTGGCCAAAGGTCAGTTCGAACTGGCGACTGAAGGCCCGATTAAAGTGCAGCAGGTTCAGTGCACGGTCCACCGCCACCACCAGATCGCTGGTGGCATCGATGGTGGCCCCCAGCAACTGTTCCGCCTGTTTGCGCGCCAGGTGCTGGCGTCGTTCGCGGGTCTGGTCAACGAGGGTGCCCCCCAGGCGCTGAATCCGTTCGCCGGTTTTCAGTGCGCGACCGGTCAGCTTGACCTGGCGTATGTTCTGCCTGGCGGTCAGCAGGTCCAGGGTCAGGGAGAAGGGCTGCCCGCTGCGGATGCATCGCCGGATGCGGGCGCGGATACGGCCCTGGCTGGACTGGCAATAGAACAGCGCCTGTTCCGGCGTGATCTCGCTGCCGGACCGTAACTCCAGCAACTGGTACATGCCATCTGTCCAGGTCATTTCATTGCTGTTGATGTTCAGTTCCCACAGGCCAAGATCGCCCGAGGTTTCCATCAGCCGTATCAGGCGATGGTCAATGGGGGAGTGGTCACGCTGGCTGATACAGGCGCTCGCAGCCTGGTCCGCATCACGGATATCCATGCGCAGGCTGAGGCCGGCGGTGAAGAAGAAACCTTCTTTGTGGCGGAAGGTGATCAGTATCGATTCGCCGTTTTCGATGCGATGGCGGTGAGCCGGGGCGAACGGATCGTCCTGGCGGGCGGCCAGAATGCATTGCACTTTGTGCCCTTCCAGCTCGCTGGCGTCGTAACCCAGCACCGACTCAGCATGATGGTCGGCAGAGACAATCACGCCCTCATCGTCAATGCGGATCAGGGTTCGGCGCTCGATGCCCGGAGGCGCGTCGGAGCGGTCTCGACGGATAAAGAATTCTTTCACGACACAATAACCTCAGCCAGTCTTGCCGCGGGGTGTTACAAGAAGTGTTATAAAGTAGTCCCGCTTTTATTTTTTTGCCGGTTTTGCCACGATGCGTTCATCATACTGATAATGACATCGGAAAGAACCTCTCCCGCGGAGTCGCCGTGACCGTCCATACCGCTCCTATTGCCCTGGATTTTGACGAGGGTATCGACCGAAAAACGCTGCGCCGGCTGCGGGACCGGTTCATGGCCGTTAATCAGCATCGCTGGGAGCGCGCCCGCTCAGCACTGACCTATCGTCAGCAAGTGGCTCTGGAAGTACTGCCGCTGGTGTTTCATCTCAACCATCCTGCGCTTCCCGGTTACCTCGACAGCGACTGCCCCTATGGACTGAGCCACTACCGGCCCACAGAGCCCACGTTGAACGCTGCCAGACGACTTGCGCGGACCTTCTCGCTCAAGGACGAAGGGCGACGCAAGCCGGACCTGGAGGCCCTGTTCCTGATGGGCAGCCCCGGTACACTGGGGCACTCGGTGGCAAGCGACCTGGATATCTGGTTGTGTCATCGCGCGGACCTGCCCGAACGCGGGGTGCGTTGTCTCGAGCGTAAGGCAGAGAGCCTTGCGGCCTGGGCGTCAACGCTGGGTGTGGAGCTTCATGTGTTTGTTTTCTCCGCCGCAGACTGGCGGACCGGGCGCCAGCGCGCCGAGGTCACTGGCGAAAACTGCGGCAGTGCACAGCATTATCTTCTGCTGGACGAGTTCTATCGCACCAGCATCCACCTGGGTGGCTGCTACCCGTTGTGGTGGCTGGTTCCGGTTGAAGACGAAGGCCGTTATGACGAATGTGCCCGGCAGTTGATTGACTGCCGCTTTATCCGTGGCGATGAGTACATTGATTTCGGACCGGCGCTGTCGATACCGCAGGAAGAATTTCTCGGTGCCGGTGTCTGGCAGTTGTACAAGGGCATTGATGCGCCCTGGAAGTCCATTCTCAAGTTGCTGCTGATCGAGTGTTATGCCCGGGGGGAGCACCAGCCGCTGTTGTCCCGGGTGTTCAAGGCGGCGATCTATGCCGGACAAACCGATCCTGACCGGCTCGATCCCTATATATTGCTTTACGAGCGCCTGGAGCTGTGGCTGCTGGAAGAAGATGCCCCTGAGCGCTTGGCGCTGGTGCGGCAGAGCCTCTACCTGAAAGCCGGGCTGCCGCTGACCCGCTCTGCCCAATTGGTCTCCGGTTGGCGAACCGGCCTGCTTCAGTCGCTGGTTGATAACTGGGGCTGGTCCGCCGCGGAAATCGAGAATCTGGATAACCGGGTCCGCTGGCGCGCTGAGGACGTTGTGACCTTGCGCAGGGCCGTGGTGGCGGAACTCACCCACAGCTACCGCCTGCTGTCCCGACTGGCCCGGGATCACGGCACTCGTGCCGCCATCAGCAGCAACGATATGAATCTGTTGGGGCGAAAGCTCTATGCCGCGTTCCAGCGCAAGGCCGGCAAGATTGAGCAGATCAATCCCGGGCTGGCGCCCTCCCTGGCGGAAGAGAATCTGGCTTTCCATCATCAGTCAGAGCAGGGTGGGGCAGCCGGTTATGACGGCTGGCTGTTATACCGGGATCTGGAAGATCCTTCCGATGCGTTCTGGCAGCCGGTGATTCGCCGTTCCGGAAACCTGACAGAACTGATGGTCTGGTGCTACTGCAATGGCCTGTTGAGTCGATCTACCCGTCTCAATGTGCGTGGCGGCACCAGTACGGCGTCGGTGGCGGAGATGCGGGAAATGCTGGACGCCCTGGGTTCGTTTCTGCCGTTTCCTGTCGAACCGGCTGGCCGGGAGGCCCTGTCCCGGGGCGTGCATCCGTTGCGGAATTTACTGTTCGTCAATGTGGGGCTGGATCCGCAGGCCCACCTGACCGAACGGGGACTGCACAAACTCAGCGCCCGGCACGATTCGCTGGGCTTCAGCGGCGGCCGGGAAAATCTGGTGAACACCATTGACCAGGTTACCTTCAACAGCTGGCACGAGGTCAGTCTGCAACATTATGCGGCCGGCGACACCCTGATCCAGTGCCTGAAAAATGTACTGGCTTCGGTGGCGGGCGCACCGGACCGGCTGCCGGAAATCATGGTTCACAGCCACAACAAAGGGCACGGTGCCACCATCGCCCGCCGGGTGAAGGAGCTCTTCACCGACGTCATGCGCCACTTTTTTGCCGGTGGCTTGGGGCCTCACCCGCTGCGCTATGTCATCGAGATGGACCGGCGGTTTTTTGTGCTGCGGTTCAATGGGACCGAGCCCGGGTTTGTGGCGCTGGACAGCACCGGAGCCCTGATGGACTACCTGGCCAAGCCCCAGCAATCCTATGTTCCGGTGGTGTTTGACCGCCATGCCCTGCTGACAGACCTGCCGTTGCGAACGGTCTGCCATGCCAGCGAGTCAGGCAATATTCAGGTGTTTTACCGCTTGAGTGGTGACAAGGCCCGTGTCTGGGTGGTGGATGAACTGGGGTCTGTTTTTTCCTGGCAGCAGGGGTATGTCAATCGCCGCTATCTGTTGGTGCCGTTGCTGCGATTCCTGGAGAACCTGACTGAGCGGCGGCAGTTAAGGCAGCTCGAGACAGTGGCGGATATTGGCGGCACCCAATGCTATGAAATGGTACTTCGGGACGGCCAGTGGCATGCCGAGCGGCGTCCCGATGCAGACAGCAACGTACCGCTGCCCGGGCTTGAAGTGCAGGCGATCGGTATTCAGGAAGGGGATTCCCGGGTTCGTTTTGACATTTTCTGTGGCGACCAGGAGTTCACCGTGCAGGAATATGGCAATCAGCTGATTCCGGCGGTGGCCCACTATATTCGCTCCCTCCGTCACAGCCCGGAGCGGTATCCGGTGTATCTGACCGATATTCACCTGCCCCATGACCTCGACCCCCAGGTCTATCAGCAGGACATTCAGACCATTCAGTACCTGTATTACCGGTCAGAGCTGGAAAATGCCCTGAATCAGCACCTTTAACGCCACTCATTCAGTACCTCTGGCATCTCGCCGGGCACGGTCCCACTCAGGTATACTTCGCCCATACAGAAAACAGGGGCAGTTAGCCATGAAACCAGGACAGACAATCATCTTCCTGCTGGTTATGGCCGGGTTTGTTGCGGGCTGTGGTCAGAAAGGGCCGTTGTACCGAGAAGTACCTTCCGATAACAACACGGCTTCCGAGCAGGCAAGCGACAGCGAACAGAGCCGTAGCGATGACACCGGTGACCGCTAGGGTCGGCCGGCTGCCCCATCAACAGACTCAGGATATCCATGGATCACTTTAACTACCGTAATGGCGAGCTGTACGCCGAAGATGTACCGGTGGCTACCATTGCCGATCGCTTCGGGACGCCCGCTTATGTGTATTCCCGTGCGACTCTGGAGCGTCATTATCACGCTTATGATGATGCCCTGGCAGGCCGCCCCCACCTGGTCTGTTATGCCGTCAAGGCCAATAGCAACCTGGCTGTGCTGAATGTGCTGGCGCGGCTTGGTGCGGGCTTCGATATCGTCTCCGCCGGAGAGCTGGAGCGGGTGATTCGCGCCGGTGGCGATCCTGCAAAAACCGTTTTCTCAGGGGTGGGCAAGCAGCGCTGGGAAATGCGGCAGGCGCTTGAGGCCGGAGTTCGCTGTTTCAATGTGGAATCCGACACCGAGCTGGACCGGCTCAACGAAGTGGCGGGTGAGCTTGGCGTCAGGGCTCCGGTGTCCCTGCGGGTGAATCCCGATGTGGACGCAGGGACTCACCCCTACATTTCCACGGGCCTGAAAGAAAACAAGTTCGGGATCGATATCGCTGAAGCACCTGCGGTCTATGAGCGCGCCGCCGCCATGCCCAACCTCGACATACAGGGCGTGGATTGCCATATCGGTTCTCAGCTGACGTCGGTAACACCGTTCCTGGATGCTCTGGACCGGGTGTTGGTGCTGATAGACACCCTGGCGCAAAAGAACATCGTTATCCGCCATCTGGACATGGGCGGCGGCCTGGGTGTTACCTACGACCGGGAGCAGCCACCACAGCCGTCGGACTATGTCACGGCGCTGTCGGAACGTCTCGGCACGCGGAAACTGGAACTGATCATGGAGCCGGGCCGCTCCATCGCGGCCAACGCCGGTATCCTGTTGACGCGGGTGGAATTCCTCAAGTGCACCGAGCATCGCAATTTTGCCATCATTGATGCGGCGATGAACGACCTGATCCGGCCTGCCCTCTATAGCGCCTGGCAGTCGATCATACCGGTGACACCCCGCACAGACGGCGAGGAGAAAGCCTGGGACCTGGTGGGGCCGGTGTGTGAAACCGGGGATTTTCTGGGCAAGGATCGCAAACTGCGACTTCAGGCCGGGGATCTGCTGGCGGTCCGCTCCGCTGGCGCCTATGGTTTTGTCATGAGCTCCAACTACAACACTCGCAATCGCCCTCCGGAACTGATGGTGGATGGCGACCAGGTGCACGTGGTGCGCCGCCGGGAAACCCTGGAAGAGCAGCTTGGTCCTGAAAGCTGTTTGCCGGAATGAATGAGGATGATGCTATGAATCAGCCTCGACGCGGGCAGGGCTCCATGCTCAATTTTACCAAGATGCACGGTCTGGGAAACGACTTCATGGTGGTGGATGCCATCAGCCAGCCGTTCCGCCTGCGCCCGGAAACGATTCGCGAGCTTGCCGACCGGCACTTTGGCATCGGCTTCGACCAGCTGTTGGTGGTTGAACCCCCGGGTCTGCCGGATGTGGACTTTCGTTACCGGATCTTCAACAGCGACGGTTCAGAAGTGGAACAATGTGGCAATGGCGCCCGCTGTTTTGCCCGTTTTGTCCGCGATCAGCGCCTGACCAACAAGAAGGTGATCCGGGTACAGACCGCCAAGGGCGTGATTGAACTCAGGGTCGGCCGTGGCGGTATGGTGACAGTGGACATGGGCGTGCCGGAGCTGAATCCCCCGGCCATTCCTTTTGCCGCCGACCGTCGCAAGGATGTCTATACGGTGGAAGTGGGTGGTGAAATCGTGGAGCTCAGCGCCGTATCCATGGGCAATCCCCATGGGGTGCTGGTGGTGGATGATGTGGACACTGCGCCGGTGGGTGAACTCGGCCCCCGGCTGGAGAACCATCCCCGGTTTCCCGCGCGGGCCAATATCGGTTTTCTGCAGATTGTGGATCGCACTCACGCCCGGCTGCGGGTATTCGAGCGCGGTTCCGGTGAAACCATGGCTTGTGGCAGCGGTGCCTGTGCGGCTGTTGTTGCGGGTTGTTTGCGCGGCCTGCTGGACAACCGGGTGGATGTAGAGCTGAAAGGCGGCCACCTCGTCATTGAATGGCAGGGTGAAGGGTCCCCTGTTATGATGGAGGGCCCCACGTCCAGCGTGTTCGAAGGTCAGCTTCGCCTGCCGGGAGACCAGCCCCCTCGACGTCGCAGAAGTACGCGGCAGGGCGATACAAGGCCGGGGCATCAACGGCAGCAGAATCGCCATCGCCAGCCGGTTACATCAAAGCCCTGACTATCAGGAGAGCAGCATGACAGACCAAACGGCCCACAAGAAGGCCGGAGAGCTCAGCCCGGAAGCCGTCGCAGACTATCTGCGGGACAACCCCGACTTCTTTGTTGAACAGGACGAACTCCTGCGGAGCCTGACACTGCCCCATGACAGCGGCCGCGCGATATCGCTGGTGGAGCGTCAGGTGCACCTGTTCCGTGAGCAGCGAGATACCCTCCGCCGCGAGCTGGTCGAGTTGGTCTCCATTGCCCGTCATAACGACCGGCTGTTCGAGAAAAGCAAACGGCTGTTGATGCAGGTGATCGAGGCCCGCAACCTGAATGACATGGCGGCGGCGATTGATGACAGTATTCGTGGCGACTTCGGCCTGGATGCGGCGTCAGTCATTCTGTTCACCGATTCCGAGCTACCAACCGCAGCACAGGGTGCCCTGCATGTGGTCGCGCCGGAAGTGGCAAAAGCCCGCCTGGGTGGCCTTTTGGAGGGCGATCGCGCGGTGTGTGGCCAGTTCCGTGAAAGTGAGCGCAGTTTCCTGTTTCCTGACCGGGAAGAGCCGATTGCTTCAGTAGCGCTGGTGCCTCTAAGAACTGACGAACTGGTTGGGGTGTTCGCGGTTGGCAGCTGTGAAACCGGGTATTTCGACCAGAGCATGGGTTCACTGTTCCTGACCTATATCAGCGATACTCTCAGCCGGCTGCTGCCACCCATCCTGCAGCGACATACCGCTGCGGTGCCGGTGACTGACGTGGTGGCGGAGTCTCGCTGAGTATGACGCTCGCTGTTGGTGAGAGGGCTCCGGTTGCGGCGCTCTCGGAGCCGTTGGAAGGTTTTTTGCGTTACCTGGCATCGGAAAAACGGCACTCACCGCGCACCTGCAGCAGTTATTGTGACGACCTCAAACGTTTCCTCGCGTGGGTAGAACAACAGCCATCCCCCGCCTGGCGGGCTGTGACAAGCCATGAGCTGCGGCGCTACGTCGCCCAGTTGAGCCGGGAAGGGCTCGGGGGGCGCAGTATCGCCCGTCACCTGTCCGCGATACGGCGCTTTTACGAATACCTGTTGCGGGAACACCTGGCCACTGATAATCCGGCCCTGGATATCCGCGCCCCGAAGGCGGGGCGTCGTCTGCCCAAGGTGGCGGACGTCGACCAGCTTAACCATCTGCTCGATGCCACCCCTGACGATCCGCTGGAAATTCGTGACCTGAGCATGTTTGAATTGATGTATTCATCCGGCCTGCGGTTGTCCGAGCTGGCCGGTCTGAACCTGCACTCGCTGGACCCTCGTGGCGGAGAAGTCCGGGTGCTGGGCAAAGGCAGCAAGGAACGTATCCTCCCCGTGGGGCGTAAGGCGCTTGAGGCGCTTGGCCGCTGGCTCGAAGTGCGGCAGGCCATAGCACCTGACGGTGAGAGCGCCCTGTATGTAAGCCGGCGTGGAGACAGGCTGAGCACCCGCAGCATCCAGTCCCGGCTGAGCCGGTGGGGCCTGGCGAAAGGAGCGGACCAGCGTTTGCACCCTCATCTTTTACGGCACTCCTTTGCCAGTCACATGCTGGAATCCAGTGGTGACTTGCGGGCGGTGCAGGAATTGCTGGGCCATGCCGACATAGCGACGACACAGATCTATACTCATCTCGATTTCCAGCACCTGGCAAAGGTTTACGACCAGAGCCATCCCCGGGCCCGCCGTGACCGGAAGAAAGGCAGGGAGAGCTAAATGTCATCGGATTCGCCCTGGAAGGAAAAGTACCTGAAGGCGCTTGAACAATCGGAAGAGCGCGAGTCGCAGTGGGAGAGTGAAAGAAATCAGCTGCAGCGAATGCTGGTTCGTACCAGCCTGGCCTCCGAGGGACAGAATCCGGAGCTGGACCGGTTGCTTGCAGGTTTGCGCAGCGAATTGCGCAAGGCCTCTCCCGATTCCGGGAGCTGGCACAAGCTGCAGGACCGGATCGATCGCCAGGTATCTGAACTCGACGACCAAAAGGCCGAATCTGCACGCCGGACCAGGGCGACCCTTGAACAGTTGCTGACCGGGCTTCGCTCCAGCTCCCTGTTTGCCGGCAGCAAGGATCGACTGAAGGATCTGGAAAAACGACTCCATAAACCGGAAACGCTGCAAGTGTATTATACCGACTGGTTGTCGGACTTTGCTGTCGTTCTGGAGAGAGCGCTGGCGGGCGGGCTGGCGGAAACCGGAGAGCAGGCGGCCAGGCCAGGCGTATTGGGCCGACTGTTCGGTTCCCGAGATTTCCGGCCGACGACAACGGAAGGGGGCGCCGATAGTGAGTCTGACAAACCATGCCGGGACGAATCTGAGCTGGACCAGGGTGGCGTGGAAGAGGCCAATCAGCGCCTGAGAATTGCCCGGCGGGTTGGCGAGTTGCTCGGGCACATGCTGGGTCAGGTAGCCCTGGAGCCGGCCTCCGAAGCCAGGGCCAGGCGGCTTCAGGAGTCACTGCTTAACAGTGACAACTGGGATGAATTACGTGAGGGCCTCAACGGTGTCGCGGAGCTGGTGATTGCTGCCGTTACCCGCAGCCAGAGGGAATTTGAAGCCTTTCTTCGCCGGCTGGATGAGCGGCTGGAGTCATTGCGGCAGTGTTTTTCCGACCAGGCCGCTGCACAGACCGGGCGCCTCAATGCCTCCGAAGCGCTGGATCGTGAAATCCGTGATGAGCTGGAGACACTTGGTGAACAGGTCGAGTCCAGTGCCGATTTCGACCAGTTGAAGGCTTCAGTAGGGCAGCATCTGGAGTCGATCAGTGGCGCTGTTGAACGCTTCCGCACTCATGAGACCGAACGTGAGAAGAACCTGTCACAACAGCTGGAATTGATGCACGAAAAACTGGCGGCGGTTGAAACACACTCGGAACAGGTGCGGGAAGAGCTGGCAGAAGAACGTCAGAAGGCGTTGAGGGACGTCCTCACCCAGTTGCCCAACCGGGAGGCGTGGCAGGAGCGCCTTGCCTTTGAGTACCAACGCTGGCAACGATACCGTCACCCCCTGACAGTCGGTGTGCTCGATATTGATTACTTCAAGCGGGTCAACGATTCCTACGGCCACAAGGCTGGTGACCGGGTCCTTCAACTGGTGGCCAAGGCCCTGAGTGACCGGCTGAGAACAACGGATTTCATTGCCCGGTTTGGTGGCGAGGAATTTGTGGTTCTGATGCCAGAGACGCCACCGGATATCGCCAGCTCGGTCCTCGACGGCATGCGCAAGCACATCGCGGCATTGCCGTTCCATTTCCGGGGTGACCCTGTGTCTGTCACCTTTTCCGCCGGGCTTGCGGAATTTGTTGAAGGAGATGACGAGGATGACGTTTTTGATCGCGCAGACAAAGCACTATATCTGGCCAAGGACTCGGGACGCGACAAGGTGGTCATCAGTGACGCATCAGCGCATCCAGCTCATCAATAATTTCTGCCCAGTCGGAGTCGTCTTCCAGGCCTTCTTCAAGGAATTGGGACTGGCTTTCGGACCAGAAGGGCGCATCCTGCAGCGCAATCTCGGAAGGAAGAGGTGAGTGTTTCGCAATGAAATCCTCGATGCTCTGTTTGTCAGCGGGCATACCAAGCTGCTCAAACAGGGCCCTGAACGTGTGGTTGCTGGTGTCCATCGTAATGGTTCTCCCCGGGGCGGTCCCCGTTTGGTCGATGACTGCGGGTCTGCTTACGATAAAGCGGGTAAGCCGCTGAATGCAATCAGAAGAATTTACGGGTATGGTTCCCTGAACTGTAGCCAAACCGGTGAGGATATCCAGTGAGGGGCGCCTTTTATTTTCTGTTGCTAGTCAGCTGCCTTCTGGTTTCCGGTATGTCTGCCGCAGAGCCACCCCAGCCCTCGCCGGCGCCGGTTCTGGGCAATGAAGACCTGCAGTGGCTGCAGCAACGTGACGCCTTCCGCATTGGCGTCCGTGCCTCCCAGGTGCCTTTGGCGTTCGATACCGGGGAGGGGGAGCTGGCCGGCATATTCATCGACTACCTCAACCGGATATCGGACAAATTGAAGGTGCCCGTTGAACCGGTTGCAGGCGACGAGGCGCAGCTGGAGGAATGGCTCAGGGACGGCACGCTGGATGCCAGGCTGACCACCCGCCTGGCCCGACAACCGGCGCCGTCTGATGTTGCCGTATCGTCGCCACTGATGAGTCTGACCTATGGTATTTTTGTCCATTCCGGGGATGCCGGCATCCGCAAACTGGCTGACCTTGAAGGCGCACGCATTGCACTGATTACCAACGATCCCAATCAGTTTGCGTTGCTGGATCCGGTCGACCGTCTCTCTCCGGTACCCGTAGCCAGTGTCAGTGAAGCGGTCAGTATGCTTCTGTCCGGCCAGGCCGATGCCTTCCTCGGGCCGGTACCGGTGGTTTCCGATTACCTCCAGTCCGCCATGGTGAACGGAGTGGGGATGGCCACATTGCTGAACCATCAGTCCGTGGACGCGGTACTTGAAGTCAACGCGGGCGAAGACCAGATTTACCGGGTTCTCAACCAGGCCGTTCTCGCCATTGACCACAATGAGCATCGGACCATTCGCCAGTCCTGGCTGCAAACGGAGATACCCGAGCAGGATCCAACCGCCATCTCACTGTCTGCCAGCGAAACTGAATTCCTCAAGCGTCATTCCGATCTGACATTGGCCTTCCGGCCAGACTGGCCGCCGTTCGAGTTCACCCAGGATGGTCAGCCCACCGGGCTGGTGCCGGATCTGGTTACCCGTCTGGAAGAAAAGCTCAATATCCGTTTCAGTCGCGAAGTGATGTCCGACAGTGCCAATGCCGAAGCGGCTCTGCATTCCGGGGATGTGGACATCCTGCCGGCATTGTCGCGAACGCCCAGGGTGGAGGAGGAATTCCTTTTCAGCCGTGCCTATCTGACGGTGCCCATTGCCCTGGCGATCCGCGATGACGGGCGTTTTATTGGTGAGCTGCAGCAGCTCAGGGATGAAAAAGTAGGTGTGGTCAGTCGTCAGGCCGGGCATGATTACCTGCTGATCAACCATCCCAACCTCGACCTCTACCCGGTAAAGTCCATTGAGCAAGGGCTGCTGGCATTGTCCAATGGTGATCTTGATGTGATGGTGACGCACATCCCGGCGGTGAGCTACACGGTGGCCAGGCTGGGGCTTTCAAATCTGCGGATCACCAGCATTACACCTTACCAATACGAGCTGCGGTTCGCCGTCGACAAGGACCGGCCGGAACTGCAGCGCATCCTGAACAAGGCCCTGGGCAGCCTGGATGCTGCTGAAACCGAGTCTATCTACAACCGCTGGATTCACCTGGATATCGAGCAGGAAACGGATTACACCGTGGTACGCCGGATTGTGCTGATTGCTATCGTGGTAGTGCTGATTTTCCTGTACTGGAACCGCAAGCTGTCGCGGGAGGTGGACGAAAGAATCCGGTCGGAAAATGCCTTGCGCAGAAGTGAAGACGAGTTGCGGGCAGCGAAACTGGAAGCAGAGCGCCTTGCGCGGGAGGCAGAGGCAGCCAGCCTGACCAAGAGCGAATTCCTCGCCAATATGTCCCATGAAATCCGCACCCCGATGAATGCGGTCATCGGCTACAGCGATCTGCTCAGCAACACGGTGAAGGACCCCCAGCAAAGAAATTATCTGGATGCCATTCGTGCCGGCAGTCGCAGCCTGCTGATGCTGATCAACGATATCCTTGATCTTTCCCGCATCGAGGCGGGGAAAATGCGGCTGGACTATTCGGCGGTGTCCGTGCGCCGCCTGCTGAGTGACGTACGGCATATATTTGATCTGAGGGCGACCGAGCAGGGGATATCACTCGAGGTCAGTGTTGATTCCAGAATGCCGGCAGCGATGATGCTGGATGAAACCCGGCTGCGTCAGGTGCTGTTCAATCTTGTGGGTAACGCTATCAAATTTACCCATGAGGGCGGTGTGACCGTACGTGCCACCGCCACAGCCCACAAATCCGCGGGTGATGAACCTGCCGGGGATGGCGACACCGACAAGCGCAAATGGTATCGCCTGGTAGTTACGGTTGCGGATACCGGTATTGGTATTCCCCCGGATCAACAGGACCAGATTTTCGAAGCCTTTGAACAACAGGAAGGACAGAACAGCCGGCGTTACGGGGGCACCGGCCTGGGCCTGGCTATCAGCCGCAAGCTGGTACGAATGATGGGGGGCGAGCTGAAGGTTGAAAGTGAGCCGGGGGCAGGCTCCACCTTTACCGTCAGCCTGCCCCGGGTCGCAGTGACAGAGGAGCAGGCCGAGGAGGAGGGCACGCCGGAAGAGTCAGAGCGTTTGCTGGCGCAGACCCTGAGCATGCAGGAGCGTGGCTGGCTGCGGGAGCAGCTGGCCAGGGATTTCGGGAACGAATGGGAAACCGTACGGGAAAGCGGCGACCCGGAACAGATGCGAGACTTTGCCATGCGCTTGCTGGAATGGGGCAAGCGCTTCCGGTCGCCCTCTGTTACCCGTTACGGCGAGAAGCTGCTGGCAGATGTTGAGGCTTTCAATCTGGATTCGGTGAACAGTGCGCTGGATGCATTTCCACGCCTGCTGGGCCGGGATCAGTAAGGCCGCTTCAGAGACAGTCGTACTGGGACTGTCGGTCAAAGGCGACGGCGACCATGTCGTAACCGGAATCGGACAGGGACCGGATCAGTTCCCGGTCTTTCAGAAGCGCCATGCAGACCTTGTGGACACTGGCCTGTAACTGGTCGCTGGCCGGGTCGGACTTGAAGCGGAAGTCCACCACCAGGTACTTGCGTTCAATATGGGATGTCATGGGTATATCCTCCCGCTCGATACTCTCATAGCCGATGTAGGTGGCCTGTTGGTCCGGAAAAATCCCGCTCAGCAGAAGGTCCAGATTGCTGGCTGCTGCGGGCTGCAGGATCATGGCGAGCAACAGGGCAAAAGCGCCGGTAAAGCTTCTGATGGGCATGGAGTCACTCCTGTGATGTGAGTCCGTGGAGGTTTGTAAGCATGTGTAACATTTAGTTACTGATCATTATTACAGAGTCCCGGCGATTTTGCGTGATTTATGCACACATTTTTCAATTGTTTGCAGTTTGCCGAAACACTGGACAGATAGCTGCAAGTTTCCGCAGCCCGCCAGGATCAACTATTATGATTAAAAACAGATGCAGTAAGAGGCAGGATCATGTTCCAGCTCGTTTTCAGAGGTGAGTGTACGCCGGGGACGGACCCGGCGACAGCCCGTAGTAATGCAAAAAACCTGTTCAAGGCCACGGTAGAACAGGTTGACCGCATGTTCAGCGGTCAACCGGTGGTTATCCGCAACAAGCTGGAAGAGGTACAGGCGGAAAAATACCGGGCTGTATTGCAAAAACACGGTATGGTGGCCTACGTGCAGCCAATGGAAGGTGCAGCGCCACCTCCGCCCTCCCGTCCGGCGCCAGGCACCGAGCCCCGGGCACAGGTGCAGCCCGAACAGGCACCTGTGCAAGCCGCACCAGAACAGGCTGAGCCTGCGTCTGCTGCGGGCAAACCGGCGTCATCCGTGGCCGTGGAGCCGGGTGATCGCTTGCGGGTGGCGGGTGAGAAAGTTGACTCGATTCTGTCCGGATCGGCGCTGACACTTGATCCGGTCGGCGTAACCCTTGAGGAACACCGGGAGGCTCCGGCCCCCATGTTCCAGCACCTGGACGACTGGACGCTGGCGCCCCCTGGCACCGAACTGGGCGTCAAGCGAGACCTGCCGCCACCGGTCGTACCCGATGTATCCCACCTGTCGCTGGCAGACGAAGACCGCACGGACGACCAATAAACTACAGGCGGGATGATGTCGGCATTGAGATTACTGGTTCTGATGGTTGTAGTGCTGGCCAGTATGCCGGCACTGGCCGATGCAGGGAGGCCAAAGGTAGGGCTGGTACTCAGCGGTGGTGGCGCCAAGGGCATGGCCCATGTCGGTGTGCTGCGAGTGCTGGAAGAACTGAAGATACCGGTGGATATCGTGGTGGGCACCAGCGCCGGCTCCGCGGTTGGTGCCCTTTATGCTTCCGGTATGGACGTTCATGAAATCGAAGAACGTTTCATCGATATGGACTGGGTGTCGAGCTTTCGCGATGACCCCGGCCGCGCCTACAAACCTGTCAGGCGCAAGAGCCAGGACTGGCGCTTTCCTGTGGCACCGGGCCTGGGTGTGCGCACGGATGGGCTTCATCTGGGTGGCGGCCTTATTGCCGGCCAGAACCTTGGCTTCATTCTCAACGAACTCACCCGCAGTGCCTCCCTGGTGGAAGATTTTGACAAGCTGGCGATTCCATTTCGTGCGGTTGCCACGGATCTGGAGACCGGGGAGCAGGTGGTCATCGGCAAGGGGAATCTGTCCGAGGCGATTCGTGCCAGCATGAGCGTTCCCGGTGTCTATGCCCCGGTTGCGCTGGACGGGCGGCTGCTGGTGGACGGCGGCGTAGCCAATAACCTGCCGGTCAGTGTGGCCAGGGATCTCGGCGCCGAGATCATCATCGCCGTGGACATTACCGATCCGTTGCTGGAACGGGACGAGATTCGGGAGGCCTTTTCGGTGGTTGGTCAGCTCACCACCATGATGACGCAGCAGAATACCGAACAGCAACTGAAGTTGCTGACTGACCGGGACATACTGATCCGGCCGGACCTGGAAGGCCTGTCATCGTCGGATTTCTACGAAGCGCTTGCGCTGTTCGAACTTGGTGCCAGCGGTGCCCGAAAACATGCCGGCGAGCTTCGCCATCTGAGTGTGAGTGACGCTCAATGGAACCGCTACCGCAGCCGGGTGTTGGGACACTCATTCAGTCCGGGCCTGATCACTGGCGTGCGCTTTGATGATCATTCCCGTCTGGGAGGTAGTTTCCTGCGCCAGCGTATACGCCAGGAAACCGGCGAGCCACTGGATATGGATGCGCTTGAGGAAGATCTCAAGCGTATCTATGGACTCGGTTACTACGAGACTGTCTCCTATTCCCTGGTGCCGTCGGAGACGGGCGGAACCGATCTTGTCATCCGGGTCCGGGAAAAAAGCTGGGGACCGAACTACCTCGCCTTCGGCCTGAACTACGAAGACAACTTCGAGAACGAAACCCGCTTCAATCTGGCGGCGTCGCTGCGTATGACCGGCCTCAATTCCCTGGGTGGCGAGTGGGCAACCGGACTTCAGCTGGGTACCCAGCCATGGGTCCGGACTGAATGGTTCCAGCCCCTGGATTACGGGTTCAGGCGGTTCCTGACGGTGGGAGGGGAATACTCCCGGGAGAGCCTGAGTGCGTTCGATGGCGACGGCGAGCGTATTACCGAGGTGGATATTACCAGCCGCCAGGTCGACCTTTCCCTGGGAACCGAGCTGGGGGTCAACGGTGAAATCCGCCTTGAGTACCAGCGGGGGGATGCCACTGTCGACGAGCAGGTCGGACAACCGGTGGCGCCGTCCGACTCAATCCAGAGTGGCAGCCTCAGCCTGCGGCTGGTCCACGATTCCCTGGACGACACCTTCCTTCCCGAATCTGGCGGTTTTGCCGGTATCCGCGGCCGGTTTGAGCGCCCGGGCCTGGGCTCTGACCGTAACTTTGATTCGGTCAGGGTCATGGCTCTGGGCACGGCAAGCTGGCACAAGACAAGCCTCACCGGTTTACTGTTCGCCAATACCGTGACCCGGGGTGTGGCCGGGATCGAGAACTCGGTGTTGCTGGGCGGGTTTCGTCGCTTGTCGGCTTACAGTCAGGGTGAGGTCGCCGGTGAGGATGCTGTCCTTGCCAGTGTCTTTGCCCGGCAGGAGTTTGGGGGGCCCTTCGTACCCTGGTTTGCCGGGGTGGGTTTTGAATCCGGGAATGCCTGGTCCTCGCTGGGGGATGCCCGCTGGAACAATCTGCTGCACTCAGCCAGCGTGTTTGCCGGGGTTGAATCCTTTCTGGGGCCCCTTCAGATTGCCACGGCCTACAACAATGAGGACGATTGGAGCGCCTACCTGAGCCTGGGGTTTTCGTTTACCCGCCTGTTTGACTGACCGGCCAGGCACAGGGAAGGGTCAGGCGGTGGCAGGGGTAGTGCCAATGGCTTCAAGAACCTGCTGGCATTGCTGTTCGGCGTACTTTGCCAGGATATCCGCCATACGTTCCTCATCGTGGTCGCGGATGGCATCGATGGATTCACGCACGTGTTGCAGGTTGTCCTCCAGCACACGATTACCCCCACGCTGAAAAGCGACAAAGGCACAGCGCTTGGCTGACGGCCAGAGATCCTCAATGGCCGACACAATGAAATAATTGTCCGCATAGGCCAGCGATGCCTGGGTATATTCGATGCCGAGCTCCAGGAACACCAGCAGATCATTGTTGTCGTGGCAGGCTTTCATTCGCTGATACAGGGATTCGAGCTTGTCCATGTCAGCGGGTTGCCACTGCCGAACCAGCTTGCGACCGGTATGGGTCAGGTACAGTTGCAGCACCTCGTAGAGACTCCGCACGAAAAACTCATCCAGCGGCGTGACGAAGGCCCCCTTGCGGGGAACGTTCTGCACCAGGTGGCGTTTTTCCAGCAACAGTAAACCCTCGCGGATCGAGCCGTGGCTGACGTCCATCTGTTTCGCCATGGCGCTTTCATATATTCGCTCGCCGGAGCGAAGCTGGCCAAAGGCGATGAGGTTTTCAATGTGGCGTGCGACCTGTTCGGTCAGGGTCTCGCGGGGCTTGAATGTGGTCATGGTCCTGCTTCGTTACAGCGTGCTGGCTCAATGGTTCTGGAATACTCTCACATTCTCTCCGTCCGGAAAATGGTCACACCGAAACCGGCACCGCTTGTGCGCCCCGTTTCAGAGCAAGGGCGCTGCCAGCCGGATGGTTCTGCAGGCCAGGCGGAAAGGGATCGAGCGCTCACGGTAGTCCCTTTCGCTCATCAGGCGGCAGCTCGCCAGGTCCTGTTCCAGCATGTGCTCGATACCTTCAACAAAGTCGCCAGCGGTACAGATCGCGGTGATCTCGAAGTTCAACCGCATGGACCGGTTGTCCAGATTGGCCGTACCCAGGGCAGCGTAGCGATTATCCACCAGCACCATCTTCTGGTGCATGAAACCAGGCTGGTACTGGTAGATGCCGATACCAGCCCGGCATGCCTGGACCAGGTATGAGTACGCCGCAAGCCCGATCAGCCAGCTGTCAGACTTTTCCGGAATGATGATGCGCACATCCACACCCCGGAGCGCTGCCAGTTGCAGGGCATTCATGATCTGGAAATCGGGCACGAAATAGGGTGAAGCAATCCAGAGGCGATCGCGGGCATTGTTGATGCAGTTCAGGAAAAACAGCGTGCAGGTTTCGTAGGTGTCGGCCGGCCCGGTGGGTAGGATCAGCACTTCCTGATCACCCCGTGCCGGCATGGAGGGTGTCCAGTTGAGCGTGGGAAACTCCCCGCTGGCCCAGTTCCAGTCTTCAAGCCAGGCCAGTTGCAGGCCGGTCACCGCCGGCCCGGTAATGCGGCAGTGGCTGTCGCGCCAGGGTTCCTCGTCCGAGGCGGTACCCAGGTACTCATCACCCAGGTTGATACCGCCGACAAAGCCCACCTCCCCGTCGCAGACCAGAAGTTTGCGGTGATTGCGGAAATTCACCTGTAACCGCATACGGCGAAAATTACCGTCCCCGAAGGAAGCAATGTTGGCGCCAGCGGTGGCCAGTTCCCTGAGATATTTCCGGGGTAACCAGACACTGCCGATATCGTCATAGAGAAACCACACTTCCACACCCTGGGCGAGTTTGCGCTTCAGAATCGACTTGATGCGCTGGCCGATCTTGTCGGAGCGAACGATATAGAACTCCAGGAGGATATAGCGGCAGGCACTTTCCATCGCGTCAAACAGGGCGTCGAAGGTGGCTTCCCCGTCCTTCAGCAAATCACATTGGTTGCCTTTGGTGAAGGGTTGCCGGCCCAGCTTGCAGAGCACCCGGAGTTCATCATCAAAATGCTCGTGGTCCCGCTGGCTGATGGACGCAGACTGTCGCTCATAGTGATTCAGCAGCTCGGTAAGGGCGGCATCGCCGGTGCGCCGGGCTTTCAGATAGCCCCCAAAGCGGTTGCGTCCGAGCAGCAGGAACAGGGGGACGGCGATATAGGGCAGGCCTATCAGTGCCAGAACCCAGGCAAGGGCGCCCTGGGCCGTTCGGTAGGTCATCAGAATCCGGTAAATGCAGACGGCTGCAGTCAGATAGAGCAGCCCGATGGCAGCAGCGAGCCAGGAGACGTCGGGCAGGCTCATTCCGATGTTTCCCCGCTTTCATTGGACTGGTGGCGTGCCCGATATTGGGCCGGTGCCATCCCGGTCCAGCGTTTGAAGGCGCGGCTGAAGGCACTGAGCTCGGAAAAGCCCAGCAGGAAGGCGATTTCGCCAAGCGCGTAATGGTCCGCCGCCACGTAGCGCAGGGCCTTGTCCATGCGCACCTCTTCCACCAGTTCGTGAAACCCCAGTCCTTCTTTTTTCAGACGCCGATACAGGGTCTGTCGGCTCATATGGCATTGTTTTGCCAGAGTGTCGGCATCGATGCGTTCGGTCGCCATCTGGCGGGATATCAGTCGCCGGATCTTGCGGCCAAAGGTGCGCCGGCCCTGAAGACGGGCCAGCAGCGAGTTGACCTGTTTGAGCACCGCTGAATAGACGTAGGGATTGCGGTGGGGAATCGGATGGCCCAGGTGCCGGCTGTCAAAGGCAAGGCGGGTGGTGCCGGAGCCGAAATAGATCCGTCCCCCCAGCAGGCGCCGGTATTCATTACCGTAGGACGGTTCCGGATGCGCAATCTCGGCCCACTCGGCAACGATGGAGGAGTGAATAAAGTGCCGGGTCCGGCACAGGGCGGCCGCCAGGGTCCGGTCCATGTCCTGACGGCAATAGTGCCCCGGCGAATCTGCTTGCCAGGTAAGAATGGCCTGGTCGCCGGCCTGCTCGAAACTCAGGGTAACCGATTCATTGATCAGCCGGTGCAGGCGAACATACTGGGTAACGGCCTCGCCCAGGGTATCGCAGTTGAAGAACACATGACCAACCAGCCCCATGCGGTCAGGATCGATCACCTGGCCGGCATGAAGTCCGACGGCCGGATCGCCGGTGGCCAGCTCTGCATGCTCCCAGAGGCGGTAGTGGTTTTCAGCGGGGATGCGAAGATCCGGATCGGTCAGCTCATTACGTCTGAACCCGGTGATTCTCTCCACGGTGGGGAGGTCGAGTACCCCTTGCAGGTCCAGATAGTGAACCAGTGCCAGCGTACTTGAAGCTGCAACCAGCGGCGATGTGGTGGCTTCTGCCTGGGGAGCGTTCACGGTCACCTTTGTTTAATGGTTAACAGGAATTCATCCGTGCTGATACAAAATGTCAAGCCTGTGGGACAGGGTGTCAATGGGTTGTCCCTGTAACAACGATAGCATTAAGTCACTAAGGATTCTTATCCAAGCGAATTGAGACAGGAGGTGTTTTCATGGATCTGGAAATTTTTGTACCCCATAACGAGCTCGAGCGTTCCAACATTGTCGCACTGGCTGAATACCTGAACAGCATGTACTACTGCTGATCAGCTCGCACTGAAGCTGATCGGAAGACACCAACGTTTATGACCTGATGCCGGGGGAGACTCCGGCTTTTTTCGTTTGCAGAATCTGTTCCGCCCGCCCCTTTGACCGCTTCCCCTTGTGCCTGTAGCCACCGATGGTAATGTAGTTCGTTTACCGGCATCACAGGAGACCCTGTCCATGAGTGTTGAACTCAACTACCGCATTACCGGCGATGGACCGCCGCTGATTCTGCTGCACGGCCTGTTCGGTTCGCAGGATAACCTGGGTGGCATCAGCCGCCGGTTGCAGGACCAGTGGCAGATCCATGCTCTGGACCAGCGCAATCACGGCAGCTCTCCTCATACGGATACCATGGATTATCCCTCGATGGCGGATGATGTGCTGGCCTACATGGATGCCCGGGGGCTGGACAAAGCCGCCATCCTCGGTCACTCCATGGGCGGCAAGACCGCGATGCAGGTGGCACTCCAGGCTCCGGAGCGCGTTGAGCGGATTATTGTGGCGGATATCGCGCCGGTGACTTACCACCCCCGCCATGATGCTGTTCTGGAGGGGCTGAATGCCGTGGATCTGGGCGCCATCCGCTCGCGGCAGGATGCTGACAAGGTGCTGGCTGACTACGTGGAAGAACCCGGTGTCCGGCAGTTTCTGCTGAAAAACCTGGTGCGGGTAGCGGACGATGAGCGTAACGACTATCCCGGGCCTTATCGCTGGCGCCTTAACCTGCCAGTGATCGAACAGAGCTATTCGAAGCTCGCCCAGGCACCCGAAGGTGATGGCCCGTTCGAAGGCCCGGTATTGTTTATCAAGGGCGCTGACTCTGCCTACATTCAGGAGAAGCACCGCGATGAGATTCGCCGGCTTTTCCCCAATGCCGATCTGCGCATTATCTCTGGTACCGGGCACTGGCTGCACGCAGAAAAGCCGGACAGCTTCGCCGCACTGTGTCGTCGTTTTCTTGCCGACTAGGCCTTATGGCCTTGCCTGCGGCGCGGTTGCCAGTTTAGCCGGTGGCGGGGGTCTGGTAAGGTGACGAAATTGCATCTGACAGGAACAGGCATCATCTATGAAGTGGCTTCTGGGAGCGTTGCTGATCGGTTTTCTGGTGTTGGGCAGTTTTCTGTTGTCGCCTTCGCCCATAAACAGCCAGTCCTGGAAAGCTCCGTCCCCACAGCCACTGACCGGTGAGCTGGCCCCGAACGAACGCCTGCGGTTGGCAGATCTTCTGGCCAGGGGAGAAGTCTATGGCCCGGAAGATACTACCGTGGATGAAGAGGGCGTGCTCTACACCGGCACTCAGGACGGATGGATTGTCAGGGTCTGGCCGGACGGACGGGTCGAGAAATGGCTGGAAACCGGGGGACGGCCGCTGGGAATGGTATTTGACCGCCAGGGCAATCTCATTGTGGCGGATTCCTGGAAGGGGCTGTTATCCATCGCCCCGGACAAGTCCGTCACCCTGCTGACGCGGGAAGCGGAGGGCCTACCCTTCCGCTTTACCGACGATGTGGATATTGCCCCGGACGGCAGGATCTATTTCACCGACGCCAGCTCCCGTTTCCGTCAGCCGGATTACGTGCTGGACCTGCTGGAAATGCGTCCTCACGGGCGTCTTCTGCGCTATGACCCGCGCACGCAAAAAACCGAGGTGCTGCTGAGCAACCTGCATTTTGCCAACGGGGTGGCGGTGTCGCCGGATGGTGAGTACGTGCTGGTCAACGAAACCTGGAAGTACCGCATCCTCAAGTACTGGATAGGCGGCCGGGCCCCCGGCCAGGCCGAGGTGTTCGCCGATAATCTGCCGGGTTTTCCCGACAACCTGGCGGTCGACAGTGAAGGCCGCTACTGGGTAGCCTTTCCCACCCTGAGAAACCCGCAGGTTGACGCCATGCACCGGCAGCCCTGGCTCAAGGACCTGTTGGCCAAGCTGCCCGACTATTTTCTGCCAGAGCCCCAGGAGTACGGGCTGGTTGTGGCAATGGACGAACAGGGCGGGGTGATTACCAGCCTTCACGACACCCGCGGTACCCATTTGCAGGAGATAACCTCGGTTAATCCCCACGATGGTTACCTCTACTTTGGTTCACTTCACAATGACCGCATTGGCCGGTTAGCGTTATCGGCCATTCCGGGCCTGGGAGACAGCAACGATGAGTGATGGCAATCCGGTGAGCTGGGATCTTCCCGAACCCTTCACCATGACCATTGACGTGCGTGATGAGGATACCGACAGGTTGGGCCATGCCAATAACGTGGTGTATGTGCGCTGGCTGGAGGAGATCAGCTGGCAGCATATCGAGAGCCTGGGAATGACCTGGGAATTGCATGAAAAAACCGGCAAGGCCATGGCCATCACCCGCACAGAAATTGATTACCTGGCGGCCGCCAACGCCGGCGATCGTCTAGTGTTGGGTACCTGGCTGACCGGGTTTGACGGTCGCTTTCGCTCAGCGCGCCAGTTCCAGCTGGTACGGGAATCTGACGGCAAGACCCTGGTACGGGCGGTATCCACCCACGCCTGCGTCAGTCTGAAAAGCCAGCGGCCCTCGCGCATGCCTGCTGAATACGCTGACATTCTCGGCGGCGCCATGGTGCCGGGTGGTCGCGGCTTTGATGCCAGCTTTAATTCCACACCGTGAAGTTTCTGCTAGTCTGAACAAATGATTCTGTCCTGTCCCTGAAGCTGTCTGGAGAACATCATGGAAAACACCGTTGATCCCAATGCTGGCAACGCCATGCGCCGAGTCGTCTATGACCGCTTTGGCGATGCCGACGTCCTCCGGGTTGAATCCTCCGCAATCCCGGAGCCGGGTGCCGAGGAAGTGCTGTTCAGGCTGGCCGGTGCCGGCCTGAATCCCATCGACTGGAAAACCCGCAAAGGGCTGGGATTCGTCGCCCGGCAGATTGAAGACCGCCTGCCCTGGACCCCGGGCTTTGACGCCGCCGGCGAAGTGGTTGCCGTAGGCCAGGATGTCACCACCCTGGCGCCCGGTGACCGGGTAATGGGCATGGTAGGGTTTCCTGCCGGCGGCGGGGGCTACTCTGAGTATGCCGTTGCCCGTGCCGACGAGCTGGCCGTTGTGCCGGAAGAGCTGGACCTGGTAACCGCTGGCGCCTTGCCCCTGGCCGCGCTGACCGCCTGGCAGGCGCTGTTCGAAGTGGCGGAACTGGAAGCGGGCCAGAAAGTACTGATTCACGCCGGCGCCGGCGGAGTGGGGCATTTTGCGGTCCAGTTTGCACTGGAACGGGGTGCCCATGTCATCGCGACTGCATCAGCAAGCAACCGCGATTTCCTGGCCGCCTTCGGTGTGCATGAGGTGATTGATTACCACACCACCGATGTGGTGGACGAATGCTACGGTCTGGACGTGGTGCTGGACCTGGTGGGTGGCGAGGCTGGCAAGCGTTCCCTGCATACCCTTAGCGAGCATGGCGTGCTGGTGACCATTCCCACGGTAACGGCCGACGAGATCATTACGGCAGCGGAAGCGCTGGGGCTAAGGGCCCACGGCATGACCGTCCGCCCTGATGTCTTTCACCTTGATGAGATCGCCGAACTGATCGAGGACGGCGACGTGCGGGTTCACATTGACGAGACCTTCACGCTGGATCAGGTGGCCGATGCGCACCGCATGCTGGAGGGCGGACACGTCAGGGGCAAACTGGTGCTCGACTGCCGTAGTCGCTGACTCCCTCACGCCAACCCAGGCCAACCCCCTCAGGCCGGAGCCGGTTCCGGGGTTTCTCCGGTATCCCGCTCCTTGCGCTCCTTTCTTGCCTGGGGCGGTACCAGGCTGACCAGGGTCCAGTCTTTCTCGGGCTTGATGGCATCCATGCTTTTCACAGGCGTGATGTGCCCACGAGTGTCCAGCACAAACAGCACCATGGCCTGGCGGTCGTATTTCTCCAGAAAGTCGTCAAAGGTGAACTCGTCACTGAGCTGGGTGGTTTTCACCGAATACCCCTGGCTGGCCAGGCTGGCGAGCTTGGCGTAACTCACTCCGCCAAACAGGCCCCGGGTCATCTGGATTTTCTCGGCGGTCTGGTGCCTGGCTTTCTGGTCCTGGTCGCCCTCGGCCAGTGTCAACACCGAGCCCTTTCCGAACCAGTCCAGGAAGTGATAGGTGGCCAGTGAATTCATATGCTTGTACGGGGATATCACCAGCAGGTTGCCAATGCCGGTCAGGTCAAGATGGGTAGACGCATGCTCGGATACCGGGTTGCCGAAGTACACCTGCAGGTCTTCCATTCGAGCCTGCTTGACGTTTTCCCAGTTGGTATCGGCCAGAATGACCGGCACCTCCAGTTTTTTCAGTGCCAGGCCGATTTTCCGAGCCACCGGGTTGGCGCCCAGGATCAGGAAGCCGTAGGCGGCTGGTTCGGCCACCCCCAGCAGCTTGGCCAGCGGCCGCGCGGTGAGGCTCTGCAGGGTGACGGTGGCAATGATCAGCATGAAGATTAGGGGTACCAGGGCACCGGCACTCTCGTAGCCCAGCTCCTGTAACTGGAACGCGAACAGGGCGGATACCGCCGCGGCCACGATGCCCCTGGGGGCAATCCAGCTCAGAAACAGCTTGTCGCGCCAGTTGAGACTGGTGCCGATAGCCGACAGAAAAATGCTCACCGGGCGCGCCACCAGCATCAGCAGCGCAAGCACGACCACCAGGCCCCAGCCCAATTGGGCAATGGCGGCAAACTCGACCCGTGCGGCGAGGATGATGAACAGGGCCGAGATCAGCAGCACACTCAGGGATTCCTTGAATTCCAGAATGGCGTCGATGGGAACCTGCTTCATGTTGGCCATCCAGATGCCCATCACGGTCACCGTCAGCAGGCCCGATTCGTGGGCCATTTCATTGGACAGGGCATAGACGCCGAGCATGAAGGTCAGGGTGCCGGCGTTATGCAGGTACTGGGGTAACAGGTGCTTGCGCAGGGCAATGCCATTGAGCCAGCCTGCCGCGGCGCCAAGCAGGAAGCCCACCGCCAGGGTTTTGCCGAAGATGTACATGGAATGGCCGAAGACATTGCCCTGGCCCCAGGACACGATGCCCTCGAATACCAGAACCGCCAGCAGGGCGCCCACCGGGTCGATGATAATGCCTTCCCAGCGCAGGATGTTGGCGAGCTTGGCGTCCGGCCGCACGGATCGCAGCAGAGGAGCGATAACCGTTGGTCCGGTGACGATGGAAATGGCACCGAACAGCAGCGCCACCTCCCAGGACACATCCAGGATCCAGCGTGCGGCCAGGGTGCCGATAAAACAGGTGACAACAGAGCCGACGGGAATCAGATTGCGAACCATCTTGCCGTGGCCACGGATTTCTTCGTACCGGAGCGTCAGGCTGCCCTCGAACAGGATGATGGCCACTGCCAGGGAAATGACCGGGAACAGCAGGTCTCCGAACACCTGCTCCGGATTCAGAAAGCCGAGCAGCGGGCCTACCGCGATACCGCCGGCCAGCAGGAACAGGATGGCCGGCATGCGAACCCGCCAGGCGAGCCACTGGCAGAACAGGGAAAGCACACCAATGCAGGCAAGTAGAAAAACGGTGCTGACGGTCATAATGGCTTCAGTTCCATTGAGTCATGGGTTAGTTCTGTTGGTCGGCAGGGGAGGTTACTGAGGTGTCGGATTCCGCCTTGCGTGCGAGCCTGGCAAGTAGCCGGGCTGCTGCAAAAAAACCGAAACTGGCGGTCACCGGGCTGGCGGCGCCAAATCCTGAGGCGCAATCCAGCCTCACCGGGCCTTCGGTGGCCGGTTTCTGGAGGCAAACCTCACCGTCCCCAGCAGGATACGTGAGCTGTTCAAGCGAGTACACGGCTTCGATTCCAAAGCGGCGTTTGGGATTGCGTGAGAAACCATACTCCCGTCGCAGCAGATTACGAACCTTGGCCAGGAGTGGATCCTGCGTGGTCTTGCTGAGGTCGCTGACGCGGATCTGGGTCGGGTCCATCTGGCCGCCGGCACCGCCAGCACAAATCAGCGGAATCTTCCGCCGCTGGCAGTGAGCAATCAGCGCAGCCTTGGCTTTGACACTGTCGATGGCGTCAACCACCCCTGACATCTCCGGGGTGATCAGTTCACTGACGTTTTTGGTGTTCAGGAACCCGAAGTGGACCCGGATATCGGCTTCCGGGTTGATCCCCCGCAGGCGTTCCGCCATGGCGTCGGTTTTGGTACGGCCATACTGGCCTGTCAGAGCGTGGAGCTGACGGTTGGTATTGGAAACGCAGATGTCGTCCATGTCGATCAGCGTCAGCGCGCCGATACCGGAGCGGGCCAGGGCCTCGGCGGCCCAGGAACCGACACCGCCGAGGCCGACAATGGCAATGTGGGCGTGACGGAAACGCTCCAGGGCCCTGCGGCCATACAGCCGCTCAATGCCGCCGAAGCGGAAGTGGAAATCGTCACCCGTCATACTGCATCTCCGCCCAAAAGCCACGATTGTAACCCAGCCCTGCCGGCTGTCTCTAATCGGGGTAAGTCAGGGTGTCGGGAAACGGCGATTGCCAGGCATAAAAAAGGCCACGCAAGAGCGTGGCCTGTAAGCAAGTGCCCAACCCGACGGGGGGTGGGCCGGACTAGTTCAGAGACACTAATCAACGTATTCAGTATCGTTTATAAGCGTGCTGTCCGGAAGGTCAGTGTTTGACAAATGTCAGTCATTTCCGGCCATAGTTTCGGGGTTGGCCTGAAAAGCCGCTCACGCTGCCCAGTGATCGTCCTCGAAGGCCATGAGCGACTCCTTTCCGCTCTCGATGTCCTGCTGTAGCCACTGGATCTCCGGCAGTAGCTTCTCGAAGTAAAAGCGGGCCGAGACCAGTTTGCCTTCCAGGAGCGGTTTGTTGCCTTCGCCGGCAGCCAGTTGCGCCCGCGCCACGCCTGCCATGCGGGACCACAGGTAGGCGATGACGGTCAGTGCCATCAGGCGCAGGTAAGGCGTTGCGGCCGCTCCGGCCTGCTCCGGGTCCCTGGGAGCATGGCTAGCGATCCACATCGTGGCCGACTCCAGCGACTTGATGGCACCCTTCAGCTCCTCCCGGTGAGGCGCTTCCGGGTTTTCCTTGAGGTAGCCGGTCAGTTCCGCAAAAAGGGTACGTACCAGCTGGCCGCCCTTGAGGCTGAGCTTGCGGCCCACCAGGTCCATTGCCTGGATGCCATTGGTGCCTTCGTAGATGCGGGCGATACGACCATCCCGTACCAGTTGCTCCAGTGGCCAGTCCGTGGTGAAGCCGGAACCGCCCAGCACCTGCAGGCCGGTGTTGGCGTTGTTGAAGCCTTCGTCCGTGAGGAAAGCCTTCACCACCGGAGTGAGCAGCTGAACCAGGTCATCCGCCGATTCTCGAATCGATTCATCGCCATGGGCCACCGACAGGTCCAGCTTGTGGCCGGTAAACAGGGCCAGGGCACGCATGCCTTCATTAAGCACCTTCTGGCGCATCAGCATGCGGCGCACATCCGGGTGCACGATGATCGGGTCCGCCGGGCCGTCCGGGTTCCTGGGGCCACTCAGGGAACGGCTCTGCAGACGCTCGCGGGCAAAGCCCAGGCTTTCCTGGTAGGCCATCTCGGCCAGACCCAGGCCCTGCATACCCACCATCAGGCGGGCTTCGTTCATCATGGTGAACATGGCGCGCATGCCGTCGTTGGGCTCGCCCACCAGCCAGCCCTTGGCACCCTCAAAGTTCATCACGCAGGTGGCAGAACCCTTGATGCCCATCTTGTGTTCCAGGCCACCGCAGAAGGCGGGGTTGCGCTCGCCGGAATCCGGCAGCACCTTGGGCACCACGAACAGGGAGATACCTTTGGTGGTGTCCGGCGCGCCGGGGAGCTTGGCCAGTACCAGATGCACAATATTGTCCACCAGATCATGTTCGCCACCGGTGATCCAGATCTTGGTGCCTTCGATCGCGTAGGAGCCATCATCATTGGGTGTGGCACGGGTACGGATCAGCCCCAGGTCAGTACCGCACTGGGGCTCGGTCAGGCACATGGTACCGGTCCACTGGCCGGAAATCAGTTTCTCCAGGTAGGTGTCTTTCAGTTCGTCGGAACCGTGGGCATAGAGGGCGCTGATGGCACCGTGGGTCAGGCCAGGGTACATGCCGAGGGACAGGTTGGTGGAACACACCATCTCATCCACCACGAACTTCAGGGTATGGGGCAGGCCCTGACCGCCGTATTGCAGCGGTGCGTCCAGTGCCGTCCAGCCGCCCTCGACGAATTTGGTGTAGGCCTCACGGAAGCCATCCGGAGTAGTAACGTCATGGGTTTCCGGGTTGTACTGGCAACCCTGGCGGTCACCGACCTGATTGGTGGGCTGGATCACTTCCGCTGCCAGTTTTCCGGCCTCGTCGATGACTGCCGAAATCAGGTCAGGGGTGGCGTCTGCGTACTTTTCCAGTTCATGGAGCTTGTCAGCGCCAAGGACATCAAACAGCAAAAAGCGAAGGTCATTCGCCGGGGCCTGGTATTGCATGGAAGTCTCTCCTCAATGCAGCAAGTGGTGTCAACGCTTGTATTCATACGCCCGTTTTAATCTTCGGTTCACTGCAGCGACCGGTCTGAAGGCGGAAATATTCGTATTTATCCGATGGTTTCACTTGATAGCCGGAATGCTGGCGAGGAGTTGCTATGAAGCAGGTGTTGATTGCCGGAATATCCGGCGCTATTGGCCACGCCCTGGCCGAACGACTGTTGGAACGGGATTCCCGGGTTTCGGTTGTGGGGCTGTGCCGCAATCCATCATCGGTTGCTTTCAGCGACGAGCAGTCAGACCGGATCTCACTGATTCCGTGGGACGCAGCTGAAAAAGACAGTGCCCGGACAGCAGCAGAAAAACTCAAGGAGGTTGTGCCGGAAGAGGCGGGACTGGACACCTTGATCTATGCCGCGGGAATACTGCATGGCCCGGGGGTGACTCCGGAAAAGCGACTGGAGGATCTGGATGCAGAGGCTTTCGCCCATGCTTTTTCGGTGAACGCCACCGGTTTTGCCATGCTGGTTCAGGCCATCTCTCCCTGGCTACGTCATCGGCGCTTCAAACGTATAGTGGCGGTTTCTGCCAGGGTCGGTTCCATAACCGATAATGGGTTTGGTGGCTGGTATGCCTACCGAAGCTCCAAGGCGGCGCTCAATATGTTGGTGCGCAATCTGTCCATTGAATTGCCCAGGAAATACCGCCCGCTGGCCTGTGTAGCAGTGCATCCGGGAACCACATTGTCGCCACTGAGCAGGCCTTTTGCCCGTTCACTGGCGCAGCTACAGGTCCACGAGCCGGGAGAAACGGCGGAAAACATCCTGAATGTGGCAGAGGGTTTAACAGAGAACGATAACGGAACCTTCCTGAGTTGGGATGGTTCCGCTATTCCATGGTGACGGGGAAAGCGTTGAGACGGCGAACCGTCTCAACGTATAAAAGGGTTCAACAACCGGGTGAAAGTGCCGGTGAGTTTGACCGGCGCACTCAATACCGACAGCGTAATGCAATCTTCACAGCCAACGGCGACAGGCTTGTGTTCATCTTCCTGGTTGAGAACGACAAAGTCCCACTGGTTGAACACACCTTTCTGGTCTGCAAAGGCTCCCTGGAGGACGATGGTGGTTTCGTTGCCGCGGTGGGTGTGAACCGGGGCCTTGCCGCCAGCGGCCAGCTTCTGCAGTACAACCTGCTCGCTCTGGCCCGGGAACCGTTCGCTGATGTCCAGTACGCTGACATCGCCCAGTTGACGCTTCCAGGGCAGGTCGTTCAGGTTATCGCCCAACAGTTTCTGGAGCGGGCTCATGCGTTTGGCCTGCGTCTGGATGTACTTTTCGGTCATGTCCGGCTCACTGTCGATACGCGACAGGATGGAGTCAAACATGTCCGATGACACACCCACCTGGGGCTGACTTTCCATCATCACCGCGCCCAGGCTGTCGAGCGTATCAGCGCGGCTGCGGCAGTGAGGGCACTGATCCAGATGAAGGCGAATGCACAACGCGTGGGGCTCGCTGAGGTTGCCCGCGCTGTATTCCATCAGAGTTAACGTGTCTGGGTGATGCCGTGTCATACGTTCTGGTCCTGCAATATCACTTTCAGTTTGTTCAATGCCAGGCGAACCCGGCTTTTTACGGTACCCAACGGTATATTAAGCTCGTCGGCCACCATCTGGTGTGACTTGCTTTCCATGTAAACCTTGGCAATAACGGTGATCTGTTCTTCCGGGAGTTGGCTGAGAGATTCTCTCACCCGGCGCTCGGACATCAGGCGATGCAGCGATGTAACCGGCTCATCATCGTTTTCGCCGGGAATCTGCCACAGATCTTCGGTCTCGACCGGCATCTCTGCGCTGGTGCGCTTCATCTTGCGCAGCATGTCGATGCGCTGATTACGGGCGATGGTGAAGATCCAGGTGGATGCGGCAGCCTTGCGCCAGTCATAGAGACACGAACGACGCCAGATGGACACGAACACTTCCTGGACCAGCTCTTCGGCATGACTCGCCAGGCCGTTAGCCATGGCGTAGTACTTGATCTGCGGGCCAAAATGCTCGAACAGGGCATGATAGGCCTGACGGTCCTGGTTCTTGCCCACCTTCTCGAGCATCTGGCTCCAGGGGTCCTTGCGGCCCTCGGCCCGTGCCGGCTTCTGATCCAGTGTGGTCACCGGACGCTCCTTGACAGTCGCATGATTAGAAATTGTTCTGTTCATCATTCTATGCACTCGCCCCGAGTTTGTCAGTCAGGATATGTACGGGGCGGGCAGGTAGCCGGATCAGCCCGGGTCTGTTTTTCGTGAATTATTTTTCATTGGCGGAGTCCGTTATTCCTCCAGGTATGTGTAGCCCTCAAGACCGCTGCCAAACTCTTCCAGCAGGCTGGCCTGTTCGTCATCCGGCAGCCCGCTGGCGGCAAACTTCTGCTGATAGGCCCTCAGCAGGGCAGCGGGTTCAAAGTTAACGTACTGCAGTACCCTGGCCACGGTATCGCCGTGGATCGGCTCGCTCACGGTGTGGCCGCCGCCGGCGTTGCGTCGCACGTCCACCGAATGAGTGTCACCGAACAGGTTGTGCATATCGCCGAGGATTTCCTGGTAGGCCCCGGTCATGAAAAAGCCCATCAGCATGGGTTCCTCCGGCGTCTCTTCCGGTAGCGGGAAGGTGGTTTCGATACCCTGGCCGTCCACGTAGCGGTCGATGCGCCCGTCGGAGTCACAGGTGATGTCCTGAATAACCGCGCGCCGGGTCAGGGGGCGATTGAGCCCGTTGATGGGCATGATCGGGAAAATCTGGTCGATGCCCCACACATCCGGCAGCGACTGGAACAGTGAGAAGTTCACAAACAGCTTCTCCGCCAGTTTCTCATTGAGCTCATCAATGATCTCCCGGTGCGCGCGATTATCGGAGTTCAGCTGGTTCCGGAGTGCCCGGCAACAGGTGGTGTAGAGCGTTTCTGCCCTGGCGCGATCGGCCAATGACAACAGGCCATGAGCAAACTGCGTGTGGACGTCCGCCATGGCATGGAGTACGTCGTGGTAAATCTCCGCCAGTGAGCGGGGGGAGCGTGCATCCTGAAGGCTCTCCAGATCCCGCCACAGGTCCTGAAGCGGCGCCGGAGCGTCACTGACCGGCTGCTCTGGCCTGCGCTTGTCGGGCACCTCGCGGTCAATCACGTTGGTGACCAGCACCGAATGGTGAGCCGTCAACGCCCGGCCCGATTCGCTGATCAGGTTGGGGTGGGGGATGCCAGCCCGGTCGCACTCCGACTGCAGTATATGGACCACGTTGTAGGCATACTCCTGCACGCTGTAGTTCATGGAGCAACTGCTGCGGGACCGGGTGCCTTCATAATCCACACCAAGGCCCCCGCCGATATCCACTGTGCCAACCGGCGCACCCATCTGGCGCAATTCGCTGTAGAAGCGCGCGCATTCCCGCAGCCCGGTCTGGATGTCGCGGATATTGGCAATCTGCGAACCCAGGTGGAAATGCAGCAACTGCAGGGATCCCAAAGCTCCGGCTCCGCGCAGTGTTTCAACCACATCCAGCACCTGGCTGGCGGAAAGACCGAATTTCGACTTTTCCCCGCCGGTATTCTGCCAGTTCCCCTTTCCGATGGTGGCCAGTCGTGCACGAACACCAATCAACGGTGTCACTCCGAGACGGCGGGCCTGCTCCAGAATCAGCGGCAGCTCGGACTGCTTCTCCACCACGATAAACACCCGGTGCCCCAGCTTTTGTCCGATCAGCGCCAGACGGATATATTCACGGTCCTTGTACCCGTTGCAGACGATGACCGACCCGGGCTGCTGAGATAACGCCAGAACCGCCATCAGTTCCGGCTTGCTACCCGCTTCAAGACCGATCTGGTTATCCCTGGCAGCGGGTTCAGCACATAGCAGTTCCTCGACCACTCGCCGCTGCTGGTTCACCTTGATGGGATAGACGGCCGTGTAAGCGCCCTGGTAGCCCTGTTCCTCAGCCACTTTGTTGAAGGCACCGCACAGCTTGTTGACCCGGTCGTGGAGGATGTCGGTGAAACGGATCAGCACCGGCAACTGCACCCCGTTGCTGACCAGTGAGCGGGTAAGGTCGGGCAGGTTGATGTCCTCACCACTATGGCCCCGGTCCGGCCGGATCAGCACCTCACCGCGGGCATTCACATCGATATAACCATCACTCCAGTGGGCGATGTTGTACACCTCGTGGGCGGCACTGCCGGTTGGTTCACTCATGGGGCTGTCCTGTGCTGAATCCGGAGCCGGCACGGTGCCGGCTTATGGCCGTCATTGTATGGATTCCACCGGCCTGCTGAAAGAACCGCGCGGGAAAAACCATGACCCGGCGCGATGATAGTCCTTTAGGTGTGGCAACTCCCCACCTACAATACCCTCAATACGAACAGGCTCGACAAGTAACTCCGGAGACACGAAATGACTGCACTGAACGACGGCTGGTTTACCGAGGTATTCCAGGACCAGGGAACCGCATTTTCCCTGCAGGTAAAGAAGAAGCTGCACGAAGAACAGACCGAATTCCAGAAGCTGGAAATCTGGGAAACGGAAACCTTCGGCAACTTGATGGTGCTGGACGGCTGCGTGATGCTGACCAGCCGTGACAATTTCCTCTATCACGAAATGATGACCCATCCGGCCCTGTTCACTCACAAGGACCCGAAGAAGGTCGTTATTGTCGGCGGTGGTGACTGCGGCACTCTTAAAGAAGTCCTTAAACACCCGGGTGTGGAAGAAGCCTGGCAGGTGGAAATCGACGAGCGCGTCACCCGCCTTTCGGAACAGTACTTCCCCGAACTGTGCGAATCCAACACCGACCCCCGCGCCAACTTCTTCTTCGGCGACGGCATCCAGTGGGTTCGTGACGCCGTGCCTGAAAGCCTCGATGTCATCATCATCGACAGCACCGATCCTGTTGGACCTGCCGAGGGCCTGTTTGCGCTGGACTTCTACCGCGACTGCATGATTGCGCTGCGTGAGGGCGGCATCATCGTCCAGCAGAGCGAGTCGCCGCTGCTGCACACCAACACCATCATCAAGACTATCCACGACGACATGAAAAAGGCCGGGTTTGACCATGTGCGCACCCTGCCTTTTCCGCAGCCGGTTTATCCTACCGGGTGGTGGAGTTGCACTATGGCGGGGAAGGAAAAGCCGGTGGTTTACTTCCGTGAGGAAGATGCCGATCAGCGGCCGTTTGTGACTCGTTATTACAACGCTGATATCCATCGGGGGGCGCTGGCTTTGCCGCAGTTTATGGTGGATGTGTTGGAGGATGAGGTGATGTCGAGCGAACGATAAGAGTTGGCGGAGGAGGTGGGAGGGGGGCCTTTCCGGGCTCGACAAAAACATGGATGTTTTTGTCGAGCGTACAGGGACGTATTCACAGCGTATCCCGGAAAGGCCCCCTCCCACCTCCGGCATGCTCTCAGGTCTGCGCGTCGGATTACGCTTTGCTAATCCGACCTACTAAGTCAAAAAAAGGGCGCCCGCAGGCGCCCCTCTTTTGATCCGGTGTCAGCCGATGTTACTTGCTGCTGACGAACTCCGGATAGGCTTCCATGCCACACTCTGACAGATCCACACCTTCGTACTCTTCCTCCTCGGTAACCCGGATACCCATGACCGCCTTGAGGATGCCCCAGACAATCAGGCTGGTGCCGAAGACCCAGACGAAGATGGTAAGCAATCCGACCAGCTGACCCATAAAGGTCGCATCCGCGTCGGACAGCAGCACCGCGAAGATACCCCAGATGCCAACCACACCATGCACCGAGATGGCACCGACCGGATCATCGATACGCATCTTGTCGAGAGTGACAATCGAAAACACCACAACGATGCCGCCGATAGCGCCGATGATGGTCGCCAGCAGGGGTGAAGGATCAGCAGGCTCGGCCGTGATGGCTACCAGACCAGCCAGGGCACCGTTCAGGGCCATGGTCAGGTCAGCCTTGCCGAACATGATGCGGGCGAGGATCAGTGCGCCGATCAGGCCGCCGGCTGCAGCTGCGTTGGTGTTCAGGAACACGTTGGCAACCTCGTTGGCCACACCGATACCACCCAGCTTCAGGGTAGAGCCGCCGTTAAAGCCGAACCAGCCCATCCACAGGATAAAGGTACCGAGAGTTGCCAGCGGCAGGTTTGCGCCCGGGAATGCATTGATCTGACCCTTTGACCCGTATTTGCCTTTACGGGGGCCCAGCAGCAGAACACCAGCCAGGGCAGCAGCAGCACCAGCCATGTGCACGATACCGGAGCCGGCGTAATCGCTGTAGCTGAGCTCGTAGATGCCGAAAACAGCATCGCCGTTCCAGGTCCAGGAACCCTGCATCGGGTAGATGAAACCACACATAACAACGGCAAACGCGAGGAAGGCCCAGAGTTTCATGCGCTCAGCGACGGCACCGGAAACGATGGACATGGCTGTGGCAACAAAAACCACCTGGAAGAAGAAGTCCGAAGCGCCTGCGTATTCACCCATCTCGCCGAAACCGGCTTCATTGGAAGCTGCGAGGACTCCGGCAATGGCCGCGTCGTCCATTTGCGCGACAGTGGTAACGCCACTGAGGAAGAGTCCGCCATCGTACATGATGTCGTAGCCGACGATCAGATACATGGTACAGGCTACTGCAAACAGGGAGACGTTCTTGGTCAGGATTTCAGTGGTGTTCTTGGCACGCACCAGGCCTGCCTCGAGCATCGAGAAACCCGCGGCCATCCACATGACCAGGGCACCGCAAATGAGGAAGTAAAAGGTATCCAGCGCATACTGGAGTTCAAAGATATAATTAAGATTGCTTTCCATGTGAAGCCCTCCGCACGAGGCTTTTCAAGTTATAAGTTTTTTGCGTTGGCTGTCTGGTTGATCAGGCTGTAATCAGACCGCTTCTTCGCCGGTTTCCCCGGTCCGTATCCGGATAGCCTGTTCCAGTTCGGTCACGAAAATTTTGCCGTCGCCGATTTTTCCGGTGTTGGCGGCCTTGGTGATGGATTCGATGACCTGGTCCAGCAGGTTGTCGCCGATAGCAACTTCAACCTTGACCTTGGGCAGAAAGTCCACCACGTATTCTGCGCCACGGTAGAGTTCGGTATGGCCCTTCTGGCGACCGAAGCCTTTGACTTCAGTGACCGTTACGCCTTGTACGCCAATCTCGGATAGTGCCTCACGGACATCATCCAACTTGAAAGGCTTGATGATCGCTGTCACAAGTTTCATTGCTTTCTCCTTGGTAAAGCCGTCTCAACGCCTGGAACTCTTCGGTCCGTTGTTGAGGTCGGGATGCTGCCACCTCGCACACCAATTGTGCGGATTGCGTACAAGGCTTTTAGCATCGTGTGTGCCAACGCAAAAAATAACAATAATATCAGCATCTTGAGTATATGCTGATCCAAAATGGATCGTCAGGCTGCACCATTTCGGGGCTGACCTGTCGGAAGCGAACCATAATGATGCACAAGTCAGGTGCAATCATTAAAAGCTGCCTCAGCGGCATTATACTGCCGATAGGGTACAGTATGGCAGGGCAGGCAATGTGTTACACTTCCGACCTTCGTACCGGTGCCAGTTCCGGGCGGGTTCTGGAGAGTTCAACAGAACTCAAAGTGTTCAAGCCAGCGAGGTGATTTGTGAAAGGTCCACAGGATTTCTTTACCCAGCTTCAGGGTCAGTTCGGCCAGTTTGTTCCCGATATGGCCCGTGCCGCCCGTGAGGACTTCGAAGCCCAGGCCCGGGCGACGGTAATGACCGTGCTGTCGCGCCTTGAGCTGGTAACCCGTGACGAATTTGATGCCCAGCAGGCGGTCCTGATGAAAACCCGTGAAAAGGTCGAGGCGCTGGAAAAGCGTGTGGCCGAGCTGGAGCAGCAGTCCCCGAAGAGCTGACAGGCAGGAAGCCCGTCAGGCGGCTGAGCCGCCAATACCCATAACCATGGAAGGTTGTCATGTTTGCCGTCGTCCATACCCGCGCCAGCATTGGCGTATCCGCGCCATCCGTTACTGTTGAAGTCCACCTGTCCGGCGGCCTGCCGGCACTTTCCATTGTCGGGCTGCCGGAAACCGGAGTTCGTGAAAGCAGGGAGCGTGTCCGCAGCGCGTTGCTCAATGCCGGCTTCGACTTTCCCGCCCGCAGAATCACAATCAATCTGGCTCCCGCTGATTTGCCCAAGGAAGGTGGCCGCTTCGACCTCCCCATTGCCCTGGGCATCCTCGCCGCTTCCGGACAGATTCCGGCGGAAAGCCTTGCGACATACGAGTGTGTGGGCGAGTTGTCCCTTGATGGTGCGCTGCGCCCCCTGAAGGGCGTGCTCCCTGCCGTGTTGGCAGCCCGTAAAGAAGGGCGCCAGCTGCTGATTCCCCAGGCCAATGCCGCCGAAGCCGCGCTTGCCAGCCAGGACGACGTGTTGCCAGCAGCCCATCTGCTGACGGTGTGTGAGCACCTGTGTGATCGGGCCCGTATTTCCCCGGTTCCGGCTGCTGTGGCAGAGCAGAGTGCCAGGCCCGGTCCGGACCTGGCCGATGTGCGTGGCCAGAACGTGCCGCGCAGGGCGCTGGAGATAGCGGCGGCGGGTGGCCATAACCTGCTGATGTTTGGCCCGCCGGGTACCGGAAAGAGCATGCTCGCCAGCCGTCTGCCCGGCATTCTGCCCCCCTTGACCACGGAGTCCGCCCTGGAGGTGGCCAGTATCCACTCGGTGGCCGGATTGCCGGTTCAGGACGAGGACTGGTGCCGGCCACCTTACCGGTCACCGCATCATACCGCCTCATCCGTTGCCATGGTGGGTGGGGGCAGTAGTCCGCGGCCTGGTGAAATCTCACTGGCTCACCGTGGCGTATTGTTTCTGGACGAACTGCCGGAGTTTGGGCGCCGGGTGCTGGAAGTACTGAGAGAACCCATGGAGTCCGGCGAGATTGCCATCAGCCGTGCCGCGAGGCAGGTGACTTTTCCCGCCCGGTTTCAGGTGGTGGCGGCCATGAACCCGTGCCCCTGCGGCTACCTGGGGCATCCCTCGATCGAGTGCCAGTGTACGCCACAACAGGTGCTCCGTTATCGGGCAAAGATTTCCGGCCCGTTGCTGGACCGCTTTGACCTGCATGTGGAAGTTCCGGTGCAAAGTGGTGAGGTGCTGATGCAGCGTGAAGGGGAGGGGGAGTCGAGCGCCGTTGTGCGTGAGCGTGTCAACCTGGCCCGGCAACGGCAGGTTCAACGGGGTGCGGTCAATAGCGCCCTGGGCGGCAGTGAGCTACACAACTACTGCCGGGTGGACCAGGCTGGTGAAACCATGTTGTCCGCGGCGATGGAGCGCCTGGGCCTGTCTGCCCGGGCCTTGCACCGCATTCTTCGGGTGGCGCGAACCCTCGCTGACCTGGAAGGTCAGGAGCGTATCGGCAATGGTCACCTGGTGGAGGCTCTGGGCTATCGCAAGCTGGACCGGCAGCAAACCAGGAATGCGCAGGTCTCGCTATAAAGGGTCGGGCTGAACAGGGGCTGACGGGCACAAATACCTGGCTGTATAGTGGCGTCTGCAGCAAGTCACTCTGGTAAACTGTCGATATAACCCATTGAAGATGCACCGCGAAAGGGCGGTTGAGGACGTCAGATGACCGATCACGATGATGTTTCCGGCGATTCACCTGTTACCACACGCCGTGGCGTGCGCAGTTTCGTGCTGCGCCAGGGGCGAATGACCGAAGGCCAGAAAAAGGCCTACGAGCGCAGCTGGCCCAAGTACGGCCTGACCCGTGAGCAGGGCATGATCGACCCGCGCCAGGTGTTTGGCCGGGACAATATGCTGAATCTTGAGATCGGATTTGGCATGGGCAAATCCCTCGCCGATATGGCGGAAGCGGCACCGGAGCAGGACTTTATCGGTGTCGAGGTGCATCTTCCGGGTGTGGGTGCCCTGTTGAAGGAGATTGAAGACAGGGGGCTGGAGAACGTCCGGATTTACGCTATTGATGCCAACGACGTGATTGACCTGTGCCTGCCCGATGCCGCCCTGGACCGGGTGATGGTGTTTTTCCCGGATCCCTGGCACAAGAAGCGGCATCACAAGCGCCGGCTGATCCAGCATGATTTCGTTCAACGCCTGCGCCACAAGCTCCGGGTGGGCGGTATCCTGCACCTGGCGACGGACTGGGAGAACTACGCGGAATACATGATGGAAATCATGAGTGAGTCGGAAGGCTTCGCCAACACCCAAGAGCCGGGCCAGTATTCCCCTCGTCCCGAGGATCGTCCGGTGACCAAGTTCGAGAAGCGCGGTGAAAACCTGGGGCACGGGGTCCGTGACCTGGTGTTCTACCGCACAAACTAGAAGCCTGGTTCCGGCGGCGTTATCCGTGGGCCAGCGGATGGCGCCTGGCAGCCCGGATGATCACCAGCCCTGCGGCACCCAGCATGAGCCCGGTAAACTTGATCAGCGCGCACACGGTTGCCGACAGGCTGAGCATATCCGTGGGCGGGTCCATGTTGTTCAGCAGCAGAATATTTTCCGCCATATCACCGGTGCCGGCAGCCACGAACAGCGCTTTGACCCAGCGCGCCACGTTGCGCTCCCGAACGCCCGGTCGGTCCCGGGTCAGGTGATTGGTCAGAAGAATCAGAGTGAACAGGTAAGCCGGGACGAACAGGAAATCCAGCCACAGGGAAACATGGGCCCATACCAGGCCACCCTCGCGCCAGCTCCGGATGATGGCCATGGACTGGTCTGCCGTCGCTGCCATCTGGAAGCTGACGATGCCCTGGGGCGCCGAGCCAGTCCGCAGCGGCTGGTTGACGAACACCAGAATAAGCAGCAGAACCGCTGTTGCCAACAGGCTCAGGTTGAGTCTTCGGGGGAGCAGGGTCAGAAGACGCGGCAATGACATCAGAGAAAGCGCTCCAGCACGCTGTTCAGGTATCGCTGTCCGAGTTCTGTCGTCTGTATTCGTCCCGGTTCCAGCAGATTTTCCGTTCTTAATTCCTGAAGTTTTACCGCAACTGTGCTCATTGGTAAACCTGTACGTTCTGTGAACAGGTATTCCGGTACTCCGGACGTCAGGCGCAAGGCGTTCATCAGAAATTCCAGAGGCCGCTCGTCAGGCTCGACCACCTGGCTGCCGGCGGTTCGGCTGCCAATCCGGTTCAGGTAGGCCTCGGGTTGCCGTGTTTTCCAGAATCGCCTTATTTCACCGTTGCGCAGGGTGATTTTGCCGTGGGCTCCGGCACCAAGGGCCAGGTAGTCCCCAAACATCCAGTAATTCAGGTTATGGCGGGACGCCATCCCCGCCCGACTCCAGGCTGACACTTCATAATCTGCGAAACCCTGTTGGTGCAGATAATCCGAGCCCTGGCGATAGATTTCCCACAGGTGGTCCTCGTCCGGCAGTGGCGGGGGGCGGCTGAAGAATTCAGTATTGGGTTCCAGGGTCAACTGGTACCAGGACAGGTGAGGAGGCTCCCACGCCAGGGCCGTTTCCAGGTCGGTAATGGCCTGCTCCGGTGTCTGACCTGGCAATCCATGCATCAGGTCGAGGTTGAAATTGTCGAAGCCGGAGTTACGGGCCGCCTCAATGGCTTTGTGAGCGGCCTTGTCGTCGTGGATACGCCCCAGGTCTTTCAGGCGCTGCGCATTGAAACTCTGAATGCCGATGGACAGGCGGTTGATTCCTGCTGCCCGAAAGCCATGGAACCGGCTTTGCTCAACCGTTCCCGGGTTGGCCTCCAGGGTAATTTCGACATCATCGTCGAAGCGGAGGTGTTCGCGTAGCTGGCGGAACAGGCTTTCATAGAAATCCGGTGACATCAGTGACGGCGTGCCACCGCCGATGAACACCGTCTGGATGCTGCGGCCCTGCACCAGTGCCAGGTCGCTGGCGAGATCCTCCATGATGGCCTTCAGGTAGCGGTCTTCGGGGATGTCGCCGGTCAGTGCGTGAGAGTTGAAATCACAATAGGGGCACTTTTTCACGCACCAGGGAACGTGAATGTACAGGCTCAGTGGGGGCAGTGCGCTGTTCCGCCAGGCATCCGGCAGCTCCATGGTCACTCTGCCCCGGCGCCCAGCTGTTCCAGGAGCTGGGCCAGTGCCCGTCCACGATGACTTATCCGGCCTTTGACCTCACGGGACAGTTCCGCGGCACTGGTTCCTGTTTCCGGTACCAGAAATACCGGGTCATAACCAAAACCGCCTCCCCCTCTGGGTTGGTCCAGTATCTTCCCTGGCCAGCGGCCATGGCAGATGACCGGCGTTGGATCATCGGCATGACGCAGGTAGACCAGTACGCAGTGGAACTGGGCGGTTCGTCGCTCTTCAGGGATTCCTTCCAGGGCCGACAACAGTGCACGAACGTTATCGTCGTCACTGGCAGACTCGCCCGCATAGCGCGCCGAGCGAACACCCGGCTGGCCACCGAGTGCGTCAACCGCAAGCCCGGAATCGTCCGCCAGGGCGGGTAAGCCGGTGACACGGGCCGCATGCCTTGCTTTGAGGATGGCATTTTCCACAAAGGTGTCTGCCGGCTCTTCCGCCTCGCCGACCCCCAGCGCCCCCTGGGCGACAGGCGTCAGTCCCAGGGGTTTGAGCAGCTCAGCCAGTTCGGCAATCTTGCCTTTGTTATTGCTGGCAATAACCAGTCGGTCCGTGGTTTCAGTCATCAGTCATTGAACAGCGTATGGGCGAAACGAATGGGAAGATCCTCTGTACTGCCAGTGGGCCTTGCGGTTATGTGGAAGGTCATCAGCTCAGCGTTGCTGTATTGGTATTCCGCGATGAAGTAGACGGCATTACCTTCCTGTATGCGGCGAAACCCCAGAAATTTCACCTGCTGCACGTCATTCAGCACCTTGCCTTCCACTTGCCCTGACACCGGCTCAAGACCGCCATTTTCGGTTTCCCGCATTATGGAAATGTTAACGATTCCAATGCTTTTGCTGCGGTTCAGGTTGTTCTCACGGGCGACCTCGGGTGCCAGGAAGGTGCTGGGGAAAACGCTCCAGTGCACCTGGAATTCTCCGAAATCCTTTGAGCCGGCGTGGCTCTGGGTAGAGAACAGAAGCAGGCATGCCAGTGACAGTATGGCAAACCAGTGGGCGTGAATTATTCTGGTCATGAATCCTCCCGAGTTATCCGGTATATGGCAATCTGTCCCAACATGTTGGGCCACAGGCGGCTGAGCCAGCGATCCTGATGCTCACCATCCACCACCGTACGGGTCAGGATGCGGAAGCCTTTGCGGTAACACAAGGCCTCGAAGTCCTTGAAGGTGCACAAATGGATGTTGGGGGTGTTATACCATTTATACGGCAGAGTTTCGGATTCGGGCATACGGCCCCGACGCATCAGGTACCAGCGCAGTCTCCAGTAGGCGAAGTTGGGGAAGGTTACAATGCCCTCGCGACCGACCCGCATCATCTCATCAAGCACCATGTCCGGGCGGCGAACGGCCTGCAGCGCCTGGGTCATGAGCACGGTGTCGAAGGTGTGATCCTCGAAGTTTCCAAGCCCCTGGGTATCCAGATTCTGTTCGATGACCGATACACCACGGCCCATGCAGGTGGTGATGTGGTCCTGATTGATTTCCAGCCCGAAGCCGGTGGCCCGTTTCTCCCGCTGCAGGTAGTCCAGCAGGGTGCCGTCGCCGCAACCCAGGTCAAGCACGTGGCTTCCCGGTTTGATCCATTGCTCGATGATTTTCAGGTCTGGTCTCATGCCCCTGCCTCCCTCGCTACACGGTCCATGTACGCCTCGAAGATGGCGGTGTATCTGGGGGTGGGTATCAGGAAGGCATCATGGCCCCAGGGTGCGTCTATTTCCGCGTAACTGACCTTGCAGCGGGCAGAGATCATGGCGTTCACCAGTTCTTCCGACCTTGCCGGGGTAAATCGCCAGTCAGTGCTGAACGACAGTACCAGGAATTCGCAGCAGGCGCCGCGCAGGGCTTTTGCCAGATCGTTGTCGTGTTCGTAGGCGGGGTCGAAATAGTCCAGTGCCTTGGTCATCAGCAGATAGGTGTTGGCGTCGAAAGACTCCGAGAACCGCTCGCCCTGGTAGCGCAGGTAGCTTTCCACCTGAAATTCGGCGTCGTAGCCGAACTTGTAGGCCTGGTCCCGCAACTCACGGCCGAACTTCTCCCCCATGGATGCGTCGGACAGGTAGGTAATGTGGCCCACCATCCGTGCCAGCATCAGCCCCCGCCGGGGCAGGGTGTTGTACTCGTAGTAGCGACCGTCGTGAAATTCCCGGTCTGAAGTGATGGCCTGCCTCGCCACCTCGTTGAAGGCAATGTTCTGGGCGCTGAGGCGCGGGGTAGACGCAATGACTACGGCGTGCCGCAGCCGGTCAGGATAATCCAGGCTCCACTGCAGGGCCTGCATGCCGCCCAGGGACCCACCAACCACCGCGGCCCAGCACTCGATACCCAGCCGGTCGGCCAGCAGGGCCTGGCTGTGCACCCAGTCGCGAACGGTGATAACGGGAAAATCGGGCCCATAGGGTTGACCGGTCTGTGGATTGGTGCTGCCGGGCCCGGTACTGCCATGGCAGCCGCCCAGGTTGTTCAGGCTGACAACGAAAAAACGGTTGGTGTCGATGGGCTTGCCGGGGCCTATGCAACTGTCCCACCAGCCGGGCTTGCGGTCTTCCTTGCTATGGTAGCCGGCCGCGTGGTGATGGCCGCTGAGGGCATGACAGATAAGCACCGCGTTACTGGCATCGGCGTTGAGTTCGCCATAGGTCTCGATCACCAGGTCGTAACTTTCCAGTGTCCGGTTGCACGCCAGGGTAATCGGCGTATCGAAGTGCAGTGTCTGAGGGGTAACTATCCCTACAGAATCCGTTGGCAAGGGATCGTGCATTGGCGCGACAGGTTCCTGATTCGGTCCGGTTTATCTGCAACAAGATTGAGGCAATGGCCGCGCAGGAGAGCCCGGGAAGACGGTGGGCTCGATGGAATGGCCGGCTGATTGCCAGCCAAGCAGTTTAAAGGCCGGCCCGCGCGGCTGCAACCGCCGTTTCCGGCGCTGTTCAGACAGCGCCGGAAATGTTGACCACCTTCTGCTGGATCATCGTTGGTGCCGGTTTGCGGATCTGCCGTTGCATGGCGTCGGCCAGTTCCAGCTGCCGTTTCAGGTCGGTAATGGTGTTCTGCAGTCGTTCCCGTTCGGCGCGGCTGTCGCGATCACTGCGCACCATGTCCCGCAACCGTCGGATCTGGTGTTCCAGCAACTGTTTCTGCTCCATGGAATACTGCATGATGGGCAAGAGTGCTTCCGCGGGCCAGCGCTCTACATCCGCTCTTACACGTTGGTGAAGGGTGCGGGCTTCCTCAACGATGACATTGAAAAAACGGCGCACCAGCAGAGACTGTTCCGTCAGCAGGTTTTTCGGGCTGATTCGGAACCGTTTGGCCTTCTTGCGTAACTCCCGTACTGCAATCACGTGGCGCCCCGCCCGCAGGGGGATCGGCTCCAGGTGGCGGGCCCGGGTGTCTTCGTTGTAGCGGCGATAGATGGCGCCCACCATCTTTTCCGCCAGGTGGCCTTCGCTGAGGAGATTGGTCAGGTCGCTTTCCAGCAATTCGAAAAAATGGTCCATGCTGTGGTTCATGCCAGCGGTGGTCCAGCTTTTCGACATCTTCTGGCGGACTTTGTCAGCGTGAGCCTCGAATCGGTCCGCACTGACCAGGCCCTTGAGCATGTCGCCCTGGGAGTCCATCAACCGCCGGCTTGACCGCAGCGTGATCAGCTTCTTGTAATAGAAATCGTAATCCCGCTGGGCGCGGTCGGCCAGGCGGCGTAACGCGTCCTTGTCCATGGTGACACCGGAGCAGGCTTCCAGTTCTTCCTCAAGTGCGTCGAGCCGGGTCTGCATGGCAGCCTGGCTGTTCTGCAGCATGCCCAGCAGATCGTTGATCAGGCTCTGGGTGATCAGCTGTTCCTTGTGCATCAGGATGCGCTGGATAATCAGCTGCTCCAGCTGGCCAAGATTCGAACGCTCTAGCAGTTCTTCGTTGCCTTTCACCCGTGCCAGCAGACCCTGCTTGGCAGAAAGCGGAATGACGTCCTGTTGGCGCATGCCAAGGTGGTCTGCCGTGTACCCCCGCACCCGCTCAATGGCTTCATGGGTATGCTTCTCACCCTGGAGGTCGTCCCAGAGCACATCAATTTTGTTCAGCACCGCAAAGCGTCCGGCACGGTGATCTGCATGCTCGGTATCGATGTGCTCCTTCCAGATGGTCATGTCACTGGCGGTAACGCCGGTGTCGGCACTGAGCAGGAAGATGATGGCGTGGGCACGGGGCAGCATGCTGATGGTCAGTTCCGGCTCGGAGCCCAGTGCGTTGAGGCCCGGCGTGTCCAGGATTCTCAACCCCCGCTCGAACAACGGATGGCGGATGCTGATCTGGGCATTGCGCCAGGCCGGAACCAGTACGTTCCCGGGCCGGTTGCGGTCATGCTCCAGCATGTCTTCATCAAAACCGAGGCCACGAGCCTCCTGGGGGCTGACACTCTTGACCCGCGCCACTTCTGCCAGTACTTCCCGCATGATTTCCGGGTCGCGCTCGTCCAGGTCATGTTTGACCCAGCGTTCCGGCTGTTTGCGCAGTTGCTGCAGGGAAAGTTCGCCGGTGCGGGTTTCGATGGGAAGCAGAAGCAGATAATTGCTGTTGGAGGTACGATCGAAAAACAGCTCGGTCGGGCACATGGTGGTGCGGCCGGCCTGGGAGGGCAGCATGCGCTGACCGTATTCCGAGAAGAAGAGGGCGTTGATCAGTTCGGTTTTACCGCGGGAATACTCTCCCACAAAGGCAATTGTGAGCTCGTCTTCGATCAGTAATTCCAGCCCGTGGCGGATGCGGTTGCTGACATCATCCGAAAACAGATTGTTGTCCTGAAGCCACAAACGATAACGGCCGATCTGTCTGATCAGCTCTTTTTTCCAGCCGTGGTAGGCCTCAACCTGCTGCGACAGGGTACCTTGCTTGTTCATCGGACCATCCTTCTGCTCGACTTCCGGGCGACTGCGTTGGCTATTGGTTGGATAAAGCTGCGTCGAAAATATAGTTAATGTTACCGCACCTGCCGGGCAATTCTGCGAGGCCGGTCACGGGTATGTACAGCAGAACGACGGATTATGCATAAAAAATGCAGCTGATTCAGTGAGATGGATCAGCTGCACGGGAAGGTTGCTTTATTGTCCGTATGTGTAACGGATTGTGTTTTTGGGAGGCAGTCTACATTCCGACAATGGATCCCATGCCGGCGGCAATCTTCATGTGATCGATCACGACTGAAATCACATTGAGGATCAGGAAGACGATAATGGGTGACAGATCCAGCCCACCAAGAGAGGGCATCACGCTACGCACGGGCCGCATTACTGGCTCGGTGATCTGTGCCACCAGCTGGATGGCAGGGTGGTTGCTTTGCGGGGCGATCCAGCTCACTACCACAACGGCGATGACGGACCAGAAGTAGATTTTCACGATCAGGTCCAGCACATTGAGTATCGACCAGCTCAGCAGGGTCAGCGGGTTGATGGCCGGGATGCTGCCGTTGAGGGCAAACAGGATCAGGAAAAAGGTGATGGCCTGGATGATGACGGCCAGTACCAGGGCGGCACCGTCGATACCACCCCATCCGGGGATGAATCGGCGCAGGGGCCGCAGCAACGGATTGGTGGCCTTCACCGCGAACTGGGTGATCGGGTTGTAGAAATCGGCCCTTGCCAGCTGCAGCAGGAAACGCAGCAGCACAATCGTCAGGTAAAATGTTGAGGCAATGAGCAGAATGGTGATCAGAATGTCAGCCAGCATGAAGCCGTGTCTCCCGTTATCGGTTACTGTTTCTTGGCAAGTTCTTTGGCCATTTCCCCGGAGCGCTTATAGGCTGCGGAATAGGCTTTTTTCACCAGGTCCCTGAGGCCGCCCTCTTCAAAGGTATGGATGGCCTGTTCCGTGGTGCCGCCGGGGGACATGACATTGCGCTTGAGCTGGCCGGGGTCGAGTTCGCTACGTCCGGCCATTTCGGCAGCACCGGCCATGGTCTGGATGGCCAGGGCGCGGGCGGTTTCGCTGGCGATGCCCGCGTCGGTTGCGGCTTCTTCAAGGGCTTCCAGCATCAGGAAGAAATAGGCGGGGCCACTTCCCGATAGTGCGGTCACTGCATGGAGGAGCGACTCCTCGTCGACCCATAGCGCGGAGCCTATGCTGCTGAAGACCGACTCCACCATGCCTTTTTGCTTGTCCTTTACCTGGTCATTGGCGTAGAGGCCGGCAGCCCCCTTGCCCACCAGCGAGGGTGTATTCGGCATCACCCGCACCAGCGGCAGACCGCCGCCGAGCCATTCGTCCAGAGTGGAAGCTTCCAGCCCGGCCGCGATGGAGACCATCAGCGGGCGGGTATTCTGGACCACCGGGGCGATATCTGAACAGACATCTGCCATGACCTGTGGCTTGACCGCAAGAACCACCATGTCCGCCTGCTGGGCGCAGTAGCGGTTGTCGGTAGTCACGCTGACGCCAAACTGCTTGCGGATGGACTGAAGGTGATTGTCATCGGGGGCGCTGACCCAGATATTGGCGGCCTGGAAGCCGCTGTCCAGCATGCCACCTATAATGGCACTGGCCATGTTGCCGGCGCCGATAAACGAAATCGTTGGTGATGTGCTCAAGGTTCACTCCGCCTTTGGATCAGTAGTGGTCAATTGTCGATCTGCTGGTGATGATAACAGGAACTGGGCCTGGCAGCCTCCGCTTACCGGGGGCCGAACAGGGCGGTTCCAACCCTCACCCAGGTAGAGCCCTCTTCAATGGCCATTTCCAGGTCGTCTGACATGCCCATGGAAAGGGTGTCCAGAGGGCCGGAGCCCGGTGCTTCCTGCCGGAGTTTTTTCAGTGCGTTGGCCAGTTTGCGGAAGCTGGATCGCAACGCGGCTTCGGGCTGGTCCGGGTCAGGAATCGCCATCAGGCCCCGGAGCGAGAGATTGGGCATCTCCTCAATGGCGTCTGCCAACTCCGTGAGATCCTCCAGCGAACAGCCGGATTTGGACGCTTCGTTATTGATGTTCACCTGCAGGCAGACATTCAGCGGCGGCAGGGCGCTGTCGCGCTGCTCATCCAGCCGGTGGGCAATCTTGAGCCGGTCGACGCTGTGAACCCAGTCAAAGGCTTCCGCAATCTGGCGGGTCTTGTTGGACTGGATCGGGCCTATGAAATGCCACTCGATCGCGTCCAGATCAGCCAGGGCCTCCATCTTGTCCAGAGCTTCCTGGACATAGCTTTCACCAAAGGCACGTTGGCCAGCGTCGAAGGCGGTTCGAAGGTCCTCCGCAGGCCGTTTTTTGCTCACAGCCAGCAGGCGCACCGAGTTCGCCTTGCGTCCGGACTTCAATGTTGCTTTTTGTATGCGTCGGGTTACGGTCCCGATGTTGTCTGCTATGCTGCTCATTGTGCGAATCCGCCGACTCCGGTCAGTCACTGATACGGTGACACGTTACCCGCAGGTCACTGAAATGCCAAGTGAAGCTGTTCGGGTCCTGCTGACTGAAGCCAGCGCATACCGGGATAAAAGCAAAAAAGCCTTCCGAGGACCCCTATGGATATTACTGAACTGCTTGCCTTTTCGGCCAAACAGGGCGCATCAGATTTGCACCTGTCGGCCGGCCTTCCTCCGATGATCCGTGTTGATGGCGATGTTCGTCGTATCAACCTTCCGCCCATGGAGCATAAAGAAGTCCACGGGCTGATCTACGACATCATGAACGACAAGCAGCGCAAGGACTACGAAGAATTTCTGGAAACCGACTTTTCCTTTGAGGTTCCGGGGGTTGCCCGCTTCCGTGTCAACGCGTTCAACCAGAACCGGGGGGCCGGCGCTGTTTTCCGGACCATCCCGTCAAAAGTGCTGACCATGGAAGACCTGGGCATGGGCCAGGTGTTCAAAGACATCTCATCAGTGCCCCGTGGTCTGGTACTTGTTACCGGTCCTACGGGTTCCGGTAAGTCCACCACGCTGGCGGCGATGATCGACTACATCAACGACAGCCGCTATGAGCACATCCTCACCATTGAGGATCCCATCGAATTTGTGCACGAATCCAAGAAATGCCTGCTCAACCAGCGGGAAGTGCATCGTGACACCCTGGGCTTCAACGAAGCCCTGCGCTCGGCACTGCGGGAAGACCCCGACATCATTCTGGTGGGCGAGCTGCGGGACCTGGAAACCATTCGTCTGGCACTGACGGCGGCGGAAACCGGCCACCTGGTATTCGGCACCCTGCACACCACCTCGGCGGCAAAAACCATTGACCGCGTGGTAGACGTATTCCCGGCGGAAGAGAAGTCCATGGTCCGTTCCATGCTGTCGGAGTCGTTGCAGGCGGTTATCTCCCAGACCCTGATGAAGAAGATGGGTGGCGGCCGGATTGCCGCCCACGAGATCATGATTGGTACCTCGGCGATCCGTAACCTGATCCGCGAGGACAAGATTGCGCAGATGTACTCGGCAATCCAGACCGGTGGCTCCCTGGGCATGACGACCCTGGACCAGTGCCTGGAAAAACTGTTGAAGAAAGGTCTCATTTCCCGCGAAGCGGCACGAATGAAGGCGAAAATGCCGGATAATTTCTAGAAGCTTCGGAGGAGGCGCGAGGCGGGCAGGCCTTCCGGGACACGCTGTAAATACGTCCCTGTACGCTTGACAAAAACATCCCTGTTTTTGACAGTCCCGGAAGGCCTGCCCGCCTCGCTCCCGCAAACTCCGGGTGCACCAAGAACATGAACAGTAGGTGACAACATGGAATTCGAAAAACTGCTTCGTTTGATGGTGGAAAAGGGCGGCTCTGACCTTTTTATAACAGCTGGCGTACCCCCTTCCATGAAGGTCAACGGCAAGGTGCTTCCAGTCACCAAGAACGCCCTGACGCCGGAGCAGACCCGTGAGTTTGTTTACGGTTCGATGAGCGACAAGCAGCGGGCCGAGTTCGAGGAAAGTCACGAATGTAACTTTGCCATCAGTGCCCGGGGTATCGGCCGTTTCCGTGTCAGCGCCTTCTTCCAGCGTAACCTCTGCGGCATGGTGCTGCGGCGGATTGAGGTGAAGATCCCGCAGATTGATGACCTCGCGCTGCCTGAGGTGATCAAGGAACTGGCCATGACCAAGCGTGGCCTGATCATGTTCGTGGGCGCCACCGGTACTGGTAAGTCCACTTCGCTGGCAGCCATGCTGGGGCACCGTAACCGCAACAGCCGGGGCCATATCATTTCGATTGAGGACCCGATTGAATTCGTTCACCAGCATCAGGGCTGTATCGTCACCCAGCGCGAAGTGGGCATCGATACGGAAAGCTTTGAAGTGGCGCTCAAAAACACCCTACGCCAGGCGCCGGACGTTATTCTGATTGGTGAGGTGCGAACCCGTCAGACCATGGAATACTCGGTACAGTTTGCTGAAACCGGGCACCTGTGCCTGGCCACCCTGCACGCCAACAACGCCAATCAGGCGCTGGACCGGATTATCCAGTTTTTCCCGCCGGAGCAGCACAACCAGATCTGGATGGACCTGTCCCTGAACCTCAAGGCCATTGTCGCCCAGCAGTTGATTCCGACACCGGACGGACAGGGCCGCAAAGCCGTCATCGAGGTGTTGATCAACACGCCCCTGGTTGCTGACATGATCCGTAAGGGCGAGGTGCACAAGCTCAAGGAACTGATGTCCAAGTCCAACGAAACCGGCATGCGCACCTTCGATCAGGCGCTTTACACGCTTTATGCCGAGGGTTCCATTACTTACGAAGACGCGCTGGCCCATGCCGACTCCGCGAACGACCTGCGCCTGATGATCAAGCTTGGTACGGATTCCCAAGGCGCAGACAAGCTGGCCTCGAGTGTCGACAAGCTGTCGATTCAGGACGATTGATCGATATGTCGCCAAATTAGACTTTAGTATGAAACGATTAGGCCCCTGAACCAGTAGGGATGGTAATTGAGGCCGTCAGTTCACCCTGCGTATACTCCGTGGTAACGCTACACGGAGGACTTATGCGTAACAAAAAAGCCAACCTTTACTCTGCTATCCGTTTTGCCACACTCGCCGCCGCTGCCGCTCCGGCCAGCGTACTGGCTGGCGGCTTTTCGCTGAATGAGCAAAGCGCCAGTGCCATGGGCGTTGCCAACGCCGGAACGGCCGCCAACCCGGAGAATGCCACCACGGTGTTCTTTAACCCGGCCGGTATGAGCCAGCTGTCTGGCACCAATATGTCATTTGGTGCTGCGGTGCTGGATATCGACGCGGAACTCAAAGAAGGCACCGGCAGTGCTGTTCGTGACGATGGCCGCCCTGTTACCGGCGGAAACGGTGGTGACATCGCCGATCCGGCTGCCCTCCCGAACTTTTATATGACCCACGAAGTCAACAGCTGGCTGGACGTGGGGTTTGGGCTGCACGCACCCTACGGTCTCGCCGCTGACTATGAGGATGATTTCAAGGGCCGCTTTTTCGCTGACGAGACCGAGCTGACCGCCATCGCATTCAGCCCCTCCATTGCCGTCAATGATGGTAATGGTTTGTCCCTGGGAGCGGGCATCAACATTATTTATGCCGAGGGCAAACTGACCAAGTTTCAGGATTACAGCGGTACGGAAGCCCGTTTCGGGCTGCCACCGGGAACCCTGGATGATGGGTATGCGGATGTTGAGGGCGACGACGTTGCGCTCACCTTTGCCTTCGGAATGCTATGGGAGCTTTCCGAGCGAACCCAGTTTGGCATCTCTGCACAGACCGGAGCCGAGCTGGATCTCGATGGTGAGGCGGAAATCCGCGATTTCCCGCAGGGCAGTCTGGGGGCTGGTGGTCTCACCTTCAGTCAGTCCACAGTGACTGAAAAGGCGACGGTTCCCCTGGAAATTCCGGAAAGTATCACCTTCGGCGCTCGCCACCGTATCACCGACACAGTGACACTCCTGGCCGGCGCAACCTGGGCGAAGTGGAGCCGCTTTGAGGCTCTGGATATCGTCAGCCGTGAAGATAACGGCCCGGTGTCTTCCCGGACAGGGCCGGGGCTGGGCGATGATCGACTGATTGCCCACGTGTCTGAGAACTGGAAAGATACCTGGCAGGCGAATGTCGGTGCTATCTGGCAAGCCACTCCGGAGTGGGCGTTCAAGGCCGGCTATGCCTGGGATGAGTCGCCGGTGAACGATGATTTCCGCACCGCGCGAATTCCTTCCGGTGACCGTGACTGGCTGACGCTGGGCGCGCAGTATGCAGACGCCCGTTCTGGCTGGACGGTTGACGTTGCAGCCGGTGTGTTGCTGTTTGACGACCAGGACGTCGATGAGCGGAATTACGACGTTAATGACGAGCCGATGCCCGGAGCAGCACGCTATCAGGGCACCTATGAACTCGACGCCTGGAGTGCCGGCGTCCAGGTCAGCAAATCGTTCTGATCACGGCTTCAAGTGGCTGACCGACACCGGTCAGCCGACCACCTGGCCTCGATAGATCCTCTTGGATCGCTGTGGCCGAGGCGCTTCTTCTTCCGCGATGGCCTGTCCACGGTAGGTTTTCTTGCTTCCTTCCTCATCGTCTGCCGGTTCGGCACTTCTGAGTTGTGGAACCTTCTCAGTCAGTGTGGCCCAAGTGCGGGTCAGTTGGCTGGAGCGGGTTTTACGGGCGTAGTCAGCCAGCTGCTGTTCCAGGTGCTCTTCCGTGAGATGCAGTTTGACCCCGAATTCAGTGTGAATCAGGCGCCGGCATTGGTGTACGAGCTTCAGCAGGCCAGGGTCCAGTAGCCAGCTTCTTTGAGATGCCAGAAATGTCATGGTAACGGCCTCGGGAAAGATGTGTCACAACCTGGCTCCTGCCTGATCAGGCAGAAGCCGACAATCTCAATACCTTGCGAATTCCATGCCGTCTGATGAAAAGGCGTGGTTACGCGATTCAGCGCGCAACCGATGATCTCAAACGGGGCGTTTTGGTGAGCTGTTGCCCCAAAACGGACCCCGGAAGGATGGACTAGTGCGCTTCGTCCCAGTTATTGCCGACGCCAGCTTCAACCAGCAAGGGAACATCCAGCCTGGCAGCAGCGGACATGCGCTTTTCCAGGCCTTCGCGGATCTTGTCCACCGCCGACTCCCGCACTTCCAGAATCAGTTCGTCGTGAACCTGCAGGATCATCCGCGCGTCATCCCCGTGGTTGGCCAGCAGCCAGTCTTCCACGCTGACCATTGCCCGCTTGATGATGTCCGCCGCAGTTCCCTGCATGGGAGCGTTGATGGCAGTGCGCTCTGCGGCCTGTTGCATCTGTTTGTTGCGGGCGTTGATCTCCGGCAGGTAAAGGCGCCGTCCGTAGAGGGTTTCGACGAATCCGTCGTCATGGGCCTGCTTGCGGATGTTGTCCATGTACCTGAGCACCCCGGGATAGCGCTCGAAATACCGGTCGATGTATTCCTGGGCCTGGTTGCGGCCCACATCCAGCTGGCGGGCAAGGCCAAAGGCCGACATGCCGTAAATGAGCCCGAAATTGATGGCCTTGGCGCTGCGGCGCTGATCGGCGGAGACCTCGTCCACGGCAACGCCAAACACTTCCGCGGCGGTTGCCCGGTGGATATCCTCACCCTTCTCGAAGGCCGTCAGCAGGCCCTTGTCGCCAGACAGGTGCGCCATGATCCTTAGTTCAATCTGGGAGTAGTCCGCGGCCATCAGTTTGTAGCCGTCCGGCGCTACGAACGCCTGGCGAATGCGGCGCCCCTGTTCGCTGCGGATCGGGATGTTCTGCAGGTTGGGCTCTGACGATGACAGCCGGCCGGTGGCCGTCACCGCCTGATGGTAAGAGGTATGAATCCGGCCGGTACGATGATGGATCAGCTCCGGCAGGGTGTCGGTGTAAGTGGATTTGAGCTTGCTCAGGCTGCGATGCTCCAGGATCAGCCGGGGCAGGGCGTGTTCGTGGGCCAGTTCCTGAAGCACCGGTTCTGCTGTGGAGGGGGCGCCTTTCGGGGTTTTCTTCACCACCGGCAGCCCCATCTTGTCGTAGAAGATGGTTTGCAGTTGCTTGGGGGAGCCCAGGTTGAAGGTTTCGCCGGCTTCGTCGTGGGCTTCCTTTTCCAGCTCCGCCATACGTTCCGCCAGTTCCTGGCTGTGCTGGCGAAGGGTGCTGGCGCTGATCATGGCGCCCCGTTGCTCCATCCGCGACAATACCGGCACCAACGGCAGGTCGATGTTTTCATACACCTCCCGCAGGCGACCGGTTTTTTCCAGTTGCGGTCGCAACACCTGGTGCAGGCGCAGGGTGATGTCGGCGTCTTCGGCGGCGTAAGGGCCTGCCTGTTCCAGGTCAATCTGGTTGAAGGTCAGCTGTTTGGCACCCTTGCCGGCAATGGACTCGAACGTGATGGTCTGCTCGCCCAGATATTGCATGGCCAGCGAGTCCATGTCATGGCGCGAACCTACCGAGTTGAGCACGTAGGACTCCAGCATGGTGTCTTCCGCAATACCTTCCAGACTGATGCCATGGTTGGCCAGAACGTTCTTGTCGTACTTGAGGTTCTGGCCGAGTTTGGGTTTTTTCGGGTCTTCCAGCAGCGGTTTCAGCTGCTCCAGTACTGTGTCACGGTCCAGTTGTTCCGGAGCGCCCATGTAATCGTGGCCCAGGGGAACATAGGCAGCTTCGCCTGCCTCGATAGCAAAGGATACACCAACGATTTCTGCGTCCATGTAGCGCAGGCTGGTGGTTTCGGTGTCGAAGGCAAACAGGGAAGCCTTGTTTAGGCGCTCAATCCAGTCGTCCAGCTCTGTCTGGTCAGTGATGACCGAGTACTTCTTTTCTTTCTTGGCAGCCTGGTTACTGCTGCCAGCGGTATTGCCGGTATCCTTGTTGGTGGAGGAGCCGTTATCACCATTTTCCAGTTCCGCAATCCAGGAGCGGAGCTCGTACTCCCGGAAAAGCTCAAGCAGCTTATCGTCGTCCTGGGTTCTCAGTTCGAGATCTTCCAGCCCGAATTCCAGATCCACATCGGTCTTGATGGTTGCCAGTTCGCGGCTCAGGGGCAGGGTATCCTTGGCCTCCCGCAGGTACTCGCCAATCTTGCCCTTGACCTCGTCCGCGTGCTCGATGATTTCGTCCAGGCTGTCCCAGGTCTGCAACCACTTGACGGCGGTTTTCGGGCCGCATTTATTAACACCGGGAATGTTGTCCACCTTGTCACCCACCAACGCCAGGTAATCCACGATCTGTTCCGGGGCAATGCCGAACTTTTCCACCACGCCTTCACGGTCCATGCGGGTATCCGTCATGGTGTTGATCAGGGTGACGTGGTCGCTCACCAGTTGTGCCATGTCCTTGTCGCCGGTGGAGACCACGACATCGATGCCTTTGCTGGTGGCCTCGTCTGCCAGGGTGCCGATCACGTCATCGGCCTCGACGCCACTGACGATCAGCAGCGGCAGACCCATGGCGCGAACCATGTCGTGGATAGGCTGGATCTGCACGGCCAGGTCGTCAGGCATGGGCGGGCGGGTGGCCTTGTAGTCCTCGTACAGGTCGTTGCGGAAGGTTTTCCCCTTGGCGTCAAACACCACCACCATTTTCGAGCCGGGAAAATCCTGTTCCAGCTTCCGGATCATGCTGATGACACCCTTGATGGCTCCGGTGGGGTGTCCCTTGCTGGTCATCAGGGGAGGCAGGGCGTGATAGGCGCGGAAAAGGTACGACGACCCGTCGACAAGAACCACGGGCGGAGTCTGTTGTTGTGTCATATCAAAACGGATCCGGATTCTGATTGAAGCGTTGAATGGCTTGTGCAACTCTGACAATACGGAGGCATTGGTTCGCAGTGTCAGGGCGGCTTTTGGCGTCCTTAAACAGAATGGAAGAGTAACATGAAAATGAAACGTATCGCCTGCTCGGGTCTTGTGTTGGGTGTGTTGTGGGGGCCTGTGATGGCACAGGAAAGCATGGACGACAGCGATGTTGTTCAGACGCCTCGGGAACCTCTGGTGGTATCCGAGTACCAGCCATCTGCCGATGGCCCTCAGATTGTTATCCGCCCGGGTGACAATGAAGTGTTCTATGAGTACCGGGTGAACGGCCAGCTGATGGAGATCAAGGTCGTACCGGAGGTAGGGCCGGAGTACTACCTGGTACCTGCAGACGGTGGTGGTTGGATCCGCGAGAATGAAACCGACATGCTGGTACCCAGCTGGGTTATTTTCAGCTGGTAACGGTTCAGATCAGGTCAACAAAGACTGTGTCAGAGCGCCGGCTTTCGAGGCCGTTGTCATCAAGCGTGGTGATGCTGAACTCGTAAGCTCCGGGAGGAAAATCCTCCAGCGGGTATTCGGTAGCAGCACTGCCGGGTAGGCGAATGACGTCATAACCTTTTTCGTGGCGCAGCCGGTAGTATATGCGATAGCCGCTTATATCGCTTGAATAGAGGCGGGAGCCATCTTCCCTGGTCAGTGGAGCATCCCAGCGTAATATGGGGGGTGTGATCAAGGTTTTTTCGCCCGTAGGTCGGGAATCCTCTCCCGATTGCCCCAGCGTGTCGCGAAAAGAAGTGATGGCGTTATCAAGGCGTTTCGCCGACACCTCATTGGCCTGGCTGGATGCCGCACGCGATGCGCCGGAGTCCTCCTGGCAGCCAGCCAGTCCCAGGAGGATCAGTACGAGTACTAATAATTTCCAGGGCCGCACCTGGCCAGCAGTCCCTTGGGTGAGTGTCTTTCCTTGCATGGTGTCTCTCGCGGTCTGATTGCCGGCGCAAATTATGCCCAAGTTGAAAAAACCATCAAGGAAGTAGTCGGCATATCGAAATAACGAATGGCCTCGGGATTAGTATGAACATTCTAATTTTAAACCGTAGTGTTACCCATGTAATCACAAGTCGGCACAGATTCACTGGCCGCGATGATGCAACTTTTTAACACTATGCATCCACAATCTAAGGAGATTCATCATGGGTAAACTCAAGAGCTATCAGGAACAACTGCAGGAAATCGTAGAGAAGGGCATCAATGCCGCAGAAGAGCAGCAGAAGAAGCTGTCTTCCAAGCCTTTCGAATACGCTGAAAAGCTGGAGTCAGAAGCACGCGAGTACAGCGTAAAGAACCTGCGTACCCGTTACTACGGCTACAGTGAAAGCCTGTTTGACCAGCTGCGTAGTCTGAACAGCCGTGTTGGCAGCTTCGCGGCCGATCTGGTTGCCAAGCTGGAAAAAGAAGCGGCTGAAGGCGCAGATTCCGTTGCCGACGCAGCGGACGAAGTGACCAGCGTTGCCCAGTCAACCAAGGCCACTGCCCAGGCCAAGAAGCCGGCTGCACGCAAAACCACAGCCCGCAAGAGCAATAGCACCAGCACGGCCAAGGATACTTCCGCTACTGCCTGATTGGCAGCTGGAAGGTTGGTAAATAAAAAGGTCACCCGCTGAGGTGACCTTTTTTGTGTTCGTGTTCCATTTGTCGCCTGGCGGCTATTTTTCTGCCTCGTCAGGATCCAGCGGTACAGTTCTTTCCTTGCCGGTTATTTCCTCCAGCCGTTCGATATCTTTCTCAAACTGTTCCCGCAAGGCCTTGATGTCGGCGTTTTGTGAGCTGATTTCCCGTTCGATATCCCGAATCTGTGCCTCCAGTCGCCGGAGTTTTTCAAGTGTTGATTCCGGAATGTCGCGGCCCGAGCGTTCGAGGTCTGCTGCCCGACTTTGCTCGCTGTCCAGCTGGCTGTCGATGACGGAAATATTGCCTCTTTTGAGCTGGTTCAGCCCCTCCAGTTCGCGGATTTTTCTGTGCATTGCACGCACAGCTTCATCCGGATGGCTGAAGCGCTCCAGAAGCTTGCGGTCCAGCTCTCGCTGCCGTGCCTGCTCGGCCTTGCGCTGCTCTTCCGCTTGCCTGGCGGCAATTTCCTCTTCCGTGGGCTCGGGGTCAATCGTTTCAATAACGCGACCGTTTTTGCTGAGAATATCGTAGCCCCGTTTTGTGGCTTCCTGGGGAATGGTGTTGCTGATGACAACCTGGCCGTTTTCATCCGTGTAACGGTACATCCTGGCTTCTGCAATTGTGGCAACAGTCAGTGCGGCCACGGCAGATACAGCGATTGAAAACCTGGTCAGACGGTTCATGATGAAGGACTGGCGCTCCGGTAAAAACGAGTTGTGTCGTCGTGAAGCATAACAAAAGCTGGGCGATAAACCATGCCCGGTTTCAGACGCCGTACTCATCCCGGTAGGCAGCAACCCTTTGGGCGTGCTCGTCGAATCCCGGCCTGTTCTTCAGGTAATCAAGTACTTGGCCGAGCGTGATAATGCTGACAACCGGAATGTCGAATTCCTTTTTGACTTCCTGTATGGCCGAAAGTTCGCCCCCACCTCGCTCCTGGCGATCAAGTGCAATCAAAACCCCAGCTGGTTCTGCTCCAGCGCTGCGAATAATCTCTATGGATTCGCGAATGGCGGTGCCGGCAGTGATAACATCGTCAACAATCAGCACATTGCCCTGCAGGGGGGCGCCGACGATGTTTCCGCCTTCGCCGTGCTCCTTTTTTTCCTTGCGGTTGAAAGCAAAAGGCTTGTTGGTTCCTTCCGAGGCCAGCGCCATGGCTGTCACTGTTGCCAACGGTATGCCCTTATAGGCAGGCCCGAAAATAATGTCATAATTCAGCCCGCTGCGTTGCAGTGCAGCGGCATAAGCCTTGCTTAACTCAAGCAGGTCCTCTCCGGTATTGAACAGCCCGGCATTGAAAAAGTAGGGGCTGGTGCGGCCGGATTTTAGCGTAAACTCGCCGAAACGAAGAACATTACGGCGAATGGCAAATTCAATGAATTGTTGCTGATAGTCGTGCATGACAGGGCTTCTGGCGGGTGTGGATCTTTAATTAACGCGTAAAACCGGTATCATACACACAAACCGAATCAGGGAACACGTATGCGGGTAGTAACGATCAGCGTCAACGGTCTAGCTCAGGCGGTTGAAAAAGGTTTCTTTGAATGGCTGGCCAGGCAGGACGCTGACGTGGTCTGCGTTCAGGACCACCGCATGCGGGCCTACGAGATCGAGGACTACAACCTGATCCCGGAGGGCTACGAGGCCTACTTCATTGATGGCGAACGCAACGAGGACGGCGGTGTTGGCATCTATACCCGCCACTTTCCCAAAGCCATCATGTACGGTTTTGCCAATGAGCAGGCCGACCGCGAGGGCCGTTTTATCCAGGCCGATTTTGACAAGGTGTCCGTTGCCTGTGTGCTCTCCCCCTGTGCCCTGGGCCGGGAAGAGGAACTGATTGGCGACGACGACCTGACCGTGCTGGATCACAAGGACGATTTCATGGAAGCCTTCGGCATCCATATGCAGAAAACCCTGCGCAAGCGCCGTCAGTTCATCTTCTGCGCAAACCTGCAGACCGCCCATCACGTGACCGACGCCAGCCCGCTGTACCACACGCTGGATTTCTCCGGTTTTCTGCCCCACGAACGGGCATGGCTGGATCGCCTGTTTGATGAAATGGGCTGTGTTGATGCATTCCGCGATATCAACAAACAAAGCAGCCAGTTCACCTGGTGGCCCGAGCAGGCCGAAGGTTCCCGCAAGAACGCCGGAATCCGCGTGGATTATCAGCTACTGACCCCAGGAATCCGCAAGACCATCCGCGATGGCTGGATTGACGACAGCACCCGCTTCTCCGATCACGCGCCGGTGATCATGGATTACGACATAGAGATTGGATTGTAAATTTCCGAGTAAGCGGTCTCGGTGAGATGGTAACCGCTGAACGTAGGTCGGATTAGGCGAAAGCCGTAATCCGACAAACCAGCTTCCAGAAAACTACGCCTCCAAAGCCGCCTTCTGAGCCTCAAACAACTGAGAAATCCCCAGCTTGGCCAATTTCAGCATGCCATCGAGCTCTTCCTGCTCAAACGGTGCACCCTCGGCCGTCCCCTGAATCTCAATGAAACCTCCCTGATCCGTCATGATCACATTCATGTCGGTCTCGGCTTCGGAGTCTTCCGGGTAATCCAGATCCAGCACTGGCGTACCCTTGTACACACCGACTGAGAAAGCCGCAATCATCTGCTTCAGAGGCGACTTCTTCAGCCGACCTTCTTTCACCAGATGGTTCAGCGCGTCTACAAGTGCCACACAGCCCCCGGTGATAGCAGCTGTGCGGGTGCCACCATCAGCCTGGATAACGTCGCAGTCGATAGTAATCGAGTGTTCGCCCAGGGCGCTCAGGTCGACGGCGGCGCGCAGGGAGCGGCCGATGAGACGCTGAATTTCCACGGTACGTCCACCCTGTTTGCCACGGGCGGCTTCGCGGCCCATGCGGCTGCCGGTAGAGCGCGGCAGCATGCCGTACTCGGCGGTGATCCAGCCCTTGCCTTCGCCCCGCAGAAACGGTGGGACCTTGTTTTCGATAGAGGCGGTGCAGATCACCTTGGTGTCGCCGAATTCCACCAGCACGGAACCTTCGGCGTGGCGGGTGTAGTGGCGTGTAATGCGAATATCTCGGGATTGTTCCGGCGTTCTTCCGCTCGGTCTCATAGTCGTTCCTGGTATCAGTAGTGAGTGTCCAGGACATCAGTCCTGGTCGATTGCAATGTCGAAAGATTGCGGAGTATAACACGCAGCCAGAGACGTCTGTTCGATGTTCGGGCAGTCACCCTGCTAGACTGAAGATACTGCTTCTTTCCAAACGCGGAGTCACCATGATCAGAAGTATGACGGCTTTTGCCCGCCAGGATACCCAGGAGAACTGGGGAACGCTCACCTGCGAGATTCGCACGGTCAATCACCGTTACCTGGAGCCGTCTTTCCGACTGCCCGAGGCACTTCGGGAACTGGAAAACAGTTTTCGCGAACAGCTGCGCAAACAACTGCGACGGGGCAAGGTGGATGTGGCCATTCGCCTGCAGACAACGGAAGCTGCGTCTCAGGGGTTCGAGATCGATGAGGATGTGGCCCATGCGGTGAATGAGGCGGCCAATCACATCAACAAGATGCTGGATAATCCGGCCCACATCAGTGCCCTGGATATCCTCAGGTGGCCCGGTGTGCTGGCCTCCACCGAGCAGGATTACGGTCCTGCCCGCAAGGCAGCGGGGGAGTTGTTTGAGCGTACGGTGAGTGAATTGGTGACAGTCAGGGAACGTGAAGGGGAACGTCTGCGCCCTTTGTTTGAAGACCGGTTGGCCACCATGGGCAAACTGGTCGCTGAGGTGCGGGAACGCATGCCGGAGCTGATTCGCGCCCAGGAAGAGCACCTGAAAAACCGCTTTGAGCAGGCAAAGGTCGAGATTGACCCTGACCGAATTGCCCAGGAAATGGTCATGCTGGCCCAGAAAAGTGACGTGGCCGAAGAGCTTGACCGGCTGGACGCCCATATCACCGAAGTGTCAGAGACGCTTCAGGGCGATGATGCCATCGGCCGTCGGCTGGACTTTCTGATGCAGGAGCTGAACCGTGAGGCCAACACCCTCAGTAGCAAAAGTATCGATGCCCGGGTGACCAGGGCTGCCGTTGACCTGAAGGTGCTCATTGAGCAGATGCGGGAGCAGGTACAGAACCTGGAGTAGAGTGGCTGTGGCCAATAGCGGTTTGTTGGCCACACCTTTAGGTAATCCGTACAGAATGCCTGGCATGTGCTACCTTGACGATAACAAAAACATGTTCCTGGTAGCCGCCAGGTACATACAAAAAAACAGGCCACGCGTTGTGCTGTACTGAAGTAACTGCCCATGACAAAGCTTTGTCGCTGCCTACTGGTGATTTTTTTCTTCGGCCCTCTTTACGGGGCCGCCTCTGAGCTTGATCGGCTCACCTTCATAACAGAGCATTACCCACCCTACAATTACCTGGACGAGAGAGAGCTGAAGGGTTCATCCGTTGGAATCCTGGAGGCCATGCTGCAACACGCTGGAAGCACTACGGAAACCACGGATATCCGGGTGCTGCCGTGGGCCAGAGGCTATGACACCACCCTACTGACACCGGATGCCGTGCTGTTTTCCACCACCCGTACCAGTGCCCGCGAAGACCTGTTTCAGTGGGTGGGGCCCCTGGCAGCCGGACGCGTGGTGCTGCTGGCCAGGAAAGACAGCAATATCTCGATCCAGAACCAGGAGGCCCTGCAAAACGGTAACGTAAGTATGGTGGTTATAGGGGAGGACATAGGTGCCCAGAAATTGCTGGAATCCGGTGTTAATGCCGCCCGCATGCACACGGCTGTGAATAACGAGAGTGCGATGAACATGCTGGTCGCCAACCGGGTCAACCTGTGGGCCTATGGTGAAGATGTGGCGCACTGGCTGTTGAGGAAGCATGGGCATGATCCGGACGATTTCGAGACCGTCTATGTGCTGTCCCAGGACCCGCTCTACTTTGCCATCAACCGTGATACCGATCCTGCCGTTGTAGAGCGGTTGCAGCAGATACTTGATGACCTTCGCGTCCGGGGCAAGATACCGCCAATTGAATGAGGAGGGAGGCATGCACCGCCTGATTTGTCGACAGGAATTGAAGTTCCTGTTTTTTCCATGCCTTGCCTTATGGGTGTGGGGGCATGCCCAGGCGGCTGGGCCCATCACCTTCTACACAGAAGAATACCCGCCTTATAATTTTATCAATGACCAGGGCAAGATGGACGGCATTTCCACCAGGCTGTTGCAGGAAGCGCTGACCGCAATAGATCACCCCGTGAACTTCCTGCTGGTGCCCTGGGCGAGGGCCTTCAGCGAGGCGAGGCTGCGGCCCGGGAACTGCATGTACTCCACCGCTCGCACCGCCGAGCGAGAGGCTATGTTCCACTGGGTGGGGCCGCTGGTAGAGACAGAGTGGGCGGCCTTCGCCCTGCCGGGTCGCAGTATCGGGGCGACCAGTCTGGAGGAATTGAAGGGCCTTAGGGTTGGTAGTTTCCATGAGGATGCCATCAGTATTTATGTGGCAAACCAGGGCGTTGAGATTATCAATGCCTCCCGGGACAGTGAAAACCTCAAACGACTGACGTCGGGCCTTATTGATGTCTGGGTGACCGGCCCAGACGTGGCCGAGGTGGTGGCGGGCAGCGCCGGGGTTCGGCTTGAAAGGCTGTTTACCTTTCGGCGCAGCGCGATCTACCTTGCCTGCCACAAATCCATTCCAGCCCGTTTCCTGGAACAACTGCAAACCCGGGTGGACCGACTGAAAGAGGAGGGTCGTTACCACCAGATACGGCAGCAGGTTCTGGGGAACGGTGAATGAAACCGGAAGAAAAAGGCGCAAAAGTCACCCGCTGGCACAGTATCACCACCCGCCAAGCCCTGGTAACGTTCGTCATCGCCTTGCTGCTGAGTGCGGGCACCGGGGTCTTTCAGCTGGTGTCGGACGCACAGGTGGTGCGAGCGGAAACCCGGGAAGATATGGAGCGGTTGCTGAACCTGGTTGAAGCGTCTGCCGCGGAAGCTGCCTTCCAGCTCAACCCGGATCTGGCCAACCAGGTGGTTGAAGGCCTCTACAATTACCGCAGTGTCCGTTATGTTTCCCTGCGGGATGACTTCGGTCGGGTGTTGATGGAGAAGGGCGAGGCGTCCAGCGAGCAGGCAGGGATACTCTTGCAGGCATTGTTCGGTGACGTCACCCACTTTCAGAAGTCACTGGATTATTCCGTGTCCCGGACCCCCGAGCCGCTGCCGGTTGGTGAACTTCGGCTGGTACTCTCCACCGCTTCGATTGGCGAGTCTTATGTACAGCGTGGGCGACGTCTGTTCCTGCTGGGCATTGTTGAGGCATTGAGCATTGCCGTGCTGGTGGTACTGGTTTTCCACTTCCTGATCACCCGGCCCCTGCTAAGTATCTATCGCGCCATTGCCGCTGTGAGCCTGAAGCAGCCGGGGAGATGGCCCAGACCCGATACCCCGCATTCCCGCCGCGATGAGCTGGGGCGCCTGGTGCGGGAGCTGGACAATCTTATGCAGGCCTTCCAGAAGGGGCTGGACCAGCGGGACGCGCTGCATCAGATATCCACCATTGACGGCCTGACCGGCATTCCGAACCGGCGTTTTTTCGATGACTTCCTGGAAAAATGCTGGTACCAGGCGGCAGACCAGGACCAGCCCCTGTCGTTGATTTTCATTGATATCGACTACTTCAAGCCCTTCAACGACAACTACGGCCATGCCGTAGGGGACGATTGTCTGCGCTCGGTGGCCGGGGCGTTGAGCGGCGCTTTGACCCGCCCCACGGATATTGTGGCGCGCTATGGCGGGGAGGAGTTTGTCTGTGTGCTTCCCGGTACGGACCTCGACGGCGCGAGGGCCGTCGCACAGAGAATACGCCACGACGTCAATGCACTGGCCATTCCCCACAGCCATTCGGAAGCGGCACCTTATGTCACCGTCAGTATGGGTGTCGCCAGTGCCGTGCCGGGCCACAATGAGGTGGATATGATCCGCTTGCTGGAAATTGCAGACCACCGCCTTTACCTGGCAAAAGATCAGGGGCGCAACCGCTGTGTCTGGCATGACTGAAGCTACGCCGGATCAACGTACCTTCCCTCGTGGACGGGTGCGATAGGCGACCAAACGCCGTATAATCGCAGGCCTTGTTGCTGCAGTCGTGGTGTTTGACGCTACGCTGCTGCTGTAAACCAGTCGGGGTTTGGAGTTTTTGCACCATGAATCAGGCAGCTGAGCAGGGTACGCTGTATGTTATTTCCGCACCGTCAGGGGCGGGAAAAACCAGCCTGGTGGCGGCCATGCTCGAACAGGACGCGCAGCTGTGCGTGTCCGTCTCCCATACCACTCGCCCCATGCGTCCTGGGGAGCATGATGGTATTAACTACCATTTTGTCAGCCGTGATGACTTCGAGGCGATGATTGGCCGCGGCGATTTCCTGGAACACGCGGATGTTTTCGGGAATTACTACGGTACATCCCAGGTCTGGGTAAAACAGACACTGGCCGGAGGGAAGGATGTAATCCTGGAAATTGACTGGCAGGGTGCAGAGCAGGTACGCCATCTGATGCCGGACTGCGTCAGTATTTTTATCGTGCCGCCGTCACCGGAGGCCCTGAGGAAGCGTCTGAACGGACGTGGAACGGATGCGTCGGAGGTGGTGGAGCGGCGTCTGAACGAAGCGGCGGACGAGTGCAGCCACGCGGTGGAGTTCGAGTACCTGGTGGTTAACGACGATTTCGACATCGCGCTGGACGACCTGCTGTCGATCGTTCGCTGCCACCGCCTGCGCATGCAGGCTCAGCAGCTCAGGTATTCCGGATTGCTGACCAGGTTGTCCGAGCGTCGTTGAGTATGGGTTTTAGCTGTATACAAATTGAGCCCGTGAGATTACACTACGCGGTCTGCTGAAATCAGTCATTATTGCTATTGTCGGGGAAGTTATGGCACGAGTTACCGTTGAAGATTGCCTTGAACACGTTGATAACCGGTTCCAGCTGGTTATGCTGGCCACCAAGCGCGCCCGCCAGATCGCAACCAAGGGCTTCGAGCCGATGGTTCCTGAAGAGAACGATAAGCCAACGGTTATTGCCCTGCGCGAAATCGCCGCTGGCATGGTTTCCCGTGATCTCCTCACCGAGGATGATGACGAGTAAAGGTGCGAGACGGGAATATTTTCTGTTAACCCGTCGAAAGCATTGAAATCTGGTCTTGCGGTTTTATAGTGTACCTATAGGCATTACCGGACGTACGTCGGAAGGACCCGAATGCATGCATTCGGGTTTTTTTATCCCTGAAATTCAGTATCTCCATGGAGGCGCGGTGTCGGCAGAGGCAACGGTTGATGTGCTGGCCAGTGAGCTCAGCACCTATCTCGATACCAATCGCATCAATCAGGTGCGAAGAGCCTACTATTATGCCGAACAAGCCCATGAAGGGCAGATGCGCAAAAGCGGTGACCGCTATATTACCCACCCCCTGGCGGTTGCCCATATCCTTGCCGGCCTGAAGCTGGATCACCAGAGCCTGATGGCCGCCATGCTCCACGATGTCATCGAGGACACCGGCATTCCCAAGGATGCGCTGGCGGAGCAGTTTGGTGAAGACGTGGCAGAACTCGTGGACGGTGTCAGCAAACTGACCCAGATCGAATTTCGTACCCGTGCCGAGGCCCAGGCCGAGAACTTCCAGAAAATGACCCTGGCCATGGCACGAGACATCCGCGTGATACTGGTCAAGCTGGCGGACCGCCTGCACAACATGCGCACCCTCGGCCCCATGCCCTATGAAAAACGCCAGCGCATTGCCAACGAAACCCTCGATATCTACGCGCCCATTGCCAACCGACTGGGCATGCATTCGATCTGTACCGAGCTGGAAGACCTGGGGTTTGCGTCGCTGTATCCGATGCGCTCGAAGTACATTTCCAAGGCGGTCGCAAAACTGCGGGGCAGTCACCGGGAAATTATTGATGATATCCGGGGCAAACTGCAGGAGAAGCTGGAAGAGCGCAGCTTGCCGGGGCGGATACTGGGCCGGGAAAAACACCTGAACAGCATCTACAACAAGATGAAGTTCAAACAGAAATCCTTCCATGAAATCATGGATGTTTACGCCTTCCGGATCATTACCGACACCGAAGACGACTGTTACCGCATCCTTGGCGCCGTGCACAGCCTCTACAAGCCGCTGCCGGGCCGTTTCAAGGACTACATTGCCATGCCCAAGGCCAATGGTTACCAGTCCCTGCATACCACCCTGTTCGGCATGCATGTGAATATCGAAATCCAGATCCGCACCGAGGAGATGGAGCACATTGCCAACAATGGTATAGCGGCTCACTGGATGTACAAGAACGAGCCCTCCAACGTTACCAGCGTTAACCAGTTGCGGGTGGATCGTTGGGTGAAGGGCCTGATGGAAATGCGTGAACGGGCGGACGATTCCCTGGAATTCATCGAGCACGTGAAGGTGGATCTGTTCCCGGATGAGATCTATGTGTTCACGCCCAAGGGCAAGATCATGGAGTTGCCCAGTGGTGCCACACCGGTGGATTTTGCCTATGCCATCCATACCGACATTGGTAATGCCTGTGTCGCCTGCCGTATCAATCGCACTCTGGGGTCACTGAGCCAGCCGCTGCAAAGCGGCCAGACCGTGGAAATCATTACCGCTCCGGGGGCACGGCCGAATCCGGCCTGGCTCAGTTTCGTAGTCACTGGCAAGGCCCGCAGCAGTATTCGCCACGTGCTCAAGAACCAGAAGCGGGCCGAATCCCTGGATCTGGGCAAAACCCTGCTCAAGAAGTCTCTCAAAGGCTTTGGAACCAGCCTGTCGAAGATCAGTGAGCATCAGGTTCAGGCTGTGGTCAGTCACAACCAGGTAGACAGCTTCGACGATCTGGTCAGTGATATTGGCCTGGGGAACCGCATGGCCTACCTGGTTGCCCGGCAACTGGTCAGCGGCAGCGCTGAAGGTGAAGCGTCGGATACCGCTCTGGCACCGGTTATGGACAATGCTGACAACAGTCCTGTCACCATCCGTGGAACCGAGGGCCTTTTGGTTCGCTTTGCCAGCTGTTGCAAGCCCATCCCGGGGGACCCGGTGGTGGGCGCCATGGATTCCGGAAAGGGCATGGTCATCCACTCGGATACCTGCTCCAGGTTACCCGAAGACGATGAGGGCCGGTCGCGCCTGACCCACCTGAAGTGGGCCAAGGACATTGCCAACGAGTTCTCGGTGGAACTTCGGGTGGAGCTGGAGCGCCAGCGCGGGGTCATTGCCGAGCTTGCCAACGCAGTAGCCATGGCGGACGGCAATATCGAGCGCATTAACGTGGAAGAGCAGAACGCCAGGCTGGGCATTGTCAGTCTGGTGGTGCATGTCAACGGCCGCAAGCACCTGGCCAGGGTAATGCGGCGGATCAGGAATATTCGCGCGGTTACCCATATAAACCGGGTGAGGCACTGAGGCGGCCACTGATCGACAGGCCCGAGACGCGACTTTCAGCGTGTTGACAGGCTGGCTGTCCAGGGGTGAGGATTGGCGTTTTGAAACAGAGAGTCCCAAGGTCATGACCAATAAATCCGTAATCCAGACCGAAAATGCACCGCAGGCTATCGGTACCTATTCTCAGGCCGTCAAGGCCGGAGACACTGTCTACATCTCCGGACAGATCCCGCTGGTGCCAGAGACCATGGAGGTGGCCGCAGGCGACTTTGCCGCCAAGACCCGCCAGGTGTTCGAAAACCTGAAGGCTGTTTGTGAGGCCAGCGGTGGTGAGCTCAAGGACATCGTCAAGGTCAATATCTATATGACCGATCTGAGCAACTTCGCTACGGTGAACGAGATTATGGCCACCTATTTCCAGGAGCCCTATCCGGCCCGAGCCGCCGTAGGCGTGGCGGCCCTGCCCAAGGGCGTTCCGGTGGAAATGGAAGCGGTGATGGTGCTGAGCTGATATCGGCCCGGTGCATTGATGAGGCGGCCTCTTACGGGCCGCCTTTTTCATTTCTGCTGTGCGATCATTTCCCGGTAACCCTCCCGAAAATCCGGATAGCGGAAACGGAATCCCGATTCCAGCAAACGCTTGTTACTGCAACGCTTGCTGCCTGCGCGCCCACCCTTGCGAGCATCAGGCTCAGGGGCCGCACAGGGCACCTGTTCCCGCACCCAGGCCACAACCTCGTCCAGCCTGACCGGTTCGCAGTCACTGGCGAGATAGCACGGGTCCAGAGGCTCTCCTGCCAGCGCCCGGTTCACCAGGTGGCAAACCGCGGCCACGGCATCGGCTTCGTGAATCCGGTTACTGAACGGGGCAGGGGACGCGGGGTCCATGCGGCCGTTCATAACGGCCTCCAGAAATTGTTGCCGTGTCGGCCCGTAAATACCACTGAACCGTATAGCCGTTGCAGGGTGGCCGCTGTTCAGGGCGGTCTGCTCGCCTGCCAGGACCATCTGGCCGCTGAACCTGGCAGGGTCTGTGGGGCTGGTCTCGTCAACCCAGGAATCGTCATTCTGGGAATAGACACTGCTGCTGCTGACGAAAAAGAGACGCGTCAGCCGCTGTGAGCCGAGGGCGGCGACAAGATTTTCAAGGCCACGGACGTAGGCGTTACGGTAGCCCTCTTCATCGTAACTGGAGGGCGTCAGGCAATAGATCACGATATCGAGACTTTCCGGCAGTATCGCTTCAACCTGTTTCCGCTCCAGCAGGTCGGCGCCGAGGGCATGAACCCCTTGCGGAATCCGGGCCGGATTGCGCCGCAAACCGAAGACCTCAGCCTCCTGGGACAGCGTTTCTGCAATCGCTCCACCGAGTTTGCCGCAACCGGCGACCAGTATGCGTGGCGCTTGCTTGTGTTCAGTGATTGCCATAGGCAATATCAATCCTTATGCTTTGGCTAATAAATTAACAGGGCGGTTTATCGCGCCCTGGCTGGACGACATCTGACCGGAGCCCACCATGACTCTCACCGAGTTAAGATACGTTGTTACCCTCGCACGGGAAAGGCATTTTGGCCGTGCAGCCGAGCGCTGTCATGTCAGCCAGCCTACCCTGAGTGTGGCGGTCAAGAAGCTGGAAGACGAACTGGGTATCCCGCTGTTTGAACGCAGCAAGAACAGTATCCGTGTCACCGAAACCGGCAAACGGATTATCGAGCAGGCGCAGCGGGTACTGGACCAGGTGGGTGTCATCCGCGATATGGCGCAGGATGGCAAGAACCAGCTCAATGCACCACTGAAGGTCGGGGCCATCTACACCATCGGGCCCTACCTGTTCCCGCACCTGTTACCTGAGTTGCGCCGTGCCGCGCCGGATATGCCCCTGTACATCGAGGAAAACTACACAGCTACCCTGCGTCAGAAGCTGCGCCAGTCTGAACTGGATGCCATTATCATCGCACTGCCGTTTGAAGAGCCTGAAGTGGTGACCCTGCCGCTTTATGACGAGCCTTTCGTGGTGCTTCTGCCCGGTGGCCATCCGCTCACCGAGCGGGAGAGCCTGACGGCGGAGGAACTGGCCAAGGAGCAGTTGCTGTTGCTCGGCCCGGGCCACTGTTTCCGTGACCAGGTGCTGGAGTCCTGCCCGCCGCTGGTTGATGCGGTTACCCGTAACCCCAATGCCAAGGCGCCCTCACTGGTGACCGAGGGCAGTTCTCTGGAAACCATTCGTCACATGGTGGCGTCCGGCCTTGGGATCACGGTATTGCCGCTTTCCGCCGCGACTGCCATGCAGTACGACGAAAGCATTCTGGCGGTTCGGCCTTTCGCAGCACCGGTGCCTTTCCGAACGGTCGCACTGGCCTGGCGGGTGACGTTCCCCCGTCCCAAGGCGATTGATGTTCTGTCGCTGGCAGCCAGCCAGTGCCGGGTGATCGAAAAAGCGAAAATCGACACCCCGGCTGCTGCCGCAACTGCCTGAGCCAGGATATGACGTCACTGGAAGACATCCCGGTTACCACCCTGAAGGGCGTCGGCGGCGCCCTGGCGGAAAAGCTGGCGAAACTGGGCATCCAGTCGCTTCAGGACCTGCTGTTTCATCTACCCCACCGATACGAGGATCGCACCCGTATTATCCCCATGGGCAACCTTCGCATCGGCGATGTTGGCGTGGTGGAAGGCGAGGTGATGAAGGCCGACCTGGTGATGGGGCGGCGCCGCAGCCTGCAGGTAACCCTGAAAGACAGCAGCGGTTTCCTGGTCATGCGGTTTTTTCATTTCAACGCCGCCCAGAAGAGCCAGCTTACGGAGGGCGCGCGGGTTCGTTGCTTCGGGGAGGTGCGGCCGGGCAGGGCCGGTTACGAGTTCTATCACCCCGAGTACCAGGTGAATCCACCTCCCATGCCGGCCCGGGGCGAGGCAACACTGACACCGGTCTATCCCCTCACTGAAGGTATTCAGCAACCCCGGGTACGAAGCCTTTGCCAGCAGGCGCTGGGCTACCTGAAACGCTACCCGATTCGCGAGTGGCTTCCGGCACAGCTGCTGGCCAGTTATCAGTTGCCCGGTATAACCGAGGCGGTAGAACTGGTGCACTCCCCGCCGGCCAGTGCGCCGGTTCATTTGCTGGTGGAGGGGCGCCACCCGGCCCAGCAGCGGCTGGTGATGGAGGAGTTACTGGCCCACCAGCTCAGCCTGCTGCAGGTTCGCCAGCAGGTTCAGGCCCGGGAGGCTCTGCCGTTGCTTCCTGCGGGTGATCTGCCCGAGCGGTTTCTCGATCTTCTGCCCTTCAGCCTCACCGGCGCCCAGCGCCATGTTATGAGCGAAATCCGCCAGGATCTGAGCCAGACGGTCCCCATGTTGCGGCTGGTCCAGGGGGATGTCGGGTCCGGGAAAACCGTGGTAGCCGCACTGGCCGCGCTTCAGGCGATCGGTGCCGGCGCCCAGGTGGCACTGATGGCGCCCACCGAAATACTGGCAGAGCAGCATTATCAGAACTTTCACGGCTGGCTTGAGCCCCTGGGTATCCGTGTGGCGTGGTTGTCCGGGAAGATCAAGGGCAAGGCCCGCAAGGAAACCCTGGAGGAGATCGGCAGTGGCAATGCCTCAGTGGTTATTGGCACTCACGCCCTGTTTCAGGAAGACGTTGCCTTCAGCCGGCTGGCGCTGGTCATTGTAGACGAGCAGCATCGTTTCGGGGTGCATCAGCGCCTGGCTTTGCGAGAGAAGGGGGTTGGTGGCACCATGGCACCACACCAACTGATCATGACGGCAACTCCGATTCCGCGCACCCTGGCCATGAGTGCCTACGCGGACCTGGATACGTCGGTGATTGACGAGCTGCCCCCTGGCCGCAAACCCATTGAAACCATCGCTATCCCCGACAGCCGCCGTGATGATGTGACCGATCGTGTCCGCAAAGCCTGCCGGGAGGGCCGGCAGGCGTATTGGGTATGCACATTGATTGAGGAATCCGAGGCGTTGCAATGCCAGGCGGCGGAAGTGACCGCCCAGGAGCTGGCGCAACGCCTGCCGGATCTGAAGCTGGGGCTAGTTCATGGGCGCCTGAAAGCTGCGGAAAAGGCGGCGGTGATGGAACAGTTCAAGAACGGTGAGCTGGATCTCCTGGTCGCCACCACGGTGATCGAGGTGGGTGTCGATGTGCCCAATGCCTCGTTGATTATTATCGAAAACCCGGAGCGATTGGGGCTGGCCCAGTTACATCAGCTGCGGGGCCGGGTTGGCAGGGGCGAAGAGGCCAGCTTCTGTGTTTTGATGTACCACCCGCCCTTGTCGCTGAACGGCAAGGCTCGTTTGCAGGCTCTGCGGGAAAGCCAGGATGGCTTCGTCATCGCCGAGAAAGATCTGGAAATAAGAGGCCCGGGCGAGGTGCTGGGCACCCGCCAGACCGGTATGATGCAGTTCCGCCTGGCGGATTTCGAGCGTGACAAGGGCTGGATCGAACCCGTACGGGAAATGGCTCCGGGCCTGATGAAACAGCCGGCCCTGGTGAATGGCCTGATTCGCCGCTGGCTGGGTCAGCGAATTCGCTACGGCGACGTATAAAAACGGTGCCCGGGCTCGCGTCATAAGCGCGCAGAAACTAGGCTGAAGTCAACGTCGGGTTGTTGTTTGTACCCTATACTGGACGATAACCAGTGTGCCCTGAACGGTACCGTCAACTTTTGGAGAGACTTATGGAGCTACCTGTCGTAGTCCGGCAGGCACTGGGTGATTCAGCGGCCGGTGTTTCCCTGCGTGATGTGAGTCAGGCGCGGGACGATGAGCTGTTGCGTATGGTGCTGCTCAGCGACGAACTGGGAAACCTTCAGGCCATCTGTCGTCAGGGCGATATGCTTGATATCAATGCCCTGAATAAAGAGCTCGGCCGCGACCTGAGGGTGATGAAGCGGCGCGAACAGGTCCGGGTACGGGAACGCTCCGGCCTCACGGAACTGCCGGCGCTGCCCTCCCTGACGGGCTGGCCCACCGTGGTAGATGCCAGGGTTGACGAGCAGGCTCAGGTTGCCCTGGTGCTGGGTGAGAAGAACCTGTGCATGGTTGTGCCCGGCGATGAGTTCAAAGCGATTACCGCCGCTGCCGAGCGGCGGGAATTTTCGGTGACGCCGGACTCCATCTCCGTCAACCTGGATAGCCCCGAACGTGACCGGGACCAGTTGCATACCGCCATCCGGCGATTTACCACTCTGCGCATCCAGCAGCGCCTTGAAGATACCCTGGAGCTGCCTCCGCTGCCCGAAACCGCACAACGGATCATTCATCTGCGGGTCAATCCCAATGCTGTCATGGGCGATCTGGTGGATGTTGTGGAGAGTGATCCCAGCCTGGCGGCCCAGGTGGTCAGTTGGGCATCGTCATCGTTCTACGCGGCAGCCGGGCAGGTGCGGTCGGTGCACGATGCCGTGTCGCGGATTCTGGGATTCGATCTGGTCATGAACCTGGCCATGGGCCTCTCCCTCGGTCGCGCCCTGAAACAGCCCCAGGATCATCCCGAAGGTTACGTCGACTACTGGCAGCAGGCCATCTGGCAAGCCCAGTCTGCCGGTGTTCTGGCCAGCATGATGCCCCGTGGCGAGCGCCCGGTGTTTGGCCTGGCATACCTTTCAGGGCTGCTGCATAACTTTGGCTACCTGGTTCTGGCCCAGGTGTTCCCGCCTCACTTCAAGCTGGTTTGCCGGGCACTGGAAACCAATCCCCATATGGATTCATCGCTGATCGAGCATTATCTGCTGGGTGTTACCCGGGAGCAGATTGCGGCGGAACTGATGCAGAACTGGGGAATGCCGGGCGAAGTCTGCCTGGCGATTCGCAACCAGAAAAACCCTGGCTATGAGGGCCCCCATGCAGTTTACGGAAAACTGTTATGGCTGGGACGACAATTGTTGACCCGCCGTGGTGTGGCTCTCGGCGCAGGAGAGGAAGTTACTGCGGAATTTTACCAGTCGCTGGGACTGGATCCACAAAAGGTTGAGGACCAGTTTGACGAACTTGTCCATAACAAGGACAGCATCATGGCCATGGCCGGGATGATGAACCAGTAACCACAAAAAAGCCGGCCCGAAGGCCGGCAAGCTCACCCGCTTGTTGCAGATCAAACCAAACGTGTTCAGGAGAAAACAATCAGAGACGCTGCAGGGTCAGTAATGGCAGCGCTCTGATTTAAACTTAGCCAATCCGAAGGGAAATAAAAGCCCGCCGGGCCTGGGTTTGGTGAGTGAACGAGGCGTCATGTACTTGTAACATGTGAAGAGATTGATTTATAAAGCTAATCAAGTCTCTAGGGGTGAAGATTATTTACAAAAAGTTACAAAAATGAATCCGGCGGTGACCCACTACGGGCCGGAAACCGGCGTGGGCCTGAACTAAAAAGGATGGCGGCGGATGGCCGTCGCCGCGCGTCGAATGGCATCGGCGTGTTTTTCTTCAACAGCCAGTCTTTCACGGTCCATCTTTTCTACGAATCTGGTTTCTGTTTCCTGGCGCGTCCGGTGCGTAGGCATATGCTGGATCAGGTCATGCACTTCCTGAAAAATCCGGAAAGGCGGCTGCTCGAGCAGCTCCGGGGCCACATGCTCCAGCAGTCCCTTGATGCGTAGGCAGGCCTCAGAGTATTCCATCTGGTCCTCTTCCACTGCCATTGCCAGAACCCGGATACTTTCCACCATGCTTTCCCGGCGTTCCTTCTGAAACGCTTCGGTTTTGGCCTGTCGTTTTTTGCCCTCCTGCAGCGTACGGGACTGGCGAAGGATAAACGCCACCAGTAAAGCGATAGCCAGCAGGCCGGTGATAATCAGCGTCCATTGAAGCCACGGGGGCATAGGTTTCTCCGTTCAGGGGTTCAGGCCAGTTTGCGCGGGCGCTCCGAGCGCCATACTTTAACATTTACCGTCTGTCCGTTAAGTACGGATGTACCAACCAGCGGATCTGTTTGCTCGTCGCTGATGACGTCATTAATGCTGGCCCCGGCGTGTGCAACGGCGACCGACTGCCGGGTACCTTCACGATGGTGGCCCCAGCCATGGGGCACCGAGACCACACCTGCCATGATGTCGTCAGTAATTTCCACAGGCAATACAATCTTGCCGGCAGGCGAAGCAACCTCGGCCGAATCACCGGCCTGAAGCCCGCAACGGGAGGCGTCCTGAGGGTGCATCATCAGGGTACAGCGCTCTTTGCCTTTTACCAACCGCTGGCTATTGTGCATCCAGGAATTGTTGCTGCGAACGTGCCGGCGCCCGATCAATAACAGTCCGTCCGCCGGTGGGGCAGGCAGCAGGGCGTGCAGGCGGTCCAGATCCTGCAGGTAGCGGCGCGGCGCCAGGTTGACCTTGCCATCACGGGTAAACAGCCGACCAGGCATACAGGGGCGCAGCGGGCCCAGGTCTACCCCGTTGGGCAGCTGTTTCAGAGCATTGATCGAAAGCCCCTTGGGCAGATCCTGCCAGTGCCGGTTCAGCGGACTGAGTTTCGCAAGGCCGCGCAGAGGGTGGCGCTCCGGGAGAATGTCCATGACCAGGTCAATAGCCGGTTGTACCAGGCCACGGACACGGCCAATGTCGGCGCCGTAGGGTCCGGCACGCAGCATCATGTCGAGTATCGGGTCTGGCCCGATCTGCTTGAACGCACGCCAGCCCATTTCCGCTCGCACCTGCAGCCGACCGCCTTTGCGTTTTTTCTCCAGACGATGGGCAAGTTCCAGCAGTATCTGCCAGTCGTGGCGGGTATCCTTGCCGGCATCGAACAGGGCGGGGCTGTACTTGGCGGTGTTACGGACGGCGAACATGCTGAAAATGAGGTCGTAGTGACTGCGTTCAAGACCTGCGGTTGGCGGCAGTATGACATCTGCATGGCGGGTGGTTTCGTTGAGGTAGTAATCCACCGATACCATAAAATCCAGCCCGCTGAAGGCCTCATCAAGACGGGCACCGTTAGGGCTGGAGAGTACCGGGTTACCAGCCACGGTTACGAACGCACGGATCTGGCCTTCGCCGGGAGTCAGTATTTCGTCTGCCATGGTGCTGGAGGGGTATTCACCGCCAAACTCGGGCAATTTCTTCACCCGGCTGAACCGCTTGGCAAAATGCCCGCTCTGGCCGGCCATGCCGCCGAGGGCAACAAGATCGATCGCCGGCTGGGTGAACATCACGCCCCCGGTGCTGTCGAGTTTGCCCGTGAGAATGTTCAGTACATAGGCGAGCCAGGTGGCGACGCCGCCAAAGGCCTGGGTGCTGGTGCCCATGCGGGTGTAAAGGGCGGCCCTTTGTGTAGTGGCGAGCTGGCGGGCCAGGTTACGGATGTCCGCCGCTGGCATGCCGGTCTGCTCAGTTACCGCTTCCGGCGTGAAGCCCAGGGAAGCCAGCCGAATCAGATCTACATCTTTGGTAAAGGGTTCCGCATGGCCGAGGTTGACCAGGTTCTCTTCGAACAGGGTGTGCACCATCGCCATCAACAACAGGGCGTCGGTACCGGGCCGGATAAAGTGAAATTCGTCGGCGAGCTTGCCGGTTTCAGTGCGGCGCGGATCCACCACCACCATTTTACCACCGCGGCTTTTCAAGGCCTTCAGCCGGCCGCGGAAGTCCGGAACCGTCATCAGGCTGCCATTGGAAGCCATGGGATTGGCACCGATGCAGATAAACAGATCGGTCCGGTCTATATCCGGGATGGGAAACAGGATCTGGTGCCCGAACATTTCGAGGCTGGCCAGCATATGAGGCAACTGGTCGTTGGAGGTAGCGGAAAAGCGGTTCTGGGTGCCCAATGCCCGCAGGAACGGCATGGTTGCCACCAGCGAGCCGTGGTTGTGAACGTTGGGATTGCCCAGGTAGGCGCCAATGCTGTTGCGGCCGTGTTCCTTGCGCACGCGGTGCAGGCGGTCTGCCACCAGGTCAAAGGCGTCGTCCCAATCCATTTCCTGCCAGCCGTCGGCCGTTTTGCGTACCGGTTTGCGTAACCGTTCAGGGTCTTCGTGAAGGTCCTGCAGCGCTACCGCCTTGGGGCAGATATGGCCATGGCTTAACGGGTCGTCCTCGTCGCCCTTGATGGAGGCGATATGGCCATCCTTTACCTCGATCGCAACGCCACACATGGCTTCACACAGGTGGCAGGTACGAAAGTGGGTGCCGTTTTCCATGGGTCTCTCTCCAAACTGGTTTTTATTGTCTTGCTCTGAGCATGGCCAAACGGGGACGGTGTTCCGAAACACGCTGTGAATACGTCCCTGTACGCTCGGGCTCCGCCATCCCTGGCTCCGCACGGTTTCGGAACACCGTCCCCGCTTGGCCCCGGACTTGGGAGTTAGTTTCAACAGGCAACCAGATTAGCAGGAAATTCAGGCGAGGGGAAAACCGGTTTTTGGCTTTACCGGCCATAAAAAAGGCCAGCCCGAAGGCTGGCGATAAGTAGCGGAGCCTGAAGTTAGTACTCTGCTGGAATTTCTTTTATGGGGTTGGATATGAAGTTGAGATACAAGCCGTGATATGGAATTTCCAGCGGCAGCTTCACTGCTGACCCATCTCCGTTGCTGAACTCATCACAGGAATCGGTGCCAGTTCCAGTGAAGATGCCGCCAAGGCAGCTTACCAGGCCGAGGAAGGTCGTGGTTGCATCGCTACTGCCCGCAACCACAACGTTTATCGCAGGATTTTGCTCATTGATATTTCTTTGCTCGATTTGCATTCGGCCGTCATCGAAGAAGCGAATATCTCCCTCAAGCTCCAGGGTAAAAGGATAGCTGAACAGGTTGTGTGCCAGCAGATCCAGTTCCCCTAGTGGAAGATGGAGGTTCGGCGCATCGAGCATCAGGCGGGCTGTGGTTTCAAATTGCGGTTGTCCATCATCGCCCTCGGAAATATAGCCCTCAATCAGCCCCAGCGGGTTGTCTTCTGTTTTCTCTTGATACCGCATTCTCAATACCTGCGGGCCAGTAGAAGACTCGGAGGGGCTGCCGGCGAGGTTATAGAATACGGTTGCCGGTGAGGTAACAAGTAATGTGGGATAAAGCAGAACTTTAACCCTTCCAGTTTTTTCTCCGGTTTCCGGATCAATCTCAGGCCCAACAACTTCAGTGTTCAGTCCGTAGGTCTGATAGATAAATTTATTGTCAGGGCAGTCATCGGCGTTCTCATAATTGCACCCAACCCTTGCATTGGGTTCGCTTCCGCCATCGTTTCCAAGAACGGTGGCGTTGCGTGCCATGGCGAGGCGCGAGGCATTAGGCGGTGTCACGTAGTGATCAAGTTCCATACCCTCGGCATCCCTGGCAAACTCGAAATCGAATGATTCAAAGGCATCAATCTCGTAGTTTGAATTGGCGTCCCTGATCGGCAGATTTCGCAAGGGTGTGAATACGGTATCCACCTTCGCCTGTCCGCGAAAGAAAATTTCCAGTGACTCACTTCCATTGCCCGTTGGGCTTAGCAAATGTGAAGCGGCGAAGGCCTTGCCGTTTTCGCCGCAAATGACCCTGGAACAGTCGGCTGAGCTCTCATCCCCGGTTTCTGGGTCACCGAATTGATCAGAGACCAGGGTATACCTGTACAGTGTGCCTTCCTCCCATGGTTTCTCCGGGTAGAAGCGGATACGTTGATTGTTTTTCTCAATCCTTCCCAAAACTGTTTCAACGCGATTACCTGAGCCATCGACCTCCTCGACAATGAATGTGGAATCATTAATTGTGTCCAGATCCATGGATTGCGAGAACACGACCACTATAGGTCTGTCTGCGGGCAGGGTCGTGACTGGCAGGCGATCCCGTTCGCGATCCTCTGGCAAATCGCTACCGGCTTCAGAAAGCTTATCTTTGCAATAGCCGTGATCGCCATTTTCTCCGAGGTCGCGATCAGTGGTTATGCAGGGGAATCCTGGGTAGGTTGTCAGTGCAAACGGCGATTGTTGGGTTACTGGCTCACTTCCATCATCAATTTGGGGTAGCGAGAAGCTCAGTATTTGTGAAGTGGCACCATTGCCGACCAAGTCTGTCAGTGCGTTGTCGATCTGCACGGTATAAGCCACCCCGTGCTTAAGCCCACCTTCCGGGTTCAGTATCAGAGCTGTGCCGTCCAGTTTTGCTTTGAGCGAGCCGTTACCCGTGGTCAGCGGGTTGCCACCTTCATCCAGTACAATACCGTCGGCGATGGATTCCGCGTCCAGCGGCTCATCAAAGTTCAGCACCACAGGATCACCCGGGCGCTGCATGTCCTGGCGGGTAGGAGGCACCGCATTTTCCGGCCCCGGCATCCAGCTCACAAGCTGCGGGCCGGTGGTGTCCGCCAGTTCCTTATCGCGCTGGTCTGCGGCGTTGAGGGCGGATGTGGAATCGGTCGCGGCCTCGATGCGGAAAGCGATGGTGGAGTCGGTGAATTCCTGGCCCAGCAGGTTGGGTTCAACCATGCCGATGGCATCGATGGTCAGCACGCCGTCTTCCACAATGGCGATACCGGTAAGCTCCACGCCGAGCAGGTCCTGTGACAGGGAGGCGTTTGGCTGTGCCTCTTCCGTATTCATGGAGACGTCCATGAACAGTTTGACGTGGCGTGGGGCGTTCATGTCATCGGTATAGGGATTGGGCATCAGATAACCGGTTGCGTCCGACAGCATGGTGACTTTGATGTTGCCGGTCTGCTGCATCTCGCCGGTGGCCGGGTCGATGACGGGCACGCTACCGTTTATCTTCACATCCAGGCTGCTGCTGTTCAGCACGCTGCCTTTTGGCACCCGCAGGGGCAGGGGCTCATCGGCTTCGAAAGCGGGAGCATAGGCCAGTTCCGCAAACAGACCGCCGGTTTGCTGCGATGGCCCGGCGATGCCCTGCAATACCGAGTTCAGGGTAACGCCATTGATGAGTTGGCCATTGAGCCGGGAACGGCGGGCGCTGGCCTCGTCTTCACCGGCACCCAGTCCGGAATCGATAACTTGCTGGAAAAGCACAACAGTAGGGCTGGTGTCCCGTGGGGTTACTTCTTCGGTGAATTCGCCCAGGGTATCACCATGGAGTCCTGGCAGATTACGGACAGAAACGGTATAGGTCTCGCCGGAATTCAGAACGTCGTCTTCACGGCCACACAGTTGCGGGCTGTCAGCCAGGCACGGGTCGATGGTGATGTAGCGGCCATTGACCAGTACCGTTGCCGGTACTGTCTCGCCATTGCCGTCCTTGAGCTCAATGATCCCACCTTGCTCTTTCCACTCAGGGTGTACCGCCTGAGTCAGGCGCAGTCGGAATGTGGAAAAATTCATTGGTTTGAACGTGTTGTTCGCGGACGGAATCATCTCCGCTACGGCGAACCCGGTATCAAGATTATCCAGGGCGGCGATACCACTGAGGGCTCCACGGGTCGTGAACTGGATGCCCTCAGCATCAATAGCGTTCGGTGTGCCGATCAGACGACCACCCTCTGCTTCGAGCTCTTCGCTGAACTCAATGGTGTATTCGGTGCCCGGGCGCAGCATTCCATCCGGTGAGATCGTCAGGCTTCGCCCCTGATCAACACTCTCTGTCGAGAAGCCCACCTCGGTACTGCCATCGGTAATGCGTATTTTTCCGGCTACGTCGTTGTCGCTGAGGGCATTGGAGAATCTCAATACCAGATCGGCCTTCGGGCTGACCTCACTCTGCCCGTCTGCCGGATAGGAGTAGACGACGGAGCCCGGTTTGGCGGGCTTGTTGACTGTCTGTTCATCACCCCCGCAGGCCGCAAGCAGCATGGCGGGTATCAGTGCCAGTGTCTTATTGTATTTCATGGCAAGCCTCTCCTCAGAACTTCAGGGTGATGGAGCCGCTGATTACATGAATATCACCGTCGGCAGTTGTTTGGCGTTCGTTGCCGTCAAAGTCGACGATGGTGAAATCCCGATCCTGCAACTGCTGGTACTGGTAACCAATATCCAGCCGCACCGGATAAGCCAGCAGACGGGTGCGCTCGTAGGTGGCACTGATACCCAGGCCGGCCACGATCTTGTCGGTGTCCAGATAGTTAAGCTCGGGGTTGCGGGTGGTTTTCAGGGGAGACTCTTCGTAAGCCAGGCCGCCGCGGAGGGCAAAATTACGGCTTAACTGGTATTCGGCGCCGATGCGGGGAACCAGGGTGTCGTCGAATCCGATGCGGTTGCCGGCACTGACATTCTCCTGGTCCTTGATGCTGTCGCCGGCGAATTCGTCTTCCAGTTCCGACCAGTTCTGCTGCTCGACGCTGCCACCGACACGCCAGCCGTCTCCTTTATATTGGGTGCCAATGGCGATGGTTTCGGGCTGGAAAGAATCAATAGTGGCAACCGCGAGGCTCAGGCCCGGATCCGGAATGGTCTGGGTAACAATGATGTTGGAGTCAACCGACGTGGAAGCGGAGGACTTGGTGCGGTAGGTCAGCGCCGATTCCCAGCCATCCAGAAAGCAACCGCTGTCAGGGCAGAAGGTATCGCCCCACTTGATGGTGGTGCCAAGAATGGACTTCAGGGAAGGTTCAGCGTTAACCGCAAGCCGCTCGCGGCTGGTTTCCCCGCCAAGCGTGGACACTGCGTCCAGTTGTGCGGCCGCTTCCAGAGTCACGCGTACCGAAAAACCACCCGAAATGCCACGCCAGAGCGGGGTGGCACCGCCGATATTCAGGAACAGAGGCTCCTTGCCATATTGCAGGTACTGGCCGGTTTCAGAGGTTTCGGAAGAGAAGGCCAGCATCTCTTTGCCATATTTCTCAACACCGGCAATAAAGCCGAGGTAAATCGGGTGCTTGAAACGGGTCAGCGAGGCAAGGTTGGTTTTCATCCCGATCAGCACATGTTGGCTCGGTGAGTTCGAGACGATATCGCCGTCTGCATCAGACCGGCTGGAGCGCAGCTCCTGCTCCGCATGAAGAATGCCACCAGTGAGCTCGCCGCGCTCGTCGCTGGTCAGGTAAGACGGGTTGTAATAAGTAGCCGATACCTGATCGTTGAACATGGACAGTGACTGAGCGGTTGCAACATCCACGGGCATAACGCCGTAGGTAGTGCCCAGGTTGCCCATACTGGCAGAGGCGCTAAATGAAAAGCCGGCAGTGGCGGCTGCTACGGCGAGCGTCAAAGCGCGCAGAGAAAAATGGGGGGTCGGGACCATGAAACATACTCCATTCGTTGGTCTTGTTATTGATCTTCGCCATGCACCGGAGAGGTGACAGGGCTGACAACCATTGTTGGTACGTTTGTTCGAAAAGCAGTGTAGTGATCTTGTCTTATCGGGACGTTGGCTTTCTTGACAGCTTTTGATGTCGGAATGACCACTTGCCAGTGAAAGATGGTTTAAAAATGACGGAAATACAGAGTCTTATCAGGCCGGAAAGTGTTTTTTCTGTTACGGGGAGTTGTGAGCGGTTGCAGGTTTTGGCGCTGACGAAAAAGGCCCCGGTTGGGGGCCTTCAGGAAGAGCGGCAGAATAAAGCGCGCTGTTGTGTCAGCTGCTGGACAGCACCGATAGGACTCTCTGCGCATGCTCCGCTGTTTCGCTACCCAGGCTTGTCAGGTAACCGCCATCCTTCTGAGTGATCAGCCCCTTGGAGTATAGGCGTTCAGCCGCAGCAACCAACTCCGGTGCTGCCGAATGCTGGTGAACCTTGATGCCTTCCTGCGCGGAAGACAGGTCAAACATGGCAAGCAGGTTGAGTTCATCAATATGGTGGGAAGAGAAGGGCATGGTGCTTTCCTTGTGTTATTTTTAACGGGCTTGTACTAGTTGTATACGAAGCCAAAGTATTCGGCAACAACAGCCACGTCACCATAGGATGAAGACACGGATGTATACCCTTCATATCGCCAACAAGAATTACTCGTCATGGTCGTTACGGCCCTGGGTTCTGATGAAGGAACTGGGCATTGCGTTCGACGAACAGATGGTCGTGTTTGGTGACGAACCGTCCTGGCAGGCATTTCGGCGCCAGTGCCCCAGTGGCAAGGTCCCCTGCCTCATCGACCAGGACACAACCGTCTGGGACTCTCTGGCAATCATCGAGTACCTGGCGGAGCGGCATGACGATGTCTGGCCTTCGGAGGCCAGGGCCCGTGCCTGGGCCCGCTGTGCGGCCGCTGAAATGCACTCCGGATTCCAGCCGTTGCGAGATCTTTGCAGCATGAACGTGGGCCTGCGTATCCGCATGAACACTACCAGTGGGAGCCTGCAAAAGGATATCGACCGGATTGACAGTCTCTGGCTTGATGGTCTGAAGCAGTTTGGTGGCCCCTTTCTGGCTGGTGAACGGTTTACCGCCGTAGACGCTTTCTTCGCCCCGGTGGTATTCCGGGTGCGCACCTATGGGCTGGACCTGAGCGACGAATCAGCCGCTTACGTGGAGAGAATTCTGGCGTTAGGCAGCATGCAACAGTGGGAAGCTGAAGCGCTGGCGGAACCCTGGCGGGACGCAGTCCACGAGGACGTCGCGTTCACCGTCGGAACCCTGCTGGCAGACCACCGACAATAACCCCATTACTTAACCGGCCCGAGGAAACCCCAGGCATGATCAGTTGGGAAGACTTTGAGAACGTAGAGCTGCGAATCGGCACCATCATTGAAGTGAGCGAATTCCCGGAAGCTCGCAAGCCAGCGTACAAGCTGAAAGTCGATTTCGGCCCGGAGGTAGGCATTCGCAAATCCAGTGCCCAGATCACGGATCTTTACGATTCTGAAAAGCTGCTGGGCAAGCAGGTGCTCGCCGTGACCAACTTCCCGCCCAAACAGATCGGTCCCTTTATTTCCGAATGCCTGGTGACCGGCATCCAGACGGATGAGGGTGCGATAACGTTGGTTAGTCCTGATCATGAGGTGAGTAATGGGCAGAGGCTTATTTGATGATCGGAAATGGTTTACGTAGCTCGCTGGGTCTGACGGCCATTTGGATTCTTAGGTCTAGGTTCTTGAGGAAGTGGTACAAGGTTCGCTAGGACGCTGAACCTGTAAGTCGCAGGAAAGGAATGCGTTAAGGGAATGAGTGAGCGTCGAAAAACTTTACGAGAGGCCTTTGCGAAAGCTGTGCTCTGTATTTGTAAGTGTTTGATGCGTAAATTTCTTCCTGTAGTGGTCCATTAAATGCTTAGAGTTGCTCTAGAAACTTGGCGCCGGAGTCGGGGAAGATTGTCTTCAAGGTGATTTTCGGTCCAATTAATGGAGGAACGGAAAATGAAAACAAAAGGAATGCTGTTGTCGCTGCTGTTTGCCGTGGGTTCTATTGCAGCAGCGGGCTCTGTAAATGCAGGTGCTATGACGTATGACACCTGGGAGACAAACGAAAACGGCACAGGCAATTATATTTTCAAGGTTGATGACGATACAGCAAACAGGTTCAACTACTCTCTGACTGTTGATCCTTGGAATGCTGAAGCGCTGGGTATTTTCATTGACTTTGGTGCTGCTAGCACTGGAGTAGGAGCTTTGGATCTTCTCGGGGACAGTACTGTTTCCCTTGCAGGTCGGAATACAAGTAGCGACAGTTGTGGAACCGGATGTAATCTAGGCGGGCTGACTATCCCGGGCTTTGATGGCACGTGGGGGTTAGTATTCCGTCTCGGCACTACGGGTTTTGACGGAATCCAGACGTTTAACTGGAGTACATCTGACTTTGGTTTAGGTCTGAATGATTTCGGAGTGGTCGCGATCCGCTCTCAGGTACTGTGTGGAAATGGAGATTTGTTGCCTAACGATGTGAATGATTGCGAGGGCAGTGATAAGGCCTATGGCTATAGTACCGTATCGGTGCCAGAGCCCGGCACGCTCGCTCTGCTTGGCCTGGGTTTGTTGGGCCTGTTTTCCCGCCGCAAGGGTGCGATCAAAAGCTAGTCTAATTACGAATAGCTGAACGCAAAAATAAAAGGCCGCTGGTGAGAATCAGCGGCCTTTTTATTTGTCAGGAATATTTACAGTCGCTATGGGTTGAAAGCCACTGAAGTATCTTCCCCCGTCCCGGATGCCTAATCAGTCCTGTCACCAGCTTTTGGCAAGCGAAGGCATTTTAACGCATGTTTGGAAAGGTGTCAGTGAAGTTGTCATGCTGACGCTATGTTGGCCACCAGCAGGTCTAGACTCTGGGCAGTCGATAATTAAGTATCTGCAAAATGGTGGGCCCACCTGGACTCGAACCAGGGACCAAAGGATTATGAGTCCTCTGCTCTAACCAACTGAGCTATAGGCCCTTTTATCAGCGAATGCTGCTTAAAGGTTTGCTTTTCGGGGTGTTTCTCCCGGGCGGGAGCAACAAAGCGGGCGCCATTATACCGGTGAGGGGTGGCGCCCGCTACTGTTGTGGTGCTATCCGTTGCCCTGGTCGTCAATGAAGCCGCGCAGGTGGTCGGAGCGGGAAGGGTGGCGCAGTTTGCGCAGGGCCTTGGCTTCGATCTGGCGGATTCGCTCACGGGTCACGTCGAACTGTTTGCCCACTTCTTCCAGGGTGTGGTCGGTATTCATTTCAATACCGAAGCGCATGCGCAGCACCTTGGACTCGCGGGCGGTCAGGCCGGAGAGCACGGAGCGGGTGGCTTCGCGCAGGCCTTCGGCGGTGGCCGAGTCGACGGGTGACAGGGCCTGGATGTCTTCGATGAAGTCGCCCAGGTGGCTGTCTTCGTCATCGCCGATCGGAGTTTCCATGGAAATCGGTTCTTTGGCGATCTTCAATACCTTGCGGATCTTGTCCTCGGGCATTTCCATGCGCTCGCCCAGCTCTTCCGGGGTGGGCTCGCGGCCCATCTCCTGCAGCATCTGGCGGGAGATACGGTTGAGCTTGTTGATGGTTTCGATCATGTGCACCGGAATACGGATGGTGCGGGCCTGGTCCGCGATAGAGCGGGTGATGGCCTGACGAATCCACCAGGTGGCGTAGGTGGAGAACTTGTAGCCACGGCGATACTCGAACTTGTCGACGGCCTTCATCAGGCCGATGTTGCCTTCCTGGATCAGGTCCAGGAACTGCAGGCCGCGGTTGGTGTACTTCTTGGCAATGGAAATAACCAGACGCAGGTTGGCTTCCACCATTTCTTTCTTGGCACGGCGGGCCTTGGCTTCGCCGATGGAAACGCGGCGGTTGATTTCCTTGATATCGGAAACGTCCAGATCCACTTCGGTCTGGATGTTGGCGATGCGCTTCTGCAGACGGACGATTTCGTCGATGCGCTCGGCGATCAGCGGAGCGTAGGGCTTCTTGCTCTTGGAAATCTTCTCGGCCCAGTCAAGGCTGGTTTCGTTGCCCGGGAACGTCTTGATGAAATCCTTGCGTGGCATCTTGCACTCGCGTACGCAGATTTTCATGATCGCACGCTCGTTTTCACGGACCAGGTCGTTGGTGGAGCGGACCACGTTCACCAGCTCATCAAACGCTTTGTTGCCCAGCTTGAAAGGTGCGAACACCTGGCCCAGCTCGTTCAGGGCTTCCTGGGTTTTCTTGTGGCCACGGCCGTGTTTGGCCAGGCACTCGTCGGCGGCGTCGAGCTTTTCTTTCAGCAGCTCGAAGCGCAGGCGGGTTTCTTCCGGATCCGGACCGCTCTCGGTTTCTTCTTCGCTGTCGTCATCGTCATCGTCGTCGGATGAGTCGTCAGAACTGCTGGACGTGTCCGGGGTGTTGTCTTCGTCCATGAACGGCTCGGCGCCGTCCGGGTCGAGGAAGCCGGATACGATGTCGCTGAGGCGGCCTTCGTTCTCGATGATGCGGTCGTAGGCCTGGATAACGGTGCCGGTGATGCCCGGGAAGTGTGCAACGGCGGCCATCACATCGCGGATACCTTCCTCGATGCGCTTGGCAATGACGATTTCACCTTCACGGGTCAGCAGTTCCACGGTGCCCATTTCCCGCATGTACATGCGGACGGGGTCGGTGGTGCGACCGGCGTCGGATTCTACGGCAGCGAGTGCGGCAGCGGCTTCTGCAGCAGCGGCTTCGTCGGCGGTGGAATCGCCGTCGGTCATCAGAAGCGTGTCTGCGTCCGGTGCAACTTCCGACACCTGAATGCCCATGTCGTTGATCATGCGAATGATGTCTTCGACCTGGTCCGGGTCAGCTATGTCTTCCGGGAGGTGGTCATTTACCTCGGCGTAAGTCAGGTAACCTTGCTCTTTGCCTCGTGCAATGAGATCTTTTAAACGTGATTTCTGCGAATTGCCTGACATAGACACCCTGTGGACTCGCTGGTAAAAGTAAAAAAGTTAAACAGCCATTATAGCTGTCACGCTATTGGTCTGCCACCGGATGGTTAGATGGTGATCAACACTGCAAGTTTCAAGTGCAGTGTCCTTTCCGGCTGCAGTTTTTGCGTTTTCTGGCCCGCCGGCCCTGTGCTTCTGGCGCTGTTCAGTCGTCGTTCTGTCCGGACAGTGCCTTCAGTTCCTGCCGCTCTTCAGCGGTGAGGTCGGCAAGGCTGCGTTTTTCCGACAGCAGGGACGCCAGCCGTTGCTTGCGTGCCACCTCCTGATTCGGATTCAGCATCTCCCGGGCGCCTGCCAGGGTCTGCTCCCGTGCCGGCACGTGTTCAATTCCGTCGAACAGACCGTAGAACTGTTCCCTGGCCCGCTTGTCCGTGGCCAGTTGGCGTGTCAGGGAGCGCCGGTTTGCGATGGCGTTCTCCAGAATCCAGCCGGCAAACTGGCCCGCCTGCCGGTACTGGCGGCTGCTCCTGCTCAGTTCGGCAATTTCGCTGGCCATGTCCGGTGCTTCCAGCAGGGCCAGGCAAAGCTGGGTATCCTTGCTGAGTTTTACGTCAATCCGTTGTTCCTGTACCCGGCGTTCGCCGTATCCACCCTTGCCGTTCTGCTGGCGCCGGTTCTGCCAGTCACCGCGGTTGTTGCCGCACAGTCTCAGCATCTCATGCCACATGGCATCCCTGAGGGTGCTGCGGGGCATTTTCTTGAGCAGCGGCTCTACCCGTGCCTTCAGCTCGCCCCGGTCTTCCGGCAGCGTCAGATCCAGCCCTTCGCTCTGCCGGTTAAACAGGTAGCGGGACAGGGGCGTGGCACCGTCGATGCGCTTCTGGAACGCGTCCGCGCCTTCCTTGCGTACCAGCGTATCCGGGTCTTCACCGTCCGGCATCATCAGGAACTGCAGATGCAGCCCGTCGGTCAGCAATTCCAGGGCGTTTTCCATCGCCTTGTCGGCTGCGCGGTAACCGGCCTGGTCGCCGTCGAAACAGAACACCAGATGGCGCACCTGTTTCAGCAGGGCTGACAGGCTGTCCTGATTTGTCGCCGTGCCCAGTGTCGCCACTGCGAAGTGGATGCCGTTCTGCGCCAGGGCAATGACATCCATATACCCTTCCACCACCAGCAGTTTGTCCAGCTGGCGGATCGACTGCTTGGCTTCGTAAAGGCCGTAAATCTCGCGGCTTTTATGAAAGACATCAGACTCTGGAGAGTTGATGTACTTGGCCTTGTCGTCACCCAGGGTGCGTCCGCCAAAGGCAATGGTCCGGCCGCGGCTGTTGCGGATCGGGAACATCACCCGGTTGCGGAACAAATCCCGTGGCCGGCCGTAACGGTCGGAGACAGTACCGGTTTCAATCAGCGGCCCTTGAAGGTCTTTGCTGGCGCTGTCAAAAAGCGCTGTGCCGGTGCCAGGGGCGTAGCCCAGCATGTACTGTTCGATAATGCTGTCGTCCAGGCCCCGTTGCTTCAGGTAGTCCCGGGCGAATTCACCTTGCTGGCCTCGTAGCGCGGACTGGTAGAAGCGGCTGGCGTAGTCCAGGGCATCTGTCAGTGTTCGCGCTTGTTGTATTTCCTGGCGCGCGCTCTGGTCGTAGGGCACTTCCATGCCGGCTCGCCGGGCCAGTTCCTCAACCGCGTCGGTGAACCCCAGGCCGTCGAACTCGCGGACAAAGCTGATGGCATCGCCATGGGCGCCACAGCCAAAGCAGTGGTAAAAGCCCTTGTCCGGCCGAACGTTGAAAGACGGCGTTTTTTCATCATGGAAGGGGCAGCGGGCCTTGTAGTTGCCGCCGGCCTTTTTCAGGGTGATACGTGATCCGATCAGCTCGGCCAGGTCTATCCTGTCGAGCAGGTCTTCAACAAAGCGTTGTGGGATCAGTCCACTCATGATGTCTCCGGTCGCGCGGAAAATGCCGGGCCTGCAAGTACAGCCAAAAATGCCGCCGAAGCCAGGCCTCGGCGGCATTTGGGTATCGCTCTGTGCAACCTGCGGCTATACAGGCGATTATAGGCTTGCAGTCAAGCGGCGTCCGGGTAAAGCTTAGTACAGACGCTCGAACTTGCGCTGTTCCCGCTGAAGCTTCTTGAGATGACGCTTGACGGCTGCAGCTGCCTTGCGCTTGCGCACGGCTGTCGGCTTCTCGTAGTGCTCACGGCGACGTACTTCCGACAACACGCCTGCTTTTTCGCAGGAGCGCTTGAAGCGACGAAGGGCTACGTCAAACGGTTCATTCTCTTTCACTTTAACAGCTGGCATTCGAAAATCACCTACCTGATTGATTCGGTTTCTGTTTTGTCTGATCGACCGGTCCGTCAAATCGACTCGATACCTGGCCAGATTGGCTAAAACTCGACCAGTGCTTATTTAAGGCCGGCAATGATAGCGCTTGCCCATGGCCAAGGTCAATGTTTGTTCGATGAAACTGACGGGGGCTTTCGGGTTTCTGCTAAAATGCTCCGCTGTATTCTACCAGCCTGGAGTTGTGGCCCTTATTTATGCTGATTCTCGGTATTGAAACCTCCTGTGATGAAACCGGCGTTGCCCTGTATGACAGTGAACAGGGCCTGCTGGCACATGCCCTGTTCAGTCAGATTGCCATGCATGCGGACTACGGAGGCGTGGTGCCGGAACTGGCGTCCCGCGACCACGTACGCAAGTTGTTGCCGCTGTGCGACCAGGTACTGGCAGACGCGGGCAAGGTTCGCAGCGATATCGAGGGCATTACCTATACGGCGGGCCCGGGCCTGGTGGGTGCGCTGATGGTAGGCGGTTCCGTGGCCCATGCCCTGGGGTTTGCGCTGGGGGTGCCGGTGCTGGGTGTCCATCATATGGAAGGCCACCTGCTGGCGCCGATGCTGGAGGAGAATCCTCCGGCGTTTCCCTTTGTCGCCTTGCTGGTTTCCGGTGGGCATACGCAGTTGGTGCTGGTCAATGGCATTGGCGAGTATGAAATGCTGGGTGAGTCCGTGGATGACGCGGCTGGTGAAGCGTTCGACAAAACCGCCAAGATGCTGGGGCTGGACTATCCTGGCGGGCCAAGGGTGGCGGCGTTGGCAGAGAAGGGCACGCCAGGGCGCTATCGTTTCCCGCGCCCGATGACCGACCGGCCGGGGCTGGATTTCAGTTTCAGCGGGCTGAAGACCTTCACTCTCAATACCGTGACAGCCGCAGAAAAGGCCGGTGGCCTGGATGAGCAGACCCGTGCAGACATCGCTCTGGCTTTCGAAGCGGCAGTGGTGGACACCCTCACCATCAAGTGCCGCCGCGCCCTGGAACAGACCGGCAGCAAACGCCTGGTGATTGCCGGTGGTGTAAGTGCCAACAAGCGGCTGCGGGCAGGGCTGGAGAAGATGACGGAAAAACTTCGCGCCGGTGTATTTTACGCCCGCCCCGAGTTCTGCACCGATAACGGCGCCATGATTGCCTATGCCGGTTGTCAGCGCATGAAGGCGGGGCAGCAGGATGGTGACCGGATCGTGGCAGTGCCGCGCTGGCCCATGAACACCCTGCCGCCGGTGGGTGAGCCGCGGGCGAACGGGCTCGTGGATTAGAACCCCGGTTCCCGGCCCTGGGCCATACGAATCAGGTTGTTGCGGTGGCGCACCACAATCAGTATCGCCAGCAGGCCGAACAGGGGCAGGGTTTCCGGCTCGATCAGCGCACTGATAATCGGGCCGCTGACAATGGCAATGATGGAAGCCAGCGCTGAAATTCTCCAGCGCCACATCACCAGCGCCCAGATGGCGGCCAGCATCAGTGTGGTGACCGGCGCCAGTGCCAGGCCCGCCCCCAGCGCCGTGGCCACGCCTTTCCCGCCTTTGAAGCGATAGAACAGCGGAATCATGTGCCCGGTTACCGCGCACAGCGCCACTATGGCCTGGGAGAGAATGGTCAGGTCTGCCTGGTGGGCCAGCCACACCGGCAGCCATCCCTTGGCCGCGTCCAGCACCAGTGTCATTGCCGCCGGTGGCCAGCCGCCAGCACGGTAGACGTTGGTGGCGCCGGGGTTACCCGAGCCCAGGGCTCGTGGGTCCGGCAGGTGCCATGCCCGGCAGACCGGCAGCGCAAACAGCACCGAGCCCGCCAGATAGGCGAGGGCGCAGAGCAGAACTGTCAGTACCGGGTCACTCAGATAACTCATCAGCGGTGTTCACTGGCAAAATGGTAAAGACGCAAAGACGCGTGCTGGTCATTTGTGAGAAAATGCCGGCCCCACGATGGTGCAGGCCAGAAATTACACAGTATCCGCTGCCTGCCTGTTATTCAATCAGCAAAGAGTGTAATCCCGGGAGCGCCATCCTTGACCGATAGTGTACTGATCGAAGGTCTGGCCGTTGAGGCAATCATCGGCGTTTACGACTGGGAGCGGGAAGTCAGCCAGCGGCTGCTGGTGGATCTGGAGATGGCCTGGGACAACCGGGTGCCTGCAGCCTCGGATAACGTCAGCGATGCGCTCGACTATGCGCTGGTCAGTGAGCGGGTTTCAGACTACCTGGTCCAGGCCCGTCCCCGTTTGCTGGAAACCGCCGCCGAAGGCATCGCTGACTTATTGCAGGGCGAGTTCGGCGTGCGCTGGTTAAAGCTGGCGCTGCGCAAACCCGGTGCGGTGCCGGCCGCAGCGACCGTTGGTGTGAAGATCGAACGGGGAAGCCGCTGATGCCAAGGGTGTATATCAGTATCGGCAGCAACATCGACCGCGAGCGCTATATCACCGCGGCCTTGAATGCGCTGGATAGCTGGTTTGACCAACTGCTGATCTCCTCGGTTTACGAAAGCGAATCCGTCGGCTTTGACGGCTCGCCCTTCTACAACCTGGTGGTGGGTGTCGATACGGGGCTTACCGTGGCGGAACTGTCGGCCCGTTTCAAGCAACTGGAAGCGGATAATGGCCGGCGGCGTGATGTGCCTAAATTCAGTGCCCGAACCCTGGACCTGGACATCCTCACCTACGATGACGAGGTGGGCAGGATCGATGGCGTGGAGCTGCCCCGTGGCGAAATTCTGAAGAACGCGTTTGTGCTGATGCCACTGGCAGAAATTGCACCGGCCGATGTCCATCCGGTCTGTGGCAAGCGTTACGACGCGCTGTGGCAGGCTTACGATCGTGACCAGAAACTCTGGCCGGTGGATTTTACCTGGCAGGGCCGGTTGATTTCGCGGGCCACTGCCAGGTAAGTCCGCTGTCCTGCCTCAGGGCGAGTGGTGTGAGCGGAACATCCGGATCAGATTGTCCGTTGAGCTGTCGCTGGGCGCGGAGCTTTCCGCAGTGTCTCCGGTGAGGCGGTCCAGAATGCCTTTGCCCATCTGTTTGCCCAGTTCCACACCCCACTGATCGAATGAATCCACATCCCAGATGATGCCCTGCACAAAGGTGCGATGCTCGTAGAGTGCAATCAGGGCACCCACGGTTTGCGGAGTTGATTTGTCCATCAGCAGGGTATTGCTGGGCTTGTTGCCGGGGATCACCTTGTGGGGGGCCAGCTTGTCGATCTCGTCTGCACTCATGTCTTCGGCTTGCAGTTCCGCTTTCGCCTCGTCCAGGTTCTTGCCGGACATCAGCGCCCGTGACTGGCTCAGGCAATTGGCGAACAGGGTGACGTGATGGCTCGCCACCCGGTTGTGGGTTTCCAGGGGGATAATGAAGTCTGCCGGAATCAGCCGGGTGCCCTGGTGCAGCAACTGATGGAAAGCATGTTGACCGTTGGCGCCGACTCCGCCCCAGATCACCGGGCCGCTTTGATAGTTCAGCGGCTCGCCGTTTTGGGTAACGCTTTTGCCGTTGCTTTCCATGTCCAGCTGCTGCAGGTGCGCCGGCAGGCTGCGCAGGTAGTGGTCATAGGGCAGGATGGTGTAGGTTTCAGCGCCCCAGAAATTGTTGTACCAGAGCCCCAGCATGGCCATCACCACGGGCAGGTTCTGCTCCAGCGGCGTTGTGCGGAAGTGCTGGTCCATGGCGTTGGCACCGGACAGCAGCGCGCGGAAATTCTTCATCCCAATGGTCAGCGCGACCGGCAGGCCGATGGCGGACCACAGCGAGTAGCGCCCGCCAACCCAGTCCCACATGGGGAAGATATTGTCTTCGGACATGCCAAAGCTGATCGCTTCCGGCGTGTTCGCGGTGACTGCCACGAAGTGCTTGGCGATCTGGTTCTCGCTGCCGCCGTTGTCCAGGAACCAGGCCCTGGCTACCTTGCTGTTCTCCAGGGTTTCCTGGGTGCGGAAGGACTTGGACTGGATCAGGAACAGGGTGGTTTCCGGATTTACCCGGCGCAGTACTTCTGCAATCTGGGTGCCGTCTATATTGGCCACGTAGTGACACTGCAACTGGCCGTGCCCGTAGGGACGCAGGGCCTCAGACACCAGTTTGGGGCCCAGGAAGGAGCCGCCAATACCAATACTGACCACGTCAGTGAACGGCTTGCCGGTGTGGCCCTGCCAGCGCTTGCTGAGCACATCGTCCACGAACTGTTCCATGCGGTTCAATGTGGTTTCCACTTCCGGCGTGATGTTGGTGCCGTCCACATAAATGGGTTCACCGCTGTTGTCCCTCAGGGCAACATGTAATGCCGGGCGTTTCTCCGTCACATTGATGTGGTCGCCGCGAAACATCGCCTCGGTGCGCTCCGGCACACCACAGCTCCTGGCCAGAGCCATCAGCTTTGTCATGGTGTCGTCGGTCATGCGATTGCGGGAATAGTCCAGTGACAGACCGCCACCGCGGATGAAGAAGCGGCTGGCCCGGTCAGGGTCGTCACGGAACATGTCCCGCATGTGGGTGTTTTCCAGTTCCGCCTGATGCTTTGTCAGTGCCTTCCACTCGGGCCGGCTGGTGAGTGGAGCAGAGCCCTGGTACATAGTGGAATCCTTTCGTCAGTCTGTGTGGTTAACGGGTGATAGACAGGTTGTCGATAAGCCGCGTGGTGCCAAGGAACGCTGCTACCAGTAGTGTCAGTTCGGTATCGTCTGCGCTGGCCGGTTTGAGGGTCAGGCTGTTGGCGATATTGAAGTAATCCGGGCGCAGGCCGGCCTCGCTGAGCGCGTCGCTGGCTTCCTGCTCCAGTGCCACAAAATCGCTGCGCCCGTTCTGGATCTGTTCCGCCGTGTTTTTCAGGGTTCGATACACGATTGGTGCAATCGCACGTTCATCCTCCGTCAGGAAGCCGTTGCGGGAACTCTTTGCCAGGCCGTCGTCATCGCGGATGGTCGGGCTGCCAATGACTTCTACCGGTATCATCAGGTCCCGGGTAAGTTTGCGGATAACGGCCAGCTGCTGGTAATCCTTTTCCCCAAAAACGGCGATGTCCGGCTGCACCATGTTGAACAGCATGGTGACCACCGTTGCCACGCCCTCAAAGTGACCGGGCCTGCTGGCGCCGCAATGGCCTTCGCTGACTTCCGGCACGATAACGCGAGTGTGCCTTGCCAGCCCCTCCGGGTAGATTTCCTCAATGGAAGGGGTGAACACCAGGGTGCTGCCAGCGGCATCCAGCCGTTCCTGGTCCTCGATCAATGTGCGTGGGTAGGTGTCCAGATCTTCGCTGACGCCAAACTGCATGGGATTCACGAAGATGGTGGTGACCACGATATCGGCGGCTTCCCGTGCTTTTCTGACCAGCGAGATATGGCCTTCATGCAGGTTGCCCATGGTGGGCACCAGCCCGATGCGTTTGCCCTGCTGGCGATAACCGCGAAGCATGGCTCGGAGTTCTTTTAGAGTATGTACGGTTCTCATGCCTTGAACGTATGCTCCTCGGCGGGGAATGAGCGGTCGCGAACAGCGGCCACGTAAGCTTCGATGGCGCCTTTTACGGATCCGGACTCTGCCAGAAAGTCCTTCACAAAGCGTGGCTTGCGGCCAGTTGTCATGCCCAGCATGTCGTGGACAACCAGTACCTGGCCGTCAGTGTCTGAGCCAGCACCGATACCGATCACCGGTGCCTGCACGGCCTGGGTAATGCGGGCAGCCAGTGGCGCAGGAACACATTCCAGCAGAATCACATCCGCACCGGCTGCAACCAGTTCGCAGGCGTGTTCGATCATCAGTTCGGCGTGCTTTTCATCCCGGCCCTGGACCTTGTAGCCGCCAAACTTGTTGACGAATTGCGGGGTCAGACCCAGGTGCGCACAGACCGGAACTCCCCGTTCGCTGAGGGCGTGGATGGTGTCTTTCATCCAGTCGGTGCCTTCCAGTTTGACCATGTGCGCACCCGCGCGCATCAGGTCCGCGGCGTTCTCCAGTGCAGCCTCGACAGTGCCATAGGTCATGAAGGGCATGTCTGCCATGATCAGTGAGCCACGGTTGCCCTTGGCGACGGATGTTACGTGATACACCATCTGATCCATGGTGACCGGCAGCGTGCTGTCGTGCCCCTGCAGCACCATGCCGAGGGAATCGCCGATCAGGATAACGTCAACGCCCGCTTCACTGACGATCTGTGCAAAGGTGGCGTCGTAGGATGTCAGAACGGAGAAGGCTTCGCCCTTCTGCTTGTAGTCCCGCAGGGTATTGATGGTAACAGCCATAGAATCCTTGCCTTGTGGGTGGATGGGCTAAAACCGGGCCGGGGTATGCCGGCAATCAGGTCTTAAGGGTAATCCGGGGGTGTGTCTGAGGCAATAGCCGCACACCGAGCCATTGGTATCAGCCGGACGGGAAGGGTGCCCGCGCCACCGGATGGAGTTTCTGCAGGTTGTTGTCCGGGCATTGTTGTCTCAGGTCCGCGACGCTGCGGCCGTCCGGCAGGACCCGCTCGGGGTCCAGGTCCAGCAAAGGCTGGAGTACAAAGTCCCGGTTCGCCAGCTCGGCGTGGGGCACTGTCAGGCGTTCGCTGTTGATGGCCTCGTTGCCATACAGGAGCAGATCCAGGTCCAGCGTTCGCGGGCCCCAGTGCCGGATCCGTTTGCGGCCATGGGCCCGCTCGATGGCCTGAAGCTGGTCCAGCAGTTCCAGCGGTGTGAGCTCCGTGCGCAGCCAGGCTGCACCGTTCACGAAATCGGGTTGGTCCTGGGGGCCAACCGGCCGGCTGCTATAGAAAGCCGACTGCGCCACCAGCTCGGTGTCTGGCAGCGCTGCGAGCCGGGCGACAGCGCCGGCCAGTTGTGCGGAAGGATCCGCCATATTGCTGCCAAGCCCGATAAAGGCGTCTGTGGCTGCCATGGTCAGGCCTTCTTTGCAGGCTTCTTGCGGCGACGCTTCTTGGGGCCGTCGCTGCCCAGTTGGGTCAGCATGCGTTCCTGGCCGCGCTCGTCCAATTCCTGGAACTCGGTCCACCACTCGCCCAGTCCGGGCTCGATTTCACCGGATTCTTCCCGCACCAGCAGGAAGTCATAGGCCGCCCGGAAGCGCGGGTGAGACATGGTCACAAAGGCCCGCTTTCCCTGGCGCCGGGGCAGGCGCATCTGCAGTTCCCAGATTTCCTTCATGGGGCCTGAGAAACGTTTAGGGATGGAGGTCGCCTGAACCTGGCGACCAATAACCTTGGCAATGGACTGGTGCAGGGCCGGCTGTACCGGCTCGCCGTTATCCTGGCGTTTGTGCCACTCTGCCTGCAGGGCGGGCCAGAGCATGGCGGCAAACAGGAAGTAGGGGGTAACGGACTTGCCCTGGGCAATGCGGGCATCGGTATTGCGAAGCGCCTTGCGGATCAGTTCGTCCGGCTGGCCGTTGTTGATGGCCTGAACGGTTTCCGGGAATAGCGGGGCCAGCAGATTGTACTCGCTGAGCAGGTCGTAGGTGGCCTCACCGTAGCCCGCGGAGAACAGTTTGAGTACTTCTTCAAACAACCGCGCCGGCGGGATGTGCGTCAGCAACGGCGCCAGCTCCCGGATCGGGGCCTCGGTTTCCGGTTCGATATCGAAACCCAGCTTGGCGGCGAAGCGTACGGCGCGAAGCATGCGAACCGGGTCTTCCCGGTAGCGGGTTTCCGGGTCGCCGATCAGTCGCATCTGGCGGTTTTTCAGGTCTTCAAGGCCGTTGGCGAAGTCCACCACGGTGAAGTCCCGGATGCAGTAATAAAGCGCGTTGACGGTGAAGTCCCGGCGCAGGGCATCTTCTTCCTGGTTGCCGTAGACGTTATCCCGCAACAGCAGGCCGTGTTCACTGGTTCTGCGGTCATCGTCTTCGTCACTGTCTTCTTCCGCGTCCGCGGCGTTACCGCGGAAGGTGGTGACTTCAATGACTTCCCGCCCGAACAGTACGTGGACGATGCGGAAGCGCCGGCCAATCAACCTGGAATTGCGGAACAGCTCGTGCACCTCTTCCGGGGTGGCATTGGTGGCGATGTCGAAGTCCTTGGGCTTGCCGCCGAGAAGTATGTCACGAACGCCGCCGCCCACCAGGTAGGCTTCATAGCCGGCGTTGTTCAGGCGGCTGAGCACCTTCTTGGCCGGCTCGCTGATGGCCGAGCGGGACACGTTGTGCTGATCCCGGGGAATTTCCTGGCGCTGGTAGGTGCGGGGCTTTTTCTTCCCGTTTCCTGATACGTATGACAATAGTCGTTTAAGCATTGAATTCCGTTATTGCGGTGAGCAAAAGCGAGAGTTTAACGGTTTGGGCGGGATTTGCACATGTCTGGCGCCATAAGCCGGCAAAAACTGGTTGATCGGGGGCAGATCTGGCCGGGTTGGAAAACCACTGGGCCAGATAATCAAAAGGCGGGCCCGTTTTCACGAACCCGCCCTGAAAGCGTTGACGATCTGCATTGTTTTTGTTTTTACCGGGATTTTTCTTCGTTTTTCTACCCCACTGTCAATCCCCAAGTTCAGGGACATCAGTAGTACAAACGGAAAGCTTTGAATACACAGAGCAGTCAGAGACACCGGGCAGGTTATAAGGTAAATGCAGTGCCGTCTCAGAGACGATTCTTCTCCACATCTACAACCCGCACGTGCCGTGGGACCACTAAAAAGCAAAGTACCCAAAACACTCAGTTCGCTCACGTTCTGTTTTTGTTTTTGTTACCGAACGTCTTCTACAGCTTTTTGTTCTTGTTGTTGGCGCTGCGTTGTCACTGTTGTTTTTGTTGTTGTGCGCCCTATAGAGTGCAGTCCGTGTGCCAGTTTTTGAAAACTGTTTATTAACAGCGAGTTAGTATTTTGCAATCTTTCAAGAGGGGTACGTATAAGTCCGAAGTGTTACTGAACGCTCGTTTTTTAGATCGCGGGTGTTACCGTGAGGAACACGGGGTAACAATTGAGCGCCAGTTCACACTTTTCCGGTAACACATGACAGTTTCGACGCTCTCCGGTCAATTGCCTGAGCTCTTTTTGCGGGGAATGCCAAGGCGCTGCCGCCGTTCCCACAAGGACTTTCGGCTGATGCCGAGCTTTTGTGCCAGTTCGGTTTCACTCATGCGGTCCTGATTTTCCAGCACAAAGTGCTGGAAATAGTCCTCAAGCGACAGGTCACTGGTTGATTCGGCCTCCCGCGAGAGGGTTTGTTCATTGTTACCGTCCACCAGGGATTCCGGGATGTTTACATCACCACCTTCGCCATCCAGGTCCAGCAGCGAAGGGGTGATCAGGTCGTTGTCGCAGAGGATGGTGGCACGCTCGATGGCATTCTCCAGCTCCCTGACATTTCCGGGCCAGCGATGCCTTTCCAGTGCCCGCATGGCCTCTGGCGTCAGGTTCAGGTCGGGTTTTCCCATTTTCTCGCCCTGACGTTTCAGGAAGCGCTGGGCAAGGCCGAGGATGTCTGCCTGGCGTTCCCGCAGGGGCGGAATGCGAACCTGCATGACGTTCAGCCGATAAAACAGGTCCTCCCGGAATTCTCCGGTGCGGGTCATGGCCTTGAGATTACGGTGGGTGGCGGCAATCATGCGTACATCTACCTGGCGGCTCTGGGTGGAACCTACCTTGCGTATCTCGCCTTCCTGAAGCACCCGCAGCAGACGGGCCTGGGCTTCAGCGGGCAACTCGCCGATTTCATCGAGGAACAGGCTGCCGCCGTCTGCGGCTTCGATCAGACCGGTGCGGGCAGAAACAGCACCGGTGAACGACCCTTTTTCATGGCCGAACAACTCTGACTCGATAAGGCTTTCCGGGATAGCGGCGCAATTCACGGAAATCAGTGGGTTGGATGCGCGGGGGCTCATCAGGTGCAGTGCCCTGGCCGCGAGTTCTTTGCCAGTGCCTGACTCGCCCTGAATCAGCACGGTGGTTTCAGTGGGTGCCACCTTGCGGATCAGGGTGAAAACCCTCTGCATGGCATCGCAATGGCCGAACATGATGCTTGCCGGGTCGCTGTCAGGATCACTGGCGGTGCCGCGGCCGGGTTTTTCATCAACAGTGCTGGCGGCTTGTGGCTGCCTGGCAAGAATGCTTTCCACCGCTTCCAGCATCTCGTCGTGGTCGAACGGTTTGGCGATGTATTCCACGGCCCCCATTTTCATGGAGTCCACGGCGGAGCGCAGGCTGGCATAGCTGGTCATGATCAGTACCGGAGTGTCCGGCGCGCGCCTGATAAGTTCGGTCCCCGGGGCGCCGGGCAGGCGCAGGTCGGAAATGATCAGATCAAACTGGGCGGGGTCGTGGTTGTCTTCCGCTTCTTCTACCGATCCCGCGTCTGCGACCTCGTAGCCTGCGTGTGTGAGCAGCTTGCGAACCGCCGAACGGATAATCTCTTCATCTTCTACGATAAGAATACGAGACATAACTGTTTTACGACCCCTGGTTCTGGCTGATGGTGTTTCCGGCGTCCGGTTCGTAGGCGGGTAACCTCATGCGCACACGGGTTCCCCTGCCCAGGTCAGTATTTACCGGACTGTCCACCTGGATGTTGCCGTAGTGTTCTTCAATGATGCTGTACACCAGTGATAACCCAAGGCCGGTGCCCTTGTTGGGTGCCTTGGTGGTGTAAAAAGGCTCGAAGATATGGTCCAGCTGTTCTGTCGGAATGCCAGACCCTTCATCGGTGACTTCGATAATAGCGGAGTAGCCGTCGAGGTTTCCACTTATGCGGACCGTTCCACCGACCGGTGAGGCGTCACGGGCATTGGCCAGCAGGTTGATAAAGACCTGAACAAGTCTCTGCTCGTCGCCAAGAATCAACAGGTTTTCGGGGCAGTCGTTCACATAGTGAACTCCCATGCTCTTGTCGCTGAGTGAGAGCAGGTTGATGGATTCGTCCACACAGCGGCGAATGGCCACCGGCTCATAGCGGTTGGCATGGGCATGGTTGCCGGTGCGGGCAAAATTCATCAGCGACTGGAGAATGGTGGAAATGCGCCGGGTCTGTTGCTGAATCTGGTCGGCGGTGGAAAGGATGTCGGGGTCATCCGTTTCCAGCTTCAGGTTCTGGGCCAGTGACGAGATGCCAGTGACCGGGTTGCCGATCTCGTGGGCGACACCTGCCGCCAACCGGCCCACGGACGCCAGCCGTTCGCTGTGCATTAACTCGTCTTCCAGCAGGCGGGTTTCGGTCTGGTCTTCCACCAGGATGATGCTGCCGCCCTCAGTGTGGTCAGGGCCACTCAATGCGGCCTTGTGAAGGTTCAGCCAGTGGGGCCGGCCTTTCAGGTCCAGCCTGTGTTTGTATCGATGCAGGTCCTCGCCACTGTTGAAGTCGTCCAGCAGCAGGTGCCAGTGCTCCGGCAATGCCATCAGGCGCGCACCCACGACGTCGTCAGCGGTAATGCCGGTGAGGGATTCCATGGCGTTGTTCCACATCAGGATTTCACCGTCTTCACCCACGGAACAGGCAGGGATAGGCAGGTTTTGAAGGGTTTGCCGGTAATGCCTGCGCAGGTTGTCCAGTTCGCCCGCCAGCCCCGTCAGGCGGTTCTGGTAGTCGCCGAGTGCCCGCTCCACGTAACGGATATCCTGGGCCGTGCCGCCACTCGCCATGGGTTTGTAACCAAGGTGCCGCTTGACCAGATCCCTTGCAACAGCAGGGCCCAGCAGGCCCGAAAGGTTCACCTCTACCCGGTCGCGAAGGCGCCTGAGCTGGTAGGGGCGATACTCGACATTGGGCAGCTTGAGCTGGGTCAGTGCCCGTTCCACTTCTCGCCCGGCAACGCCTAGTCCCAGGGGAACCGCCAGTTGCCGCACGAAATCGTCCGAGGATGTGGCCAGCAGCTCCCGGCGTTGGGGGCGGGAAAGTGCCCCGAGTGAGCAGGCTTCTGCAGCACCGGCTTCCTCAGCGGTGCTGGTGCTCAACACCGAGATCAGAGTAAACACGACAACGTTTACCGTCAGGCTGACAAACGTGAATATATGCCAGTTGCTGTAATCCGGAACCAGTGGTGCGCCAAGAAATTCCAGCAGGTTGGCCGTGTGGGAAAACGGCAGCACCAGGGTGACAACCCAGATAAACAGGCCGCACACCAGGCCGGCGATCAGCCCGCGGCGGTTGCCTTCCGGCCAGTAGATGACGCCAAGCGCCCCCGGTAACAGCTGTAGCATGCCCGATAATGAAATAGCGCCCAGAATGGACAGGTCCAGGTTCTTGCCCAGGGTTTCGTGAAACAGCAATGCCGCAAAGATGATGGCGGCAATCAGCAGGCGTTTTACCCATCTCAGCCAGTGGTAGATATCGCCCTGGTCTTTCGGCGTGCGAAGAGGCAGTACGGCATGGTTCAGCACCATGCCCGCCAGTGCCAGGGTGCTGACAATCATCAGCCCACTGGCGGCAGACAGCCCTGCAATGTACATCAGCAGTGTCAGTGCCGGGCTACCGAGCGCCTGGGCGATGCCAATGGCGTAGAAGTCAGGGCCGGTGGTGGCAGCCAGAGCCTGGCCGCCCCAGAGAATCAGTGGCACCGGCAGGCCCAGCAACAACAAGTAAAGCGGGAGGCCCCAGCTTGCCTTGGCCAGTGCCTTGGGCGACGGGTTCTCGCTGAAGGTCATATGGTACATGTGAGGAAGTACCAGGGCGCCGGCAAAGGACATCAGCATCAATGCCCGCCAGCTGCCGTCATCAATGCTCATGGTCATCGAGCTGACCGGTGTACTCTGGTCTGCCAGCCAGGTCTCCAGCCCGCCCATGCCGCCAAATACACCAAACAGGATTACGCCGCCCAGGGTCAGCAGGGAAAACAGTTTGACCAGGGAGTCGAAAGCGATCGCTAGCACCAGGCCCTGGTGGTTTTCCGAACCCTGGCTGCGCCGTGTGCCGAACAGCATGGCGAACAACACCACGGTAATGCTGAACAGAATGCTGATCAGCCGGGGTGAGGTGTCTGGTGCCAACAGGCTGGCGGAGGTGGATACCGCCTGAATCTGCATGCTCAGCAGGGAGAGTATGGCAGCGCCGGAACAGATGGTGACCAGGGTGCCGGCCCACTGGCTGCGATAGCGGTAGGCAAACAGGTCGGCAAGGGACGTAAGCTGATAGGCGCGGCCAATCCTCATGACCGGGTTGAGCAGCACCGGTGCCAGCAGGAAGGCGCCGCTGATGCCCAGGTAATAGGCCAGGAAACCGAAGCCGGATTCCGCGGCCATGCCCACTGCGGCGTAGACCGCCCAGATGCCGGCATAGACCCCGAGGCTCAGTGTGTAGACCAGGGGGTGCCGGACCCAGCTGCGGGGCAGCACGCCCTTTTCGGTAATCCATGCGATGCCGAACAGCAGTATCAGATACAGAAGGCTGGCCAGTAACAGGCCCGGAGCGCTAAAACTCATTTGGATCCCGGCGCCATTCCAGCCAGAAGCCAATGGCAATCAGGCCAGCCCAGATGACATATGGGCTGTACCAGGCATTCTCTGGTGATGCCCACCAGTCAAGAATGTTGGGCGAGAATATGTAGATGGCCAGAACCAGAAGGAAGACCAGACGGTAGATATACATCAGGCATGATATCCGCACTGTCGTTTGTGAGAAGCTTTATAACATGTCGTTCACCGGACTGTCAGGTGAATCCGCTCCGGAGCCCAGTTGGCTGCAGCCCGGTCGAGCAGGGTATCGATGTCTGCTGCTCCCGACAACGAACTGAGGTCCTGGCCCAGGGCAGCAAGGGCCTGTTCAAGGTTTTGTTTCGCTATCCTGTCATTCAGTGCCGGTGCGTGGTTCTGTTTGCTGAGCTTCTGCCCCTCGGCATTGAGGATGACCGGAATGTGCATCCAGTGGGGTGGGCGAGCGCCCAGGGCATGGTAAATCTGCTGTTGCTGAGCCGTCATATCCAGCAAATCGGACCCTCTGACCACATGGGTGATGCCCTGGTCAATATCGTCGGCAACCACGGCCAGTTGGTAGGCATAAAATCCTTCCTTGCGGAGGATAACCGGGTCATCCAGTTCGGCTTGTACCTGTTGAGTCTGTGGGCCAAGCAATTGATCGTGCCACTCGCTGTGTTCGTCGTGAAGCGCAAAGCGCACAGCAAAGGGACGTTCGCCAGGGTCGGCATGGCCTTCACGGCAGCGCTCCGGGTGCCGGCCGCCATGCTCCCTGAGTTGCTTGCGGGAGCAGGCGCAGCGGTAGGCCAGCCTCTGTGCCAGCAGCTGGTCGACCAGTTTTTGGTAGTGAGGATGGCGTTCAGACTGAAAACGTACTGGCTCATCGGAATGCAGGCCGTGGGCCTCCAGGCTCGCCAGGATCTGCTGTGTGGCTTCCGGGGATTCCCGCAGGGGGTCGAGGTCCTCAATCCTGACCAGCCAGGTGCCACCACGACTGCGGGCTTCCAGGAAACTGGCCACGGCGGTAACCAGCGAGCCAAAATGAAGTGGGCCGGTAGGAGAGGGCGCAAAGCGGCCCCGGTAACGGGATTCAGTCATGATAGGTGATGACTGGCCCCGGTTCGGGGGCCAGCGTACTCAGGACACGGGCATTAAATGCCAGTCTGGCGCTCGCGGATTTCGGCCAGGGTCTTGCAGTCGATGCACAGTGTCGCCGTGGGACGTGCCTCAAGGCGACGGATACCGATTTCAACCCCACACTGGTCGCAGAAGCCGTAGTCGTCCTTGTCGATGCGATCGATGGTCTGGTCAATCTTCTTGATCAGTTTGCGTTCGCGATCACGGGTGCGCAGCTCCAGGCTGAATTCCTCTTCCTGGGTTGCGCGGTCGCTGGGATCCGCGTAATTTGCGGCGTCTTCCTGCATATGGTGCATTGTGCGATCCACTTCTTCCATCAGCTCCTGCTTCCATTGCAGAAGCAGTTGCTTGAAGTGCTCGAGCATGTCAGCACTCATGTACTCTTCACCCTTTTTAGTTTCATAGGGGGTGAAGTTGGTAATACGTTCGCGTGGTTGTGCTGCAGTATTTGCCATTGAATACGGCCTCTTATAATCCTGAAAAGCACTCGCCCTGAAACGGGAATTTGCGGAAAATAGCAGATTAGTCTCAGGGGCGCCAGCCTTGTAACAACAACTTTAGCATGGAGTCATCAATGAAGTTACCCGCTCCGCTGGTCGAAGGCAGGCTAATTCGCCGCTATAAACGTTTCCTTGCCGACGTATTGTTGCCGGATGGCAATGAAGTAATCGCTCACTGCCCCAACACCGGCTCCATGCTGGGTTGTCAGCCGGCGGATGCGCGGGTCTGGCTGAGCACCAGTGACAACCCGAAGCGCAAGCTGAAGTACACCTGGGAGCTGGTTGAAACCGCACCGGATCAGGTGGCCTGTATCAATACCGCACGGCCCAATAACCAGGCCCGGGAAGCGATCGAGCAGGGCACGGTGCCGGAATTGTCGGGCTACGGGCATTGCAAGGCAGAAGTACGTTACGGTGCCGAGAAAAGCCGGATTGATCTACACCTGTCCGGCCACCCAAGCCTTGCCGACGCCTGGGTAGAGGTGAAGAACGTGACCCTGTGCGAGGAAGGCCGGGGTTATTTTCCGGATGCGGTAACGACGCGGGGTCAGAAACATTTACGGGAACTGATGACTCAGGCCCGCGCCGGAGAAAGGGCGGTGCTGTTTTTTGTGGTCAACCATACCGGTATAAGCAGCGTACGGCCTGCGGATCATATCGACCGGGCCTACGGTGAGCTGTTGCGTGAAGCAGATGTCGCCGGCGTTGAACTGTTGGCTTACAGGGCGGCGTTGTCGGGTCCGGAGGGGCCGGACGGGGACGTATCGCTGGTCGAATCAGTGCCGGTCATACTGGAAGCCTGACCAGAACTGCGCCGTTGTCTTCCGTTACCTCCAGTGAGGTCAGGGTATCGCCCTGGCAGGGACCGGCAATGCACTGGCCATTCTCGGGAATGAACAGTGCTGCGTGATTGGCGCACTGGATAAAGCAATTGTCCGGGTCCATGAACCGGCCGGGCATCCAGTTCAGCTCGATCCCCAGGTGAGGGCAGCGGTTCAGGTAGGCGTAGAGCCGGCCTTCCCGTTCGAAGACAAAGCCGGTTTGTTCATCCCGCCCGCCGGTGCCATCACTCAGGGAAAATTCTACGAACTGACCTCCGGCAAGGTCACCGCGTTGACAGACTGTCTGCCGGTGGTTCGTGTTCATGCGCCGGGCAGGCCGAAATGCTGGCGGATTCGGTCTGCAACGGCTTCGGCCACGTGTTCCTGGTCAGTGTGCAGGTGGATGGTGTGAGTCTTTTCTTCGGTGGTCAGTGGCTCAAACCAGGTTTCCTGCACCTCAAGAAGTTCCTCGGTGGCCTCGGACGCGTCGCCGGCGCGGTTGCGGATCCATTCCCGGCGGCTTTCCAGTGGCGCCTCACAGTGAATCAGCGCGAATGGCATGCCCCGGCTTTCGGCGACGTCAGCCAGCATTTCCCGTTCGGCCTGTTTCAGACAGGCCGCGTCCACGATGACCGGCATGCCACTTGTCAGCAGTTTGCCAGCAAGATCCGCCAGGCGCTGGTAGGTACGATGGTTGGCCTCTTCGGTATACAGGTTTTCCCCCGTGGGCGACTTGCTCTGATCCAGCGGCCCCAGCCCGAAAAGCCGCTTACGCTCGACATCGGAGCGCAACCGGATCAAACCCAGTTCGGCAGCCATGGAGCTGCTGACCAGGGATTTGCCGCTGGCGGACAGCCCCGTGGTGGCCAACAGGTAAGGGTTGGGAATGGTGCTGTAATCTTCCGCCAGTTGGGCGTAATCGCGGTACTTCTGCATCAGGCCTTCTTTGTCAGCCTCGGTCAGCGACGGATTGCCCATGGTAAACAGTGCAATCTTGGCCCGCACCATGGCGCGATAGGCCTTGTAAAGTGGTAACAGGGGCAAGGCATCGAAATCGCCCCTATATTCCAGGTAGGTGTTCAATACCAGGTTGGCCAGCTCCGGCTCGCGGCGGGATTCCAGGTCCATCAACAGGAAGGCCAGATCGTTGATGACGTCGATCCAGCGAAAAGGCTCGCTGAACTCGATGCAGTCGAATACCGTGACTTCACCCTCATACACGGTGATATTCGCCAGGTGCAGGTCGCCGTGGCATTCGCGGACAAAACCACCATCGTAGCGCTTGGCAATCAGGGCAGACTGGCGTTCGAAGGTAGTACGGGTCCATTGCTCCAGATTGTCCAGTTGCCGTAGCAGCGCTTCGTCGTCAATCATCGGACGGATCTGGTCAAAGTTTTCCTGCATGCCGGCATAGACCGCGTCCGGCGTACCCAGTGGCTTGCCTGGGCTGACCGGTGGCTGCTTGCCGTGGAAGTCCGCCACCTGACGTGCCAGGCCGGTGAGCAGGTCAGCGGAGAGTTTGCTGTTTTCCTGCCGCACGTCGAACAGGTCGTTCTGGTCGAACTGGCGCATGCGAATGGCGTACTCGAACGCCTCGCCCTGGCCGCCCAGCTCAGGTGCTTCTGCCGAGCCGGTAATGGGCAGAACGTCGAGGTAAAGGTTCTCGGCAAGGCGGCGGTTCAACCGAAGCTCTTCTTCGCAGAAGCGTTTGCGACGCTCCAGGGTCGAGAAATCCAGAAATCCGAAATCCATGGGTTTCTTGATCTTGTAGGCGAAGTCGCCCGTCAGGATTACCCAGGAGATATGCGTCTCGAGAACCTGAAATTCTTTCACCGGGTGGTCATACAGCGCCGGATCCTGCAGTGCCAGAATCAGGTTGTCGGATGTTGCATCGCTCACGGCTCTCTCCTTGGGTTCCTTGAACTCGTTGATTTTTAATGCGCCTATCATAACGGGCAGATTACAGAAATAACATACGGAGGGCCTGCCTCACCGATGCCCCGATTCGTTATAATCCCGCCATGAAAAAATCTGCCTCTCCCAGAAAATCCCCGAAAAAGAACAGTCGCAAAGGCAAAAGCACCCGCAAGCCCTGGTTCTGGCGGCTGTTTCTCCGTGTTTTTTTTATCGGCGTGGTATTACTCGCTGGCTGGATGGTCTATCTCGATGCCGTAGTGACCTCCCGTTTTGAGGGCCGCCGCTTTGAGGTGCCGTCCCGGGTCTATGCCAGGCCGCTTGAACTCTACGATGGTGCCAGTGTCAGCTCCGGAGCTCTTCAGCGGGAACTTGAGCTGTCGGGCTACCGCGCCGGTGATGGCAGCAACGCGGGCACTTATCGCCGCAGTGGCGGGCACTTTGTGATCAGTACCCGTGGCTTTCTGTTCACGGACGGACTGGAGCCGCGCCGGCGACTGTCACTGACGATCTACGGTGACAGGGTACAGGACTTCAGGGTGCTGTCGGGTGACAGTTCACCCATTGTCCGCCTGGAGCCCGCCCAGATCGGGGGCATCTATCCGGCCCACAAAGAGGACCGGGTACTGGTTCAGCTTGAAGACGTCCCGGTACTTTTCACCGATACCTTATTGGCGGTGGAAGACCGTAACTTCCGGGATCACTACGGCATTGCTCCGCTGTCCATTGCCCGGGCGATGTTGGCCAACATCCGGGCAGGCCGGATTGTGCAGGGGGGCAGTACACTGACCCAGCAACTGGTGAAAAACTTCTTCCTGACCCGTGACCAGACACTGCTGCGCAAGGGCAACGAAGCATTGATGTCGGTTCTGCTGGAGCTGCATTACGAGAAAGACGACATTCTGGAAACCTACCTCAACGAGGTTTATCTGGGGCAGGCAGGCACCCGTGCCATTCACGGTTTTGGTCTGGCAAGCCAGTTTTACTTCGGTGAATCCATCCGGGAAATCGAGCCCCACCAGGTCGCACTGCTGGTGGGCATGGTCAAAGGACCGAGTTACTACAATCCCCGGCGCCGTCCCGAGCAGGCCCTTTCCCGTCGTAATCTCGTACTCGATGTGATGGCCGAAACCGGGCTGATCAGTGAGGAGGATGCCGCAAAAGCCCGTGCGCAGCCGCTAGGAGTGACTGATCGGGCCTCCTATTCGGAAAACCGTTACCCGGCCTACATCGACCTGGTGCGTCGCCACCTTGCCAGGGACTACAAGCAGGAAGACCTGCAAAGTGAAGGCTTGCGCATTTTCACCACCCTGGACCCGGCCATCCAGTACGCCGCCGAGTTTTCCGTCAGGGATATGCTTTCCCGCATGGACGGAGGTTCCGACACCAATTCCGACACCAAGCTGGAGGCCGCGTTGGTGGTCACCTCCCGTGACAGCGGCGAGGTACTGGCACTCGTGGGCGGTCGCGACCCGCAGTACGCCGGCTTCAACCGTGCGCTGGATGCCCACCGCCCGATAGGTTCGCTGATCAAGCCGTTCACCTACTTGACAGCACTTCAGCAACCGGAGCGCTACACTCTGATTACCCCCGTGGAAGACAAGGGCTTTTCCCTGGTGTTCGACGACGGCCGACGCTGGGAGCCAAAGAACTATGACGGTGAAGAGCGAGGGCTGGTGCCCCTGCACGAAGCCTTGTCACGCTCGTACAACTTCCCGGCCGTCCGGGTGGGGCTCGACGTGGGAATCGATGCGGTGAAGTCCACGCTCCAGGGCTTCGGAGTGACCAGCGGTATATCCGAGTACCCTTCCATGTTGCTGGGCTCCGTGGCCATGACACCGGTCACCGTGGCCCAGATCTATCAGGGTTTGGCGACGTCCGGATTCAACACGCCACTGAGAACCATCCGGCAGGTAACCGATGCGGACGGTGAAGCTCTTTCACGCTATCGCCTGAAGGTGGATCAGGTGGCTGACCCGGCAGCCGTTCACCTCGTGCAGTACGTGATGCAGGAAACCATGCAAGAGGGCACGGGGCGCTCCGCGTACCGCACTGTGCCCAGGGAACTCTCGCTTGCAGGCAAGACCGGAACCACCGATGATGGCCGCGATTCCTGGTTTGCCGGTTTCAGCGGGGATCTGCTGGCGGTTAGCTGGGTCGGCCGTGACGACAACGGGCCCACATCTTTGACCGGTGCCACCGGGGCGTTGCCGGTTTGGTCCCGGTTCATGAGTCAGGTACCCCAGCACGGATTCTCGCCGGTAGTGCCGGATGGTGTGGAGTACCACTGGGTGAATCCGGCGGAAGGCGCCCTGACTGACGAACACTGTGAAAATGCACGCCTTGTGCCGTTCATAACCGGCAGCGAACCCGAGGTAGAGGTTTCCTGCGGCGGTAATATAGAACGGCGTATACGGGGCTGGTTTGAAGGACTTTTCCAATGAAAGCGAACACATTGAGATACGCGGGTGTAATGGCGCTGGCGCTTACGGTAGCGGGATGTGCCTCGGGCCCGGGTGGTGGCTCCATTTATGTCCCTGCGGGAGGTTCCTCCTCCCGTGATGAGGCTCCGGAACCGCCGCAGACCAGCGACAGGGACGAGCCGAGGATCGAGCGCAAGAGTGAGCAGCCCGAGGAACCGGTGCGCGAGCCGGAGTACAGCTCGCCGAGCTATCAGGATGAAGGCGATGCGCTCTCGCCTGCCGCCAGAAGCCTGATCAAGCGTGCCGACAGTCTTATGGCCGCGGGTGATGCCCAGGCGGCGGTGGCGCAACTGGAACGGGCGCAGCGCATTGCCCCGCGTTCGGCGGAGGTTTACTTCAAGCTGTCAGAGGCCTATGTAGCCCTTGACCAGCTGGGCTCGGCGGAACAATTTACCCTGAAAGGTCTGTCGCTGGCGGGCAGTGATTCGTCACTTCAGCGCGCAGGATGGTTGCTGCTGGCGGACATTCGTCGTGCCAGGGGGAATGTGGCTGGGGCGGATCAGGCTGAGGCGCGGGCTGCCAACCTGTAAATAAAAAAATCCCCGCCGGAGACCCGGCGGGGATCCTTACTGCCCGGCTAATTTATCAAGAACCCGGCTGTGACTGGAGTTCAAAATCAGCGGTTGATGTCTCGCCAGCAACAACGGTGACGTTTTGAGCGCCGTTGAAGTTGATGTCGTCATCTGACGGTTCTGCCTGATCGTTCTCGATCAGGTCATCCTCACAAGTGTAGCTCACGGTGTACTCGCCAGCTGGAACGAAGGCGGCTGTGTACGTGTAGGTTCCGTTGTCATTGACAGAGGCAACCACAAGCGGTTCATTTTCGCTGCCGATGTCGTCTGTCACGGCATCCGCGCCTTCATGAACGTATACGTTGCCTGCATACCCCTGAGTGAAAGTATCGCCACATTCCTGAGTGATTAGCTCACCAGCTACGGTTCCCTTGATAGTGCCGACCTCCGAGTTGTCGACAAGCCTGAGTACTGGCTTGAGTCGATAATCTTCCTGCCCGACAGGATTGACCAGTGACTTGCGGACATCGAAGTCGATGGTAAGGCTGACCACACCTCCGGCAGGAACGGTAAATCCTGACGTCTGCACGCCCCTGGCCGATGGAGTGGTAAGGATGTGAGAGCTTCCGTCATCAAGAAGAATGGTGTTGTCATCACCGAGCTCCAGTCGCATCCAGTTATAAGCGCCTGCGGGCACTTCTTCATCGGAAATCAGGGTTTCAAACGCGCCGCCCTGAAGATCCAGAAGGTTGATCGGTTCCGGGAACTTCATTTCAAATCTGCTGCGCTCGCCATCGGAGGGTTGAAGCACCAGCGCCATCACCTCGATGTTTACTTCCTGGGCACTGTCAACCGGTGCGTCGGTCAGTCCGACACTTACGCTGCCTGTTTCCCCGGCGCCGCTACTACTGCTGCCGCCACCGCCACAGGCGGCCAAGGCACCGGTAAAACCAACGACTGTCAGGTATTTGAGAGACTGATTCATTGCAAACCTCCGTTGTGAAAATACTGGCCGGGTTAATGAATGATTACCGGCCGTAAGCGCTCAACGTTCGCGTTTCACCAAAAGTTCCATTACTTCTGTTAATCTTTGCTCATATTTCCGGTCATCCGGACTTGCAGTGCGATGGGCCAATACTTCTCCGTTGGTTGTGTTATAAACTGCCACTCTATTTTCGGCTATTAATCAGATGAGTTCCGGTTTTGGCATTACTTCCGTTTAAACCCTCCCGGCCCAAACGATTTGAAAAACTGGTCCAGCCCCACCTGGAGGCCATGTACCGTTTTGCCTTCCGTTTGGCGGGACAGCAGCATGATGCCGAAGACCTGGTTCAGGACGTAATCGTCAAACTCTATCCACGCCTGGAAGAGCTCGAAGGCATCGAGCAATTGCGGCCCTGGCTTAACCGGGTGCTGTACCGCCACTTCATCGATCAGGTGCGGCGCAAGGGGCGGCGCGCGGACAGGCCGGTAAGCGATGTGGCGGAGCCGGAGCAGCAGGCCACGTTTCTCGACTCCTACGCAGCGGATATACCGGAGCTGGCGGAACAGATCAGTGCAGGTCGCCTGAAGCCCATCATGGACTCTGTGATCCAGGAACTGTCGCCGGATATGCGCACATTGATGCTGCTGCACGACGTGGATGGCTGGAGCCAGGAGGATATTGCACGGGTGTTGGAGATACCGGTTGGTACGGTGAAGTCGCGGGTTCATCGTTGCCGAGCATCGCTCAGGGAAAAATTACTTGAGCGACCGGAACTTTTTCCGCAGGTCAGGCGTGTGGAACAATGAGGTGATGGATATGTTGTGTAACGAGTGCAAAAACAATCTGCGTTCCTGGGTCAGGAACGAGCTTTCTGCGGCGCAAGCCAGCCGCATTGAGCAGCATATTGCCAATTGTAAGGATTGTTCCATTGCCGCGCACAACGAACAGGCAATATTTGACTCGCTGCAGGACAGTCAGGCCGTGCCAGCTCCTTCGTTCGGTTTTGAGGAGCGCGTTCTGGGGGCGGCCACTGGAAAAGGCGGAGAAGCCGGGAAAGGTTCTCATGGCCATGGCTGGAGCACGCCCGTGGCCAGTGGCGCTGTCGCGGCGGCCCTGGTCATCGGTATTGCATTGGGGTTTGGCTGGAAGGCTGAGCCGGAGCCTGGCGCCGAACAGGCGATCTCCGGGGCAGAACAGGCTGGCGGTGACAAGACCCTGACCGCTGAGCCAGTTGCCCGCAATGTACGGCTTGCATTCAGCTCCAGGGAGGCGCTGGAAGGGGTTACCCTGACAGTGGAACTGCCCCCTCACGTTGAAGTTGCCAGTTACCCCGGCCATCAAAAGCTGAGTTGGAAAGTGGATCTGGACAAAGGCGAAAATGTGGTGAATCTGCCACTCAACATACTGTTTTCAGGTGAGGGCGAACTGGTTGCCCACCTTGACGATGGCCGCAGAACAAAGACATTCCGCACCAGCCTGAACAGCGCTTCAGGGAATGGCGATCAGGAGCCTTCATCATGACACCCGGTTTTTGGCACAGGCTGGCTGTTCGCGGTTGCCTTGGGTTATTGCTGGCAACCCCCGTAGTCGTGGTCGCCGATGACGACCTGGATGTGACCATGCGAATGGTCAGAGACAATGACGATCTGACGGAGTCTGTTGTCCGTGAGATTGAACTGCGCGAGCCGGTTGCCCTTGAGCGCCGTAATGGCGACGCGGGCAAACCCGCTGATACAACCGGTGCGGCACGAGGCGTCGAAAAAGCACGTGAAGCTCGGGACCGGGGTCGTGAAGCGGCACGGACCGCGACAGAGGGGGCAAAGGAAGTCCGCGAACGTAATGAACAGCGCGAGCGCCCCGATCGGCCAGAACCACCAGGTGCGTCCAGGCGCCCTGAAAAGCCCGAGTTACCCTGACCCGGGCTTCTGTTCCCATCGTAATCGTAATGTTCCTCCCCTGCGACGAAGCACTTCGTCCCTTGCTATACTCCCGGTTTTTGCTGTCCTCGCACCTGACTTCTCGGGTGCAGGGTATCGGCTATCACATCGCTATCTCCGGAGTAAGGCTTGCGGCCCATAACATTAGCCACACTGTTTATTGCCCTGATGATTCTGGCACCTTTCTCAATGGCAGAAGAAGGTACCGGCAGCCCGGACTTTGAAGCCGGCGTGGCGGCATTCGGCGCGGGTGAGCTGACCGCTGCCAGGGCGCATTTCGAGCGGGCCAGGAACGCGGGCCTGAACACCCCGTCACTGCTTTACAATCTTGGTGTGGTCTATTTCCGTCTCGGGCAGTATGAGTCGGCCGAAGCCGTTTTCCTCGAGTTACTGGACACGCCCCATGCGCCTCTGGCCCGCTATAACCTCGGGCTTGTTATGCAGGAGAGTGGGCGTCCAGAGGCTGCCCGTCGATGGTTTGAGCAAGCTTCTGGCCCCGAGTCGCCGGAAAAGGTCCGGGTGCTGGCCCTTCGTCAGCTTGATGAGCCTGAAGCTGACCGATTCGGTGAAATCAGTGGCAGCGGGTATCTCTGGGCTGCTGGTGGCTATGACGACAATATCGCCGGAACACCGGATGACGCCTCAAGTAATCAAGCGGGCGTTTTTGCGGATCTCCTGGCGGCAGGCGACGCTCGCATAGGTGATGACGGCTTTGGCCTGCATGGTGTCGCCTACTCACGTCAATATCCCGGTAACACAGAATTCGACAACACTTACCTGAGCACCGGCGCCTCCTTGCTCAAAGGTGTCGGTGCAGGTGAGCTCAAGTCCACCCTCAGTGTCGCGGGCTCGTGGTTCGGAGGCGAGGTTCTTGAGCGGGAAGTTCGGTTGGCAGCTGTTTATTGGCCGGATCAATGTTTTTTCATGTCCATCCTGTCCGGGGTTGACTGCAGCGCAAGCGGGTCGCTTTCCACTATCCGGGGTGGGAGTGGTTTCAGCGCCTACGATGGGGAAATGTTGCGGGTAGACGTCAGTGCCTGGAAAAGTGCAGGAAGCTGGCTGTTCAGGGGCCGGTATCTGCTTGAGGTCAACGATCGCAAGGATCTGACAACCGGGCAGGAATTCTTCAGTGTATCGCCGTTACGCAATCTGGTGTCGGCGGAGGCCCGTTATTATGTATCAGGCCGTCTGTCTCTGGGTGCCAGAGGCGATATCCGCCATTCCCGCTACAGGGATGATCATCGGTTGGTTTCCGGTAACGCTGTGGTCTCTGAGCGTCGAACAGACAACCGCCTTCGGGGTGTTCTGCTGGCAGAGTACCGGCTGACTGGCCCTTGGCTGGTGCTGGCGGAGTGGAGCATGCTCAATAACCGCAGCACCATTGAGCGATACGATTACAGCCGTCGCGAAGTGATGGTCGGTGTGGAAATGGGGTTCTGATGCAGGGCCGGGCGTCCATTCCCGGCCAGATCTTACTCAGAGGCCGGCGTTTCTGAGCCGGTTGGCCTGCTGCAGGTACACTGTTTTCGGGTCTGTCTCGAACAGGCTATGAAGGCCCAGCGCCTGGTTCACCTCGTCGAGATGGTTCATGAAATAGTTGTCGCGGATGACCTTGCCAAAATGGTTGCTGCAACGCCCGACCAGGCCGTCATTGGCACTGAAGCCGAACGCCAGGCTGGTGGTGCCCAGCAGCGCATCTGAAGGATCAAGCACGTTGGTCAGAACGCCGGTACCGCCCCAGGAATAGAAGCGCACGCCGTTGGCCGCATAGGATCCTTCACCACAAGAGGTGCCGGGAACACCCGCCGGTGCAAAGTTATTGAATGCGGCACTGCCGTGAGTGGTCAGTGAGTAAAGGCTGGAGCTCAGGTCCTGGTTGTAACCACCGCCAGAAAGCAGGTCAATCAGGCTGCCAAGCGCGTTGCCCAGCGATGCCGCCAGACTCTCGGCCGGGGAACCGTAGATCAGGTCTGCAACCGGCGAGCCCTTATGGGGTGAACCGACCGACGTTACCGAGGCCACCAGGTCAGGCCGCACTCTGGAGATATACCGTGCGGTTGGTCCGCCGTGGCTGTGACCGATGAGGTTTACCTTGCCATGAACGGCCGCAATTGACGCAATCTGGGGAAGTAACGCCTCACCTCTGGCGATGGTGCTGTCCAGGGCGGGGACCTGTGTGGTGTAAACATCGGCGCCATACCTGCGCAGGTCTTCGGCGATGCCATACCAGTAATCCACACCTGCGATGGCGTCGAAGCCGAACATGCCATGAACGAGCACGACGGGATAGCGGGTGTCGGTGTAGTCGGAGGGGGTGGAGTTCCACCACCAGGCCATAGTGGGCGCTGACCATACCAGCACAAGCAGCATGGTGAATGCCTTGATCCATTGTTTCATTGTTGCACCTACAGTTTGCTGTTGTATTTGTTGTCAAACTGCGGCTCGACCTAACAGGTTTTGCCGATACCTGCCTTGCAGGTGATCCGGGGCAATTATGTGGGGCTTCCCTTCGCTGACTTCTTTTTTTTGATTGTTAGATGGTCGCAGTCAGTGCATCTCTTTGCATGAGATCTGCACATAATTTGATCATGAGGAGGGTTAAGTCAACGGCAGGAATGGCTGTGGCGGGTTTGTTACCGGTGAAGTGTGACCTGCTTCACGCATGTGGCCCGGAAAGACATGTCCTTCGGGCCGACAAACCTCCGCGGTTGGCGGCGGAGGTTTGTCGTATTTCTATGAGAGTCAGAGTGTGGCCATGACCCGGCGTGCCGCTTCGATGGTCTGGTGGATGTCGTCGTCAGTCAGCGCTGCACTGGTGAAGCCCGCCTCAAAGGCAGACGGCGCCAGGTAGACGCCTTCCTTCAGCATGCCCTGAAAGAATTTCTTGAATCGCTCCACGTCACAGGCCATTACCTGGTCGAAGCGGGTGATTTGTGGCGCATCGGTAAAGAAGAATCCGAACATGGCGCCGGCGCTTTGCACTGCCAGGGGGATGCCGGTGCTGTCCGCGGCTTCTTTAAGCCCGTCACGCACGGCATTGGTTTTCTCTGTCAGCCGATCGTGAAAGCCAGGTTCGGAAATGGCATTCAGTGTGGCCAGCCCAGCGCACATGGCCAGCGGGTTACCACTGAGTGTTCCGGCCTGGTAAACCGGTCCCAGGGGCGAGATGTGTTCCATGATTGCCCGCCTGCCCCCGAACGCACCTACCGGCAGTCCGCCACCGATCACCTTGCCCAGTGCGGTCAGGTCTGGGGTTACGCCATAAAAGCCCTGGGCGCCACCGAGGGACACCCGGAACCCGGTCATGACTTCGTCAAAAATGAGCACGGTGCCATGCTCGTCACATACTTCCCGCAAGCCTTCGAGGAAACCCGGTACCGGGGGGATACAGTTCATGTTGCCAGCAACCGGTTCGACGATGATGGCAGCAATTTCATCGCCCATTTTGGCGAAGGTTTCCCGAACGCTGTCGATATCGTTGAAGGTCAGGGTCAGCGTGTGCTCCGCAAGGCTGGCGGGAATGCCCGGGGAATTGGGTACACCCAGAGTGAGTGCGCCAGAGCCGGCTTTCACCAGCAGCGAATCCACGTGGCCGTGGTAGCAGCCTTCGAACTTCACGATCTTGTCGCGGCCGGTATAACCTCGCGCCAGGCGAACCGCGCTCATGGTGGCCTCAGTGCCGGAGTTGACCATTCGCACCAGATCGATGGAGGGCACCAGCTCACAGACTTTCTTGGCCATTTCGGTTTCCAGGGCGGTAGGGGCACCATAGCCGATCCCCTGGTCCACCTGGGCGTGCAGGGCATCCTTGATGGTCTGGTTGCCGTGGCCAAGGATCATCGGCCCCCAGGACCCGATGTAATCGATGTAGCGGCGGTCGTCTTCGTCGTAAAGATAGGCCCCTTCAGCGTGCTTGAAAAACAGCGGTGTACCGCCGACTCCCTTGAAGGCTCTGACCGGAGAGTTGACCCCTCCGGGAATGTATTTCTGAGCCTCGGCGAATAGGGTTTCGGACTGGGTCATGGTTCAGGACTCCTGATGTACGGAAAATGAAAATAGTGGGTGATGGTCTGCAAAAAGCCGGGTAAACCGGCGTGCACGCTCTTCAATGGATGCCGGGTCACCGTCGAAGAGGTCGCCAACGACCGCCAGCAGGTCGGTGCCGGCACGGATCAGGGCTTCTCCGTTGTCGGTGGTAATGCCGCCAATCGCCGTAACCGGCTTGCCAAATTGTCGGGCCCGGGCCAGTACCGAGGTGTCGGCGGCGGGTGCATCAGGCTTTGTGTTCGACTTGAAAAATCGCCCGAAAGCCAGGTAATCGGCGCCGTCACGGTCGGCGCTGGTCGCCAGGGCCAGATCGGCATGGCACGTTGCCCCTATGATCGCATGTTCGCCGAGCAGTTGCCTGGCGGCAATGAGGGAACCGTCGGATTGCCCCAGGTGAACGCCGGCAGCGCCGCAGCGTTTGGCCAGCTCTGGGTCATCGTTGATGATCAGTGGTACCCGGGCATTATTGCAAATCGCTGCCAGATCCCTGGCCTGCCGGAGGCGTTCGGGTTGCGGGGCATGCTTCTCCCGATACTGGACCAGTACGGCGCCACCACGAAGGGCGGCTTCCACGGCCGCCAGAAGCTTGACTGCCGGCAGTAGCTGGCTGTCGGTGATGGCATAAAGGCCTGGTCGCAGCCCCTTGGCCGTGGCGCTGGCACTGAAAGTGCCCGGTGAGCCTAGCTCTCCCATGGAATGCCCCGGTCCGGTACCGGTTGGCCGTTGCCGACTTTCAGTGCGTGCCGGATAGCGCGCAGCACATAATTCTGTGCCTGGGCGATGGAGGCCCGGGCCGAGAGCCCGGACGCCCTGCCGGCAGCAATGGAAGCCGCCAGAGTACATCCGGTGCCGTGGTATTCACCGCCAATGCGCTCGATGCAGAAGTACAACGGCTCCTGATCGTGAGAATAAAGCGTGTTGATGATTTCCTCGCCTTTACCGTGGCCTCCGGTTGCAAGCACGGACTGACAACCGGCTTCCAGAAGGTTGTGGGCCGCACGTGCCGCGTCTTTATCGCCGCCTAGCAGCGCCAGCTCAATACCGTTGGGGGTGATGATTTCCGCGTGCGGGAACAGACGTTCCTTCATGCGGGCAATCAGGGCTTCATCCGCCAGGTCACCGCCACCGGCCGCCTTGATCACTGGATCGGTAATCAGCGGAATACCGGGATGCTCGGCCAGAAAATCCACCAAAACATCCACTACATCGGCACTGCCCAGGGCACCGGTTTTTATCGCGTGAATGGGGGCGTCGGCTGCCAGGCATTCCAGTTGCTGGCGAATAATCTCCGGGTCCGTGGCGGTGGCATTGTAGACATTCCGGGTGTCCTGGACTGTCAGGCAGGAGAGCACCGGCATGGGGTGGCAGCCCAGTGAGGTAATGGCCTGGATGTCGGCCTGGATACCGGCGCCCCCCGATGGATCAAGGCCGGAAACAATCAGAACATGAGGGCGGCTATGCAGTTTGATGGTGAGGCTCCTCAGAATGGTTTAACGGAAGCAAGAATGACAACGGCAACCAGAATCAGCACAGGTACCTCGTTGAACCAGCGATAGAAAACGTGGCTGCGGGTGTTCCTGTCGTCACGGAATACTTTTACCAGGTGGCCGCAGTAGAAGTGGTAACCAATCAGCAGAACCACCAGCAACAGCTTGGCATGCAGCCAGCCCTGGCTCATGTACCCCTGTACATTGTAACTGATGAGCCAGAGTCCCAAAACGACGGTTGCTATCATCGATGGCGTAGTGATGCCCCGGTAGAGTTTGCGCTCCATGATCTTGAAGCGTTCCCGTCCGGTTTGATCCTCACAGGCAGCGTGATAGACAAACAGTCGGGGCAGGTAAAAAATGCCGGCGAACCAGCACACCATGGCAATAATATGCAGGGCTTTGACCCAAAGCATTGGTTAACTCCGTCGGTATTGATAGTAGCTTTCGATATCGGTTTTCAGTACCACGCCGTAGACGCGCTGAATCATTGGAGCAACGTGGCGTTGGACGTAAAGGGCCTCTACGTTGGTGTGCTCAAACTCGTTCAGTGCTTCTTCCAGCGTGGCCTGGTATTGCACCGGGGCAATATCCCGACGATTCGCCGGAATATCCATGAGGTCAACCTGCTCCGGAACGGCCTCTTCGTCTTCGTGCTCACGGCTGGCTGGAGATTTGGTGTCTTCCAGGTAGCGGGCGAGATCCACGGCGGGTAAAAGGGCGGTGGGCCCATTACTGCCTTCCACAACCAGCCACTTGGGCTCGGATTTCAGAATCTTGCCAGCCTCCTCCCGGGACAGGAAGCGCTCGGTGCGAAGAATGCTCCGGTCCATGATGGCACCGACGGAAACCCGCCTCAGCGCCTGGATCACCGGGGAGTTCTGGTAGCTCAGACCCTGGCTTTTCAGAATGGTCAGGAAAAGCGATTTCTTGCCAAAAGCCTCGCTCGTCACCAGGCTCGCGGTGGTAATCACCAGCATGCCGGGCAGGATGATGTTCGGGTTCCTGGTTACCTCCATCAGCGCCATCAGTGCTGCAAGTGGAGCCTGCAACACGGCCCCCATCATTGCACCCATACCAAGCATCGCATAGAAACCTACGGATGAGGCGGTATCCGGAAAAATCTGTGCGCCAATCAGGCCCATGGCGCCGCCCAGTGTTGCCCCCATGAACAGGGTGGGGCCAATCACCCCGCTGGGCATGCCGAGGCCGATCGTGATTGACGTAATGATCAGCTTTGCAATACCGACACCGAGCAGAAGCCAGAACGGCAGTTGATTATCAAGAGTGGACTGGACCGTATCGTAGCCAATACCCATGACTTCCGGCACCACCACGGCAAATGGCACCATGAGAAGCCCTGCCATAGTTAGCCGCAGCAATACCGGGCGATGATGGTGGCGCCCGGTCGTGTCTACCAGTTGTATGAGCGCCGCCGCAGCAACTCCGATAATAATGGCTATTGCGATAATCCATGGGATCTCCAGCAGGGAGTTCATGGTCAGCGGCGGTACGCTGAAGGCAACCTCGGAACCGTACATGGCCTGGCTCACTACCGCAGCTGTTACGGATGCCAGGATGATAGGCGTGAAGCCGGCGATGGTATATTCCATCATCACCACTTCCATGGCGAAGATGACACCGGATATCGGTGTGTTGAACGAGGCGGATATGGCAGCGGCACAGCCGCAGGCAACCAGCGTACGAATGCTGTTGTTGGGCAATCTCATCCACTGGCCCATGAGGCTCGAAAAGGCTGCGCCAAGATGGACTGCCGGCCCTTCCCGGCCGGCGGACTGCCCGGTGACCACTGTGCTGACCCCCGTTATAAACTGAACCAGGGCGCTGCGCACGGATATATAACCCTGATGGTAGTTCAGACGTTCCATCACGTGCACGATGCCGACCTTGCGGTCATGAGTCGCAAGATTGTGCATCAGCAGCCCTAACCCGACGGCGCCCCCAAGAGGAAGAATTGCCCGGGTGAGAATGCCCAGCTCTTCAAAGGATTCAGAGTCTCCGCCAGGCAGGAAGTGTTCCAGCGGCCACTCGATCGCCAGCCGGAAAACCAGGATCACGCCACCGGTAAACAACCCGGACAGCAGCCCGAGAACTGCCAGTTGGGGCAATGCATCCACACCGGATAGCCGGCGGCGGAAAACAGGGATCAGGTTCTCGGTAATCTTATGCCAAAATCTACGCATGAACGCCGGGTTTCCGGTGGTGAGTGATTTCCTGACGATATTGTAACCAGCGCTGATGGGGCTGCAATAAGTCATTGGTTTATCATGTTAGACTATTGGGCTTTCGGGAACCTGATTTGTAGCTGGAGTAACTGGTGATAAAAGTAGGCATTGTAGGTGGAACCGGTTATACCGGTGTTGAGCTTCTGAGAATTCTGGCGGTTCATCCTGAAGTGACGGTGAGTTGTATTACATCGCGCTCGGAGGCGGGCATGCCGGTTGCCGACATGTATCCGAACCTGCGTGGCCATTACGACCTCGCTTTTTCAGAGCCTGATGTGCAAACCCTGGCAGCCTGTGACCTGGTCTTTTTCGCAACTCCCCATGGCGTGGCTATGCGCATGATGCCGGAACTGATGGCTGCGGGTGCCCGAGTTGTGGACCTGTCTGCGGACTTCCGCCTGAAGGATCTTGATGTCTGGGCCAACTGGTACGGCATGCCCCACGAGAGCCCCGAGTGGGCAGAAAAGGCCGTCTATGGCCTGCCAGAAGTGGTCAGGGGCGAGATTCGCACTGCGCAACTGGTGGCCAATCCGGGTTGTTACCCGACAGCGGTTCAACTGGGCTTTCTGCCCTTGCTGGAGAACGGGCTGGTCGATCCGTCGCGACTGATCGCCGATGCCAAGTCTGGTGCCAGTGGCGCCGGGCGGCAGGGCAAAATCGGCATGCTGCACGGCGAGGTCGGTGAGAGCTTCAAGGCTTATGGCGCCTCTGGCCACAGGCATCTTCCCGAAATCCGCCAGGGGCTGTCGCAGGCCGCTGGCAGCGAAGTGGGTGTCACCTTCGTGCCGCACCTGATCCCGATGGTTCGCGGTATCGAAGCCACGCTGTATGCGGAGCTGCGTAACTCTGCTGATTTTGATCGCTTGCAGTCACTGTACGAAGAGCGGTTCCGGGACGAGCCGTTTGTGGATGTTATGCCCTTTGGCAGCCACCCGGAAACCCGCAGTGTTCGTGGTGCCAACCAGTGCCGTATGGCGCTCCATCGGCAGGAACAGAGCAACATCGTTATCATTTCATCGGTTATTGATAACCTGGTGAAGGGTGCGGCGGGCCAGGCCATCCAGAACATGAACATCATGTTCGGCCTGCCGGAAACCATGGGGCTGGAAGCGCCCGCGTTGCTGCCATAGGTTCTCCCGGTGAGTGAATCCAGAAAGCCCGCTGAAGAATACGTTGTCATCCGCCATCGCCCAGGCTACCGGCTTCGCCGTACCCTGATACTGTTGGTATTCTCCATTACCGCCGCAGTGCTCGGGTACGCAACGGGCATGGCCCAGGGCGGATTCCGGTTTTCCACCGCGGAGGAATCCCGCGATCGCCTTGAGGAGCAGGTTGAACAGCTGCGGGAGCAGAACCGGGAAACCAGTCAGCAACTGGTCAATCTCGAGCGGGGGCGAACCATTGATGCCCAGGCCCTGAATCAGGCCCGCAGAACCATCGTAGCTCTGGAAACGCAGATCGCATCACTGAAAGCGGATCTGACTTTCTATAAAAACATAATGGCACCTTCGGAAACCAGCAAGGGGTTGCAGGTTGACCGACTGGCTATGCAAAGTGCCAGGCAGGAGGGTGCCTATAATTTCAAGCTGGTGCTGACCCAGGTTGGCGATAACAAGAGTTATATTGCGGGTGTGGTTGCCGTAAACGTTATCGGCATACGGAATGAAGAAAAAGAAGTTATCGCCCTTCGGGATCTTTCCGACGATATTGACGATCTTGGAGTCAGATTCCGCTTCCGGTACTTCCAGGATATTGAAGGCCTGTTGCGGGTGCCGGACGGGTTTGAGCCCCTGGAGTTGCAGGTGGTAGCCCGCGCCGAAGGCAGTAAATCGTCCCAGGCGGAACGTACATTTGATTGGGATGAACTAACGGAGAACTGACATGCTTGGCAAGAAGAAACAGAAACCCCGCCGCCCCAGTGGGCATTTTGATACCCTCGTCTCGTCCCGGACAACGGTGGAGGGGGATGTGCATTTCTCCGGTGGGCTTCACGTTGACGGCACGATTCGCGGCCGGGTGGTCGCGGAAGAAGGCGGCGACGCGGTGCTCAGAGTGTCTGAAGTCGGCTCTGTGGAAGGGGACATTGTTGCACCCCACGTGATCGTCAACGGCACAGTGCATGGGGACGTCTATGCATCTACGCACCTAGAGCTGGCGGAAAAAGCCTCGATTCACGGCAATGTCTACTACAACCTGATTGAAATGGCCATGGGTGCCTCGGTGAATGGCAGCCTGGTTCACCAGAACGAACCAGTCGGGCTGCTTGGCCGCGACAAGCACCAGGCCAGTGCCCGGGTGGCCGACGAAGACAAAGCTGAAAACCATGGCGATACAGCGGTACCTGGTAAGGAATAGTTGATTGTTTTAGTCAGGAATACGATAATCAGGTCAGATTTTATCCAGGCAAACCGGAGGCGGACTTGAGTGTAGTTCAGCAACAGGCAATGACACCGATATTTTTCAGTGACAGTGCGGTGTCCAAAGTTCGTGATCTTGTTGAGGAAGAGGGCAACTCTGACCTCAAGCTTCGCGTGTTTGTGACCGGTGGTGGTTGCTCTGGTTTCCAGTACGGGTTCTCGTTTGACGATGCTCAGGACGAAGAAGACACCGTTATTGAGAAGGATGGTGTGATGTTACTGGTGGATCCCATGAGCTATCAGTACCTGGTCGGGGCAACCGTGGATTACCAGGAAGGACTGCAGGGTTCACAGTTTGTGGTGCAGAATCCCAACGCGAGCTCCACGTGTGGATGCGGCAGCTCCTTTTCCATCTGACGCGACGCTGTCTCGCGCACCAGCTCAGGTGTAATAGACAGCGCCCAGAATTCTTTCTCCGCTTGCGCCTGTCACTTCCGGCAGGTTTCCCGATTTTCCTGACAGTGTCTGGCTGGCCAGCCAGGCAAACGCTGCTGGCTCAACCCACTGTGGGTCCAGGCCCAACTCCGCGGTAGAAGCGATTCGTAACGGGCTGCAGGTTCGCTTCAGTTCCCGCATAAGCACCTTGTTTCTGGCGCCCCCGCCGCATACAAAAATGGTCATCCCCGGTGAGGGAGGTATCTGCTGTGCCACGGTGACGGCCGTCAGTTCCAGCAGAGTCCTCTGAACATCGGCCCCGGGAAGGTCCGGGTGCCGGTTCAACAGAACCTTTAGCCATTCCAGGTTGAACTTTTCAGTACCGGTGCTTTTTGGTGGCTGTCGCGAGAAATAGGCGTCGGAAAGCATATCTCCCAGCAGGCTCTGGTCCACGATGCCTTCATCTGCCCAGGCGCCATCCTTGTCATAGGTGCGCCCAGTCTGATCCAGGCACCATGCATCCATCAGTGCATTCGATGGTCCGGTGTCAAACCCGGTGACAGGCGCTTTGTTGGCGGCGGGCAGGTGGGTGATATTGGCAATGCCGCCAAGGTTTAGAATACAGCGGTCCTCTCCGGCATCGCCGAAGAACGCTTTGTGGAACGCCGGGACCAGTGGCGCGCCTTGTCCTCCGGCTGCCAGGTCGCGCCGTCGGAAGTCGGCAACGGTTGTTATGCCGGTGCGTTCTGCAATGAGATTGGGGTCGCCAACCTGAATGGAAAAGGGTGCTGAACCGTCTGGCTGGTGCCGAATCGTCTGCCCGTGGCTGCCAATCGCTGCAATTGACGTCGATGGGAAGCCGGACTTTTCAATGACACTGCTTGCGGCAAGAGCAAACAGGGAGCCGGTTGCGTGGTCCAGCTCTCCAAGGTCATCCGGGGTGCCACGGTTCTGGCTGAGGCTGGCAAGTCGCTGGCGGATACCGTCAGGATAATCGGTAGTGTGAGTGGCGTGGATCCGAATGTTTCGGTCCTGGAAAGACACCAGTATGGCGTCAATGCCATCCATACTGGTGCCGGACATCAATCCAATCCAGGCTTTCATGTCTTATTCGTCTGCGGCCAGGGCCAGTTGCTGGTAATCCTGGCGGAATAGCTCAAACTTGGCCACCTGCTGGTCGGCGTGCTTCTTGAAGCGGGCCATTTCAGACTGTGGTACCGGCTTGGCATCCGGCAGTTTCACGGTGCGGGAATTTCTCGGGGATCCATTCACCCGGAACTCATAATGAAGATGAGGGCCGGTTACCATGCCCGACGAGCCCACGTGGCCGATAGTGTCGCCCTGTTTGACGCGCGATCCATTCTTTATGCCTTTGCCGAGGCGGCTCATGTGGGCATAGAGGGTAGTGATGTTGTCACCGTGCTTGAGAATAACGGTGCGCCCGTAACCACCTTTCCAGCCTGCAAACTGAACCCGGCCGTGACCGGCTGCCTTGATCGGTGTTCCCGGAGGTGCCGCGTAGTCTGTGCCTTCGTGAGGGCGAACCACATCCAGCACCGGATGGCGGCGCTGCAGGTTAAAGGAGGAAGAAACCCGCGCACTGATCGGCGTTCTCAGGAACGCCTTGCGCATACTGCTGCCATCGGGGCTGTAATAGTCGGTATCGCCGTTGCTGTCGGTGTACTGCAGTGCGATGACGTCTTTGCCCTGGTTAACGAACCGGGCGGAGATAATGTTGCCGGTGTCGAACTTTTCTCCATCCAGGTACAGCTCTTCGTAAACCACCTCAAACCGGTCGCCCTTGCGCACGTCATAAACGAAGTCGATGTTCCAGCCGAAGATGCCTGCCATTTCCATCGCCAGCCCGTCTGACATACCGGCTTCCCGGGCCGCTACATAAAGCGAACCGTCAATAATGCCGGAGGCAAAGGCAGGTTTTACGTCGGGTTCACGTATCACCGTTTCGCCTTTGAAGCCATCTTCGGTTTTTTCGACACGAAGGGTTTCCAGAAGGTTGCGCTGAAGGTCAACCGCTGTCAGTTCGCCGGCGTCATCGGTTGCGAACGCGATGGTTTCACCCGCATAAAGCCGCTGTAATTTGTCCGCTTCACCGTCGCCATGAATAACCGACAGCATGATGCCGTCGTTGAAGCCGGCCTTGCCAAAGAGGGAGGACAGGGTGTCGCCGGACTTGATCTTGTACTCTTGCCATTGCAGCTCAGGCTCACTGGCCTCCGCGATGGCAGCTGCTGTATCAAGTGCCTCAGGCAGCTCGGGTTCTTTTTTGGCTGTGGCTACTTCAGGATCAGGAGCCGGTTTTTCGTTGCTCTTCGCCTGCTTGGCGGGCGGACTGCCTGACTCGCTGACGGTGCCTTCATCGAGATCGAGTGCGTAGGCCATTCTGTTGGCTTCAACGTTGGCACTTGGGCTCATGAGAATCGCGGCGGCGATGACCACGCTGGTCGCGGCGGCGATGGTAATATGTGTTTTTGGAAACATTTTCAGCACGTGTCGCATCCGTTTTGATCGGCATTCCGGTAGGTTGTACTACCTAATTAAAGCTGTTGTTAAAGTATAGACCAACAGATTACCGTATAAAATGCGCTCAGGACAGCTTCAAACATTACCGTTGGTGGTACGTGGGCCGGATTTCCTGGGTAAGGGTTGCTATAATCCCCCGCCTTAAATACGCGGCCCTGTTTAAAAACTGAGCAGGAATACTGTAGCAGGGAGGCCGGTAACGCACAGATTTCTTTTGTAGTGGTCTGTAACCGTCCTTCTGCCCAAACCATCAGAATTGAGGATGTGTGGTTTATGGCATCTATTGATGAGGCCTTGGCCGTAGTCAAGCGCGGCATGGACGAGTTGATTTCCGAAGAGGCGCTGGTTGAAAAACTTCAAGAGGGGCGTCCCCTCAGGATCAAGGCAGGGTTCGATCCGACGGCGCCTGATCTGCATCTGGGGCACACCGTACTGATCAACAAGCTTCGTCAGTTTCAGGATCTGGGGCACGAGGTTATTTTTCTTATTGGTGACTTTACCGGGATGATTGGTGATCCAACCGGTAAGAGCGCCACCCGTCCTCCACTCACCGAGGCGCAGGTGGCCGAAAATGCCGTCAGCTATAAAGAGCAGGTGTTCAAGATCCTGGATCCCGGCAAGACCAGGGTCGTTTTCAATTCCGACTGGATGAGCAAGCTCTCCGCTGCAGATATGATCCGCCTGGCCGGTCAGTACACAGTCGCACGGATGCTGGAGCGAGACGACTTCACCAAGCGCTATCGCGCCGAACAGCCCATCGCCATACACGAGTTCCTTTATCCTCTTGTGCAGGGCTATGACTCAGTGGCACTCGAGGCCGATGTCGAACTGGGAGGAACTGACCAGAAATTCAACCTTCTGATGGGGCGCATTCTGCAGAGACATTATGGCCAGTCGCCTCAGGTCGTTCTCACCATGCCGATACTCGAAGGGCTCGACGGCGTCCAGAAAATGTCGAAGTCCCTTGGCAACTATGTAGGTGTCAACGATTCGCCCGGGGAGATGTACACCAAATTGCTGTCCATGCCGGATGATCTGCTTTGGCGTTATTTTGAATTGTTGAGCTTCCGGTCGCTGACAGAAGTGGAGGAGTTTCATGCTGCCGTAGATGGTGGTGCTAACCCGCAGGATTATAAGAAGCTGCTGGCGGAAGAGATCATTACCCGTTTCCACGACGCCGAAGCGGCTGCCACGGCTCACAAGTCGGCTGGTAACCGGGTGGGCCTGGGAGAGATCCCTGAGAATGTGCCCGTGGTGGAGGTTTCCCTGGCCGGGCGCGGTGAATTGCATATTGTGTCATTGCTCAAGGAGGCCAACCTGGCGAGCAATGGCAAGGCTGCGAAGGACGTGTTCGGGCGCGGCGCTGTTTACATTAATGGCGAGCAGGTAACAGATGAGCGGATGTTTTCCGCTGGTGATGACTGTGTCGTCCAGGCAGGTAAGAAGAAAATTGCCCGTGTTCTGGTCAAGGATTGATCGGAATCCGGGGTTTCTGAGAAAATATCCAAAAGCTCGTTGACACCTCGAGTGAGCTCTGTAGAATACGCATCTCGTTCGAGGGACACGCCACTGAGGCGGGTCAGAAATCGAACGACAACCGTTTGATTTAGTTGAAGAATTCGAGTTTTTAAATTCTTCAGAAAGCGGTTGACAAGGCAGCGATTCGATGTAGAATACGCCACCTTGATCGGGCAAGCCCCGAACGCTCTTTAAAAAGTTGACCAAGTAATTCGTGTGGGCGCTGGCCGAGGTATTTCGGATACGAAATATCAGGACAGTGACTCGTCGAAAATTGAGTTTTGTCTTGAGCAAGAATAGAGAATCTTCGGATTCTTGTATGATTTAAACTGAAGAGTTTGATCATGGCTCAGATTGAACGCTGGCGGCAG